>CAJTPT010000003.1:289841-334509 GCA_910578545.1 uncultured Christensenella sp.
TTATAATCGATAAATAACATTTTTGTTTAAAAGTTTCTTGCCTACTTCTTTTCAAAGAAGTAGGGAAATGGGTAGGATATAAAAAAGTTTGGGTTTTTGGTACAAAAGCCTTGAAAAAAAACTGCCCTTGTGTTATAATTTAAAATGCACAGAAATAGGTAGACGGATTGCACAAGCTGTTGTGCACGTTTTATTGCATAGATATTTGTGCTTTTTTTCAGCATTTTATCCGGGAGGGAGTATTGTGGCACGGAATAAAAACAAAAAACGGAAGAATAAAAATCTAAACGGAAAGCATGACGTATTGGGCGTAACGCTTATCGTTATTTCCGCGTTTTTGTTGCTGTGTATCGTTATCAAGCCCATCCTCGGTATTTTCAGCGAGGCTATTTTCGGCGTGATTTTGGGCACGTTCGGAATTATGGCATATCCGATTTTGATCGCTTTATTATTGCTCGGCATTTTTATTCTGCTCGGTCGCACCGTATCGGCGTCGACGCGGCTGAAGGTGTGCCTTCCGATTGCAATAGTTTTTGCGCTCATTATTTTACAACTTGCCACGACCCATCAATTTTTGACGCGCGATTTTTCGGGCTATATCGAGGCCGTGTATTCCGCCAAGTTTTCGGCGGGCGGCGTAATCATGGGGCTTATCGCGTTCGGTCTTAAATCGCTTATTACCGAAATCGCATGCTACGTTATTTTTTCGGTTGCGCTTGTAGTGACGGTGCTGTTTATGGTAAACGCGTTTTCGCGTATCGGTGTATGGAACAGTGCGCGCAAATCCAAAAAGGCGCAAAAGGAAGCGCCCGAGCCCGAAGCGCCGATTAGACCTGCCGAACCTCAGCTCGTAATCGACGCAACGCCCAATCCCGGACTGTTTACGGGCAGGATAGAGCGCCCGACTGCGGAAATGAGCATGGAATCGGGCACGGCAACGGACATGCCCACGCGCAATAAGCGCGCTGTCAGCGACTACGGTGAGTCGCCCGTTATGGACGAGCCCGAACGCAGTACGACTGCCGAAATCGCGCACAAAACGTTGTACGGCGATTCTGAAGAGATACGCCGTCAAACGGTCGAAACATTCAAGCAAAAGCGCGAAACGCAAGCGCCGCCCCCGGCGCCTGTGCCTGTGCCTACGCCCGGGTCGACTGCATCGTCGGCTCCGACGGAAATCGTAGAGCCGCCGTACGGCGGTGGGTTTATGGATCCCGCCGAGCGCGTGTATACCGACGCTCACGATCCCGAACGCCCGCGCAGAGTCGACTATGAGGGCACGCCCAACAATCTTAACGCGCTGTATTTTCCGCCCGAAAAATCTATTCAGTTTAACGACGTCGGCATAGAGAGCATAGAGGACCCGGCACCTCCGCCGCAACCCGTTAGGGAAGAGCCCGTGCGCCCGTCGTTTGACCGACCCAAACAGACACGTCAGCCGCTCGCACATGTCGAGCCTATTATCGACGCGTCGGCTATGTCGGCGTATACCGAGCCGCGACCCGAGCCCATTACTCATCAGGCGCCTATTATCGACCCGTCCGAGCCGAGCTCGCTTGCCGCCGAGGAAAGCTTTTTGCGCACGTACGGTGCTACAAGACCGGTCGCGCAGGAACCCGTTGTCGAGCCCGCGCCCGAGCGTATACCGCCGCTCGAGAGCGACAGATTTAAGCAGGAAGAAATTCTCGACGCCGACGATACGCTTGATTTGTTCGGCAAGTCACAGCGCGGCGACGAGGTTGATTTTATACCTCAGCAAGAGGAAATACTCGACGGCAGTGCGCCGTACGAGGTAAGCGATATCGAGGAAGCGCAACCGGACAATCCCATCGACGAGGGGATTATGGATGGCTCGCTCGTTATAACCAACGACGAGCCCGTCGATCTGTCGGAGCACGGCTTCGACAACGGCGACGTGTTTACCGGCGAGGATTTGTCGGGAATGTACGTCGACGCGGACGGGGAAGAATCTTTGCCGGTTACTGCGCCCAAAGCGCCCAAGCTCAAAAAGTCCAACGCGCCGCTCGAAAACCAAATGAGCATAGACAACCTGTTGCAAGATCAGGCGCAAGGCTCGGTTGTAACGCAGGAAACCAAAAAGTACCGCAAGTATAATTACACGCCGCCGCCCTTCGATTTGCTCAAGCTGTACGACCATGTAGAGTCGTCGCAAGAGGATTTGCAGACCAATGCGCAAATACTCGAGGACGTATGCTCGCGTTTCTTAAAGACGCAGGTCAAGGTCATAAATATCGTGCCGGGACCGCAGGTCACGCGGTACGAGCTCGAGGTGCCGTCGGGTACTTCGGTCAAGGCTATAGAAACTCGCAGCGCGGATATTGCGTACGAGCTTGCGGCTGTAAGCGGCATTCGCGTGGAAGCGCCTATCCCCGGCAAGCGCGCCGTAGGTATAGAGGTGCCCAACAAGAAAAAGGCTATCGTCGGCCTGCGCGAGGTAGTTGATTCCAACCTGTTTATGAAGCACAAATCGCCCATGGTCTTTTCGGTAGGAAAGGACATCGGCGGCGAGCTTGTCGTATGTGATTTGGAAAAGATCCCGCACCTTCTTATTGCAGGTCAAACGGGTAGCGGTAAGAGCGCTGGGCTTAACAGCTTGATTGTCAGCTTGCTTTACAAGGCGAGTCCCGACGACCTCAGGTTTATCCTAATAGACCCCAAACGCGTCGAGTTCAGCAAGTTCCGCGGCATGCCGCACTCGCTGTTTGAAAAGACGATTACCGAGCCAAACGAGGCGCTCAACGCGCTTAAGTGGGCGGACAACGAAATGAACAGGCGCTTTACCGTGCTTGCCAAGTACGCATGCAGTAAGCTTGCGGAATACAACGCGCTTCCTGAAGTAAAGAGCGGTAAGCTAAGCAAGCTTCCGCATATCGTCATTATAATAGACGAGCTTGCCAACCTCATGCAGTCGGCTGTCGCAAGCGAGATAGAAAGCAAGATAAGCAGTATCGCGGCGCTTGCCCGTGCCGCGGGTATTCACCTTATCGTTGCGACTCAGCGTCCGTCGGCGGACGTTATTACGGGTACGATTAAAGCCAACCTTACAAGCCGCATCGCGTTTAAGGTGCCCGACGCTATGAACTCGCGTATTATTATAGACGTCGTGGGTGCGGAAGCGCTTTCCGGCGACGGCGATATGCTGTTTTATCCGCAGGACGCGTTTGCGCCGCGCCGTGTGCAAGGCTCGTTCGTAAACGGCGACGAAGTGTTGTCCGTAGTCAGCTATCTAAAAGAGCATTACGAGCCCGACTTCGACGAGGACGCAGAGCGCTTTGTCGGCGGCGGTTCGGGCGGAAACGGCGGTATGGGCGATGGAGGCACGGAACTCGATCCGCTTGCTTCACGCATAATGGCGCACGCTATCAAGTCCAAGCAGATATCCACGTCGGTCATACAGCGCAGATTTTCCATAGGCTATGCCCGTGCGGCGCGCATTGTGGACAGCATGGAAGCCAACGGGTATATCGGCCCGTCCACGGGCAACAGCAAGCCGCGCGACGTACTGATGACTGTGGAACAGTACCGCGAGGTGTTCGGTCACGACCTTGACGATAACTGATTGTAACTAATGAGGACGGTATGAAAAACGTAGCAGTAATCTCACTCGGGTGCGATAAAAACAGAATAGATACCGAGCACATGCTGTATCGCTTGGTGCAGGTAGGTTTTGCCGTAAGTGCGGCGGAGGACGCCGACATTATTATCGTCAATACTTGTGCTTTTATCGAGAGTGCGAGGGAAGAGAGTATCGATACCGTTCTGTATTACGCGCAGTTTAAAAAGACGGGTAAGTGCAAAAAACTTATCGTCACGGGCTGTCTGCCGCAAAAGTATATGAGCGAGCTTGTGGAAAGCCTGCCCGAGGTAGACGGATTTTTGGGCACTTTCGATTACGAAAAAATCGTCGATATCGTAAGCGACGACGGGGCGAATTCCGAGGCCGCCGCCGCGCAAAACGATACTGACGAGCCAGATAAATTTACTGCGGCGGAAAACTGCGGACGGTTACTCACTACGTTCCCGCACGTCGCGTATTTAAAGATAGCCGAGGGCTGTAACAATAAGTGCACGTTTTGCACTATCCCGTCCATTCGCGGCGGTTACAAATCCCGTCCGATTGCCGATATAGCGGGCGAAGCGCAAAAGCTTGTTAATGACGGCGTAAAAGAGCTTATTCTCGTCGCGCAGGATGTTTCGCGCTACGGCATGGATATAAACAGCTCGCTCGTAGAGCTTCTTACAGAGCTCGAAAAACTGCCCGTTATTATACGCTTGCTGTACTGCTATCCCGAAATGGTCACCGACGAGCTGATACAAAAAATCGCAAGCTCGAAAAACATAGCCAAGTATATAGACATTCCCATTCAGCACAGCTCGGATAAAATACTCAAACTGATGAACAGAAAGACGACCGGTCTTGCCGTGGAAAAGCTTATCAACAAACTGCACAAGCACGGCATAGTCGTACGCACAACGCTTATGGTCGGGTTCCCCGGCGAAACGCAAAAAGAATTCGACGAGCTTTGCGATTTCGTCACGCGTGTAAAACCGGAGTATGCGGGGGTGTTTGCGTATTCGCGCGAGGAAGGTACTGCGGCGGCGTTTCTGCCCGATCAGGTGAGCAAGTCGGACAAGCTTAAGCGCGTAAAAGCGCTCGGCAAGGTGTGTACCGCAGTTACCAAACAGTTTAACGCAGGACTTGTCGGCAAGACCTTGCGCGTAATATACGAGGACGCCGACTTCGATAAAAATCTGTTTGTCGGGCGTGCCGAGTTCCAAACTCCCGACGTTGACGGCGTTGTGTACTTTAAAGGCAACGAGGTTGACGTGGGCAAGTTCTACGAAGTGGAAGTTACAAAAAGCGATAACTATGATTTGTACGGCAAGATTACGGGTGTTCATTCCCAATAGACACACCTGACAGCGAGCTGTTTTGGCTCCGCCGTCGTTAAATTCGCTCATAGTAGCCGTCGGTACGTCAAGCGACGCTTCGCGCATATAGACCGCAATTTGCCCCGTAAAAATGTATCTATCGGAGCCGAACACCCGTTAAGGAGCTGTTGAATGAAGAAAAACTTACCCAATACTCTTACGACAATACGAATAATAATGATCCCTATGCTTATAGTGGTCTATTTTGTGGAATTCGATGGGCACCGTTTGACGGCGGCGCTAATATACTTTTTTGCATGCCTTACCGACTTCTTTGACGGGTTTCTTGCGCGCAAGCACAATCTTGTAACCAACATCGGTAAGTTCCTCGACCCCATTGCCGATAAGATGATAATCGCGTGCTCGCTTGTGGCGATTTGCGTTACTCAGCCGATTGCCGAGCCTGTGCAAGCTTATACAATAGTGATTGCGGTGTGCACCATGATTATACTTTGCCGCGAGCTTATGATAAGCGTTTTTCGCACGGTCGCCGCGTCAAAGCAGATCAATCTTGCCGCCGACATGTTCGGCAAGTTAAAAACGCTCGTGCAAATGATGGCGGTTTTCGCGCTACTGCCGGTAGCAGATTTTATCGTATGGAACGAGCTTGCGGGGCAGGTGTTCTTTTACGGCGGCTTCGGACTGCTCGGGCTCGCGACTATTCTTACCATTCTTTCGGGCTGTCATTATATCATAAAGAATAAGGTCGTTTTGGAGGGTTAAATGAAGATAGGCTTTTTATCCGTCGAACGGCAAACGGTTGATATACGCGCCGCAAAAATGGTGCTTTTCGATAACGGGCACAGCGCGGATATTTTCGTCACGGTCGAGCCCGCGGAAATCGACGGCGCGCTTGGAATGCTCCGCTCCGCGTGCGACGCTATCGTAATCGACGGAAACACGGACGCATTTTACGAGCTGTACAAGGACACTTTGTCCAATCGTCCCGACCACTTCGAGCTGGACGGCAAGCTTCACAGCGTTTGTGCAAACGTGACGACCGCGTTTTTGACGGATGGGTTTATTCCGCTTGTCAATAAAAAAGTGAAAAAGCGTTATGCCGTAATGGTTTTTAAAACGTACGGCAAAACGGTGGACGAGCTCAAATCAATTCTTAAAGATTTTACTACAAAAAAGAGCAAGGTTCAGCTTGGATTTTTTCCCGATTTTTTGGAATGTGAGGTCCATGCGCGTTGCGTGACGAGCATGCCTAAAGAGGACATGAACGAGCTGTCGGTCAAGCTTGTCGAGCTTTTGCAAAACTGTACTTACGCGTACGAGGACAAAACGATAGGCGAGCGCGTGGCGGGGCTTTTGAAGTCCGAGGGGCTAAAAATCAAGATTGCCGAATCTTTTACCGGCGGCGCGCTCGGCGCAGAGTTTACGGCAATGCCCGGGGCGAGCGACTATCTTGTCGAGGACGTCGTAACGTACTCGGTAGTGTCCAAGCACAAGCGGCTCGGCGTGCCCTTTGAAACGATAGCCGAAAAGGGCGTTGTAAGCGGCGATACCGCGTACAACATGGCGCTCGGGCTTATGGCGAGCGGTGACTGCGATATAGCCGTTGCAACAACTGGCAACGCAGGTCCGTCGGTACAGAACGGCACGCTCGGGCTTTGCTACATCGCGCTCGGCATTACTTCCGAAAAGAGCATTGCCGTCATAAAATACGTGTTCGGCGGCGATAGAGAGTACAACATAAAAAGCGGCGTTAAAAACGCCATGTTCCTGCTTTACGAAAGTCTTATGAGCTACAAGCGCCTAAAAAAGCAACGCGCGGCGGCACAGGCTCAAGCACAGGCGGCACAGCAACAGGTACAAGCCCAACAGCAATACGCACCGCCCACGCAGCAGCCTGTCGTACCGCAACAGCAACAGCAACAGCCGCAAGAGCCCGCAACGCCGTTAGCGCCGTTTGCACCGCTCATTGAAACTGATGACTAAGTTGATGCGGCAATCTTGCGGCGGCGCTTAATCATCGGTTTCACCATCGTCGCGTCCGACGATTTGGATATATAAAAAAATACTCAGAGGTATATCATGGATAAAAAAGAAAAGTTCAAAGTGTATAACACAGACATGACTCAGTCGGAAAAGGAAAAGGCATTAGCCGACGCCATTGCCCAGATCGAAAAGACGTACGGCAAGGGCTCGATTATGCGCATGACCGATTCCGTCGCAACACCGGTCGACGCAATCCCCACGGGTTGCTTGTCGCTTGACCTTGCGCTCGGCATAGGCGGTCTTCCGTGCGGCAGAATTGTCGAGATTTACGGACCCGAGTCGAGCGGTAAAACCACGCTGTCGCTCCACGTAATCGCCGAGGCGCAAAAGAACAACGGCATGGTCGCGTTTATCGACGCCGAGCACGCGCTCGATCCCGTGTACGCACAGCATCTCGGCATAGACCTTTCCCGTCTGTACATATGTCAGCCCGACAACGGCGAGCAGGCGCTCGATATTGCCGAAGCGTTGGTGCGCTCGAGCGCAATGGACTTGGTCGTTATCGACTCGGTCGCGGCGCTTACGCCTCAGGCGGAAATTAACGGCGAGATAGGCGAGAGCCACGTCGGTTTGCAGGCGCGTTTGATGTCGCAAGCGCTCAGAAAGATTGCGGGCGTTTGCAATAAGACAAAGACCTGCATTATCTTTATCAACCAGTTGCGCGAAAAGATCGGCGTAGTTTACGGCAATCCCGAGGTCACGCCCGGCGGCAAGGCGCTTAAGTTTTACGCGAGCGTGCGGCTTGACGTGCGTAAGGGCGAACCCATTAAGGACGGCGCAACCATAATAGGCAACCGTACCAAGGTCAAGATAGTAAAGAACAAGCTTGCTCCTCCGTTTAAGACCGCCGAGTTCGATTTGATTTTCGGCAAGGGCATTTCCAACGAGGGCGTAATACTCGACCTCGCTATCGAGAACGGTTTGGTTGTAAAGAGCGGCTCGTGGTTCTCGTATAACGACGAGCGACTCGGTCAGGGCCGAGAAACCGTTAAGCAGGTTATTCTTTCGCGCCCCGAGCTTTTAGCTGAACTTGAAAACAAGATTCGCGATCTCGTAACGCAAAAGGGCGGCTTGCCTTTTGATAGCGGCGAGGAAGACGGCGGCGCCGAAGAATAATCTTTTGTCGCATTTATAAACACTGATTAAACGGGTAAAACATGTTTGACTATATTTCGGGTAAGGTCGCATACGTAAGCGAAAATAAAGTGGTAATAGATTGCGGCGGCATGGGCTTTTCGGTCACGGCGTCCGCTTTCACTTGTGCGGAATGCAGTCGCAAGCCCGAAGTGAAAATGCCCGTGTATTTGGCTGTGCGTGAGGACGCGCTCGAGCTGTTCGGGTTTGTAAACGAAAACGAGCGCGAGCTGTTTAACCTTTTGATAGGCGTTTCGGGCGTCGGACCCAAGCTGGCGATCGCGGTGCTTAGCGGCATGAATACCGATAGGCTCAGTTCTGTAATAGCGGGGGGCGACGTTGCCGCGCTATCCACGATTAAAGGCGTCGGCAAAAAGACCGCCGAGCGCATTGTTCTCGAATTAAAGGGTAAAGTCGTAGGCGCGGTGTTGTCCGATTCCGTTTCACAGTGCGCGGTCGCTTTTGACGAAAAGGCGGTGCTTGCGCTTGTAAGCCTCGGCTACGAGCGAAAGGAAGCGGAAGTTGCGGTCAAAAAGGTGGGTAAACCCGATATGTCCACCGAACAGATAGTGCGCGCGGCGCTCGGCAATTTGTAATATGGATAACAACAGATTTATTGCAAACAAGGAACTGTTGACCGATGACGGCGACGTTTCGCTCCGCCCGACCACCTTTGACGAGTATATCGGGCAGGAAAAGGTCAAGGCCAACCTCAAGGTGTACGTCGCGGCAAGCAAAGCGCGCGGCGAGGCGCTAGATCACGTATTGCTGTACGGCCCGCCCGGACTCGGCAAGACGACGCTTGCGCACATTATAGCCGCAGAGCTCGGCGTTGAAATCAAGGTGACGAGCGGTCCCGGTATAGAGCGTGCTGCAAACCTCGCTTCGCTACTAACCAACATGCAGGAGCGCGACGTATTGTTCCTCGACGAGATACACAGACTCAACCATTCGATAGAGGAAATACTCTATCCTGCTATGGAAGACTTTGTGCTCGATATTTCGACGGGCAAGGGCGCGGGCGCAACCTCGTTGCGGCTCAATCTTAACAAATTTACGCTTATAGGCGCGACGACGAGGGCCGGTATGCTTACGGGGCCGTTGCGCGATCGCTTCGGCGTAATATGCAGGCTCGAGCCGTATTCGGCGGACGACCTTGTGCGTATCGTCAAGCGCTCGGCACGGCTACTTAAAATCACAATAGACGACGACGCGGCGTACGAGCTTGCTTCGCGTTCGCGCGGCACGCCGCGTATTGCAAACAGACTCATTAAGCGCGTGCGCGACTTTGCGCAGGTCATGGGCGACGGAAATATCACTTTACCCATAACGGTCAAGGCGCTTAACGATATGGAAATCGACCCGCTCGGACTCGACTACAACGACATGAAATTGCTCACCGTGCTTGTCGATAAGTTTGACGGCGGTCCGACGGGACTCGATACTCTTGCCGCCGCAATCAACGAGGATGCCGGAACGATAGAGGACGTAATCGAGCCGTATCTTATTCAGCTCGGCTTTATAGCGCGCACTCCGCGCGGCAGGATAGCGCTAAAGGGCGCATTTAAGCATTTGGGGGTTACGCCGTCCAAAAAGGCGATCGGTCAGATCTCATTTTTTGAAAACGAATAATAACGGCGCTCCGTTCACGATTTTTAAACGACAATGAACAAATACGACTTTTATTACGATTTACCAAAAGAGCTGATTGCGCAGACACCTGTCGAGCCGCGCGACAGCTCGAGGTTGTTGGTTTACCGAAGAGATACCGATACGGTAACGCATCGGCATTTTTTTGATTTGCCCGAGCTATTGCGCCCCGACGATTTGCTCGTCATAAACAACACCAAGGTTTTGCCCGCGCGCGTCACCGGCGTCAAGGAGGACACGGGCGCCAAAATATCTTTCTTATTGCATAAGCGCGTAGACCGCGACAGTTGGGAAACGCTGTGCCGTCCCGCAAAGCGAACAAAACTCGGCGCCAAGCTTAAGTTTGCCGACGACCTTTCGGGCGAGATTATCGCCGAGGGCGAGGGCGGCGCGCGCACGATTAAATTCAGATACGACGGTGTGTTTGAAGAGATACTCAACCGCATAGGCGAAGTACCCCTTCCGCATTACATACACGAGCATTTAGAGAGTATCGACAGATACCAAACGGTGTACGCTCACGACGTGGGCTCTTCCGCCGCGCCGACAGCGGGACTTCACTTTACCGAGCGGCTGATAAACGAGCTAAAGGCTAAAGGCGTGGAATTTTGCGAGGTGTTGTTGCACGTCGGCTTGGGAACGTTTTTGCCCGTCAAAACGGACGAAGTGGAAAACCACAAAATGCACAGCGAGTACTACTCGGTAACGCAGGAAGCGGCGGACAAGATAAACGCAGCCAAAGCAAGCGGCAGGCGTATAATAGCGGTCGGTACAACATCGGTGCGCGTGCTCGAATCGTCGTCTACGCCCGACGGAATAGTGCACGCAAGGCACGGCGAAACGTCGATATTCATTTATCCGCCGTACAAGTTTAAGGTCGTGGACGGGCTTATAACAAACTTCCACTTGCCCGAGTCTACGCTTATCATGCTTGTAAGCGCGCTTGTCGGCAGAGAAAAAACATTGGAAATATATAAGACGGCGGTCGAAAATAAGTATCGCTTTTTCTCGTTCGGCGACGCTTGTTTCTTTCAATAGATTTAGTTTATCGCACCTGTTTAATTTGTTTGGTATTTATGCAAGTACTTAGGGGGTAATTATGGAATTGGGAAGATTGAGAATCGAATATACGCAAAACAACGACCTAATACAAATTTTTAATTCACCGACGGTTTGTTCTCTCGTGATAAACAATAAAGTTGTAGACGAGTATAGGGGCGTGATTGCGTCTCGGTTTACGTTAAAAGGAATGATCGAAAAAGAAAATAAGATAGTTCAAATCGAAGCAAAAATGGGATTTTTGTTCATGAAGCTATTTTATGACGGAGTCCTCGTATCAAAAAAATTTATGGGATTCGGTTGATTATATTTAATTTCAATTTATATCTTAAAAATAAAAGCCCGCTATATCGAGTTTTGAATATAACGGGCTATAATATTGCTGTTTTTATACGTTAAGTATCGTCGCTTCGACCGAGTAGGAAATCGCAGGACACGCAAAAGTAATCGGCAAGCTGAACTATATAGCTCGCTTTGGGCTCGTTGACCTCGCGTTCCCAATAGTCGACTGCCTTTTGGCTTACGCCGATTTTATCGGCAAGCTCTTTTTGGGAAATGTTCAGTTCCGTTCTCAGTTCTTTAATTCGGTTTCCTATCATGTTTAATCCCACCGGTAAATGGTTTGTATCCTTGTTGTAAGTTTAGAAAAAAACTTCTTAAAAAACTTGACAAAGAAGAAAACTTCTTGTATACTGATCGTGTATCGTCACCGTAGATAGATACCATATGCCGACCCGTGTCGTACACAAAAAAAGGGGATTAGTTTGTGTGTATTAGCGGTGCGTTACGGCGATTGGAAAAAGATTTGCAAATTTATATAATTTATTATTTGTTATAGAAAAAAGTATCAGAGCAAAACGCATTAATCCGTTGACTGGAATTGCTTTATCATATATAATATATTCAAGCAATTTTATAATTAAAAGCAATTTGCTTTTTTGGATGTACAATGGATAATTTTTTGTTTAAAGAAATTCACGTTTGCAAGCAAACGGGGGCGCGCGTCGGGGAGTTCACCACTCCGCACGGCGTTATTAAGACGCCGGTTTTTATGCCTGTAGGCACGCAAGCGACGGTCAAGACTCTTGCGCCGTACGAGGTGGAAGAGCTCGGCGCGCAGATAATACTTTCCAACACCTACCACTTATACATGCGCCCGGGCGAGGAAATAGTGCGGCTTAACGGCGGTCTTCACAAGTTTATGAACTGGCATAAGCCCATACTTACCGACAGCGGCGGTTTTCAAGTTTTTTCGCTTGCAAAGCTCAATAAAATAACAGATAACGGCGTTGAGTTCAATTCGCACATTGACGGGTCGCGGCACATGTTCACGCCCGAAAAATCCATAGATATTCAAAACGCGCTCGGCGCCGATATAATCATGGCGTTTGACGAGTGCAGTAAGCCGGGCTGTACGCACGAGTATGCCGAAAAGGCGTTGTCGCGTACGCTCAAGTGGCTTGATAGGTGCGCGGTACACCACCGCAACGAAAAGCAAATGCTGTTCCCGATAATTCAAGGCAATATGTTTGCCGACCTTCGTTTGCAGGCTGTTCGCGAAACGGCGCCGTATGCCAAGTGCGGAATAGCGGTGGGCGGTCTATCCGTCGGCGAGCCAAAGCACGTCATGTACGACATGATGGACGTCCTTCGTCCGCATTACCCGAGCAACATGCCGCGGTACCTTATGGGCGTGGGTAGTCCCGACTGTCTTGCCGAGGGCGTTTTGCGCGGTATAGATATGTTTGACTGTGTTTTGCCTACGCGCACGGCGCGCAACGGACTTGCGTACACGCACGCTGGCAAGGTCACGGTGCGTAACGGCAAGTACAAGGACGACCTTACGCCGCTCGATTCCGAGTGCGATTGCTATACGTGCACGCACTTTACAAAGAGCTATCTTCGCCACTTAATCAATACGGGCGAGGTGCTGGGTGCGCGGCTGATTTCGTATCACAACCTTTACTATCTTACCAAGCTTATGGACAGGATTCGCGATGCGATAATGCACGACGAGCTCGGCGACTTCGTAAAGCAAATGCGCGAAACCAAGGAGTACACCGACAACGTAAAACCGACGGATTTTGAAAATGGATTACACCCTTAAACGCAGTAAGCGCAAAACGCTGTGCATAACAATATCCAACGGGGCGGTATCGGTAAAGGCTCCGCTCAAAACGTCGGTTGCGCGTATAGAAGAGTTTATCGCCGAAAAGTCGGACTGGATAGCCAAAAAGCTAAACGAGCAAGCGCAAAAGTCCGCCGCGCTCGCGCCCGTTACTTCGGGCGCTTCGGCTTTGTATCACGGCACGGTTTTGCCCATAGTGCCTACTGTGTGCACCAAGGCGTGCATTAACGGCAGCGTGCTGTATCTTCCCGTCAAGTACGACGACCAAGCAAAGCGCGACCGCGCGATTGCCAATATGTACAAGCGCATGGCGCTCGCCGAGCTGTCGGACAGGCTGTTCAGGCTGTCGGCGGCGACGGGACTTAAATATAAATCGTTTGCGCTTACAAACGCCCGCACGCAGTGGGGTAATTGCGACAGCAACTGCAATATTCGGCTAAATTGGCGGCTAATCATGCTCGACGACGAGTTGTGTAATTACGTGATAATCCACGAGCTTTGCCACACTGAACACCACAACCACAGCGCGGCGTTCTGGGCTAAGGTCAAAAGCTATATGCCCAACTATGCGGCGGCAAAAAAGCGGTTAAAGACTTTTTCGGCGCTGACCTCACTTTACAGATAACGCGGAACAATGAGAATACTCGGAATAGATCCCGGCTATGCGATAGTCGGGTACGGAATAATAGAATACGAAAACGGTAAAATGCGCCCGCTCGATTACGGCGCAGTGGAAACGCCCGCAAAGCTTTCCACCGTCGAACGGCTCGCCATGATAGAAAAGCAAATCACCGAGCTTGTTACCGAAATCAAGCCCGACGAGATCGCCGTTGAGGAATTGTTTTTTAACACCAACATCACGACGGGTATCAAGGTTGCGCAGGCTCGCGGCGTGATCCTGCTCGGCTGTTCCAAGATTTGCGACAAGCTTTTTGAGTACACGCCGCTTCAAATAAAATCGACGGTAACGGGCAACGGCACTGCCGCAAAACAGCAGGTGCAGTTTATGGTAAAATCGCTGTTGCGACTAAGGGAAACGCCCAAGCCGGACGACGCCGCCGACGCGCTTGCCGCCGCTATATGCCACGCACTGTCCGCACAGGGCGTAAAGCGCGGATTAAAGTAGTAATATTCAAAAAAAAAGGGGGGGGTAGTAACCGATATGAAAAACTTATTTTCTATAAACGTCAAAACTCAAGAAAAAACGTACTCGCCGTACGTTGTGCGCTCTGTGTCGGCGGAAACTTCTTCACAGCAGGAAGCTTTTGACGAGCAACTGACAAAGAGCGAAAAGGCCTCCAAACTTCCGCTGTGGCTTAGAATAGTGCAATTGCTATGCGGTATCGTTGCCGTATGTATATTTTGCGGGCTTATGCGCGCGTTTGGCGAGAACGAGCACGACGAGTCTTTTTCGGAAATGTGGGCGAGGTTTGTCGGTAACGGCGCGATTACCATGATAATAGTCGGTGTTATCTGTCTTGCCGTATTCATTGCCTTGCTTGTATGGGGCAAACTTCGCTCAAACAAGGTGCAAGCTTCCCCCGAATATCAAACGGTTATCGCAACGGCGGAAAAGCTGCAAAACAGTAGCTACGAAGAACTTGGCGTGCCCGCCGATGCCGACGAGCTTGACGTATTCAGCTATGCGTTTAAATACAACCGCAAGGGAAAAGAGCGGTGTGGAACGGTTGCGAATTACATTACGATAAGCGTTAAGATATTTAAGGACGAGGACAGTCTTTATTTTGCCGATACTTCCGAGGTGATAAAGATACCGCTTTCCGCCGTCAAGACCGTAGATTCGATTAATAAACGCCTTAGCTTTATGGGCTGGTCCAAAGACCAAAAGCCCAATTCGCCCGAGTACAAGCCGTACAAAATCAGGGTAAATAATATGGGCATATTGTTTGTCAAATGGTGCCTTTCCGTTAAATTGATTTTGGACGGCGAGGAATTTGAAATCATAATCCCTCCGTACGAAAGCGAGATTCTAAAAAAGTACGTCGATATTGAGCAGTCGGCGGCGCCTGTGACAGAGCAAACAACCGAAAACGATGCCGAGGAAGCGGCAGAACATGAAAAGGCACAAGAGATAGAGAAAATATCCGATGGCGAAATAGCCGAATAATACTTCGACGCGAATGTTCACCGCGTTTCCCCGCCAAAACAAAATCCCACCCTTGCGGGTGGGGTTTTGTTTTGGCAGGGGAGACGCGACTCGAACACGCGACCAACGGTTTTGGAGACCGCGACTCTACCAACTGAGCTACTCCCCTAGAATGAGTTGCTGATTAAGTTCGTGCGCAAATCGTTGACACAACATTATTCGCGTTACTTAATCACCGTCTCAAGACAACAATATTTTATCATTAATATTCAATAAAGTCAATAATTTACGCGCTTTTTTTAAAAAAATATGATACAATGGAGTTGAGCAATAATCTCGGTATAAAGGAACGATATGCTTAAAACTGTGGAAATATATACGGACGGTGCGTGCAGCGGCAATCCCGGCAAGGGCGGCTGGTGCGCTATCCTAATGTACGGCGGCAGGGAAAAGGTTTTGTCGGGCGGTGAGGCGGAAACTACCAACAACCGCATGGAAGTATACGCCGCAATTGCGGGGCTTAACGCGCTCAAGGAAAAGTGTAAGGTCGCGCTGTATTCCGATTCCGCATATCTCGTAAACGCGATAGAACAGCACTGGCTCGAGGGGTGGAAGCGCAACGACTTTCGCACTGCCGACAAAAAGCCGGTCAAAAACAAGGACTTGTGGCTCGAGCTTTCCGCTCTTTTGGACAAGCACGACGTGACGTTTATCAAGGTCAAGGGGCATGCCGATAACGAAAACAATAACCGTTGCGACAAGTACGCCCGCGCCGAAATATCCAAGCTGTAAAATATAATAAAAATTATTCGATAAAGCCGTACCTTGATTTATTCGGCGTGTATTACGCATAATATATAACGTGAAGGCTCAAACAAAAAACGCCGTTGCAGGCATATGCGTATGCCTATCATGTGCGGCAATGACGGTGCTGTGCGAAATATTTATGCGCGAGCGCTCGCTTATTTTGTACTATATAGCGGTGTCGGCGCTTGCTTTGTGCCCTGTTGTGTACTGCTTGATAGACAGCGAGCGGTACAAGCACGCGTCGCGTACTGCGCTCGTCGTTGCGGCGGTTGCCGTCGTTTTGGTGGTGTGTTACGTGGTGTATTACACCACTGGGCTTTCCGAAAAGTTTTCCGACTTTGATGCGCTTACCTCGTATATTCGCAACAGCGGCGTGTGGGGTATAGCGATATTTATCGGCTTGACCGTTTTTCAGGTCGTGGTGCTTCCGATACCGGAAGCGGTAACGATACTGCTCGGCGTGGCAATATACGGCGCGACATGGAGCTTCGTGCTGTCGGTTATAGGCACGGTTATAGGCGCGCTAATTTCGTTCATGCTCGGCAAGGTGTTTGGGCGGCGGTTGTGTAACTGGATGTTCGGCGAGGAATCGACGGAAAAGTACGCCAAGATACTAAACGAAAAAGGCAGATTTTTGTTTATAATCATGCTGTTGTTCCCTGCGTTCCCCGATGATATGCTTTGCATGATAGCCGGTATAACCACGATGTCGTACGCGTATTTCACCGTCATAGTCCTTTTGACCCGCCCCGTCATGATCGGACTGACCGCGTATCTCGGTAGCGGCGCAATACCTTTTTCCGGCTGGGGAATTCCCGTATGGATAGCCATCGCGTGCTTGATGTTTGTAATGTTCGTGCTGATAAGCGGCATAAAGTCGAGAATAGAAAACCGCAAATCCGTCAAGTAAATTAGTGTTTTTCGAGGCGTCATTTACTTGACAAAGCTCGAGGCGAGTGGTAGAATAACTTTAATAGAATATTCCGTTTGCGGACAAGTAGCCGCGTAGCGGTCGTTACAGAGAGCAAGGGGTAGCTGGAAACCTTGTACGACGTGCGCCAAGCGAAACCACCGCATAGTAACGCCCGATTCGATTATTCGCACGTTCTCAAAAAGCGGAAACTGCTTGCAGTCGGCAAGAAAACAAGGCGCAATTTTTTGCGTGAACTAAGGTGGAACCACGGTTAACAATCGTCCTTAACGGCTATATGCCGATGAGGGCGTTTTTTTGTAAAAACATTTTTAACGGAGGATAGTTACAACATGAAAGTAACACTCAAAGACGGCAACGTGATAGAGGTCGAAAACGGAACGACCGCCGAACAGGTAGCCAAAAATATAAGCGAAAACCTTTTGCGTGCCGCCCTTGTCGCACGCGTAAACGGCGAGCTTGTCGACCTTAACAGCGAGCTTCCCGGCGACTGCACGCTCGAAATTTTGACATACCGTGACGAGGAAGGTCGCGAGGTGTACCGCCACACCGCGTCGCATATTCTTGCGCAGGCTATAAAGAACGTTTATCCCGCCGCACAGCTCGCTATAGGTCCTGCGACGGCTACGGGCTTTTACTACGACGTGGATCTGCCGTTTGCAATCACTCTTGACGATCTTACCGCCGTGGAAAACGAGATGAACCGCATTATTGCGGCGGATCTTCCCATTCACCGCGAAACGGTTACGCGCAAGAGTGCAATGGCGCAAATGCAGGGGTATAACGAGGTGTACAAAATGCAGCTCATAGAGGAAATGCCCGCGCGCACCAAAATCACGTTCTACCGCCAGGGCAATTTTGTAGACCTGTGCAGAGGTCCGCACCTGCCGAGCACGGGCAAGGTTAAGCACGTCAAGCTTGTTCAGCTTGCGGGCGCGTACTGGAAGGGCGACGAGCACAACAAGATGCTTACGCGTATTTACGGCGTAGCGTTCGAGAAGAAAGCCGAAGTCGAGGAATATCTGCAAAAGCTTGCCGAAGCCAAAAAGCGCGATCACAACAAGCTCGGCAGGGATATGCAACTTTTCATGACCGAGGAAAGAGTGGGGCAAGGGCTTCCGTTACTCATGCCCAAGGGCGCAAAGATGATGCAGATTATGCAACGCTTTGTCGAGGACGAGGAAGAGCGCCGCGGCTACATGCTTACCAAAACGCCGTACATGGCAAAGAGCGATTTATACAAGCTGAGCGGGCACTGGGATCACTACCGCGACGGCATGTTCATAATAGGCGACGAGGTAATGGACGACGAGGTGCTTGCGCTTAGGCCTATGACATGCCCGTTCCAATACATGATTTACAAAAACGGATTAAAGAGCTACCGCGATCTTCCGTGCAGATATGCCGAAACGAGCACGCTGTTCCGCAACGAGGCGAGCGGCGAAATGCACGGACTGACGCGCGTGCGCCAGTTCACGCTTGCCGACGGGCATATCATTTGTACGCCCGAACAGCTCGAGGACGAGTTTAAGGGCTGCCTTGATTTGTGCGAATACATGCTTAATGTGTTCGGACTGCGCGACGATATTTTCTACCGCTTCTCGCGCTGGGATCCCAAGGACAAGGAAAAGTATATTCAAGACCCCGCTAAGTGGAAGCAGGCGGAAAAGACGATGAAGACTATACTCGACGACCTCGGCGTGGAATACGTAGAGGGCATAGGCGAAGCGGCGTTTTACGGCCCCAAGCTGGATATTCAGTCACGCAACGTTTACGGCAAGGTCGACACTCTGCTTACCATACAGGTCGATATGTTCCTTGCCGAGCGGTTTGACATGACGTACGTAGACGAAACGGGAGAAAAGAAAACGCCGTATATTATCCACCGCAGTTCGATAGGCTGTTACGAGCGCACGCTTGCGCTGTTGATAGAAAAGTTCGGCGGCGCGTTCCCGCTGTGGATTTCGCCCGAGCAGGTGCGCGTAATGTCGCTTACCGAGCGCACCGCGGAACAGTGCAAAAATATCGCCGACGAGCTTAAACGCCACGGCATACTCGCCGCCTGCGACAACCGCAACGAAAAAATCGGGTACAAGATCCGCGAGGCGCAGGTCGATAAAATACCGTACATGCTGATCATAGGCGACAAGGAAGCGCAAAACAACCTCGTGTCCGTCCGCCACCGCAGTGAAGACCTCGGCACAATGAGTTTTGACGACTTCTACAAAAAGATTCGCGAGGAAATCGACACCAAGGCGATTAATTAGTAAATACAATCAAACGGAAAACAGCTTTGCATGGATAACGCAAGGCTGTTTTTTTATCTTTCATTATTATATATCGGTCGGAATACTCGATCTGTATTCGGGATAGTTGGTTTCGAGCAGATACAAAAAGGTTTTGCCGAGCGCGGCTATTACGTCGGACGGCGACTCGTGCGCGGGCATAAACTTAAAACCGTCGTCGCAGTATGATTTGTTAAACAGCTCGTCGGGCGGGGAAGGTAAGCCGTTTAGCGTATCGGCTATATCCGCTTTTATTACGTCTGCGGTCGTTCCCTCGATCTCGGCGATTTCTGCGTACGTAAGTTCTACGTCGTCGTACACCGTCGCCAAAAGCATGACGGCGTATTTTATCCGTCGGTAGCTAAGCCCGTCGCGGTCGAGCCCGAGGAACGCCAAAAACAGGTCGGTCAAAAATCCGATTTCAACGTTATTGAGTATGTCCGACACGCTCGACATAATCTATTGTTCCTCGTCGGGCGTATCGGTATCGCTCGGCGGCTCGTCTTTGTCGCGTAGCTTGACCTTGTTTACCACGTCGCGGCGAATATCTTCGCTCATTGCGGCGTAGTGCTTGCGGGTGGTGTTGACGTCCTTGTGCCCCAAAACGTCGGCTACGACAAAGATGTCGTGCGTTTCGTGATACAGATTGGTGCCGTAAGTACTGCGTAGCTTGTGCGGCGTTATCTTTTTGAACGGTGTAATTACCTTGGCGTACTTTTTAACCATCATCTGCACGGCGCGCGGTGTTATCCGTCCGCCCTTGTTGGAAATGAACAGTGCGTCGCGGTCGTAAATACGCTTGCCGAACGGCGTGCCCTCGGTAATTTGGTTATCCAGCCAGTCCAAATATTTGCGAAGCGCGTCGGCGACCTCTTCCGAAAAATACAGTATGGAAGTGTTGCCGCCCTTGCGCGTTACTACAAAGCTGTTGTCCTCGAAGTTGATGTCGGTGCGGTTAAGCCCTACGCATTCGCTGATACGAATGCCCGTGCCGAGGAAGAGCGACAGCATGGCCTCGTCGCGCACGGCGGTCGCGTCGTGGAATGACTTTTGTCTGCCCGGCAGATTTTCGCCGCTTTCCGCTTCGTCCAGAATATCCGCGACCTCGTTTACGTCAAGCCGCACGATAGGTTTTAGGTGGATTTTGGGCGTGTCGACCTTGGTCATAACGTCTTGGTCGATTCTTTCGCGCTTGTAAAAATACTTGAACATGGCGCGAAGCGACGACACTTTGCGTTCCTTGGCGTGTTCCTTGCACGAATGCTTTTTGCCGTCTATGGTGTACGACGACAGGTAGTCGATAAACGCTTCCACGTCGGTGGGGGTGACCTGTGCCAAATGTTCGACGGTTAGGTCTACGATAAACGTGCCTTTAAACTTGCGCTTGGTAAGATAATCGCAAAAGACCCGAATATCTCTGAGATATCCGAGTCTTGTGAGCGGCATTGTTCGCATCGAAATACCGACGTTGAATTCCCGCGCAAAGTCAGGCATGGTTTCGAGTATATCCGATATGGCCGCTAAAGTTTTTTCGTTTCTTTCGTCAAAGTAAGAGCTCATCGTCTATTTTTGTACGTCTACGGCGTAATTGCCGGATTTGAGAAGATTCATAAATATCACTTCGCTGATAGGAATGAACAGTGCGTATACAGCGGGCAGGACAAGCGACGGAATAAATTCTGCCGCAAAGCCAACAGGCATGCCCCAAATAAGGTTTAGACAGTACACTATAACAAAGACCTGCAGCATTATTACTGTGCGAATAATTACCGAAAAGCGGAAGTTTACGTTGATACGCTTCTTTTTGTCGACGTTTGTGGCGTACTTAATGACCGCTACTATAAACATCGCGATGGGCAGAAGTCCCGCACCGATGTACAGCATGTAGTCGTAGCGCATGCGCATGTTCAAGCCTATGTAGAAGGTGAGGAACAGCGAAAGTCCCAAAACGAACATTAACGCGCACATAATCGTGTAGTGCGTCATCATTAAGCGGTTGCTGTAGTAATAATGCTTGCCGCTGTATTCCTTGGCGGAATTGTTGTGATTGCGAACGGTAAGATTGTTGCCGAGCTCGCGCACCGACTGTTCCACTTTGGAAAGCTGACGGCTTTCCTGCTGTGCGGGCGCACGTTCGGTAGTTGCCGCTTGTTCCGCAGTCGCCGTGCCGCGGTCGTGCAAATCGGGCGGCGTAACCTCGAATCTATCAACAAGCTCTTCCAGTACGGACTTGTACTCGCGCCGTGCCGGGCTTTCTTCCTCTTCGGTATAACCTGCAACAGGCGCGGGTCGGGGAGTCTGCATTGTAGGCGCGGGCTCCGTCGTCTGCCGCATTGCGGGAACCGTCGGCTCGGGCGTCTGACTTATCGGTGCGGGCACCGGGGCAGGGGCAGGCGCAGGCGCGAGAGGCTGTTCGTTTTGGACAGGTTTCGGTTGCGGCGTGCGCGCGGGCGCGGGCGCTTCGGTTAGATTGTTTTTTCGTTGCGCGTCCGAAAAGCTCTCACCGCTCTCCGCGGCGTAGTAGCTTTCTATGATCTGCTTGGGGTCGAGCGGCTCTCGTATAGGCGGCTCGGTTTTTTCGGTCGGCTCGGCTTGTTCTTCGGACTCTTGTTTGTCCTGTTGTTGAAGCTGTTCCTCGAGCTGATGCTCTAACAACTGCTGTTCGAGTTTTTCATGCTCGAGCCGTTGTTGCTCTAACTGTTCGGCAAGCTCTTGTTGGCGTTGTTCCTGTTCGGATAGGCGAAGTTCCAACAGCTCTTGCTCGAGCCGTTCCTGTTCGAGCTGTGCAAGCTCGAGCAGTTCTCTTTCGCGCTCGGCGCGCTCGCGCCGCGCTTGTTCTAACAGTTCTTGCTCGCGCCGCTCGGCTTCCAACCGCTGTTGCTCTTCCGCTTGCTGTTTTTCGCGTTCCCGAGACTGTTGCTCTTCCAAAGCCTGCTGTTGCAGTCTTTGCTGTTGCTCGAGTAGGATAAATATGTCCTGCGGAATAACGTTGTTGCCGTTTTGCTGTTCGTCCTGCGTTTGCGGCTGCTCGGGTTGTTCTGCTTTTTGGACTTCCTGCGTTTGCGGTTTGTCCTGCTTGGGTTTGCGCTTGGGCTTGCGTTTGGGAACGGCGTAGCCTTCCTCTTCCACATCCGACAAATCGTCCTCTGCGGGGATAGGGGGAATGTCCGAGCCCGAAATAATCCCGCCGAACAGCGCGCTTGCGCGTTCGTACTCGCTTTTGTATTTAAGAAAAACCTCTCTGCCGCTTTCGGTAAGAGAGTAGTATTTGCGTCTGCCGCCGTCCGATTCGGACGAATCCCAGTACGACGAAATAAAGCCCTGCTTTTCCAGCCGCTTAAGGCATGCGTAAACGGTGGGCTGTTTGATTTCCCACTGTCCGTCGCCGCGAGCGTTGATTTGTTTAATCAAGTCGTAGCCGTAACGGTCCCCTTCGTAGAGTACCTTAAGGATTATGGTATCGACGTTTCCGCGAATCAGGTCGCTCTCTGCCATTCGTCACGCACCTCTTTTCCGTTACCCGAACCGAGCCGTAAAAGCCACCGCTCGGCGCGTATTATCAGTACATAATATTATACAATACGATTTGCAATATGTCAATGTTTTTTTATATAAATTAGTCAAACGACAAGAATAGACAGATTAATTCGGGATCGGAAATTCGGAATAGTCGGGTTGCGCTTTGCGCCCTTTATTATTGGGGGAAAGTGGCGGCGAGGAACGAGCCGACGAAAGGGGTTAAGTAGCGGCGCAATTACATTGATGTTGGTTAAGAACCGAATTCACAGCAACCCCTTTGTCACTCGCAGGCTCGTGACGTTTCCCCCGAGGGGGAAGAAATATAATAACAGATACCCCTAAAAGTGTCTAAAAACGGGCTAAAAACACGGTATTTTCGGGCTTAAAAATCAGTTGGTATAAATATTGGTATAAAACTTATTGAAATTTACCGAAAAAACGGCTTAAAATGAAAGATATTTAACGATATAGCCGCCGAAATAAGTGGCAAAATAGTCCCCCAAATACAAAAAACGACCGAGTATTACTCAGTCGTTTTTATCGTCTACTATGTTATTCAATGCAGTAATAAACTTGCCTTGCGTATCGGGTACAAAGTGGCTGTACACCTGTAATGTAATCGTCGAATCACAATGCCCCATATACTTGCTGACGGTTTGTATAGGCACGCCTTGAGATAAAAGTAACGAACAGTATGTATGTCGCAGTCCGTGGCAAGTCACGTGTTTCATACCGTGGCTGTTTTCAATCTTCGTCAACCACTCACGAAGCGTTCCGGGGTGTATCGGCTCACGTTTGTCGTTTACTGCTACATAATATTCGTCAGGCTTTTTGTCAAACTCTCCGTCGGCTTCTCTAAACCAATCCATATATTCCTTGAGGTCGTTCGTTAAGCTGTCTATTATCGGCACGGTGCGTTTAGACGTATATGTTTTCGGACCTTTCTCATAAATGCCGCAAGTAGGCGAGTACATTCTATTCCGACGAACATATAACAGCTTATTCTCCAAGTCAATGTCCGACCATCTAAGCCCACACAGCTCGGCACGGCGTAAACCGCACAACAACATTATTTCCAAAGCTATTCGTTTGTTTATAGGCACGTCCTTTATGTGCGTCAGGAACTCCTTAGCTTCCATCATAGAGAATATTTCTTTCTCGGTTATTTCTATGTACTGCTTATTCGTGTTGGTGTTCAGCTTGGTAAAAGCGACGGGATTCTTTGTTATCCAATCGTACCGTAACGCTTCGTTGAAAACAGCACGTAAGATTTTCCTATAACCCTTAACGCTGCTATACGAGTATTGTTTCTCGTCTTTCAGCTCTCGGAAGTATTCGGTAAACCGAAGCCCGTACTTGTCGCAAAGCATAACCGCTCTGTCTTTTTGAATCAGAGCGTTTTTCTTTTTGAGCCTATACGCCATATTGCCGGACATAATTCGTAGCCGTGCAAGCTCACTGAAATTAACGCACCTGGGCAGTTCTTTTATGAGCATAGCCTTTGACGAGCTGTAAGTACCTATAAGCAATCCATTGAAGAACACTTGAACGTCGCGGATAGTTATAGCCGTAATTGGCTTGTCCGCAAGTTTATGTTCTATGAGATATGCTGTGAACTTATTTTCTGTATCTACTGCGCGGTTATAATAGTTTACGGATAAGTCGGTAAGCACGTGGGCTTTCCACTCTTTCATAAGCTCGGTAAAAGTAAGCACTCTTGCCGTAACGGCAGCCGTGCCTTCTCTGTAAGCTCTTGCGACTTCTTCTTCAAACTCAATCGAACACTTCTCGACGTACTTGCGGAACTTTGCTTCGGTTAGTCCGTCGTCGTTGTAAACGCGCTTGGTGAATAGCTTGTTCTTGCCAGTCTTTATGTCCTTGCCGCTGACTTGGATTTTAGCTTGCAAGCCTTTCGTGTTTTGCGTAATCTTAAAATACGCCATTATGTAGATAACTCCTTAATCGTTTTTAGGAGAGATATAATCAAGCAAACTGTTCATATCCACGAGAACTTTATTACCGGCAGAAAGGCTTTTAATCTTGCCTTCCTTGCACCACGTTCTGATGGTGTGTACGGTGATAGCTGTTTCCGGATCGTCGGCTTTAATCATATCCCACGCTTTTTTAATGCTTCGTAACATTGTGTATAACTCCTTACCTTTAAAGCGCCTACGGATAATCAGACGTCATAATATGCCGTATAAGCTTCGAGAATAGCATATAACAGGATTTTGCGGAATACAAGAAACCCAGCGTGCGTAATATCTTCGCTATTAGCCGCAAATTATTCCGCTTAACCGATACTAAACCCATACTGTTTTTTGTCCTTGTTTTTATTTGTCTTTCGACGCAAAGGGCGATACCCGAAAAAAAGGTCTTTGTAAATTCGCGCTTTCTTACAAATAAAAACTAACCGTCAAGGGAACAGTAGAAAATATTACGTTATCGTATTTACAATAAATAGTTTCCGTAATATTTTCTGCCCTTGACGGCAAAGACTTTTTCGGGTACAACCACACGGCGAAAGACAAATCGGCAATAGTAAAGAATGTCTTAAGAAAAGTGAGGTGAGTCCCCTCAGAATATACACAGCGATACAGGTGAATATCAAAGCACAGTCGAATCGGGTTCGCAACAACTCTCGCTTGAGTGGCTGAAAGTGGATTTATGAGTTCGTCCGAGATCGATACGAAAAGGTAAGCGAGCGAAATGAAGTGTAAAGAATAATAAGCAGGCGTCGCAGAAAAGCGCTTTGGCGTTTATCTTTTTGTTGTTAAATGATACTTTTATGATAGGATTGTTTATGTAAAACATCAATTTGATATGTTATATTATATACGGAATCATATTCCGTTTTACGTTGGTACGGAATAATTTTATAATAAATGATGAGGAGACTTATACGATGAAGAAATTAAGAAAAATCTTGGTTACAGGGCTGGCATTAGTTATGGGGCTGACGTGCTTCGGTTGCAGTGGTTTCGGCAATTCGGGCAGTTCCAATCCCGATCCCGTTCCGGTTCAGCCCGTGCTACCGGATCCAGATCCCGACCCTAACCCGAATCCTAATCCAGAGCCTAATCCCGACCCGGATCCCACGCCGAAGCCGCCCCTGTGTTCGAGACACTCGTACGGCGCGTGGGTAAAAGTCGACGGTAAAGACGTGCGGGTATGTAGCGTTTGCGGCAACGTCGAAAAAAAGGTGACTGTAAGCACGCAGGGTACAACTGCTACCGCAGATATGCAGAAAGCATTAAATCTTTCATTGCTTAAAAAAATTACGATGTACAATGCGGGTACGATCAATCCGATATCCAATTATAACCGTGATATGGATTTGATCGAGGCCATGAATGCGGAATCGCTACGCATTGATCTTTCTATCGGCAAGCAAAATGACGACAGGAACTACACCGGCGGAACCTTTCTTGTGACGGGCACCGACGACGATTGGCAAAACTATAATTATAACTTCTCGCAACTCGACAGCATTGTCAATCAAATTTCCGCAAAGGACGTTTTGCCTTATCTCGACTGGACGTACGTGCCCAAGCCGTTGCAAGAAAATCCCAACGACAAGACGCAGGGCTGGAAAAAGATAAATACAAGCCTTCCCAATTGGGAAGAGGCTTGGTCTCAGGTCTATTACAATTACGCAAAGCACTACGTAGATAAAGGGATTCAAATCGGCTATCACGAAGTCTTGAACGAGCCCGATATGTTTGAGGGCGCGGGCGGAATGTTTATGGATAAGGAACAGTTTGAAAGCGGACTTCATAACAAGCTGTACGAATTGAGCTCAAAGGCGATCCGCAAAGCCGATCCCGACGCTACAATCGGCGGACCCGCGTTTGCGTTTGCCAACTCCAACGAAAAAAATAACTTTCTTCGATACGTTAAAGACAACAACGCGCCATTAGATTTCTATTCATTCCATTCGTATGACGGACTGGGAAACTTAAACTACACGACCGATCTTTTTGCACGGGATGAATACAAATTCGATTTCTTAAAGACGGCGTTCCACATGAACGAGTATTCGTGGCTGAACGGGAATTACGGGGAAATTTTCGATAAAGATAATTACTTTAACACCTACAAGGGTGCGGAAAAAACGCTCTCCGCAATTATGGACGTGGTAGAACGGACGGACGTACAGTGGGTACACTGGGCGCAGTTTATGGAATCCACCGTCTATGACGACGCATACGGCTTGATTTACTCAAACGGACACGTAAAAGCGGCGTATAACGCAGTCAAGATGTACAACGATATGCCCGTTTGGCGGTACGACGTTGCCGGGCTGCCGAGCGGAGTAAAGGGTGTTTTCTCTGCAAACGACACCAAGATGGGTTATCTCATTTGGAATACGAATGATTCCGCGCAAACCATCACGTTGAAAGTAAACAATCCCGTATTCGATATAGCAACGCGCCGTGTTTATAGAATTGACAGCTCGCACGGCAGTTATTACGAAAACGCCAAAAACGAGCATCTCGTTGCCGCGGGCGTTGGTGCGGTTGATTTAAACAAAGCCGTGTGGTCCGGTCAGATTCCAGCTAACGGTGTGGTATATATCACGTTGAATGAGGACGGCTACGACGATTTTAGGGCTTGGGCGGATAGAACAACTGATTTTGCGACCGACGTAAAGACAACCTATTATTACTGGATGCGCAATGTGGAAACCCAAAGAGTAAAAGAAGGTACGGCGGGTTATTCCCATTTCGATCGCAACAGCTGGACAATGTATCTTTCCAACGGCGTTTCGAGTGACTTCGGCGTTGCCGAGGCATCCGTCATCGCAAAGAATTTGCCTGAAAAGTTCAACGTCTTATTCAAGACTGAAGGCACGTTAAAGCACGTGGATAACAACTCCGCGTTGTTATTCAGAATAGACTTCTACGACGATAAGACTAATGAGTATACGTACAGCGTCGTGTTCCACAACGGACTTTATGACGAAACCCGTGGCAGTGGGTGGAATTGGGGCACAAAACAAAAGCCCAATAAAGTTGTGCAGTTTACGGGCGACGTATACAATATCGACCTTTCGCAGTACGTGCCCGAAGGCTGGAACGCAAAAACGGGCAAAGCGGAATTGTCATATGTAATGCAGAACGCGGGCGATAACACCCGTGCGGCGATTCAACTTTATAAATAATTGAAAATTTCAGCCGCAGTCTTGAAAATAAGGCATTGACAAATTAGTGCACGTCGGATATTATTGTCGTAATAGGAGGAGTGAAATATGTCGGAAATCAAAATTGTAAAGTCGTGTGCTATCGGTAAAATCGAGCGGACGGTGTTCGGGTCTTTTATCGAACACATGGGGCGCGCCGTCTACGGCGGTATATACGATCCGTCGAGCGAGTATGCCGACGGCAATGGGTTTAGGAAAGACGTTATAGATCTTGTCAAAGATTTAAACGTATCGTTGGTGCGGTATCCCGGCGGGAATTTTCTTTCGGGTTACGACTGGAAGGACGGTATCGGCGACATCAAAACCCGCCCCGCAAGGCTCGACCTTGCTTGGGGTCAGCTCGAGCCCAACACCGTAGGCGTGCTTGAATTCGATAAATGGGCGAAGGCGGCGGGCGCCGAGATAATGATGGGCGTCAACATGGGCACGGGTACGCCCAAGGACGCGTTCGAGCTTGCTGAGTACTGCAACTATCCGAGCGGAACGTATTGGTCGGATAGGCGGCGGGAGCACGGCACGCCCGACCCGCTCGGCATTCGGTACTGGTGTATCGGAAACGAGATGGACGGGTGCTGGCAGATATGTTCCATGCCCGCTTTGGAATACGGCAGAAAAGCCAACGAAACGGCAAAAATGCTGCATTGGCTCGACCCGAATATCAAGCTTACGGTTGTCGGTAGCAGTGGTTCGGGCATGCCTACGTACCCCGAATGGGATCGCGTGGTGCTTGAACAGACCTACGACAACGTCGAATATCTGTCGTTGCATAAATATTACGGTTATCCCGACGACGATGAGAGCAGAATAAGCGATTTCCTCGGCTCGTTTACCGATTTTGACGCGTTTATAAAAACGGCGCGTGCGACGGTCGAGTACGTAAAGACGTTAAAGCGCAGTAAAAAACAGGTCTATCTTTCGGTAGACGAGTGGAACGTTTGGCACACCGGCGCGTGTGACGACCCGTCGCGGTGGACGGTCGGACCCAAGCGCGGCGAGAATATATATACCGCAGTCGACGCCGTTTTGTTCGCGTCGCTAATGATGACGCTAATCAACAATGCGGACAGCGTAAAAATAGCGTGCCTGGCACAGCTCGTAAACGTGCTTGCGCCCATCATGACGGATGGCAACGGCAAAGCCGTGCGTCAATCGATATATTTCCCGTTTTGGGCGGGGTCGCATTACGCAAACGGCACGGCTCTTCAAACCTTTTGCGACTGCGAGCATTACGTATCCGATCCGTTCGGCGACGTGCCTTGCGTTTACGTTGCGACGGCTTATGACGAGCAAAGCGGCGAAATCAGCGTATTTATCGTAAACAACGGCGATAAAGAAGAAAGCTGTAATATCGACCTTATCGACTTCGGCAAATTAAGCGCGGTATCGAGCGAGCGGCTTATCTACGAAAACCTTTTTGATTCAAACACGAGCCAACACCCCGAACTCGTGCGGTGGGGCAAGGTAGATATGCCCGTTTCGCACGGCAACGGAAAATTTTCGGTAGTCGTGCCGCCGATATCGTTTAGCGTAGTTCGGTTTAAGGAAAAAGCCGAAAACCCACGCAAAGGCAAAAATTAAGTTTATATTATCGCTTTTTAGCGGTTTTATAGTAGGTCGGCGAAAACCCTGTTTTCTTTTTGAATATCCTCGAAAAGTAGTGCGGGTCGGAAAAAGAGAGCCTGTCGCTTATTTCGCTTACAGACAACGAGGTGTTTGTTAGCAGTTGTTTGGCTATTTCGATTTTATTATTGAGCAGATAGTTATACGGAGTGTTGCCGGCAAAGTATTTGTGAAACTCGCGCACGACCTGTACTTTGGAAACGTGCAGAGTGTCGGCTATTTCTTCTATAGATATATCAGAATACAACGCATTGTCAAGCATGCGTTTTATTTCGCGTGCCAATTCCGAAAGCGGGGATATTTTGGTGCTTTTGGACAGTAGGCAGGATATTTGGAACAGCACGGACGCTACCGAATGGCAAATGTCGGCGCTGTAATTGGACGTGAGCGAAAGCTTGCGTATTTCTTCAAACAGGTGCTGGCAGTGCACGTTTTTGAAAACGTGCTTGCCCGATATGCCGAGCGCCGAAAATACGTTTGAAAAGAAATCCGAAAAGAAGTTTATCCAAACTTTTTCGTACGGCTCGTCGGGGTCGGAGTAATAAACGTGGTCGTAGCCCGGTTCTATGCAATAAACGTCGCCCGCATTAAGTTCGTAGGTTGCACCGTCTATCTCGAGATGACCTTTGCCCGAAATAACGTATTCAAAGACGAAATAGTTGTTGTTGGTCCTGTTTACGCAATATCTTGTGTCGGGCGGGGTATATCCTATATTTTCTATGTGTATAATGTTCCCGTCGGTCTTATCGAATATAAAAAAGTGCAGATCTTCCTTGGTGTCGGAACCGTAATACGCCTGTTTTTTGCTATCGCTCATATTTTCTCCGAAATATAATTATAGTCTACCTTTACTTGCCGAAACAATGTAAATAGACCGAATAATGTAATTATAATCCCCCTAACGTAAAATGTCAATACATTGTCGCCATAAAAGACGGCAATATTCGATAAAAGGGTGTACTTGTTAATAAAGTGCACTTTCGCGTTACTATTATATATTGAACTGTGTATTGTAGCGGTGTATACTAATGGTATATGTCGAGCATAATCGATAATATAAAGGAAAAATAAGGAGAATGATATGAGAAAAACCAAGAAAGCACTTTTAGCGCTTGCACTCGCGGGCGTAATGAGCTTTTCCGTAGCGTGCGGCAATGACAGCACGAAACCCACAAATCCTACGCCGCCCGGACCCGGCCCGGTAGTAGATGAAGAAAAGACCTACACCGTTACGTTTACCGACCGCGGCACCGTAGTAGCGACCTATACAGACAAAAAGGCGGGCGAAAAGGTGGCTGTTCCCACGGCGCCTACGCGCGAGGATCCCCGCTATACGTTTACCGGCTGGACGGGATTGGGCGCAGACGCTACCGAGGTTACGGTATACGAGGATAACGCTACGTACGACGCGCAATGGAACGAGATGTTCGGCTCGGATACTCTGTTCACCGCCAAGGAACGCAACTTTGATAAAGCCGTTACAATCGACGGCAACGGTGACGACGCGGCATGGGCGGACGCTACCGCTTACGATCTCGACGAAAACGGAAGCACGGTCAAATTCCTTTGGGATGCGGACGCGATTTATATTTATGCCGACATTGTACAGACCGATGGCGAAACCGCTGATGTCGATACGCATGACGAGGGCGAAGAAGACGAAGTTCCCGTAGGTTATTTAAACGTTATTGTAGATTTGTTGCACAGCGATAAGCTTGCTTCCTACGGCTGGGACGGACTCAGCTGGGGCGGCCCTTACCGCGGCGAACCCGGACCCATGGTCGAGGGCGGCTATACTATCAAGGCGGGCGCTACTGCCGACGCCGACGTAGCTAAATCGGGCGAATGGCTTTCCGCCGGCGATACCGATCGTGAGGTCGGCTCGATTATTGGCGAAGAGGGTTATACCGTTGAGTTCAAAATCGGCACGACCAATAGCAATATCGGCGATTACAAACCGCACGCAGGTCAGGAAATCGGCTTGAGCATAAAAAGTACCGACGGCGCTTCCGCACTGGAAAGCTTTGACGGCTATGCAAACCACGGCCCCAAGAGCCTTTCCAACGTTGCGCTTGTAAAGAACGAAGACAACCTCGAGTTCTTGTGGAACGTTAAGGAAGTGCGCGAAAACTACGATATCGTAGTGGACGGCAAGGAAGACAGATATTTGTACGCGCGTGACGCGGGCGAGTTTGCCGTAGGCGAGGACGGCACGACCGTGAAAGCGCTTTGGAATAAAGACGGCAATATCTATATGCTTGTCAACTTCGGCGAGGGCACGACTTCGTTAAAGGCTGAGGCGTTTGGCGGATCGGTCGAGTTCACCAAAGAGGACGAACAAACGCTGTACGAGGCCGCTTTGACGGTAGAACGCGAATTCGCAATAGGCAACTGGTCGGAGTTTACGCTCACCGTTAACGACGACGAGCCCATTGAAAGCTATATCAGACTCGTTCGCAACGAGAACAATATTGGCCGCAAACTTGTTACTGCCAAAAAGCTTGCCGAGGGCGCCGAAATAGAAATCGACGGCGAATTGGACGAAGCTTACGGCGAAAAGGTCGCCGATATAAATACCGTTACGCAGGGCACCGCCCAAAGCACGGGCGAAGCGTATATCCGTTGGGATGACGACTATCTGTACGTGTTTGTAGACGTAACCGACAGCGACGTAAGTGAGAGCCAGATAGGCGACTCTTACAACAACGACAGCGTAGAAGTTTGGCTTGATACCTGCCAAATGCTTGCCGGCGCGACGCATGAAGACGGCAGCAGATGGGGCTGGGGCGACAACAACAGACCTGCGGGACTTTACCGCGGCGAAGGCGGCTTCCGCGTAATTGCCGGAAAAGTCGGCGACGACAGCGGCAGCCATTGGCTGTGGGATGACACGCGCACCAGACCTACGACGGCTTCCAAAGTAACGGATTACGGTTATACCGTCGAATACAAGATTCCTTGGGGCGAAAAACTTGACGGCAAAGACGGCTGGGACGACGGTTTTGACAACTGGGTTCCCGCAACCGACGAACACGTAACCATATACGACGAAGAGGGTAACTTGATCCCCACGGCGCATACCAACAAAGTTGGACAGATTGTCAATATCATGATCAACATCAACGACGATAACGGTCAGGACGGTGTGCGCGAGGGCATTACCAGCCTTGCCGCACAGGGACACATGGCATACGATTTGCCGTACACGCTCAGCAACCTTTTGCTTGTAGCGGACGACGCCGAATAATAGTAGGTACAAGAACAACTAATCTAAACTACCGACGCAAAGGCGGGTGCGCATATCCGCGCCCGCTTTTGATATGGTAGGTATCCCAATATAAAGGATATAAAAATGGACAAGAATAAAAAGTTAATCGGAATGACTTCCGTCGTGATGAGCGCGGTACTCGGGTTCGCGTCAATCGGCTGTGCAACGAAGGATCCGGAAGAAAACATCGATCTTTCAAACGCAGTGACTATAACGGCAGACTTTAATCAAATCGTAGATCCGCCCCTTCTCAAAAAGGTGGCTATGTACAACGCGGGCTGTATTCAGCCGCTCAGCAACTACGATCGTGACTTTGCGCGTATTAAAGACCTAAACGCCGACGCACTGCGCATAGACCTTTCCATAGGTAAGGACGTAGGCACGGCGGGGCAATACCTTGTCACTGAGGAATACGATTGGGACGACGCTACGCAGACCATAGACCCCGCGTCGCTCAATTACGACTTCGAGCAACTCGACAACATTGTAAAATACATGACGGACTACGGCGTTTTGCCGTACATGTCGTGGGATTATATTCCTTATCCTCTGCAAGAGGACGGCAAGTGGAACAATCTGGATACCGACGTCAAAAATTGGCAGGACGTTTGGGAAGAGGTGTACTATCAGTACGCAAAGCACTATCTCGAGATGGGCATAAAAATCGGCTATCACGAAATTTACAACGAGCCCGACCTTGAGATACTTAAATGCTGGGGCGTATTCGATCCCGACGGCTTCGACGGCTTCCTCAACTGGAACGACTTCTGCTTGGGTTGGCAATGCGCGCCGGGCAAGGGCGTTTATCCGGATATGTACGAATACGGCGCAAAGGGTATAGCGCGTGCTTACGCGGAATATCCCGGGCTCGAGCCTTCAATCGGCGGCCCTGCGTTTGCGCTCGGCGAGATAGGCGTTGAGGATTGGGTAGGCGTGCTTCCGCGCGTCAAGCAGGAAAAGCTTCCCATGGACTTCTATTCCTTCCATACATATCTCGACGGGGAAACCTGGTTCCGTCCCGATTCCACGCGTGCGACGGAAGGCGGCAACGAGATAGAAAAGGTTGTCGCGGGACTTGCGAACGATTCGTATTTTATGAAGACTGCGGTACACATAAACGAGTTTTCGCACCTCAACGACAAAAACGGCGCCAATGAGGGACTTAACAGTCAGTTCAACTATTACAAGGGCGCGTGGCAGGCTTTGGACGGACTTATGGAAGCGGTCAACCGCACCAGCATTCAGTGGGTGTACTGGGCACAGTTCATGGAATCCACGGGCGGTTACGATCCGTACGGCATGATTGAAAAGGACGGCGGCAACGTAAAGGCGGCGTTCAACGCAATGAAGATATACATGGATATGCCCGTGTGGCGTTACGACGTAACGATCGACGGCAAACAGGCCATGCACGATCTTATGCCCGACGGTGCGACTGCGCAGTTTAATTACGGCGATTCGGGACTTCAGTCCATTGTTTCCTCGGACGACGACAAGATAGGCATTCTTATTTGGAACACCAATTCCGCAACCGACGAGGACGGCAAAAAGGTGACGGACGGCGACAGAGTTGCCAACGTAATCCTTAATAATCCCGCGTTTGCAAGCGGTACCCGCCGCGTTTACCGCATAGACGGCAATCATGCAAGCTACTTCGACAATAACGACAAGGTGGAGCTTGTAGCCGAAAAAGTCGGTAAGGTCAACACAAAAGGCAGTGTTTGGGCGGGCAACGTTCCCGCCGACGGCGTTGTGTACATCACTATCAACAAAGACGCCAAAGCAAAGGATTTCTCGTCCTGGGATAACCGCACCGAGTTTGCCGACGACGTAAAAACGCAGTACTACTACGAGGACAGATTCCGTCAGCTCGACGGCTGTCACGAAACGTACGCCGATAACAAAAACGGCGTTTCGGGTAGCTATTCGCACTTCGACCGCACCAACTGGACTATGTACCTCGGCATGGGCGACTGCGCCGGCAATGGCGGGCGGTACGTCGGTCAGGGTCATGCAAACGGCGCCGTGTTGGTCACCGACCTGCCCAAGCAGTTTAAGGTTTCGTTAAAGACCGAGGGACCTATTAAGATGCGCGACATCAATACTACGCTCGGCATGCGCGTAGACTTTGCAAACGTCGACGGCGAGTACGTCAAAAGCGTTTACTTCTACTCGAACGGATTTTACGATTCCAACCGTAACCCCATTTTGCAGGACAGCAAGCTGAAAAATCTTCCCGTATATCCTTGGGGTACGCAAAAGAAGGCGGACGTTGCCGTAAACGTTACGGGCGACGTATGGAATATAGATCTCGCCGAGTATGCGCCCGCGGGTTGGGATGGAAACGCTCAGATTTCGTTTGATATGCAAAATACGGGTGCAGGCACTCGTGCAATGTTCACACTTTCAAAATAAATTCGGACACTATCAACTACTATGCTAAAATGCTATAAAAAAGATTATTTCCGTCCGCAGTTCGTGCGCGAGCAGTGGACGGACCTAAACGGCGAATGGCAGTTCGCATTCGACGACTGTAACGAGGGTAAGCGGAAAGCGTATTTTTCCGCTTTTCCCGCTTCTGCCAAAACGATAATCGTGCCGTATTCGTACGAAACGCCCGCAAGCGGCATTGCCGACGAAACGGCGCATTCCGTCGTTTGGTACAAACGCACGTTCCGCACACAAAAGTTAGACGGCGATAAGCGCTACTTGATAAACTTCGAGGGCGCGGACTATTTTACCGAGGTTTGGGTAAACGGCGTATTGGTCGGCTCGCATGAGGGCGGAAATTGCAGGTTTACCGTGGACGCTACCGATTATCTTGTCGCCAAAGGCGATAACGTGCTTGTCGTACGGTGCCAAGACAGCTTGGATACTACGCAACCGCGCGGCAAACAGCGCTGGCTCAAAAACAGCTTCGGGTGCTGGTACGTTCAAACCACCGGTATATGGAAGCCGGTGTGGAGCGAGGTGGTTTCGGCGGCGCGGCTAAGTCGCGTTAAGTTTACGCCCAACGTGGATAATTCCACTGTGCGCACCGATTTCGAGTTTACCGAACAGGCGCTCGGTGGTGAAGTCGAAACGGTCATTTCGTTAGGCGACGTTGAGGTTTCAAGGACGCGTATCGCGATTAACAGGCTTAATTTAACGCAGGTAACCGATTTGCGTTGCGACGCGTTCGACTTTAAAGTCCGCTTGTGGCACCCGTGCGACCCCGCGCTTTACGACGCTCAGTTTACGCTGTACAAGGACGGCAAGCCCGTCGACAAGGTCGGCTCGTACTTCGGCATGCGCAAGATAGAAACGGACGAAAAGGGTATTCGGCTAAACAACAGTCCGATTTATCTCAAAATGATTCTCGCCCAAAACTATTGGGCGCACAGCGGTTACACCATGCCCGACGAGGCCGCCGCGGAGCGCGATATAGCGTTTGCAAAGGCCGCCGGGTTTAACGGCTTGCGCATTCATCAAAAGATAGAGGACGAGCGGTTTTTGGCGTTATGCGATACCGAGGGCATGCTTATTTGGGGCGAATTCCCCGCCGCGTACGAGTTTTGCGACGTTGCGGTAAAGCGCACTGTAGCGGAATGGACGGACGCGCTCGTTCAGCAATACAACCATCCGTCGATAATTGCTTGGGTTCCGTTCAACGAAAGCTGGGGATTGCCGGGCGTGTTTACCGACCCTGCCATGCAGCAGTTTACCTGCGGCATTTACGGTTTGACTAAGGCGTACGATCCCATGCGGCCTGTTATAACCAACGACGGGTGGGAACATACCGTTTCCGACATAATCACTTTGCACGATTACGACGGCGTAGTCGAGACCATGGATAAGCGGTATGCCGACGGACTTAAGGCAATACTGGATAACCGCGTGGCGCACGGAAATTACAAGTACGCTTTTGCGCAGGGATATTCGTACAAGGGTCAGCCGATAATCATTAGCGAGTACGGCGGAATCGCACTCGAAAAGGATAACGGCTGGGGTTATAACGGCAAGGCGAAAAACGCTGATGAGCTTATAAGCAAATATGCCGACCTTACCGCGTGCATTAAGCGCATGGATAACGTTTGGGGGTATTGCTATACCCAGCTTACCGATACCTATCAAGAGGTTAACGGTCTGCTCGACGCCGAGCATAATCCCAAGTTCGACTTAGGGCGGATTAAAGAAATCAACGACAAATAAATTATTATACCGGGAGGGTGATATAATGAAATTCAAAAGACTTTTGACTGCGGCGCTTGCATGCGTGTTGGGCTTCGGCTCTATCGTAGGCTTTACGGCTTGCAGTAACAACAATGACAAGCTGGAAGCCGCGGCAGATCTTACCGTGACGTTTTGGCATCCGATAACGGGTCCCGACGCCGAGTACATGCAAAAGCTTATTAAAAACTTCAATACCGAACACGAGGGCAAGATTTTTGTTAAGGATTCCGCGAACGCCGAGGATACGCATTATACTAACATTTCCAACAGCTTCAACGATAACTCGTCGCCCGATTTGGCGCTTATTCACAAATCGCGCGTCGCGTACTACGAGCATAACGACAAGCTTCGCGACATGACCGCTCTTACTCAGGACTTAAAGCTTGACTCGTCGTTGTACGTCGGCGATTCTTGGACGGCCTGCGAGTTTGACGGCAAGATGTACGCCGTTCCGTTCGACGTTCTTCCCACGCTGTTGTTCTACAACCGCAAGTTGTTCCCCAAGGATAAGGCAGAGGAATGGGAAGCGGAGATTCGCTCGGAAGATTTTACGATCGCAAGAATGTGCGAAATGATGCAGGAAGTGTATAAGCATTCTTCCCGCGCCGCACAAAAGACCTACGGCATGGCGTTTAACTATTCGAGCACCGACAGCATGTTTATCAGCTTTTTGAATCAGCAGGGCGAAAACGTGCTTGACGAGTCCGACCCCAAGACCGCAACCTACAATTCCGCGGCGGGCGTGGCTGCGGCGGAAACCGTCAAATCCATACCCGATACCAAAAAGGACGGCAACAAGGTTTGCTCGGACAGCGGTAGCGACCACCTTAATACTTACAAGCAAGGTCGTGCGCTGTTCACGATAGACGGTATTTGGTCGGCCCCCGGTGCGTGCGATTCCACCAACAGCAAGGTCGATACCGGCGTTGTGCGTTTGCCCAAGATGAACGCCGAAGCTACCCGCAACGTTTCGGGCGACGGACACTGCTTTGCAATGTTCAACTCGGCAAAGAACTCAATGGATGACGAGCGCAAAGCCGCGGTCGCCGAGTTCGTACAGTATTTGATTGACAACAGCGATTATTGGTGCAAGGGCGGCAAAATTGCCGCGCGTTCGGACATCGCCGACAAGGAAGAGTACAAGGCGCTTGAATGGGGTCATATATCGAACGAGCTTCAATACGTTATCTCGCCCGTCAAGGTGTACACCTACAACACGATAATCGATCCCATTGGCAAGTACGTCTCCGACTATGTAGAGAGCAAAAACAGCAAAACCGTACAGCAGGCACTCAACGACGCTGTGAAAGATTCCAACAGTAAGGCCGCCGAGCTGAACTAGTATAAGAGGAACGTTACAATGCTTATTCAGCAGACTGAAATGAGCCCCGAGCGGAAAAAATTCCGCCGCAAAAAGGCGATTAAAAACCAGCTGAAACCGCTTATGTTTATAGGACCGCACCTTATATTCTTTTGCGTGTTCCTTATATTCCCGTTCTTTTTCGGAATATTCATAAGCTTCTTTCGTTGGGACGTAGTCGGCGGCGGCGTTCGCGAGTTTGTCGGGTTCGGCAACTATGCGCAGATATTCGATTGGGGCAGCACGTTTAACCGCGAGTTCTTTGAGGGACTGGGCAGAACGTGTTTATACACCGTTGTAATGGTGCCACTTCTTATCTGCATACCTATGCTTTTTGCCGTACTGCTTAACAAGATAAAAAGCAAGGCCGCGCGGTACGTTTTTCAAGCGATACTGTACGCGTCGTCGCTGCTGTCGGTAGCCACCGTCGTAATTATTTGGTCGCTCATGACCGACCAGGACAACGGACTGATAAACAACATTATCGGTCAGGACATCAACAGAAACTATCAGCCGTATGCCTGGATTTACATATTCGCGCTTACGCTCTGGTCGGGCGTCGGCGGCAATATGGTAATATTCATGGCAGGACTGTCCAATATCCCCGAATCGTACTACGAGGCGGCGGATATAGACGGCGCGGGCGAGTTTATTAAGTTTTGGAAAATCACTTTGCCCTGCATGAAATTTCAGCTGTTGTATACCACCGTTTGCGGCACTATCGGCGCGTTCAACGTTTACGGTCAGCCGGCGCTGTTCGGGGGCGACGATACCGAGGTCGTCATGATTGCGATAAAAAACAATATCGATATAGGCTTGTCGGGCATGGCAAGCGCTATGGCGGTGTTGCTAGGCATTATCATTTCCTTATTCAGCGGCTTGCAGTTTAAGATGATGGACAAGGGCGAAGGAGGTACGGTAAAGTGAGCGTAACGGCTAAACAGCTTAAGCGCCGCGTCAAGGGCGGCAAGGCGAGAGCTAGGCAGATTATCCTTATAAGCATAATGAGCGTACTGTGTTTGCTTTGGCTTATTCCGCTCGTATATATGCTGTCCGCGGCGTTTACTTCGGATAAGGTTCTCACTCAAACCACAGACTTCAAGTTCTTTCCGCCTGAGTGGACCTTTGAATCTTTTAAGCAAGTGTTTGTGGGAACGTTCTCGGAAAGCAACCCGATTTTGCGGTGGTTTCTAAACTCGCTTTTGGTGTCCAGCGTAACGACCGTGCTTGTAGTAATCCTATCGGCTATGGCGGCATACGGATATTCGCGCATGAAGTTCCGCGGAAGAAAAATAGCGTTTACTTTCCTCATGTTTACAATGATGATACCGGGCGTCATCAATATGATACCGTCGTATCAGATAATATCTACGTTTGGCTTGAAGGATACGTATTTCGCGCTCATACTTCCGTCGCTCGGCGGAGTGGGAAATATATTCCTGATAAGACAGTTTTTGCGGGGTGTGCCGCCGGAATACGACGAAGCGGCCAAGATAGACGGCGCAGGCGATTTACAGATATTCTTCCGCATTCTGTTGCCTCAGCTCGTGCCGGTACTCGTGGTGGTAGGTCTGTTTACCTTTATAGGTAGCTGGAACGATCTTTTGTGGCCGCAACTCGTCATGACGGACACCAGTATGCTTACGCTCACCGCGGGCTTGGGCAAAATGGGCTTTGACAGATCCAACTATCCCGCAACGTCGGTAGCCGCGGCTGTCGTATCCATTGTGCCCGTATTCATTCTGTATATATGCGCACAGAAATTCCTGCTACAGGGCATTTCGATGTCGTCGGGCGTAAAAGGTTAAAACAATCACTCAAAAGCCGCTTGTTGCGGCTTTTGTACAATAAACAACTTTCGAGAGGTAACTATGAAATACAAGGTAAAAAATCCGGTGCTCAAGGGGTTCCACCCCGATCCGTGCATGATATACGTAAACGGCACTTACTATATCGCTACTTCCACGTTTGAATATTATCCGGGCGTCAAGATTTCCGCGTCGGAAGACCTTGCGCATTGGCGCACGGTTGCTTATCCGCTTAACGGACTGCACCTATTGGATATGCGCGGCGACGCGGCGTCTACGGGAATTTGGGCGCCCGCTCTGTCGTATGCCGACGGCAAGTTTTGGCTGATTTTTACCAATCAGCGGCAGTGGCTTGACGGGCACTTAAAGGATACCGAAAATTATCTTACCACCTGCGACACGATAGACGGGCAATGGAGCGAGCCGATATACCTCAACGGCAGTGGGTTCGACCCGTCGCTGTTCCATGACGACGACGGCAAAAAGTATTTGCTCAACATGTTTTGGGATTACCGCTATGACAGCGATGACGAGCGGTTCCGCGGCATACTTATTCAGGAATACGACCACAAGCTGAAAAAGCTTGTCGGCAAGCCTGTAAAGCTCTTTACCGGCACCGAAAAGCATATAACCGAAGGTCCGCACATGTTTAAAAAGGACGGGTATTATTACCTGTTGACCGCCGAGGGCGGAACGGGACTTCCGCACGCCGCGACGCTTGCACGCAGTAAGTCGCTGTACGGACCGTTTGAGCTGCACCCGACAAAGCAGATTATCACCGCGTGGCAGACCGATTGCTATTTGCAAAAGGCGGGACACGCAAGCCTGTGTCAGGGCAAAAACGGCGAGTGGGTGCTTGCGCATTTGTGCGGCAGACCCAAAAAGGACGCGCGGTGCGTGCTCGGCAGGGAAACAGCTATCCAAAACGTCGAGTGGCGCGACGGTTGGCCGTATCTTACAAACGGCACCAACCATCCGTCCGATACCTTCGAGGCTTTTGCGCCCGCCGACGAATCGCCTGTCGACAAGCTGTATAAGTTCGACGGGAAAAAGCTCGACGTTGATTTTATGACTCTTCGTCAGCCGATAACGTCCGACGTTTTCGATTTGAACGCAAGAAAAGGCTGGTTGCGAATTCGCGGCAGAAAAAGCCTGCTTGCTCTGCTCGACCAGTCGGTGCTCGTAAGACGGCAGGAAGCGTTCTCGTTCGAGTGCGAAACCCTCGTCGAATTCGACCCCGAAAATATAGACGAATGGGCGGGGCTTTTGTACCGTTACAGCGAGAATAACCAACACTATCTTTACATCACATACAACGATAAAACGGGCGGGCGTGAACTGCTCAAAATTACCTACGACGATTCGCGGTTCCGCTTGGAACGTATTGCGGATTTGCCGGACAAAGGCGGGGTGAAGCTGTATTTAAGGGTGAACGACGGAGAAGGGCAGTTCTATTATTCGGTAGCGGACGGCAAGCCGAAAAAAGCGGGCGATTCGTTTGACGCCACAAAACTGAGCGACGAGTATAACCGACCGCTCGCGTTTACCGGCCCGTACGTCGGCATAGCATGTCAGGATTTGGCAAACGCGTACAAGTGCGCAGACTTCCAATATTTCCGCTATACGGAAAAGGAATAAAGGTCGCTATCTGATTTTATATGAAATACATAGGTATTGATTTGGGAACAACGGCTGTCAAGCTGTTGCTGATGAACGAAAAAGGCGAAATTCTTAATATTGTATCCAAGGAATATCCGCTGTATTTTCTGCACACGAATTGGGCGGAGCAAAACCCCGACGATTGGTGGAACGCCGTTGTCTGCGGCGTTAAAGAGCTTGTTTCAGACGTAGATGTAAGCACGGTGGCGGGCATTGGTTGCGGCGGGCAAATGCACGGACTGGTTGTGCTTGATAAAAACGACAGGGTCATCCGCCCCGCAATTTTGTGGAACGACGGCAGAACACAAAAAGAGGTCGAATACCTAAACAATGTGATAGGCGCAAAGCGGCTTTCCGATCTTACCGCTAATATCGCATTTGCCGGGTTTACCGCGCCCAAATTGCTTTGGATGAAAAATAACGAGCCGGAACTATTCGATTCGATTGATAAGATAATGTTGCCGAAAGACTACATAAACTATCGTCTTACGGGCGTCCACTCGACTGATTATTCCGACGCTTCGGGCATGCTGTTGCTTAACGTAAAGAATAAGCGGTACTCAAAAGAAATGCTGGATATATGCGGTGTGCGCGAGAAGCAAATGCCCAGGCTTTTCGAAAGCTATGACATTATCAGTACGCTCAAGAGTGAAATTGCAGATCAACTCGGACTTAAACGTACTGTAAGGATCGTTGCCGGTGCCGGAGATAATGCGGCGGCGGCGATAGGTACGGGAACTATAGGCGACGGGAAATGCAATATATCGCTCGGCACATCGGGCACGGTCTTTGTTTCGAGTAATAGCTTTTGCGTAGATAAAAATAACGCTTTACATTCGTTTTGTCATGCCGACGGCAATTATCATTTAATGGGCTGTATGCTTTCCGCCGCGTCATGCAATAAGTGGTGGCAAAACAACATTGTAGGTACGGACGATCACGATTCCGAGCAGGCCGAGATCTCCGACGATATGCTCGGAAAAAACGAAGTATATTTCTTGCCGTATCTTATGGGCGAACGTAGTCCCATAAACGATACGAACGCACGAGGCGTGTTTGTGGGTATGACGCTCGGCACGTCAAGGGCGGATATGTTACAGGCGGTTTTGGAGGGCGTTGCGTTTGCTATCCGAGATAGCTTCGAGGTTGTGAGATCGCTTGGGATAAATATCGGGCAAAGCACGGTTTGCGGCGGCGGAGCCAAAAGCGAGCTGTGGAAAAAAATACTGTCTAACGTGCTCGGTATACGGCTCGATACGGTAATGACCGAACAAGGTCCCGGGCTCGGCGGCGCAATACTGGCGGCTGTCGGTTGTGGCGAATTCGATAGTGTCGAAGATGCTTGCGGCAAGCTTATAGATATATCTGTCGGCGAAGAGCCGGACGACGCGCTCGTCAAGCAATACGATAAAAAATACAGTAAATTTGTTAAGTTGTATCCGTCGTTAAAGTGTGTGTTTGGCGACTTGGCAACCGAATAAAAAAGGAGAATAATCATGAACGAAATTTTTAACAATATCCCCAAGATAAAGTACGAGGGAGCAAAGAGCAAAAACCCGTTGGCGTTTAAATTCTACGATGCCGACAAAATAGTTATGGGAAAGAAGATGAAAGAACATCTTCCATTTGCTATGGCGTGGTGGCATAATCTTTGCGCGTCCGGTACTGATATGTTCGGCCGCGACACGGCAAACAAGGCGTTCGGTGTGGAAAAGGGTACAATGGCACATGCAAAGGCAAAGGTCGATGCGGGCTTTGAATTTATGCAAAAACTCGGTATAGAATACTTTTGCTTTCACGATGTAGATCTTGTGCCCGAAGCGGATGACATTAACGAAACAAACGCAAGGCTGGATGAGATCTCCGACTATATTTTGAAAAAGATGAAGCAAACGGGGATCAAATGTCTTTGGGGTACTGCGAATATGTTTTCCAACCCGCGTTTTATGAACGGCGCGGGAAGCACCAATTCTGTTGACGTTTATTGCTTTGCGGCGGCCCAGATCAAAAAGGCGCTTGATATTACAGTGAAGCTTGGCGGTAAAGGCTATGTCTTTTGGGGCGGCAGGGAAGGCTACGAGACGCTTCTCAATACCGACATGAAATTTGAGCAGGAGAATATAGCAAGGCTAATGCGCATGGCGGTTGACTATGGTAGAAAGATAGGTTTTAAGGGCGATTTCTATATAGAACCGAAGCCGAAGGAGCCTATGAAGCATCAATACGATTTCGACGCGGCAACCGCAATAGGCTTCTTACGTCATTACGGTCTTGACAAAGATTTTAAAATGAATATCGAGGCAAACCACGCGACGCTTGCCGGGCATACGTTCCAACATGAATTGAGAGTGTCGGCTATCAACGGGATGCTCGGCAGTATAGACGCGAACCAAGGCGACATGCTTCTCGGTTGGGATACCGACGAATTCCCGTTTGATGTGTATGACGCGACAATGTGCATGTACGAGGTTCTTAAGGCAGGCGGACTTACAGGCGGATTTAATTTCGACGCCAAAAACCGCCGACCGAGCAATACATACGAGGATATGTTCGAGGGATATATTCTCGGCATGGATACTTTTGCACTCGGTTTGCTAAAAGCCGCCGCACTAATAGAGGACGGCAGACTCGACGAATTTGTTAAAAACAAGTATGCGAGCTTCGGTACCGCGCTTGGCAAAAAAATAATCGACGGTAAAACTTCGATAGAAGAACTCGCCGATCATGCGGCAGATCTTAAGTCAATTGATGCGCCGCTTTCAGGCAAACAAGAACGTCTCGAAAGTATAGTGAACAGCATTTTGTTTGTTAACGAAAAATAAACCGCAATTGTAATTATTTAAACACTCTCGAACAAATTGTTCGAGAGTGTTTTGTCATTGTTTAAAGTGTAGCTTATTAACTTTGCGTCACGAAAAGCGTGGAAATACATGGGTGTATGGGAACGTTCGCCCGAAAAGT
>CAJTPT010000004.1 GCA_910578545.1 uncultured Christensenella sp.
TTAAGAATTCCAGCACTTGCGCGTTGGTAAGGGGCGCGTTTACGGTAACGGAACAAGTTGCGCTCTTGCCGTTCGCGTTGGCGGTTATCGTAGCCGTACCGTCTTTTAACGCAGTAATAACGCCGTTTTCCACCGTCACCACGCCGGACGGCGCAACCGTCCACGTTACCGTTTTATCCGTTGCGTTATCGGGCGTAAGCGTTGCCGTTAAAGTTTCCGTTTCGTCTATTTCAAGCGTGATTTCCGTTTGGTCTAATGTTATTCCCGTTACGGGTACGGGCTTTGCCGTTACGTTAACGGCGCACTCCGCGCTCTTGCCGTCTGCCGTCGCCGTAATTTTTGCCGTGCCTTGTGCAATAGCCGTTACCTTGCCCGTATTATCTACCGTTGCGATGTTCGTTTTATCGCTTTCCCAAATAACCGTTTTGTTTGTAGCGTTGTCGGGCGATACGGTGGCGGTTAAGGTTGCCGTGCCGTCCACCTCTAACGTGATTTCCGTTTGGCTTAATTCCACGCTTGCAACGGGAATTTTTACGCTCATAGTATAATCGCAAGTATCGCACTTGCCGTTGTTGTCGCCGTCAATATGCGCGGCTTTGTCTTTTTCTTTTTGGGCGCAGCCGTCGTTTTTACACTCGTGCCAATGGTGGGTGGAATTAGTTACCCATTGCGTGCCGTAGTCGTGGGTATGCTTCGGCGTATCGTCGCCGCAAGCGGCAAACGAGAACGCGCAAGCCATTACGCATACAGCCGCCGTTAAAGTAGATAAAAACTTTTTCATACGTTGCTCCTTTTTCGGTTGTAGTTATTGTGTACTTTTACTACAACGCCGAAATTGAATGATTTTGATACTAAATATCGCGTTTATTATACCATATTTGCCGATATGAAAGCAATAGTATGACCGTAGTAAAAGTACACTTTTCCTAAAATATTTATATTGCGGGCGAACATACGCGAACGGCAAGCGGACGGAATACGTTTAGCCAAGAAAAACGGCGTTAAATTCGGCAGACCGAGAAAAGAATACAGCGACGATTTTTTAAGCATAGCAACTGACTACATACAAAAGCGCATACCGCTGAAAACGGCGTTGCAATTATCGGGTGTAAAGCAAGACAATTTTTTCTATCACATACGAAGAATAAAGCGGTTAATAGATTGAATGACATTATACGACATTAAAAGCGGTATTGAGATACTTTTTCTTGTTCTAATCGTGATAAAATCAACGTGAGTTTTTATATCTTTTTTGCATAAGAATTTTTTAGTTTTGTTATTCGCTTGTGCTTACCGTCTGGGGACGGAATACGCCGCCTTGACAAATTGTAAAGGGCGACGATTTATCTCCCGTAAGGCATAAAACCGTCGTCGCCTACGGCGCAAACCCTTGACAATTTGCCTGCGGCGGCATTTTTTGCCGGTTAAGACGGTCGAGGAATTGACAAACGCTTTTATAGAGGCGAAAAGCCCGCTGTTACGGGCGGGCATTGAAAAGAAAATGTCAGACTATGAAATTATGCTTGCCGACCTACAAAAGAGCAAGGCGCAAATACTGTTAGAACGCGGGCGCAAAGTTACCGCAAAAGACATTTTGCTGTTTATTGCCGACCTACTCAAAGGCAACCCGGCAGACAAGGACTATCAGCGGAAAATCATTGACAACCTTGTTTTCGCGGTGTATATTTATGACGACGAGAGAATAAAAACTGTCGGCTATCTGAATTTAGGCGTTGACGAAAGCATAGAAAAGATAAGACTTGACGAAACAAACGAGGTCGTTGAAAGGTTGAAAGCGTGTTCAAACTCTCACACCCTTACTCCACCAAGCGGACGGACGCGGAAGCGTCCGTTTTTTCTTGGCGGAGATAAACACATGTATCGAGAACGCACACCGTAGCTGTGCACAATTTCTTTCTAGCTTACAGAGAATATATTTTCATATTTATAATGCAATGCTATTTCGTCGTGCTATTCGCTAGCGCGCGGCGTAGACGAAGTCCGCCCGCGATTTCCGCGCGCAGCCCACTTATATCAAGTAATAAGTAAAAGTGAATAGTAATTGACTGCTGCGCGGGGATTTAATCACCCACTCGTTAGACTTATCGGCTCGTATTTAAGCGTACATTGCGGCGGTGATGTAGCTTGCGGCTATCGACAGCGCTACGCCGAGCACGATAGAGCCGACAAATATTATCGTCTGAACCTTGCCTATCTTAAATGTGTGCTTGTACAACGCGGTCACCATAAACGCCAAGCTTGCCACGATAACGGCAAGCAAAATCGAGTACACACTGTCTACAATATCGATATTGATAAACAAGCAAAGCGTAAGAAGCGGAATCATCACCTTATAGCCAAACGGCGAATTTGACACGCCGCCTATGTTTTCCGTCTTGGATTTCGGCTCTGTCACAAACAGTAAAACCGTTGCCGCGACGGCTTGAAGTCCGGTAAGGATATACCCTACCGTCATGTTTGGGAGATGGGCGTCGCCGTAGCCTATACTTGACAGAGTATGCGCTTCTATAAACGACGAAAAATAATCGGCGATCGTAATGAGCGGCGAAATCGGTGCGAACATGACCGGCGATACGTCGTGGAAGAATACTGCTACAACGCTCGCAACCGCAAACGCCGCAAACATCCAAAATATAACAAACACAAAGCCGTCCAGCATTCTGTCGGCACAAGCGAATACAAAGCTTACTATACTGTAAAGGCAAAACATCGCGGGAAGCGAAGCGAAGTACGCTGCAAAGTAATACGACTCCGAGATAGCTTGTAAAGGGTACTTTATAACGGCCGATATTATGCCGAAAATGAACGCCACTGTGTACGGCGCGTACACAGCTATAAGCCCGAGCAGATATTTTACGCGCAATATTTGTCCGCGTTTGAGAGGCAGTGCGTAATACAAATCGACGCTACGCTTTTTCATCTTGTACGACAGCATCCATATGGGCACGACTGCGGCAAGCAGTCCGCCCATAAACAACATTACATCCAAACCGCTTTCAGGCTTGGCTGTTTGAAAACCGAAAATATCGGTGTATCGGTAAGTCAGAATGACTGCAACCGTTATTGCGGTCATGATAAGCGCTATACAGCATATCGCGAAAATTGCTTTTTTCAGTTCGTAAACAAAATACTTCCGTTCACTCATAACACCGATCCCCTACGCACTTCCTCGATGAAGTAGTCCTCGAAGTCCATACCGACCTCGTCGATAATCAACGGATTCATTCCGTTAAGCTTATTTAGAAGTTCCTGCTTTTCGCCGCGCGCGACTACTGTTATAACGCGTCCCACTCGGGTAAAGCGCATACAACGGAAAGGCATGTCGCTTTCGTTCACCTCGGTATCGAACACGACCTGAAGTTTGATTATATTGTCGAGCGCATCCTCGATCTTGCCGCAAACCTTGACTTCCGAGTCGTCGATCAGTATAAAGCTGTCGCATATATCTTCGAGCTCGCGCAACGAGTGCGACGCTATTATCACTGTCGAACCCTGGTCATGCAAATCGATTATGCCGCGCTTAAACTCGAGCCGTGCAAGCGGGTCGAGCCCGTCGAACGATTCGTCGAGCAACAAATACTTCGGCTTGCATGCAAACGCCGCCGCTACAAAGACTTGTCGCTTCATACCCTTTGAAAAATTCCTTATCGGCTTTTTTAGGTCAAGCCTGAATTTTTGCACGTAGCTATTGTATATACCGTCGTCAAAGTCGTACATCGTTTTATAAAACGCACGCAGTTTTTCGCCCGTCAGCCCATGCTCGAAGAACGGATCGTCGGCAAGGAAGAACATATCCTGCTTAACCTCGGGATTGTCAAACGTCGGCTTGCCGTCGATCGTCACCTCACCCGCGTCCGCCCTTAGCACGCCGCATATAATACGCAAAAGCGTGCTTTTGCCCGCGCCGTTTATTCCGACAAGTCCGCATATACTACCGTCGGCAACCGTTACGTCGGCGCCGTTAAATACCGTTTTGCTTTCAAAAGCTTTATGTATACCCCTTGCGGTTATCATTATCGACCGTAAACCTCCGTCAAAATTTTTTCAATATCCTCTCGGCTAACCCCCGCCGCCTTAAGTTCAGCTATCTTTTCCTTCGCAAGCCTTCGTATATCGCCCGCATTGCCGCCCACGTATACGCCTTTTTTGGGAATGGTATAAATTACCCCTTCCTCTTCAAGGGTGGAATAGGCGCGCTGAACCGTGTTTGGATTGACGCCCATCTCGAGAGCGAGCTCGCGACAGGACGGCAGACGCTCGTCCATAGCCGCAATGCCTAACGCAATCCGCCGCTTGATCTCGTCAACTATTTTAAGATAAACGCTTGTTTTGTTTGTTTCCATGTTGGTTCGTATTTGCTCTAATCTGTATTAACTGTATTAAGTATATACCATATAAATAGGCTTGTCAATAGGTTTTATGTTTTTTACATTTTTTACCGTACGTCGGCGCACTTTATACCAAAGTTTTGTTTAAGTACTAAATACTGTTGATAATCTTTGCGATATTTGTTATAATAGAAGTGAAATAGCTTGCCGGCAAGGGCTTTTTCACGACGTATTGCAACATACGGCTTTTATTAGCTTTTAGCAAATACCTTGGCGATAGCAAAAACAAAACCATAGTTTTTGTGAGCCGCGTAACGTTATAATATGTCTGTAAGTAAAGCTTGGCGGTAGCCGCACTATAAATTTCGATGGGTACATATACATGGCAGTTTTAATCGGAAATATCCTTAATATAATCGCGCCTATAATACAAATACTTGCAAGCACTCTTAAAAGCAAGATAAAGGTATTGTTCGGCATAGTGATCGCGGCGGTTACTTGGGTAATCGCCTATATTCTGCTTGGCATTAAGTCTGCCGCCATACTTTCAGCCGTAGAGGCTGCTATCCCCATAGTCAATTTCGTGTTTGAAAAGAAGCGCTGGAAAAAACACTGGTCGATGTATGTTGTCCTTTTTGCGATAATTATTACCGTTGCGGTAGTCTTTTATGAAAACCCAATCGAACTACTCCCCTCTATCGCCGTCGTATTCTTTGTGTTCAGCATAATGTTTGACAAACAGGTTTATTTCAGACTGTGTTTGATTTTGATGGCGTCGACATTTTTGATATACGGCATATTAAAAATGCAGTTCGGCATAATTGTGGGCAACGTAATAGACATAGTTTTTTTGATTGCGACCATGATTTTTTACTCGCTCAAAAAAGAAAAGCCCACGATCACGGCCGACGGGAACGCCGCTACGTCTGCTATCGAAACCGCAACGGAAAGCAATACCGAAACCGCGACCGAGCGCTCCGAGATTTTTATAACCGACGAAAAACGCAAGGAAATCGGCGGCACATGCTTTCACGAAATACAGTTTTGCACTAAAGACTTACCCGCCAAAAAGCTTGTACAATTAAACAATATACATAACTGGGCGACAGACTCGTTATACCTGGACGCAATGTTCGACGAGGATGATTTATTCTACAAAAACTATAATAACATTTTCGGACAATTCGGCAAGCTGGACTACTTCGGCATAAATTATTTTACCAAAGAGCAAGCGCAAAAAATTCTGTCCGACGTGCAAAGCCAAGATCTTCCCGACAAAGACACTTTAATAGCCTGGCTCGAGGTTTGCATTAATAACTATAACGGCTTTTACTTCCTGGGTGTGTAGATCGGGAGAATAAATATAATAACGCGATAACTACAATTTTAAATGATTTGATATTGTATATAAGCACAATGCCGCTCAATTAAGTATTATCGATCGACACAAAAACGGGCGCAAAAAGCGTCCGTTTTTATTTGAGAACATAAAGTATGAGTACCATACTCACGCTCGTTTATTCATACTATAAATACCGATAAAAATAGTCTTTATCGGTAGTATTTGGCTTTTTGGGAATGCAACTTATAAGTAATTATTCCGTCGAACACTGACACCAATAACACCAAACCCGATACAACGGTTACGCCTACCGCACCCTCGATACGCATAAACACCTCGCCGAAACCGCTATTCGGCAGTCCAAGCCAAAACAAAAGCAATAACGTTATACCGAGCAATACTTCCGCACCCCATACAAACTTTAACCGTTTTTTAAAAGTGCTAACGTGATTGGTCAACAAAATATTCATGCCCGTCGCATACGTAACACAGAAAAAAGCAAAGAAGCAAGCGCATATGATCGAAGCAAAGCCCGCCGACGTTACGACTTCGGCTTGATTGGGATTTTGCGGGTTTACATAAATCTGCACGGACCCCCCGATTTTTCCGCCTCCTTCATAATGCCCCGTTCTGTCCGTAAACGTATAATCCTTATCCTCATACGAATACGAAACAACGTAGTAATACGAGGAGCTATGCTTGCCGGTTGACGTGTGCAATTTAACGTCTACTATCGTACCTTGTATTTTGACGTAATCCAATTCGTAGCTACGCAGTCGAGCCGTGTTCCATGCGTAAAAGCCTATACAAGCAAGAAATAACGCAACGGATATAGAGAGAAAAACGATTATCGATTGTCTTTGCTCTTTTAGTTCACTCATGCTTTATATTTTACCTAAGTCCAGCGCCGAGTTTTAATACGCATCGATACGCTCAATGCTGATGATAAACGGATTATCGTTGCGGATTTCTATCAACCTTTCCGCCCTGAACATTTCGTTAGTGAATATGGACGCCTCGCAAATAGACGAGCCGTCCTCGTCCGCTCTCACGCGAAAGCTGTAAAAATGCAGTACGCCGAACACGTCCTTTATTATGGAATCCTCGCCGTGAGTCAACTTGAAAACGATATTCAACCGATACGTCTTTTTGGTAACAAAAGGTTTTAGCTTGGTATGGAACAGCAACTGCATCAGCACAATAAGCAACGTTGCACCCGTAGCCAAAACGTACATTCCCGCGCCTGCCGCCATTCCGACGCCCGCCGTCGTCCACAGCCCTGCGGCGGTAGTGAGCCCGCGCACCTCTTGCTGACGGAACATAATTATGCCAACGCCCAAAAAGCCGATGCCCGACACCACCTGCGCGGCTATACGCGACGCGTCGAAATTTTCGGCGTCCGAAAAACCGTATTTACTTACTACCATCATGAGCGCCGCACCCGCACACAGTATTGCATGCGTACGAATACCCGCCTCTTTACTGCGCATTTTACGCTCGAAGCCTATGATAAAACCGAGCAAAATCGCAAGCAGTATGCTTACGAGAGTTTCGAGCTCTAATATAGCGCTTTCCGCAGTAGTAAACATTTTTTCTCCTTTTTACCTAACATCTATTATATATTAAATATATCATAATAAAAAAACAAAATCAATAGGCTTGCCAAATATAATTCGACAAACTTTTTCTTACGTTTGAGTTTGATAAAAAACACAACAGGCTATTGACAAACGAATAAAAATAACGTATAATAATATGGTATAAAGATATCTGCCACCGGGTAGAAAGATGCTTTTGCATTCGTTGCACGTCGATAGGTCTTAGCAGACGTGCCCACGGATGCTTTTTTTATAAGACACTTTCAAGCGAAGTATTAAGCGCAGAAGAGCTTAAACAAAGATACGACTCCATACAGGACTACGGCGCGATCGAGGTTATAAAATGGACCGAGAGCGATCGCATAATCGCGTTTAAGTGCGTCGTCGCATACGGCGCAAACGCGGTGTTTTACGGCATGATCAACCTTCTACCCGATGGGCAGGATTAAACATCATACTAAAATACTATCCAAAAAACATTCCGCGTTAAAGGTATGCCGGCATGAAAAATCCGTTTAAAATATTTAACAAATACGATATTGCGCTGTGGGTGACGTCGGTCGTAGCGATCGCGCTATCCTTTGCGCTGTCGCCGAGCCGCAACTATTTGACGCTGATTTCGTCCATAACTGGCGTTTCGGCGTTGATGTATATAGCCAAAGGCAACGTTATAGGTCAGTTTATAACAGTAGTTTTTGCGATACTCTACGGCGTTGTATCGTACTATTTCAGCTACTACGGCGAGATGATAACCTATCTCGGCATGACCGCGCCCGCCGCAATTGCCGCCGTCATATCGTGGTTGCGCCACCCGTACAACAACGACCATTCGCAAGTCGCCATCGGAAAGCTTACAAAAATCAAAGCAATCGTTATACTCATGCTTACCGTCGCAGTCACGACAGCTTTCTACTTCATCCTGCGTGAGCTCGATACAACCAACCTTATAGTAAGCACGGTTTCTGTAGCGACAAGCTTTATAGCGTCATGCCTGGCGTTTTTCCGAAGCCCGTTTTACGGATTGGCTTACGGCGCTAACGACATAGTGCTGATAATAATGTGGATACTCGCTTGCATATCCGATATATCGTATCTCCCTATGGTCATATGCTTTGCCCTCTTCTTTATCTACGACGTTTACGGATTTATAAATTGGACGCGCATGTGCAAAAACCAAAACGCGGAAATTCCACAGCGAAACGAAACCCCAATCGAGCCTGAAACACCAAAAACCGACGTCGAGTAAAAAACCAATATTTTTATATTAATCATGTTAAAACGGTTGATTTTTTGTTCTGCCTATGCTATACTTACAAAGTAAAAATCAAGAGCCACTATAGTCTAGAGGTTAGGACGTTGGCCTCTCACGCCGAAGACCCGGGTTCGATTCCCGGTGGTGGTGCCAAAAAATCCCATTCGCAATGCGAGTGGGATTTTTTCTGTACCCCCTCCCGAGTCGTGAAAAAATACATGGTTTATTGCCCGGTTATTTCGATTGCGCCGTGCTCTATGTTTGTGAGATTCTTCGCTACGTTCGGAATGACAAATGGTATTTTTCTTTTTATCTATTCACTATTCACTCTTACTTCTTCACTAAAAAAGGCTCATACATGAGCCTTTTTGTTATGCCGCGTCTTTTATGACTACGGGCTGTGCCGCGTTGGTTATTGTTTCCGCGGTGACTATTATCTTTTTTATGCTCTTATCGGACGGGACCTTGTACATGATATCGAGCATGGCGTTTTCCACAATCGTGCGCAGTCCGCGCGCGCCGGTATGCAATGCAATCGCCTTTTCCGCAATCGCAGTGAGCGCGTTTTGATCGAACTCCAGCTGAACGCCGTCGAGGTCGAGCAGCTTGACGTACTGCTTGACAATCGCGTTTTTGGGCTCTGTAAGCACCCTAACTAAATCCTCGGACTTGAGATCCCTAAGCGACACTGTTACCGGCACACGACCTACAAGCTCGGGAATAAGCCCGAATTTGATAAGGTCTTGGGGCTGAACCTGCGGAAGCATTGCGTCGGGGTCTGTCGCCTCGCTGTGAAGCACGCCGCCAAAGCCTATACGCGATTTACCGAGTCTGTCCGCGACTATCTTATCCAGTCCGACGAACGCGCCGCCGAGAATGAACAAAACGTTGGTTGTGTCCATGTGAATAAAGTCCTGCTGCGGGTGCTTGCGACCACCGTTGGGCGGTATGCTCGACACAGTGCTTTCTATAATCTTGAGCAGCGACTGCTGAACGCCCTCGCCCGACACGTCGCGTGTGATGGACACGTTTTCGCTCTTGCGCGCAATCTTGTCCACCTCGTCGATATAGATAATACCGCGCTCCGCCGCCGCAATATCGTAGTCGGCGTTTTTGATAAGTCTTAAAAGGATGTTTTCCACATCCTCGCCGACGTATCCCGCTTCGGTCAGCGTGGTGGCGTCGACCATAGCGAACGGTACCTTGAGTATCTTGGACATGGTTTGGGCAAGCAATGTCTTGCCGCAACCCGACGGGCCGAACAGCAAAATGTTGCTCTTATTCAATTCCACGCCGTCGCCGATGTTACGCTCCGCCACGGTTCGCTCGTCGTCGCGATTGCGATCCTTGCCCGTCACGTTGCGAAGGTTGTAGTTAACGCGCTTATAATGGTTGTACACGGCGACCGAAAGCACGCGCTTTGCCTCGTCCTGACCGATAATATATTTATCGAGTTCCGCCTTCATCTGTTCGGGCGGCAACAACGCGACCTTATCCGCGGTCGGCTGTTTTTGCTCGTGCAACTGCTCGCGACAGATATCCACGCAATCGTTGCAAATGTATACCCCGTCGCCGGGCGCCGCTATCAAATGCTCGACTTTGGATTCCGGTCTGCCGCAAAACGAGCAACAAGGCTCGTTTTCGATATTCTTTTTTGCCATTTACGAACTCCTGATTATTTACGGGCGTTTTTCGACAATGCCGTCTATAAGCCCGTATGCCTTTGCCTCTTCGGCGAACATATAATTATCGCGGTCGACGTCGCGCTCGATACGTTCAAACGGCTGATTGCAGTTTTTGGCAAGAATCATGTTCATGCGCTTTTTGACGCGCAGGATATGCTCTGCCGTAATCGCAATGTCGCTCGCCTGTCCTTGAGCGCCGCCCGACGGCTGATGTATCATAATCTCGCTGTTGGGAAGCGCAAAACGCTTGCCCTTTGCACCGCTCGACAACAAGAACGCGCCCATGCTTGCCGCCATACCGACACAAATAGTTTCCACGTCGCACTTGATGTAGTTCATGGTGTCGTATATAGCCATGCCTGCGGTAACCGATCCGCCCGGGCTGTTGATGTACAGCGAAATGTCCTTGTTTTCGCCCTTGCTTTCCAAATACATGAGCTGAGCAATAACCAAGTCCGCGGTAACGTCGGTGACTTCGCCCGTCAAAAACACCACGCGGTCCTCGAGAAGCCGCGAAAAAATATCGTACGAGCGCTCGCCGCGGTTGGTCTGTTCCACGACCATGGGAACAAGGTCGTTTGTGATAAATTTAAAGTTGTTCATATTACGCTTCCAAACTTAATAATTATTCTGCGACCACGTCGGTAGGCTTTTTAGCCGCGGGCTTTTTTGCGGCAGGCTTTTTGGCAGGCGCCTTTGCGGGTTCGCCGCCATCCGTCTTAGTCGATTTTTTGGCGGGCGCTTTTTTGGGCTCGCCGTTCTCGTTCTTTACCGTCTTTTTTGCGACGGGCTTTTTGGGCTGCTCCTTAGGCTCTTCCGCTTTGGGGTCGAGCACGAACTCGTTGCTTGTCAGCAGAAGCTCGAAGAACTTGTCGGTGAGTAAATCGTTGTAGGCATACTCTTCCACGGAGCCGCCGTTGTGCGAAACGGTATGTTCGAGCTCGGCACGAACAGCGGGGTCGCGAAGCTTTTGCTTGACTTCCTCTTCGGTGACGTCCAGATTTTCCGCCTTGATGATGGCGCGCATGACCTGACGCATTTTAACGTTGCGCTCGGCAGCCTCTTTGCGCTCGGCGCGGAACTGCGCGGGCGACGAGTTGTTGTACTTAAGGTAGTCCTCGGGCGAAATGCCGTACATAGACATCTGATGCTCGAAGTCGTGGTACATTCTTTCGACCTCGGCGTTGGTGATCGCCTCGGGAACGTCGCACTCGGCGTTTTCGGTTACGGCGCGCATTGCGGCGTCGATACGCTCGTTGCGCTGACGGGAAGCGGCGTTGGTTTCGAGCGAAGTGCGGGTAGCGGTTCTGTACTCTTCGATGCTCTCGTATCTGCCGCGCTCTTTAACCCATTCCTCGGTAAGCTCGGGCACTTCCTCGACTAATACGTCGTGCACTGTAACGTGAAACACGGCGTCCTTGCCCTTGAGGTTTTCGGCGTGATAGTCGTCGGGGAACTTAACCTTGACGTCGCGCTCTTCGCCCTTGGTTGCTCCGATAAGCCCGTCCTCGAAACCGGGGATAAAGGTGTGACTGCCGATCTTGAGTTCGTACTTTTCGGCTTTGCCGCCGTCGAACTCGACGCCGTCCACTGTGCCTACGTAGTCGATAACGGCAGTAGCGCCTTCCTTGGCGGGCGCGTCAGACGGAACGGTGCGGGCGCTCTGAGCAAGGTCGGCTTTGATACGCGTTTCCACGTCTTCATCGGTTACATTATACTCAATCTTCGGCAATTTAATACCTTTGTAAGCGCCGAGTTTTACTTCGGGATACAGAGTGACCTTGATTGTAAAAGCGAACGCCTCGCCCTCTTCCGCCTTTTCAAACGAAACATCGGGCTGACCGAACACCTCGAGTTCGGGATGATTTTGTATTTCCTCGCGATAAACTCTGTTTATGCAAAGGTCGACTGCGGCGTCAAAGAACACGCCGGGACCGTAGTGCATTTCAATAAACCGACGGGGCGCCTTGCCGGGACGGAAGCCGGCTACCTTATAGCGACCCTTGGTGCGGTTGTAAGCGTTTTGGATTTCCGCTTCCCACTCCTCGGCGTTAAGCGCACATCTGAAAACCGCTTCGTTATTCTTTTTATCGAATGTTGATTTCATTATATTCCTCCGAATGATTATAACCATATTATTTTATCACGACGTATTCAATATGTCAATCTTTTAATACTTCTTTTGAAAAAAAGAAGTACGGCGGAAGCTTTACTTTACAAAACTCTTTTTTAGTGGTAAAATAAAGACTATGCCTAAGGACGCATTAACAATTTACCGCTCGGCACGCGAGCTGAAGTTTTTGACGGGCGGACGAGTTGACAAGGTGACCATGCCCAACGCCGACACCTTGATTTTGCTGTTTCACACGTCGCAGGGCAACCATAGACTGCTGCTGTCCTGCAATCCGTCGTTGCCGCGCGTGCACGTAACTACGCTCGCCTACAAAAGCCCGGAAACGGCGTCGGGCATGCTGATGTACTTCCGCAAACGCTTGACGGGCGCGGTACTTAAAAGCATAATAACCGACGAGTGCGAGCGCATAATACACTTTGAATTCTCGGCGCTCGACGAACTGCGCGAGCCCGTTTCGTACAGCCTTAAAGCCGAGCTTACAGGCAAGTGCGCCAACATTATTTTTGTCGAACAAAACGGAATTATAGGGAATTCGCTCCGCCGAATTTCCGCCGACGCGGACGGCAAGCGCGCCGTTTTTCCGGGGCTACAGTACAGACTGCCCAACCCTACCGGGCGAATCGGCGTGTTTGACGCAGACGGGTTAAAGTCGCTTACAGAGCAAATGAGCGGCATTTCCGCGCGCGCCGCAATCAACAGGTGCGTTGCGGGCTTATCTACCGTCACCGTTGACGAGGTATTTTACCGCATGGGCGCAAACCCCGACGCGCCGCTTTCGGGAGAGCTGATAGAAAGGTTTTGCCTCGAGGCGCAAAAGCTGTACGCATGCCCCGCCCGACCCGTCGTATCGTTTGACGGCGATAAACCGCTCGACTTTTTTGTCGTGCCGTACTCAACCGTCGGCGGAACGCTACAAGAATGCAAAACGCTTAACGAAGCGATGGACGAATATTATTCGGCGCTGTTTAAAGCCGCCGACTTTACGGCGTATTCCAAGCCGCTACGCAATGCCGTAAAACACGGCGTTGCCAAAAACAGAAAAAAACTCGCCGACGCCACGCAAAAGATTTCCGAATCGGAAACCGCCGACGCCGACAGAATGATCGGCGATCTGATTACCGCCAACATATACAAGATAAAACGCGGCGACAGGTCAATCACCGTAGATAACTTTTACGATGAAAACGGCGGGCAAATAACAATTGAATTGGACGTTACAAAAAACGCACAGCAAAACGCCGCCGCCCACTACAAAGCGTACAACAAAAAGAAAAAGGCCGCCGTCTACGCCGCCGATATGGCAAAACAAGCTACCGACGCGCTGTACACGCTCGAGCGGATTTCGGTCGAGCTCGATTTGTGCACGAGCAAAGCTGAGCTGGACGAGGTGCGGCAAGAGCTTGTATCGCTTGGACTTATTAAGCCCGAAAACAAACGCAAAAAGCAAAAAGCGATGCCGTCCGAGCCGATGTCGTTTAACGTATTCGGCGCGACTTTGCTTGTCGGAAAAAACCATTCGCAAAACGACAGGATAACGCGTAGCGCATGCCGCACCGATACGTGGCTACACGTAAAGGACGCGCACGGATCTCACGCCGTACTAAAAACGCAATCCCCCACCGACGAGCAGATAACGCGCGCCGCCGAGCTTGCCGCATACTACAGCCAATCACGAGGGTCGCAAAACGTAGCGGTAGACTACACGCTGATTAAATTCGTCTATCCCCACGGCGGCGGCAGAGTCGATTACAAAGAATACAAAACGGTTTACGTCAATCCCAAACCGTAAAAAAGCGAGGCCTCGCTAACTACAGCAGCCTCGCTTTATCATTTTATTCATTTTTCAATTCAAGATATGCACTGTAGGAAATAAGTTCGGGGTGCACCTTTCCCTTTTTCCAAAATTCATTATCCTGCCAAATTGACCTATCCAAAGTATCGTTTGCATACGCATATTGTGATGACGAAAAATAAATGTTTACGTCCTCAGAAGCGTTACTTATTATGTCGCACTTTTTATATCTTCCCTGTGTGGCACGTTGATAACTGCTGAAATTCATACAATATTTAATAGACGGCTCATTATCTACAGTTCCTGCTATTGTATATACGTCAATACTGGGTCCCACGTTAATATTCATTTCGACACACATATTGGTAATGTCGCTGTTGATAACCCTATCTACAATAGTCCCGATTTGCATAACGTAAGATCCCGCATAATGACCAAACGTCATTGACCCGCTTGCCGAACAACAATCTATAGTAGATCCGGACACCAAACGCGCAAAACCGCCTACGTAGAATCCGGGGTATAACCAGTTTCCTTCATTTAACGATATTTTAACGTTAGTAGAACAACACACAACGCTTGACACCGATTCAAGACTACCTACAAACCCGCCTACCATAACAAAGTAACTCGTCTTTGACGACCAAGAAATACTCACGTTGTCGACGGAACAATTTTCAATATGAGTACCCTTTCTTGCAATGGCAACAAACGAACTCATATACTCGCCATCGCTGTAGTCCTTTTGCAAAGCTACGCTGGAATTGGCAAGCTTTAAATTACTAATAGTCGCCCCGCTTGTAATGCCAAAAAGCGCGGCATTGTGATTTGCACGAATGGTCGCACCGCTAATCGTGTGATTTTTACCGTCAATAGTTCCGGAAAACGGCGTTTCGGAATTACCGATGGGCGCTACCGTTTTGTAGTCGCCCAAATTAATATCGGCGGAAATCTCGAAAAATGCATCAGGATGCTTGGCAATGTTTGACCACTGATAGTCCTTTTCAATAATATATGGGTCGCTTTCCGATCCGGATCCCGAAGCAAATTCGGGCTTTTGTGCCGAATTATCGTCGTTGCCGCCGGATAAACTGCCGCCGGATAAACTGCCACTGCCAAAACATGCAGTTAGCATACTCATACATACCACAATAACAATAAAAAAAATAATAGTAGCTGATAGTTTCTTTTTCATATTTTCTCCTAAACTTACGTAAAATAACCATTAGTTAGTAAGCTTATTTTAATTATAGCTAACTATTAGTTAGTTGTCAAGCAAAAACTAACCATTAGTTATATTATTTACGTATGGAAAATACAGCATTATTCAAAACGCGGTTACGTGAGGAATTAAAACAGAACGGCATGTCGGTGAAAGCGCTTGCAGAACAAATAAGCGTTTCGCCCGAAATGGTAACGCAATATTGCACAACAAAAAAACTGCCGTCACTCGATACTTTCATCAAAATTTGCAAAGCGCTCGACGTGTCGGCAGATTATATTTTGGGATTAAACGAATTTTAATTTGACGTATACAATTTGTACAGCGCGACGGACACGGCGACGGAAAGGTTTAGGCTGTCGACTTTATTGGACTGCTCTATCCCGACTGCGTTGTACTTGCTATATTCTTCCGGCAATCCCGAGGGTCGCAAAACGTTGCGGTAGACTACACGCTTATCAAATTCGTCTATCCCCACGGCGGCGGCAGAGTGGACTACAAGGAATACAAAACGGTTTACGTAAACCCCAAGCAGTAATGAATTTAACAATAATAAAAAATCCACTCATACGAGTGGATTTTTAATATTATCTCTTTAACTGTTTTTGCCGCCGACATTATTCATACGTTTGGCACGTTACTTTTTATCGTTCAACCACTGATTGACTATTATAAGCACAATCGCATAAACGACGTCGATATTGATAAATATGGCAATAACCGAAGTCATGTACACGTCCATGCTTGGGGCGTTTAACGCGTCGTCGCTAAACCTGCATATCAAAACAACAACCACTTCGATAACCACAAGTAGCGCCGCGATTATTAATTCTATCAATGCTCTCTTTTTCATTGCCGTTCTCCAATAGCTTTATTTTTTTGTTCACAGTATGCAACCATAGCTTGCATACGCACTATATTGCAATTATATCACATCTTCTTTGCCCTGTAAACTAATTTAGATGTATTCATTACTAACATAAAGCTTATATAGCGCGACGGACACTGCGACGGAAAGGTTTAGGCTGTCGACCTTGCTTGACTGCTCAATCCTGACGGCGTTGTACTTGCTATATTCTTCGGGCAAGCCCGTTGCTTCGTTGCCGAAAACAAGAGAGTATTTTTTGCTATTATCGAAGCGTGCCTTACCGAACGGATTGCCGCATAACATAAACGGCATAATCGTTCTGTCGCCGAATTTGGCTAAGTACTGCTCGAACGAGTCAAAGCACTCTACGTTTATATCAAACAACGCGCCCATGCTCGCCCGCACCGTTTTGGGGTCGAAGCAGTCGACGGCGGGGCGAATGATAACGAGGTCGGCGCAGTCGAACGCCGCGATATCGCGCATTATCGTGCCGAGGTTTCCGCTGTTGGACGGATTTACGAGCACAACGTGGTGACGGTCAGCGCTCGTTTGGGATCCAAATTTTTGGAACTCGCCTATCACGTAGCAGTTCTCTTTGGGGCTTAGTATATTAAACGCCTTTTCGCCCTCGACGATAGGCACGTTGAGAGCACGCGCTTTTTGTACAACTTCCTGCACGTTGGACTTGGGCGATACGTAAACCGCCCTTGCGCAATTACCGCGCTTATTGAGTAATTCCATTGTGACGGTCGCGCCGAGTGCGTACGATACACCGTCCGTTTTTTTGTATTTTTTTACCGACATACGCCTTTATCCACCGCAAGCGGTTCACTTCTCCCCAAAGGGAAGGTTTCCATTCGATTTAGTTTTGCTACGTGTTCGTGAGATCCTTCGCATTCGCTCAGGATGACAAAAAATGAATGCGCAATCTGCTTTCAAACAAAAAACCGCGCAAATCATTTGCGCGGCATTAGTTATTGATTTACGCGACTATTGTCCAAACCATTCCGAAAACGGCGAGAGCAAAAAGCACACCCATAATCACAAGGTTGATTATCGCCGACTTATAAGCGGGATCTCTGTGATTGATCTTGGAAAACAAAACCAAGCAGCATCTTACTATCGACATTGCCGCGCCGACTGCGTAGCAGATAAAGCCCGCAAGCAGTACCGCGTCGAGATTGAAAAGCCCGACGATCAAAAGTATAACGCCGACGAGCATGACAAGGTCGCAAACCTGGCGCAATCCGAACGGTGTGAAATATCTGACGAAAATGTTTTGTTTTTTCTTAGTGCTCATAAAACCAATTACCTTTTGCTTGATTAATTTACAATCGGCTTAATAAAACCGTATCAATCCTATTATGCTCGAAACGAGTCCGAATACTACAAGCAAGACAAAAATTATCCAAAGCACAAACCATGCGGTGCTCTTGTGGCGTGCCGTGTTGTACGACAGCGCGCACGGCACAAACATGCCGAGTGCAAAGCACAGGGTTTGTACCCAATGGCAAACTCTGTTGACCCATTCCCAATCAAAGAAGTTTAAAAAGCCCGATACCGCCATTGCGATACCTATAGCGATTACCACCCAAAACGAAAACTTGCTGAGCGAGAAAGAGCCGCGCGAGCTTGTTCTGGTCGTTCTGGTATGCGTCGTCTTTTGGTTTTTGTTGTTGTCTGCCATAATATTATTTACAGCTCCTTATAGAATAACCTATTTACGTATCTTATATATTATCACTTCCGCAAAGGTTTGTCAACTCATTCTTACTTCTTTTGAAAAAAGATAAGCCAATAAAACCTTACATGAATTATTTAGTTGTTTTATTTTGCTCAGCCATTCTTTATTTATTTTTTCTGCGCTATGCCCACGAAATCCGTTTCGCAATACCAAAAATTATCGTCGCCGAACTTATTTTCAAGCTTATCCAACGCGTAATCCATTGCGTCCAACTCATTGCGTTTTTCCATATTATACGGGTCGGCGTCCAACGCGTTTTTCAAGTAATTGCGGCGATATGCAAATCGTTCCAAAAACACGTCGTAGCGTTCGTCAAGATTCAAACCGGACAAATCCTTGATATAGCTCATCATCTTTACGTTTTTATAACCCGAACTAATCAACTGCGAATAGATTTTTCGACCGTTGAGTCGGTCGGATATACCGTCCACGCTAAGGTGCATTCCCACCACCTTGCCTATAAGTCCGTCGTCGTTACAGCATAATATAGACCCGTCGTCCGACCCGCGTATAATGATATACCCGTCCGAGGATAAATACCTGCGCGCGCGGCGCAAAAACTTGTTGGGATTTTTAAGATGATGTATAACAAGCGAGGAAAAGATGACGTCAAACTTTTGTATGCCGTGTTTATCCATCAACGCTTCCAACTCGTCGTCGAAATTCTCGTCCTCGAGATTGATTTTTTCGTAAAAAATATTATCGTCATGATTATGTTCTCTCGCGTATTCCAGGCACTTATCGGACACGTCTACCGCCAATACCTTTGCCGAATCCAATTTTGAAAACCTATCATGCGTAACGTAACCGTAAGCGCAACCCGCGTCTAATATCCGCAAATCGGTTTTGTTCAGTTTGTTGATAACGTATTCGATAGCGGGCATGTCGGCGGCGCGTGTATTTTTTGCCTGAATTTTAAGCCGTTTAAATTCCTTATTTGCAGCGGGGTCGTACGAAGATACCGTTTTACCCGTGACGAGTGATTTCTCGCCCGACGACGGGATAGCCGCATTTTTCGCGGCGGACTTAGCCAAGTAGTTTTCCACAAACGCAACTACCGTTGCGACGTCGGTTGCGCCTATCTGAAACGTTTCGTAACCGCGCAACGACCGCGGAACGTCCGTACCGACCACGTTTTGCATATACGGCACAATTACCGCATTCTTTTTTCGCCCAGAAAGGATATCGTCGTGAAACGATTCACGCTCGTACGCTACCCAACGCGATTTCAGATACTCCGCGTCGGTCGCGATTACGATCAAAACCCTCGCTTGATCCAACGCCGACTCGATAGCCTCTTTATACGCCGCTTCCCCGAATTCAAACAACCGCGTGTTGCTGTAAAACGCGTGTATATTTTTTTCATCCAACTCCTTAAATAATTCCCCTGCAATCACGCTGTCCTGCGTAGGTCGGCCGTTTTCATCGCTGTTTTTAAAAGAAATAAATACGTCGTAATTCATAAGTTCCTCCTTTACGTTTGGCTAAATTATATCCGCATAACCGCGCGGCAATTATCTAACGCTTTGCGCGAAGCGACACAAGCACGTTCAAAAAATCAGACGGCTCTTCGGCGGTAAACGATATACGCTCGCCCGTTCGCGGATGATAGAACTCGAGCGTTCTCGAATGCAGTAATTGCCCCGCCGCGCCGAGCTTGCTTCCGCCGTAAACGGGGTCGCACGATACGGGATGATGCAGGTATGCAGAGTGCACGCGTATTTGGTGCGTACGCCCCGTGCACAGCTCGAACTCGACGTAGCAGTTGTTTTTAAACCGCTCGAGCACGTTGTATTTGGTAACGGCCCTGCGCCCGTCGCCGACTACGGCCATTTTGAGTCTGTTCTTTTTATCCCTGCCAATCGGCGCGTCAATAACGCCGCTGTCCGATTTTAGGTTGCCGTCGAGCACTGCGCGGTACAGCTTTTTAACCGTATGCTCGGCAAACTGACCGCTAAGCTTTGCGTGCGCAAAATCGGTCTTGGCAATCACCATAAGCCCCGTGGTATCCTTGTCCAGTCTATGTACTATCCCCGCGCGAACGCTGCCGTTTGCCGTAGACAGTCCGCTTCCGTAGCGAAAAACAAGAGCATTAACCAGCGTCCCGCCGAGGTTTCCCGCACCGGGATGTACCACAAGATTGCGCTGTTTATTTATTACGGCGACTTCTCCGTCCTCGTACACGACGTCGAGCGGTATGTCTTCGGGCGTCAAATCGACCGCCTCCGCCATGTCCTCGAACGAAACGCTGTCGCCGGTCTTAACCGTTTGTCCCGCTTTAAATGCCTGTACTCCGCCTATAAAAACCTTGCCGTCGTCGATAAGCTTTTTTATGTGCGAACGCGAAAGCTCCGTTTCGTCTGTCAAAAAAACGTCCAAGCGTATTCCGCCGTCGGTACAGTACAACGTAGTCATTAAAGCGCGTCACCCCCGATATCTTTTGTATCGGAATCGATTTGTTGCGATAACGGCTCGTCGTCGATTGCCGCCGTTTCGGAATCGTTACTTATATCTGCGGCGACGTCCTCTTGCGGCATTTCGCCGTTATCGGAAGGATCCGCGTTGACGTTCTCTTGAACGTCGGGCGCCTGTTCGCCGTTTTCCGGATCGACGCGAGTTACCTCGCCTGATATATCGCCCTCTTTACCGAGCTTTTTCTTGTCATTGTCGCGGTACAAGAATATGAAGTAAACCACGATTAAGCATACGCCGGTAATAAGCGCAACGTCCGCTATATTAAAAATATACGGCCACGTCTTGCTTCCGCTAATCGTCATGCCGAGGTATACAAACTCAATAAAATCACGCACGTAGCCGAGTGCCATGCGGTCTATGCAATTACCCATTGCCCCAGCCACAAACAGCGCAATGGCTATGCGGAAGACCCTGCTCTTGCCCTTTTGCCTTATGAGTACGAGAATAAACGCAACCGACGCGGCAACGGCAAAAACACAAAAGAATATGCGCGCGCCCAAATCGGTCATAATACTGCTTAGCCAGCTCGAGCCAAACGCCGCATTGTAGTTGTGCACCTTGTGCGCGTTAAAAACGTACGGTATCAACGTTACAACCTCATGATATTCCATGAAGTTTTCCACAAGCGATTTGGACACCAAGTCAATCACAAAAACGGAAAGCATAACTATCCATTCCATTTTTGCGACCTTGAGGTACTTCCAAACGCGTACCGTAGTCCTCTTTATAAAAGCCCAAAACTGTTTGACTTTTTTTGTAAACGCGTTTTCCAAACTAATCTTCTTTCTCCGGTTTGAGTACGTCCATAGTATCGGGCGTTATCAAAAACAAATTGCGTCTTACGGTTATTACCCTGTCGCCGAGCGCGTACGCCGCGCCCGACGTAAAGTCCATTAGCCGCTGCGCTTCGGGCGAATCGGATATAGGATCCAAATCGACGAGCGCGGGCTCGCCACGCCTGAGGTACGCTATAAGCTGTTCCACGTCGGCAGTGGTACGAGGGTGATATATCACAAAGTTCTGATTGAGCTGCGGCGGAATGTACTGATCGGTAGTGGGCAGAGGTTTGGCTTGCGGCTGTTGCGGCTGCGCCCCGCCCACAGTGCGCACGAGCTGAGTGGGATTGCTGAGGCTCTGCTCGGTACGTCGTGCCGCCTGCGACATGGGCTGTTGCGGCGGTATAAAGCCGCCGTTACCGCTTTGCGCAGGCTGAGTGTAATGCACGTCGAAAGACTGCTGAGGGGCGGCCGAACCGTAACCTTGCGGTGTAGGGCGCGCGCCGAGGTAGTTGCCCTGCGCGTCGTGAGTGTCCTCGAAATACTCGAGCCCGCCGTTGTAATTGCTTGAGTGCCGCAAAAAGTTTTCAAAAAAATCGTCGTTTGCCATTTGAAAATTTCCTCTCAGTTTCTTCTGCCGAATATTGCCGTACCGATCCGAACCATGTTGCTACCGAACGCTACGGCGCGCTCGTAGTCATTGCTCATTCCTACGGATAGGATTTCAAAGTATTGTCTGCCGCGGGCAAGCCGCTCGTAAAGATTGCGAATATCTCGGTAAACGTTATCGCCCGCATCTCTCGGCGGCACGGACATAAGTCCGCAAAGCCTGACGCCGTCAAGCCCGTCGACGTGCGAGCAAAGCTCTTCCGCGCTATCGGCAGCCGCGCCCGTCTTACTGCTTTCGCCCGCGACGTTGACCTCGACAAGCACGTCCTGAACGACCCCGCGATTTTTAGCCAAGCGGTCTATTTCACGCGCGAGAGATAGGCTGTTTACCGACTGAATGAGCGCAATGTTGCCGACGAGGTACTTTGCCTTGTTGGTCTGTAACGTGCCGATAAAGTGCCATTGCGCGCCCGACACGCCGTCGCGTTTAATCAAATACTCTTGCACGCGGTTTTCGCCTATATCGATTATACCGCAATCCAACGCTACCGATACCGACTCCGGCGGCACGGTTTTGGTTGCCGCAACGATACGCACTTTACTTTTCGCGCCCGCCGTTACGGCGTCTATTCGCGAGAGAACGTGTTGAATATTGCGTTCGATTTCGGTCTTTTCCACACTATATACCGCCAAGATAATTATACTACATTTTATGTGGGATGTCAACTCATGTAGGACACTTTAATAAGCGCGATTATTCGGCTTTTTTCAGTTCTTTTTTCCGTGAACGTCGACTACGACAAACTCCGAAAAGCAACCCGTTTTAAACTTGATTTCCCAATCTGAAATTCCCGACGTAACGACAAAGTTTGTATTACCGCGCTTTTCCGAGCCGTACGTTCTATCGTTGAGTCCGAACAAATCGCTTATTAATCCTATGGGCGCCATCTGCCCGCCGTGCGTGTGTCCGCCGAGCACTAAATCGACGGAAGAGACGCTCTCGTTTTTGTAATCGGTCGGTTGATGGTTTAGCACGACCGCGTACTTCGTTTTGTCCAAGTCCGCCGTAAGCGCGGATATTTCCGCTCTATCTTTTTCGGACGCGTCCGCTCTGCCTATTACGTAAAATCTGTCGTTGATAAGAACAGCTTCGTCTTCCAAAACGGTAACGCCGTTGCCGGTCAGATTATCCACAAGATCCGACACCGTAAAACCGCGAAGCGCGTTGTCGTAATAACCCTTGTCGTGATTGCCGAATACGTAAAACACTCCGTATTCAGGCGTGAGCGTGCCTAGCGATTTGCACGCCGCAATCATGTTTTCGCGCGTCGTTTCATCATCCACAAAATCACCCGAGATAACGACGATATCGGGATCGTATTCGTTCATACGCTTGCAATACTCGGCGAGTCCTTCCCCGTCAAAGGTAGCGCCTACGTGCGAATCGGCAAAAAGTATAATCCTAAGTTCCCCCACGTACTTATCGGTGTACATATCGTAGCGCGTGACGTACACGTTGTTAGCAAGCACAAACCCTACAGTCAAATATACAAATGTAGCGACAACGGCAAGCGCCGCGGCAAAGTTGTACTTAAAGCCCTTTTTTCGTATCTTTTTGATTATAAAAAACAACAGGTCGGAAAGCAACCAAAACAGCGCTAAGTGAACGACGATTATTATCGCGTTCATATAGCCGAGCATAAGCGAAAACATCGTAAAGAAGCATATGACCGCAGTACACGAAGCAAACACGCGCCACCGCACGTTAGTTCCCCCGACGTTTTTTATCTCGGGCACAAACAAATACACGCGACTGCACAGATACCAAAAGCATGCAATCGCCGCTATAAACACCGCGCCGAAAATAACTATCCACATATGCGCCATATCCTTTACGATAGACTGTATATTTATGTTAACATATTGCGCGCGCACTGTCAATCGGATATTACGTTAAGCCCAATATTACGTTTGCTTAATCAATTAATTCGTGTTATAATATCGGTATGCTAAACGTTATCAATCAAAAACTCGACGAAATAGAGAAAAAAGAAAATATCAAGATTGTGCATTGTGCGGAATCGGGCAGCCGCGCTTGGGGCTTTGCTTCGCCCGATAGCGATTACGACGTGCGGTTTATCTATTTAAGACCGCGTGATTATTACCTGCGTTTGGATAACACTCGCGACGTAATCGAATGGCAGCTTGACGAAACGCTCGATATCAACGGTTGGGACCTGCAAAAGGCGTTAAGACTGTTGCACAATTCCAACCCGACGCTTTTTGAATGGAATTCTTCGCCGATTGTTTATCGCACGACCGATGAGTGGAAACAGATTTCCGCGATTATAAATAATTACTTTATAAAAAAATCGGGGCTCTATCACTATTTGAGCATGGCAAAAAGCAATTATCGCGAATACCTAAAAACCGACGTAGTACGGCTTAAAAAGTATTTTTACGTTCTTCGCCCCATTCTCGCATGCAAATGGATTATGGATAAAGGCTCGCCACCGCCGATGCTATTTGAAACGCTTATGGACTGTCATTTGGATGAAGCAATTAAACCTGCCGTCAAGAAACTGCTTGAACTTAAGATTAATTCCCCGGAAGTCGGCACGGGAAAAAGAATAGACGAAATAAACGACTATATTGAAACAAACATAGCACAAATCGAAGAAATCGTAAAGACCGACGCCGACGATGAAAAACATGATTGGAATGAGCTGAACGAATTATTTTTAAATATGCTTAATCATAGTTTTGATTAATAACGCAAAAAACGCCTATAATTTAATACGTAAAACGCCCACTGCTATTGCTTGCAATGGGCGTTTGTAATTGATTGGGATTAATACTTATTGCGCTTTACGTAGGAAGTGTGAAGCGCCTCGTGAGCCTTGTGGCTGTTGGGCTCGCCAAAGTATTCGGCGTACAACGTTTTTACGATAGGATTTTCGTGGCTCTTGCGTATTGCCGCTTTTTTGTCCTTTTTGTACAAAACGCTTGCGCGGGTCTTTGCAACGTCTACGAGATTGCGAGTTGCGGAATCGACGATAGGCTGACCGCCGCCGTTTACACAGCCGCCGGGGCAAGCCATAATCTCGATAAAGTGGTACTTACTCTTACCCGCTTTAATCTCGTCCATAAGCTTACGTGCGTTTCCGAGTCCGCTTGCGACAGCGATATTAATCTGCTTGCCGTTAAGCGTGAGCGAAGCTTCCTTTATGCCCTTGGTGCCGCGTACTGCTTTAAAGTCGATATTCTCGAGCGTTTGACCGGTCACCGTTTCGGCAACGGTACGAAGCGCAGCTTCCATAACGCCGCCCGTCGCGCCGAAGATAAGACCTGCGGTACTGCCCTCGCCTATGGGGTTATCAAACTGAGTCTTCGGATCGAGCGCCTTAAAGTCGATACCGTAGTTCTTTATCATGCGTGCGAGCTCTCTGGTGGTAATCGACGCGTCGATATCGGGTACGCCCGCCGCGCTCTGGTCGTCGCGAGTGAGCTCGAACTTTTTGGCGATACAAGGCATAACGGTGACTACTGCCAAGTCCTTGGGGTCGATACCCGTCTTTTTGGCGTAGTACGTTTTCATGATGGCGCCGAACATCTGTTGAGGCGATTTGCAGGTCGAAAGATTGGGTAGAAGCTCGGGATAGTTGAACTCGATAAATCTTATCCAACCCGCACTGCACGAGGTAATCATGGGCAACGTCGCTTTAGGATCGTTAAGGCGTGATATGAACTCCGCTCCTTCTTCCATGATCGTCATGTCCGCCGCCATGTCCACGTCGAACACTTTGTCAAAGCCCAAAGCTTTGAGCGCGGCGACCATTTTGCCCTCGGTATCTGTTCCGATAGGATAACCGAATTCCTCGCCGAGCGCCGCACGAACAGACGGCGCGGTGCCGACGATAACCGTTTTTGTCGGGTCGGCAAGAAGCTTTTCCACTTCGGACAGGCTGTCCTTTTCGCGAAGCGCGCCCGTCGGGCAAACGTTGATACACTGACCGCAGGCTACGCAAGGCACTTCGTTTAAGCTCTTTTCAAACGGGCTACCGATACGAGTGGCAAAGCCGCGGTTTCCGGCCTCGATAACGCCGACCGTCTGAACGTTGTTACATACGGCAACGCAACGACGGCAAAGTATGCATTTGTTATTGTCGCGAACAAGATAAGGCGTAGCGTCGTCCACGCAGTAGTCGTTCATTACGCCGTCGAACTTAGCCGCGTCACAGCCGTACTCGGTGGCAAGAACCTGAAGCTCGCAGTTGCCGCTACGCACACAGCTAAGGCATTCCTTGTGGTGATTGCTGAGTATAAGCTCGAGCGTTATCTTGCGCGAGGCGCGTACCTTGGGCGTGTTGGTGAACACTTCCATTCCCTCCGCGACCACCGTCGAGCAAGCGGTCATAAGCTTACGGTTGTTCTTAATTTCCACAACGCATATGCGGCAGCTACTCTCGTTGCACAAATCCTTCATATAGCAGAGCGTGGGAATTTTAAATCCGGCCTTGATAGCCGCGTCGAGAATACGCGTACCCTCGGGAACGGTAACAGCTACACCGTTGACTTTAAGATTGACGTTTTTCATGTAATTCTCCTGATTTATATGGATGAGTCGATATAGTCGATTATTCTCAAAAACCCCGTACAGTATAAGTCAAAACTCGTTTGGGGGGTTCAATTTACTACACAATAGCGTTGTAACTCGAACTTTTAACTGACACTCAATTTGTCGCAGTCGCGCGTCGTACGGACACCGGTTGGGGCGGCGACTAGCGCGTAGACCTACCTACGTAACCAAGCCGCCGTAGTCCGTATACATTCGTGAACCGCGGCGCAAAATTCCATTGCAAGCAAGCAATTTTACTTGCGGCTTGTCGCGCGATGAATACGGCAAATTATTTGCTGATAGCGCCTTTAGGGCACTTAGACGCACAAACGCCGCACTTGATGCACTTTTTAGCGTCAATCTCGTGAGGTTGTTTGACTGTGCCGCTGATTGCGCCGACCGGGCAGTTACGCGCACAAATCGTGCAACCGATACACTTGGCAGGGTCAACCTTGTAGCTTACAAGCGCCTTGCACACGCCCGCAGGGCAAGTGCCGTTGCAGTGCGCTTCGTATTCCTCGCGGAAGTAACGAAGAGTGGAAAGCACGGGGTTAGGCGCGGTCTGACCGAGTCCGCAAAGCGAATTTTCTTTTATGTAGTAGCAAAGTTCTTCCATCTTGTCGAGGTCTTCGAGCGTAGCCTCGCCTTTAGTGACCTTGTCGAGCATTTCCAAAAGGCGCTTGTTGCCGATACGGCAAGGCGTGCATTTTCCGCACGACTCGTCGACGGTGAACTCGAGGTAGAACTTGGCGATATCGACCATACAGTTGTCCTCGTCCATGACGATAAGACCGCCGCTACCCATCATCGAGCCGATAGCCATAAGGTTGTCGTAGTCGATGGGCGTGTCGATAAGCGACGAAGGAATACAGCCGCCGGACGGGCCTCCAGTCTGCGCCGCTTTAAACTTTTTGCCGTTGGGACAACCGCCGCCGATATCCTCGACGATGGTGCGAAGGGTCGTGCCCATGGGAATCTCGACAAGACCGGTATTGACTATCTTGCCGCCGAGCGCGAACACCTTGGTGCCCTTGCTCTTTTCGGTGCCGACCGATGCAAACCAGTCCGCGCCGTTAAGAATGATCTGAGTGATGTTGCCGTACGTTTCGACGTTGTTGATAAGCGTCGGCTTGCCGAATAAGCCCTTGACTGCCGGGAACGGCGGGCGCTGACGGGGTTCGCCGCGCTTGCCCTCCGCAGAATTAAGAAGCGCCGTTTCCTCGCCGCAAACGAACGCGCCTGCGCCGAGTCTGAGCTCGAGGTCGAATTTATGTCCGAGTCCCATAACGTTGTCGCCGAGTATACCGTACTCGCGCGCCTGTGCTATGGCAATTTCCAAACGGTGAACGGCTATGGGGTACTCGGCACGCACGTAAATAACGCCGTGCTCCGCGCCTACCGCGTAGCCGGCAATCATCATTGCTTCTATAACCGCGTGCGGGTCGCCCTCGAGAAGGGATCTATCCATGAACGCGCCGGGGTCGCCCTCGTCCGCGTTACACGCAACGTACTTTTCGGTACCGGGCGCGTCGTGAGTAAACTGCCACTTCAGTCCCGTCGAAAAGCCGGCGCCGCCTCTACCGCGCAAACCGCTCTTTTTGACCTCGTCGATGACCTGTTGCGGGGTCATTTCCGTGACGGCCTTTTGGTAAGCGAGGTAACCGTCGGTCGCGAGGTATTCGTCGATATTTTCGGGATCGATCACGCCGCAGTTGCGAAGAACGACTCGACGCTGACTCTTGTAAAAATCGGTGTCGTTAATGCTTTTAAGCTGACCGTGAATATCCTTCTCCGCGTGAAGAAGGCGCTCAACGGGGTTGCCGCCGACTATATGCTGTTCTACAATTTCTTTGACGTCATCGGGCTTTACGTGGGTGTAGAACGAGCCGTCGGGATAGACGACCGCGATTGGGCCCTTGGAACAAAGTCCGAAGCAACCCGTCATAATGATTTTAACCTCGTCGGACAGTCCGTGCTCGGCTAAGCTATCGACAAAGTTTTGATATATTATCTTGCTGTTGCCGGAAGTACATCCCGTACCGCCGCAAACAAGCACGTACATACGCGGCAAGCCGGGCGTAACCGTCGCTCCCTCGGCGCGCTCGGTTATCGTCGGTTTAAGGCGTTCGCGAATTTCCTGTAATTGCTGTATGGTTTTCATATATTGAAATCAGTCTCCTGTTAGTTATTAAAAAGAACCGATACTAAATCGTTTAGTCGCGCGTCAGACGGACAACAGTCGGGGCGCGTAGACACACCTACGTAACCAATCCGCCGTGACAAACGCAGTCCGTATACATTCGTGAACCGCGTCGCAAAATTGCCATTGCAAGCAAGCAATTTTTTCTTGCGACTTAACACGCGATGAATACGCGATTTAGGCGTTATGATATTTGGCGAGTATCTCGTCCACGCTGTCCTCGGTCACTTTGCCGTAAACTTCGCCGTTGACGGTGAGTACAGGCGCAAGACCGCAGCAGCCGATGCAACGCGTCGCCTCCAACGTGAAACGTCCGTCGGCAGTGGTGTGTCCGGGTTCGATACCGAGTAAGCGCGAAAACTTGTCGATTACGCCGCCGCTTCCCTTAACGTAGCACGCAGTGCCGAGGCAAACGGCGATCTTAATCTGTCCGGGCTGTTCCAGGCGGAACTGCGAATAAAAGGTTGCGATACCGTAAACGGTAGCGAGCGGTACCGAAAAGTAATCCGCAATTTTGAGCTGAACGCTAAGCGGAAGATATCCGTAAATATCCTGCGCCTTTTGCATCGCCATCATTACCGGTCCCGGAACGTCCTTAAGACTTTCCAGAGCTTCGGCAAACAGCTTGTCTTTCTCGTCGGCCATATATTATTGCTCCTTGGAATGAGTTTTTTATAGTTTAACGCCGTTAAATACGGCAATCGGCTGTCGTATATTCCGTGCAATTTAATCACTTCCCCTTTACGGTATGCGACAAAGCCGCCGCTGCATAACAAACCGATTTATTATAACATTAAACGCATAAAAATCAAAAATTATTCTTATGCGCCTCGCGCTTTTTTTTGTGTTCGCAAAATGCGTTTAATCTTGCGAATACAGCACAAATTTGCCATTGCGAGCAAGCGGATTTGCTTGTATTATAACATACGTAAATATATTTTTCAAGTATTAAAAGATATTTTACGACAAAGTTCGCTGTTGCTAACCGCTTTTGTTAATTGCGAATCAGAAATTCGGAATGCGGAATTATCGACGGTTTCGCGGTGAATGAATAATTATGCGGCTTCGCCTCGATCTCTCCGCTACGCGCTGTTGCGCTTCGGTCGAAATATGGGGTTAGAGTTACCTATTTTAATTATTGCTCCCTCCGTGTTCGTGGGATGTTTCGCTCCGCTCGACATGAGAAACTAACTTAACACGAAAAACCGACAAAAAAGAAAAGTCGGGCACAACACCTGACTTCTTAATTATTAATTACTCTTCATCGTCGGAGTCCTCGAGTTCCTCGGGGTCGACTATTGTTGCAATGCGTTTGTTGCCGCGCGTTACAAGCTTAACTGTATCGCCTGCCTCGTAGAACTTTTTGGAATATGCCGTGTACTCGCGGTCGTTTGCCGCTACGATCACCTTGTACACGACGCTCGTTATGCGCGTATACCGCTCGCCGCCGGTGCTTGTCGAGCTGGACATTGTGCATAACCGCACCTTACCGTCGATTGCGTTGTCTATTTCCTCGTCGGTCAAACGCTTGCGCATTGATATTTTTTGCATTATCACCGTAACGGCAATAGCAATGAGTATAGTGCCGCCGAACAGACAGAAGCACACGATCGCGCCCACAAAAATCCCGAGCATGCCGAACACGATTATCATTATGAAATCGGTTATCAAAAATCCGAAAAGCAAAAAGCCTAACACCTTACCCTTTTGGGGCGTGTTGCGATAGTTTTCCGCGGCATGACGTGTCATGTATTGCGCTTCCCTAATCTTGCTCGCGTAGCCGCGCGACGAATTGATTTCCGCTATTTCCTCGTACTCTCTTTGCGCACCGCTTTTGGGCGCGTCGATCTTATCGTCCCGCTCTTCCTCGTCTCGCGCTTCCACGTCACAATCTTCATCACGTGTTTCGTCGGCATGATTTTCATACTCGGCCGTATCGTATTCTTCCTCTCCCTCTTCCTCGTACTCGTCGTCTCCGTCGCATTGCGAATCGCTTGATTTTGCACGGACATCCGAAAGATTTAGCTTGCCGGTCATCATAAGCACAATCCCAACGGCAACCAAGATAACCATAGTGATAGGCACGCCGAACGACAACACCATCGACCCCGCATGCGCGACCGCCGAATTGCCCGTATTAGAACCTATAATGAGCATGACAATACCCAATATAATAGGCACCAATACGATCAAACTCATTAAACGAAGCTTTTTCATAATTACCTCTTAACGGAATTAAGTATATAACATTAAAAAAATTATTGCAATACATTTCGATAATAAATAATTATGGATGAGGTTACATAATTACGAATTCCGGATTTTTTTATCTATCTGTTCTGCGGCGTCCTTGCCCGCACCCATGGCGAGAATTACCGTTGCCGCACCCGTCACCGCGTCGCCGCCGGCGTACACCATGTCGCGCGTGGTTTTGCCGTGCTCGTCGGTTATTATTCCGCCCCAGCGTTGCACGTCTATGCCGGGCGTAGTGTTCTTTATGAGCGGGTTTGGACTTGTGCCGATTGCGACAATGACGGTATCGGCCTCGAGCTCGAACTCACTGCCCTCGACAGGCACCGGTCTGCGTCTGCCGGACGCGTCGGGCTCGCCGAGTTCCATTCTTCGGCATTTAAGCGCGCGCACATTTTTGTGCTCGTCGCCCAACACCTCGATTGGTGCGGTCAGCATTAGAAATTCCACGCCCTCTTCCTTGGCGTGCTCGACTTCTTCCTTACGCGCGGGAAGCTCCGCCTCGCTTCGGCGGTAGACCATAACGACGCGCTCGGCGCCCAAGCGTAGCGCACAACGCGTCGCGTCCATTGCGACGTTGCCGCCGCCCACGACGGCTACAGTTTTGCTGTGTTTAATCGGCGTGTCCGAACCGTCGCGGTACGCCTTCATAAGATTGACGCGGGTAAGATACTCGTTGGCGGAATAAACGCCCTTTAAGTCCTCGCCCTTTATCTTCATAAAGTTGGGAAGTCCCGCGCCGCTGCCGATAAACACCGCTTCGTAGCCGTCCTCGAAGAGCTCGTCCACAAGCATAGTTCTGCCGATTACGGTGTTCAATTCAAATTTTACGCCGCGCGCCTTGAGGTTTTCTATCTCGTCCGCCACTATTTTTTTGGGCAAACGGAATTCGGGAATACCGTAAACCAACACGCCGCCGGCGGTATGTAACGCCTCGAACACCGTAACGTCGTAGCCGCGGCTGTTAAGTTCGCCCGCGCACGAAAGTCCTGCTGGCCCCGAACCGACGACCGCGACTCTATGTCCGTTGGTCCGGCTCCTGTGCGCCACTCCTGCTTTGTGCGCGTTGTGGTAGTCTGCAACAAAACGCTCCAGTCTGCCTATTGCGACGGGCTCGCCGTTGCGCCCGCGCACGCATTTGCTTTCGCACTGCGTTTCCTGCGGACAAACTCTGCCGCACACCGCGGCGAGCGAGCTGGACTCGGCTATTACTTGGTACGCGCCCTCGTAGTCGCCATCTTTGATTTTTTGGATAAACGCCGGTATATCTATACCGACGGGGCAACCCGCCTGACAGGGTTTGTTTTTGCAGTTAAGGCAGCGTTCCGCCTCGTCGCGCGCCTGTTGTTCGGTATAACCGAGCGCGACCTCGGAAAAGTTTTTAGCGCGTTCCTTGGGGTCCTGAACCGGCATTGGATTTTTTACTTTGGATAAGTTAGCCATTATATATTTTCCTTGTAGTCGTAATAATGATAGAAGCGCAATCGCGCGGTAACCGTCGGCGAGGATGCAACGGGATTGTACACAAACGTACATGACCAAGCAGCCGAGCCAAACGTAGCACGTATCACGAGATGAATGCGCTCAGTTTTTCAACAGGTTACACTCTTTTTCGTACGCATGCCGCTCAAACTCGGCGTACATTCTTCCGCGCTCTATCGCCTCGTCAAAGTCGACCTTGTGCCCGTCGAAGTCGGGGCCGTCGACGCAGGCAAACTTCATTTCGCCGCCGACTGTCAAACGACAACCGCCGCACATACCCGTGCCGTCTATCATTATGGGGTTCATGGACACGACGGTCTTGATACCGTACTTCTCGGTGAGCTTGCACACAAACTTCATCATGACGAGCGGACCGATAGCTATTACCTCGTCGTACTTATTTCCGCTTTCTATAAGCTGTTCGAGCGCGTCGGTAACAAGCCCCTTTCGACCGATCGAGCCGTCGTCGGTCATGAGCACGCACGTTTCGGAAGCCGCTCTAAACTCGTCCTCGAGTATGACTAAATCTTTATTGCGGAAGCCGATGACAGAGTGAACGGTAGCGCCCAACTCGTGCAGTTTTTTTGCTGTCGGAAGGGCTATCGCACAGCCCACGCCGCCGCCGATAACGGCGACCTTTTTGAGCCCGTCAAGCTCGGTCGGTCGACCTAACGGCCCGACAAAGTCGTGCAGGCTGTCGCCGACGTTAAGCGTATTCAATCTTAACGTCGTAGCGCCGACTATCTGAAAAATTATAGTAACCGTGCCCGCCTGCGCGTCGTAATCGGCGATAGTGAGCGGAATACGCTCGCCGTCCTCGTCGACTCTTAAAATAATAAACATGCCGGGCTGTGCCTTTTTGGCAACGCGCGGCGCGTCTATTACCATGCGCGTGACGGTGGGATTTAACGGTTGCTTGCCGACTATCTTGTACATACTTCTGTTATGTCCTCCGACTGTGTGATACCTAATACATGATATCATACTGCTTTTAATATTAACATATTGCAGCAGGTTTATCAAGCATTTTATATAGTCACTGTCTCATAAACGGAAAGCACTGTTTTAACCGTAATAAATCTGATATACGAAATAACCGAGCGCGTTTGCGGCGTGTCGTACTCGCACGAATACACGGCGCGCTGTAACGAAAGGGAGGCTTTTTCCGCCAATGCGCACAATTTACCGCACGCCGCGCTTACAGCGTGCTCGGCGGCAGACTCGGTTATATTGCCGCGCTCTAATTCGGTCGCCGCAGTGTATACCGAAGCGAACCAATCGCCGAAAACGCAGTCTATCACTGCTCTATCCCCGCTCGAATAGTCGCGGCTTGGGAACGTCACCGAAAAATAGTATGAATCGGCGTTGACCGTAACAAGCGTTTTTACGTCGCTTTCCCTATCGTATACGGCGGCGACTATCTTGTATTTACCGTTGTTGTACACGTACCCGGCGCCGCCGCGTTCGGCTGTTTGCTGTGCGGCTGTCAAGGCTTGCAGTCGGCTTTCGTACTCGTCGCCCGTCGCCAAAAAATAAAATGTCTTGGCTTTTCCTACCGAGGACGACGCCGCGCCCGATTTGGTCTTTGGCAAAAACACAACGAGCAGACATATCGCCGCAGAAAGTAGCAACAGCACGCCTATAAACGCACCCGCCGCCCGCCTTGCGCCGCGGTTACGCTTTTTGGAACGACCTCGGTTAATTATGTACACGCTCGATTGACTTCTCATTGCGACTTGCCTTGCACCTAAGTATCGGCCGCTGTTGACACAGACTCGACGATATGATATAATTCATTCAAAGCTACTATATTATTCTTCGGGGAAAGATATGCAATATCAAATTCAAACCCTGCCTATTTGGGAGGCGTACAAATCGGACGGGTGTCCGCTGTGTAATATATATAACGCGCGTGAAAAACGGCTTGTGTCGCAGTACCTTGCGGAAAACGTTATGGATCCAGATTTTCGCACTGCGTCCAATACAATCGGGTTTTGCGCCGAGCATATCAAGCAAATGTACGACGGACAAAACAAGCTCGGACTCGCCTTGCAGTTGGAAACGCGTGCCGCTGCCTTGCGCAAGCTTATAGCCAAAACGCCGAACGACAAAAAATCGGCAAAAAAACAAGCGGACTCTCTTCGCTCGCACTGCGGTTGCGTTATTTGCAACGCGTTATCCGAGCCGATGAGCCGCTACTATATGACTATCGCCGAGATGTACGACAACGAACGGGAATTTCCCGAGCTGTTTGCCGAGGCCCGCCACTGCGTTAAGCACGCGACCGCACTATTCGACGCGGCTAAGTACGCGGGCAAGAGCGTTGAAAAATATTTAAGCGATTTGTCGGCGGGACTTAAACGCGACTTATCTGCAGCCGAAAGGGATTTGCGCGCGTTTGCCGACTGCTTCGACTTTCGCAATGCCGGCACAAAACCCAACCCGCAAACCGTTCCCGACTCAATCAAGCTACTTATAACCGACAAAATATAACGATTGTATATAGTTCGGTTGTACGGGGTGTAAACCCCTGTAGAGCGCTTTCTAAGCGAGCATTTTGGGGCGACCCCATCGGGTGTTAGACAGGACAAAATCCGAAGCATAAGCACGTGGTCGGCTATGCAACGGCTTTAACGCAGTGTATCGCACGATTTGTCCGCAAAAATGTGTTCTACTCCGGTTGACACCCCGTAGCCGCTTTTACCACAAAAACGCGCGGTTGTCAATACGTTTGCACAAAATATTTTTAAAAAAATTTTCACAGCGCATGTTGATATTATTCGCTTGGAAGTATATACTAAAAGTACATCCTGCGGTGTTCGAGATGAAGCCTAATTTATAACCTCAATTATAAAAAGGGATGGCGGGTATGCGATGATATGTCGGGCCTCAGTAATTTTACCTTACGGTAAGCAGGGGAAGACAGACGACCGCATCAGCCAACCCACCTGCTGAAAAGCGGGTTTGAATTCGGTTTATATCTGCGGCACAGGCGGGATTTTTTGTTGCCTTTTTTTGCTATAGAACAACGGTATCCGCGCTACCCTTGCGCTTACTCGGAAAGCCAAACGGTGTGCCGCGGGTTGGCTATAAAGCGCGAAGCAAACTCGATTCGTTGCTGCTCGGTCAGCTCGGGATTGATAAATTTATCCACGTAGTAATTGAAGAACGACACAAAGTGCTTTCTGTCGCCTATCTTTTCCGCCGTGCGGATTTGCTGAGCCACGACGTCGAACGACGGGTCGGTCTTGTTTATGACGTCCAAAAGCTGTGCCGCTTGCACGACGTAGCCCGTTTGAAGCATGTACATGGAAAGCAGAACGATAAACTCGGAATCGCCGCCGAGTTTTTTTACTACTTTGTCGGGCGAAGCATTGCGCTCGATAAACCGTGCGACGTAAATGCCGTAAAACGCGCCGTGATAGTAAGCCGAGCGCTTGCGCCTTAGCTTTTTGAGTAGCGCCCTGCTCCGTTTTTGATCGCCCGTTTTTGCACAGACGATTGCGGCGAGCGCGGCGTACCTGTCGTCGGGGTTTATGTTGTCGTACACATAGCAATAATCGTGCGCGCTTAAAGCAAAGTTGCCCAAAATCAGATTGGCGTCGGCGCACACGCTGTAACCGTACTCGTTGTACGGGCGCAGACGTTTATTCTTTTCGGCATACGCGGCTACCGCACCGTAGTCGTTAAAAAGCATTGCTATATCGATAAGCAAGTACAGCGCGGGCATATATTCCGCGTCGATCGCATACGCGCGCTCGGCATGTTCATACGCCGTTTTAAAAAGCCGCTCTTTATATTCGGCATACGCCTTATAGTACCAATATTGTTCGTACAGTTCTTTTGCGGGATGCCGCTCGAGCGCCGCAACCGCCTTACCGTATTCGCCGAGTTCGATTAAGCACGCCGCCTCGTCAAAAAGGTTTTCGTATAATTTGAACCGCTCTGCGAGCACGTCATATGCTTGCGCCGCCGATTGGTAGTCCATGACAGACACACAGCACTCGGCATACTTGACGTACGCCACGGGATCGGACGGACGGAGATCGAGCATTTTTTGCGCAATGGCAATCGCATTTTCCGTGCACTTGGTAATTTGATATAGGTCGATGAGCCGTGTAAACGCATTGGAGTAAAACACGTCGCCAAACTCGAGCGCGTCGAGCATCAGCTTGATTGCCGAATCGTAGTCGTTGCGCGCAATGTATATTTCGGCGGCATTGTCGTACAACGCCCACACGTTGCTGAGCGCCGATTTATCGTCGGCGGACTTGGCGCATTCCATAGCCGAAATATAATCGGCCAGCGCGTCGTCCAAGCGGTTGCCGGAGTGATAGGCATACCCGCGCCGGGCAAACGCGCCCATGCGCTTTACGGGATCGCGCGCGGTCGTCAAAATATAGGTCTGGCGCAGAATGTTGTTTTCGAGTTCGGACTTGGTGACGTCGTAAATAAACGGGGTATCGCTACTGTCTACTTCTATCTCTTCGTACTCGTCGTCGCCGTACAGCGGCGGATAGTCTATCATGCCGAAGTCTACTATTATCGCGTTAACGCTTCCGTCCGCCGCCATACCCGCATAGCAGTTGTATCTTCCGTCACCCCAGCCCGACGAGAACACGGCGTATTTTTTGCCGTACAGTTCTACCTCGGTGTGAGCCTGTCCGTCCAGCACTATTACACCCGCAAGCGGCGGAATCTCGTCGCGTATGTGCGAGCGGTACACGTCGTACGCGTCCTCGTAGGCAAGCGCGCACACGCCCGACGATATGGGCACGCCGCCCGCGCTCGGGTCGCGCGAGAGCTGTTCCACAACGTTACCGCTGCGTAGCGGCACCCATTTTTCGGTCTTTTGCTCGCCGAACCGCAAGCCGCAGTAAGCAACGCGCTCGCCCTTGTCGGTCATGCACCCACAGTAAAACGGGAATGCGACAACGCCGCATTCCACGTCGAAGGGTTTAAACGTTTGATTAGACGAATACGCATCGAACAGCACTATTCTTTTGCAGTCCGATAGAATAAAATCGTACTCGGTATACGTAAGCTTTACGCCGCACACCGAATGCCCAACCGTAACGCAATCGTAGTCGATGGGCGCGTGCAAACGGTTTTTAGAGATTTTAACGGTAGTTTTCACTTTAACGAGGTGTAGAGTTTATCCTTGACGGCGGTAAATTCCTTCCAAAACCCATCGAAGCGTTTAACGGCTTCCTCGGTGCGCTCTTTGGTATTAAACGACGTTATTCGTATCCAACCGTCACCGCTCTTGCCGAAACCGCTACCCGGGGTGCACACTATGCGCGCTTTTTTGAGCAGTGCGTCAAAGAATTCCCAAGAATCGATACCGCAAAAGAACCAGATGTACGGCGCATTCTTTCCGCCGGTATATTCTATACCGAGCTCGTCGAATTTTTTGGTTATGATTTTTGCGTTGTCCTTGTACGCCGCGACCATGCGCTTGGTATCGTCGTACCCGCCCCGGAGCATGCTTTCGCCCATGCGCTGAACTACGTACGACGTACCGTTAAACTTGATAGCCTGGCGGTGCAACCACATACGGTTGAGCGGCGAGCCCATGGGAATGACCGTCCAGCCGCAACGCACTCCGGTAAAGCCCGCCATTTTAGAGAACGAGCAGAATTCCACCGCGCAGTCGCGCGCACCCGTCACTTCAAATATAGACCGAGCGATCCCCTTGCCCTCGATGTACGCCTCGTACGCCGCGTCGTACAGAATGACAGCCTTGTTTTCGAGCGCGTAGTCCACCCACTCTTTAAGCTGTTCCACCGTGTACGCCGCGCCCGTCGGGTTGTTGGGCGAGCACAAATATAACATATCCGCTTTTACGCGCTTGGGCGGCATTGCCAAAAACCCGTTTTCGCGCGTTGCCGAAACGTAAACGATTTTATGCCCCGCGAGAACGTTGGCGTCGACGTATGCCGGATATACGGGATCGGGAATAATTACAGTGTTGTCCTCGTCAAACAAGTCCAAAAAGTTGCCTATGCCGTTTTTTGCGCCGTCAGTCACAAAAACCTCGTCGGCGTGAATATCCACACCGCGCCGCTTATAGTAGTCCACAACGGCGTTTTTAAGGAAGGGATAGCCGTCGTACGGACCGTAGCCGCGGAAGCCGGACACGGTACTTAAATCGACCGCGGCGGACTTACACGCTTCAACAGCCTTGTTGGAAAGCGGAATTGTAACGTCGCCTATGCCGAGGCTTATTATATCCGAGCCGGGAAACTGCGCAGTGTAGTCCCGCACGCGCTTTGCCACCTCGGCAAACAGATAGTTTTCTTTGAGGTTATTAAAATTTCTGTTTAGCTTCATTTTATTTACGTCCTTCTTTGTATTTTTTTGACGCGGCGATAAACTCGCGGAAAATGGGTTGAGGTCTGTTGGGGCGCGACTTGAACTCGGGGTGATACTGTACGCCCAAGTGGAAGAGATTGCCCGTTACCTCTACCGCCTCTATAAGATTGCCGTCGGGGGATTTGCCGCAAAGCGTGAGCCCTGCGCTTTCCATATCCTCGCGCACGGCGTTGTTAAACTCATATCTGTGGCGGTGCCGCTCGAAAACCGACGTAGCGCCGCCGTAGCATTTTGCAAGCAGAGTGTCGGGCTTGATTATGCACTCGTACGCGCCTAAACGCATTGTGCCGCCCGTGTTTTCGCACCCTATCTGGTCTTCCATAATGTCTATAACCTTATGTGCCGACGTCGGCTCGAACTCACGCGACGACGCGTCGAGGTAGCCCAATACGTTGCGTGCGTATTCGATGACCGCAATCTGCATACCCAGGCAGATACCGAAATACGGCTTGTTGTTTTCCCTGCAATACCTTGCGGCTGTAACCATACCGTCAATGCCGCGGTCGCCGAAGCCGCCGGGAACGATTACACCGTCCGCTATATCAAGATATTCGGCTACGGTGCTTTCCGTCAGTTTTTCGGCGTCTACCCACTTGAGGTCTATCTTGACGCCGTTGTATATTCCTCCGTGCGTGAGCGCCTCGACTACCGAAAGATATGCGTCGTACATTTGCACATACTTGCCGACAAGCGCAATCGTCACCGAGCCTTGACGGTTTTTCGCCATTTCCACCATGGCTCGCCAATCGTCCAACTGAGGGGTATTGTCCGGAAGCCCGAGCTCGCGCGTTACTATATCGCCTATACCGCTGTCCATCAGCTGAAGAGGCACCTCGTACAAAATATCAGCGTCGCAGTTGTCTATTACGCAATCGGGCTCGACGTTGCACGACACGGCTACCTTTTCCTTTAGCTTGGCGTCAATCCGTCCGTTAGTGCGCAGTACTACAAGATTGGGCGAAATGCCGAGCGAGCGCAGCGTCTTTACGGAATGCTGTGTTGGTTTGGTCTTTACCTCGCCGCTCGACGCAATAGTGGGCGCGAGCGTGACGTGAACAAACAAGCAATTCTCTCTGCCGACGTCGTTGCTGACCTGCCGTATCGCCTCAATAAAGGGCAGACTTTCTATATCGCCTACAGTTCCGCCTATCTCTGTAATAACAACGTCGGCGTCTATCTTTTTGCCGACGGAATAGATAAACCGCTTTATCTGATTGGTGATGTGCGGAATGACCTGCACGGTTTCGCCGTTGTACACGCCGTCACGCTCGTTTTGCAAAACGGTGCTGTACACCTTGCCCGTCGTCAGGTTGGAAAACTTATTTAAATTCTCGTCTATAAACCGCTCGTAATGTCCGAGGTCAAGGTCTGTTTCCGCGCCGTCCTCGGTCACGAAAACCTCGCCGTGCTGAAACGGACTCATGGTGCCGGGGTCGACGTTTATGTACGGATCCAGCTTTTGCGCAATCACCTTTAAGCCCTTGGACTTGAGTATCAAGCCGAGGCTTGCCGCCGTTATTCCCTTGCCCAGTCCGGATACGACTCCGCCTGTAACGAATATATACTTTTCCATATTTTTCTCCGATTGTTCCGTGATTGAATTAACCGAAATACGTTTTACAGTCTTACTACGCCGCGAAACGCTTCCCGCGCCTCGCCCGTCATGTACACCGCGTCGTCCGTGTACCGAATAATCAGCTCGCCGCCGAGCACACGCACCGAAATATCGGTATCCTTATCGCACTTGCCGTTAAGCGCCGCGGCAACGACCGCCGCGCACGTACCGCTTCCGCAAGCCATGGTTTCGCCCGAGCCGCGCTCGAATACGCGCAGCTTAAAATGCGTTCTGTCTACCGCCTGCATAAATCCGACGTTAACGCCCTCGGGGAACAACTCGGTATTGTGCCCTATTGCCGCGCCCACGCCCGCGACGTCGAAATTCATTACGTCATCGACAAATAGCGTGCAGTGCGGATTGCCCATGGACGTGCAGGTTATATTATACGTGCCGAGCGGCGTTCGTATAGGTCTGTCTATAACGCAATCGCCGTCGAGATTTACAGGCACCTGTTTGGGGTCGAGCACGACCGCACCCATATCGACCTTGACCGAATCGACCTTGCAGTCACGCACGAATAGCTTTAACCGTTTTACGCCCGACAGCGTGTCGACCGTTATATCGAGCTTATCGGTCTTGCCGTTGTCGTAAAGGTACTTGCCTACGCACCGAATTCCGTTGCCGCACATCTTACCTTCCGAGCCGTCCGAGTTGAACATGCGCATAGTTGCGTCGCATTTTTCGGACGGGCAAATAAATATAACACCGTCGCCGCCCACGCTGAAATGTCTGTCCGAAAGCTTGATTGCGATCGCTTCCATATTGTCTATCGGCGCGTCCAGACAGTCGACATAAATATAGTCGTTGCCGCAACCGTGCATTTTTACAAAGTCGAGCTTTTGCTCGGTCTTCGTCTTTTTTATACCTTTGTCTTGTGACATATTACCGTTCCTTTGCCGTCGGATTGTTATCGGATTGTTAACTGACGTCTGCATATTTCTTGCCGTAGCGTTTACAAATAAAACGCGCCGTCGACAAAATTCACACCCTTGACGATAGCGCGCTTACAACCGTTAGCTTTAAAAAATTTTAATGCCAAGCCGCATGTATTTTTTATCCCTCGTAAGAATTGATGATGTCCATAGCGACCTTGCGACGTGCGACGCGCTGTTCCATCGACTTTTTTTCGATATACTTGTGCGCCTGATCCTCGGTATATCCGTTGGTGCGCATAAGCGCTATTTTTGCCCTGGAAATTATCTTGACGTCCTCTAACTTGGACATGAGCTGCTCGTTTTTCGCTTTTAAAAGGCGCACACGGGCATTTGACACCGTGATCAACTTGACTGCCTCTAATAGCTGTACCTTTGTAATCGGGCGCGACAGAGTGATTATTCCGCACTCGTTGAGGTCGTTTTCTATCTGCTCGGTACGCATGCTGTCGTCTATATATATGCCGCCGCAATCGTTAGTGTCGGCAAGGTTGACGGCAAGCTCGTTGCCTAATTCGTCCATCAATCCGCTGTATATAACAAACAAATCGAACGGACGGCACAGTGACGCGCGCCGCGCTTCGGCGGCAGTCGAGCAAACCACGCAATTAAGTTTTTCGTGGTATAATACGTCTGTCAGCGCGTGCTGACGGTTAGGCGTACTAGCGACAATCAACGCGTCCAAAAATTACTCCTTTCTCGTTTACGGATGGTTAAATATCTGCGTGGAACTCAAAAAGCTCCCAGTCTGTTTTTAGCGCCTGCTCGGCGACCGCGCGGCGGCGAATAGAGTCCAATACGTCGTCGAACACGCCGGGAACGTACTTGCGCAACCATTCGCTCTTATCGGCAAAATCCAACGATTTATCTATCGAATTGAACATATACTCGGTATATGCGCCCGGTCCGCGCAGCTTGTACTTGTTTTCTATTCCCTCTCGTCCGGCAGCAAAAATGAGCGACAGAACGGTAAAGATGTTACACGTGGAATCGGGTGTGCGCATTTGCACGGAGTTGTCGTCGAATATGCGCACCGCACAACCGCGGTTTGCGCTGTACGCAATCGGGAAGCCCGAGCGAAGCCTACGATAGCTGTTTTGCGTAGGGTTGGCAAAGCACGATATTTCGCGGTAACGCCTAAGCACGCCCTCGGCAAACGCCTTGGACGCCTGCTCGGAATTCTTGCCCGAAAGAGTGACCGAAAGGTGCAAGCCGCTACCCGGCTGACTTCCGACCGGCCTAGGCATAAAAGACGCTATCGTGCCGTTAAGCGCGCATACGTTTTTGACCGCGGTCTTAAACATTATAAAGTTGCGTGCGGCGGCAGAAGGCTCGGCGCTCTCAAAGTCGACCTCGTTCTGTCCCCAACCGCGCTCGTGGTGCGAGGAGATCGGTTTTAGCCCCATGTCCTCGAGGCTGACTATAACGTCGCGCCTGAGGTTTTCGCATTTATCGAACGGCGAGCACGCGCAGTAGTCGGCGTTATCGAACGGAACGAGCACGTTGCCGACGTCCTCTTTAAACACGTAAAACTCGCACTCGGTTCCGACCTTGGCTTTGTAGCCTAAATCGGCAAGCTTTTTCACCTCGTTGTCCAACAGCGTCATAGGGTCGCACACAAATGGCGTGCCGTCCTCGTTGGATATGTTGCAAAACACGCTGACTACCCTGCCTGCGTGCGGTCGCCACGGCAACACGGACAGCAACGAGCTGACGGGAATAAGTTTTAAATCCAAGCCGCCAACGCCCGTAATTGCGCCGCTGTCGATGGCAACGCCGTTTTCAAACGCGTCCTCGAGCTGTGACGAAAGCACGGAAACGTTGCGCTGTCTGCCGAGCAGGTCGCAAAAGGTTAGCTTAATAAACTTGACCTCGTTTTCCTCAACGTAGTCGAATAATTCGCTTTTTGTGTACTGCATTTTTCCTCCGACGTTTCAGTCTTACATAAACTTTTTGACTTGATCGAGAATAGCCTGTATACGCTCGTTGCCGCCGCGTGCCGCCGTGATATACACCTTTATAAGCGGCTCGGTGCCCGAGGGGCGAACAATAAGCTTGCTTCCGTCCTCCGCCTTAAACGATAAAACGTTGGACTTGGGAAGCTCGAACTCGGTTTGGGTCATATAATCGATTGATTTGACGACCTTTGAGCCGTCGATTGCCTTGGGCGGATTTTTGCGGAAGTCGGTTAAAACCTCTTGCATTCTTTGTGCGCCCGCAATGCCCTCGTAGGTAAAAGAAACCGTCTTGTGATAGTATCTGCCGAACTTGGCATAAATACCGTCCAACACGTCGGCGAGCGTTTTGCCCTCGGCAAGATAGTCCGCCGTCATTTCCGCAACAAGCATACTCGCCACAACGGCGTCCTTATCGCGCACGTACGAGCCGGAAAGGTAGCCGTAGCTTTCCTCGAACCCGAACACAAACCTATGCCCCTCGCCCGTCTTTTCCAGCCGTTTTATTACCTCGCCTATATACTTAAATCCCGTCAGCACCTCGACTGCAGTTGCGCCGTAGCTTTCGGCGACGCGCGCAGCGAGGTCGGTTGACACTATCGTTTTGACTACGACGGGGTTTTCGGGCAATGACTTGGAGTGCGAAAAGATATAGTCCAAAAGAAGCACGCCCATCTCGTTGCCGCTTATCAGTCTGAACTCGTTATTTACTCTGACAGCCGCGCCTAATCTGTCGGCATCGGGATCGGTGCCTATCACGATATCCGCACCCGTGCGCTTTGCAAGCGCTATCGCAAGCTCGAGCGTTTCGGCTTTTTCGGGATTGGGGTACGGCGTGGTGGGAAACGCGCCGTCGGGTCGCGCCTGTTCGGCGACGACTTGCACGTCGTTAAAACCGCGCTCGCGGAACATTTGCGGCACTATATCGCAACCCGTTCCGTTAAGCGGCGTGTATACGATTTTAACCTTACGGCTTTTTCCTATCGAGCGCGAATATACGTTGTCCAAATACTCGCGCGTTAGGTCGACAAACTCTATCTTGCCGCTCTTTATTCCGTCGTCAAAGTCGTGAGCGTTTACCGAAAAAGTATCGACCTTTTGGATATAACCCAAAATAAGCGCGGCGGCGCTGTCGGTGACTTGACAGCCGTCCGGGCCGTACACCTTGTAGCCGTTGAACTTGACCGGGTTGTGGCTTGCGGTTATCATTATACCCGCATCGCACTTGAGCTGTCTTACCATAAACGACAGATACGGCGTGGGCTGTAACACCTTTGTTATATACGACCTAACGCCGTACGCCGCAAGAACCGAAGCAGCATGGCGTGCAAACTCCTGCGAAAAGTGACGGGAATCGTAGCTTATAGCGACGGAAGGCGCGTTTTTAAGCCCCAGCAAGTAGTCGGCAAGCCCCTTGGTGACCTTGCCTATCGTATAGGTATTCAAGCGATTGGTACCCGCGCCGAGTATGCCGCGCAGTCCCGCCGTGCCGAATTCCAAATCCTTATAAAACGCTTCTTGTTTTTCGTCGTCGGTCATGGACAAAAGTTCGCTCTTATACAGAACCGCTTTTTCCGACCATTCGCGATATTTGCTTTCTACCGAGTCCATATACTCTCCTTTCAACTTTTTAAAAAAGAGAAATGTACAGCCGTATACACTTCTCTCGGTATTACATTTTGCGGTTAATATTCATCAAAATTATTCTAACAAATTTTTGTTTTTATGTCAAGCATTTACGATAAAAGGAATTTATGATTAATTTGGAATTAGTAATTCGAAATGCGGAATTGCTGCCCGATAAGTAGTGATTAAAAAAGTGAAAAAGTAAGAGTGCGTGGGCAGAGGAAAAGGATTATGATTTAAGACTTGTACGGCTACGTAGTCTCTTTGTTGTCCTCCACTTGGAAGAGGGCCGTCTTGTCGGCTGACTGATTACGGCATATGCTTGCACTCTCGGTGTTGCCACAAAAAACAAGAAAAGTCGAGCCCAAGCCCGACAATTCACAATTCAAAAAAGCGCCGAGATTTTATTCTCGACGCTTTTTTTCGTTACGTCATATCACCGCTTAGAAGTCGTCGGGATCGAATCCGTCACTGCTCGGCGGTGTCTGTCCCTGTGCGGGCGGGGTTTGGGCATTGCCCGTGCGAGGCGCCGCGTTGGGGATAGTCGAGTTGGTCGGCTGCGCGCTGCCTACGGGAGCCGCGCCCGTGCCTGCGTTAAGCTGAAGGCTGTTGGGTGCGGGTGCGCCTGCGCCGCCGCCGAGCATTAACCCGGGATCGCGCATGGTTTGCGCCGCGGGAGGCAAGAAGCCGAATGACTGATACTGTGCCGACTGCGAGGACAAGCGCATCATCTCTTCCTCGAGCTCGGTTTCGGATTCCAACAGAGCCTCGATCTCTCTGCGCATCTTACGCTTCTTATGGATGATAATGATAAGAAGGATAAGAAGGATGAGGAACAGAAGGATACATGCCAATATAATCCAGAACCACATCCAGTGGGCTTCGATAATCGAAACGAAGTTTTCCCACCAAGACATTTCAGGCGCGTCCGTGCAGTTTACGGTTATTTCGTACTGATAGCTTCTGCCCGAAAGGTCGGAAACGTTGACCGTTATGACGGACTCGCCGCGACGGTGGAACTTGAGCAAGAGATACGCTTCGCTTGTGTCGCCGAAGAAGTCTACATAGTGGTCTACTTCCACCTTAACCTTCTGCGAGGTTGCAACCGGCGTAATAAAGGTCATAACGTCCTCGGCGTCCATATCGATAAACCAATCGGTCGGCTTAATCTTGATGGTGCGCTTGGCGGGATCGTCAAGCATCTTAGTCGTGTAGGTATACGACTTTTTGAGAAGCTGAGGAGGGTTGTTGCGTACGACGCGTACGGGAAGCGTGCGATTGACCAACACGTCGCCGGCGCGGAACGTGACCTTAACGTTTGCCGTGGAATCCTCGGTGTACGCGTAAATGCGCCATTCGGATGACGGCTCGCTGGCTGCGGAAGTCATAACGCCGCCGCGCACAGCCGCTTCGCCGGGCTTGTAGATGATGAGGTTTTGGGTTCCGCTCTCTTCCATTTCGGCAATCTCGTAGCCGGTTGCGTTATCTTCGCCGAGAAGGTCGACCACGGTTACCGTACGAGTAACACCGTATACGATCTCCTTTGTCGGAAGCGTTTCGGGTACGTCGTCGAGCGGGTTGGCAATCATAATCTTAAGCGTAAGGGTTGTGGACTTAAGATCGGATACGCCCGCGCTTGCGCCGTCCTCGTAGCCGCTGTCGTAAATGGTGAATCTGACGGTCTGCTCGCCGAAGACGCCCTTATAAGGCGTAATACTGAACTTCTGGTGATATTCGTCCGCCCAAGTGATAGTGCAACCTGTTTCGACAAGGTAATACTCTTTGCCGGCGTCATCACCGTCTTCCATAATGCCGAACAGGTTGGGACCGAACAGCACAGGCTCGTTAATGCCGCCGCCGATACCGTACATTTCTATCTCGTCGATATAGGTGTAGGTGTGCGGGGTACGCTTTTCGTTTTCGGGCAACGACGGATCGTAGGCGTCGCCGTTAGCGTCGGTTATAAAGTCGAGTATGCTAAACGTCTTTGCCGCTTTAGCCGCGTCCTCGTCCTTACCGGAGCCGCTTACGCCCATCATGGTAATTGTCTTGCTTACGTCATCCCTTGCCGCAGGAGCAATGTTATCGACGGTAAGACGAATGTTGAGCTTATCATGAGCCGAGCCCTGCACGGAGTCGCGAATCATGATTGAGCATGTAGCTACCTTGCCGCGCTCTGTCGAGATACAAGCAAACGTGATAGACGAAAGAGTCGGACTGCCGTACGAGTTGATACCGCCGCTGTCTACCGATACGTTGAACAGCGGAATATCGCCGCCCTTGACGGTAGTCGCAATCTCACCGCCGTCGCTTACAAGACTGTCGCTGTAACCGGAAGGAAGCAGAACGTAAGAGTCCATGTCGATATCGGCATCGTTTATTATATCGGATATCAACAGAGTGAGCGTCTTGGTGTTTTCGATCTTGGCTTCCAAAACGTATCCGTCGATGTCGGAGTACGTAATGCTGTAGCCGAGAAGTACGGGATCCAAGCTCTTGAAGGTCTTGTTGCACTTGCCGCATGAGGCGGTATGTGCATTTTCCTGCTTGATGTTTTCGGTCGAACCGCAGTACGGGCACTTGGTTACGGGTACGGTTTCGGCAATCGTGGGATCGTCGTTTTTGACGGTGACGGTAATCTTGACCGCAACCACTCTGTCTTTGTCGTTGATGGACGGTCTGGGATTGCTGTTTACTGTATCCGTAGCGTATATGTAAACATCGATGCTGGTAGAAGCGCTTTCGGGATCAACACCTTCTACAGGCGGAATACCCGAGTACACCTTGCGGTTGATAGTAATAGTTACGGTCTGCTTATCGCCGAGACCGTCACTGCTGACGGTAAGAACGGCAGGCTTTCCTCTTACGCCCGTTTCGGCAACCTCGTACGAGCTGTCGATATAAGTTATAGTTTCCTTTCCGTCCGTGCCATCGTAGTTGAGCATGTCGTAGTCGTAGAACAAACCGTGCTGATAGTTAGCCAGGTCGTAAAGGTTCCACGTGAGCGAGTCGCCTGCCGTGCCGCTAAACTCGAGGAACGCGGAGTCGCGGCCTGTCTCGCCATCCGCATGAGGATAGCCGTGGTTATACGCGTTGCTTTCCGCCGCCTGAAGCTTGGAGTTGGCAACCTTGACGTTGATCTCGGCTTCCACCTGAGGCATGGTCGTATTGCCGTCGTTTTTGTAACGCTTAGCGGCAATTGCGTACATTGGAATAGGCGCTTCTTTGCCGGATCTAATCGTAACCGAGTTGGGAACAAAGTGAAGCTCTTTACCGTTGTCCGAAATCGTTACGGTATAGAATTCTTCTACGTACTCGCAGATAACGCCGTAGTTGGATATGTTGGTTACGTTACCTACCGAATCTACGTACACTCTTGTTATAAGCGCTTTGTCGGCGTCAAAGTCCGCGCTTCCGTACGTTGTCGTATTGATTGCGCCATTATCGTCCTGATAAAGAAGTGCGTAAACGGCAATATCGTATTCGGCGGAAACAGCGTCGGCATCGGGATCCTTGAATATCTTGGCGTCGGCATTCTCGACGAGCGGAATAATGATATCCTCGTTGGCGTTGCCGTCAAGGTCGGAATATTCGAGATAGCTCATCAAATTGATGTCGTAAGCCGTTTTGGACGCTTTGGTGACAGCGCGCGGTGCGATAGTTACCTTAATTGTAATTATCTCGGAAGTCGCGCCATGGGCGTCGCTTACGCGGAACTTAACTTCCGCGACCTCGGCCTTGTCGTTGATAAAGTCGACCGCCGTGATAACTATAGCGCGTGCGGAGGTGTATTCGGCGCTGACAACGGGCACACCCGTCGGATTGACAAGGTCAAACTGACTGCCGTCCATGTTGGTATAAACATACAGACCGTCGATATCGCGAAGGTCAATGTCCGCCATAAGACCTATTTCGTTTGCCGTGCTACCCAAGGAAATGGATTTGCTCTCGCCGTACGAAAGTTCCATCGAGTACACGTTTTCCTCTACGTATTTAATCGCCGAAGGAAGCTTTGTGTTCTTGGCGTAGGGTGCGGTAGAAAGAACGTTTATGCGCAGTTTTGCGTCGACAAGCGCACCGCTTCCGTCTATAAGCTTTACGGTAAGGATCGTATTGATCGCACCAACAGCCGTTATAGACTTACATACGTCGTAAGACGTAGAGGTGTTCTTGTCGTAAACGTACTTATCGCCGTACGTAGCGGTCTTAATGTAGTTTTCGTCACCCCTATTGGTGAACGATACCGAGTAAATTCTGAGCGTGGACGCCGCGTCGTCGCTACCGAGCACGAGCGAATTGCCCTTAAAGTCCGCATTGCCGTAAGTAGCGGTGTAGAAGCCGAAGCTGTCGCTCATCTGCTTTGCGGTTTGCTGCGTTCCGCCAAACGGGAACTTAACACCCTTTACGCCCAAGCCGCCTGCCGTCGTTCCGTTGTATGCGGGGAAACCGCCCTTGGCGTCGTCGTCGAACTTGGTCGAATCAGACGCATATACGTAGAAGGTGTCGCCTGTCATCATCGTTATATCTATGACGTCGCTGCCGCTGTACGTATCGGTATTGGGTGTAGGCGCGTCGTTGTTGTACGAGATGTTAAATACAAGCGTAACCCTAGCGCCGTTGGAGTCGGCAAACTCGTACGCGATGTTCATTGCGGTCTTGAACGCGCTGTTAGCCAAGAATATAAGCGTGGTCTTGGGCATGCTCGTTCCGTCGCCCTGACGAATCTCGACGGGTGACGTATCTTTATCTTTAGAGGGACTGCCGTCGCCGCCCTTGGCAAGATCGTTGAGGTTTACGTAACCGTATGCGTCGGGCATGACGAGGTAGTCCTTTCTCACCTTCTCGTCGGCAGGGAGCGCGATCCAAACGGGATCGTCGTTCGTGACAAACGTATTATTCGCGCTGAGAACTATATCGTTATCGCTGAGCAACGTCGACACGTCGATAAAGAATGACGAATTCTTGGAAAGCGCAAGCTTATACATATACTTGTTGTTATATGCCGAAGTGGCGCTTACCGTAGATTTGTACATGTTATCCGTTGCCGAAAGCGCGGCTTTGTTGACGTCAATCGGATCGTTGTTTATGTACACCTTTACAATCGCCGTGGACCAATAACCCGAAGTGAACGGCGAGTTGTTGTAACGGTCATAGAACAGTATTCTGAACGGATAGTAAACATTGCCGCTTGCATCCTTTTTGAGATGGTTGTTCTCAAGATACGTATCGAGTTCGTCGGCAGAAATGTTAGGCTGAGTCTTTGCGTTTGGAATAAACTGCAAGGTTGCAGAAGAGCCCGACTCCGGCGAAATATCGAAGAACTTCTCGTAACCGGGGTTAGGATCATAGTCGTACGGACCGTCGGCAACAATCTCCTCTTTGGTATTGTAATCCTTGTATGCGCTGTAGTAAGCAGTAAGGGCATTGGTTGCGGCGGCCTGCGCGGCGTTGCGCGACAGGTCGAGAACGTGATCGACCTCGCTCTCTGTAAGATTGCCGGTAGCTGACGGCATGTAGAATACAAGCTCGTCGTCGACGTCGGAGTCGTGGTACGCGATGGTATCGGTGGCGGTAATGCTTGACAATTCGCCTTCCGTCTTGCTCGCTAACTTAATCGACTTGCCCTCGGTCATACCCATGGTCATTTCGACCTTAAGGTCGTTGTCCACAAGTCCGTCGGACATCTTATTATAGTATTTTACCTGCGGCTTGGTGTTGACAAGATTGATTTCGACTTCCGCATATTCTATGTCACTGCTCTTGTCGGCGTCAATGGTCTTAACCGCGACCGTGAGCTTGAGCAAGCCCGAAGCGCGTCGACCGCCGTTCTTTTTGACAAACGAGAAGCCGTACTTATCCTCTCTGTACGTGTAGCTACTCATCGAAGAGGTATTCTTGCCGTCGGAGTTGATTGTAAAACGCTCGCCGTTTATGTAATCGGACTCGTCGGCGTTGAGATTAAGATTAGCCACGTAATTAATGGTGATATACGGGTTGGAGTTCAAATCGGAACCCGACCATTCGTTTACACCGTCGGACAGTTTAAGGTTTGCAAAAACTTTGGGATCGGTAGCGCTCCAGGTCTGATACTGATCGTCAAACATGACGTTGCCGACGCCGGGGTTGGTGTTGGTCGACGAACTCAAGTGGCTTGCATTGGCAAACGTTACGTGAGTATTGACCTTGCCATCCGTATTTTCCGTGCTACCCGTAATGAGCTTAGGCATTGCGATATAGCTCATGGGAACGATCGTCTTGTCGCCTTTGTTTCCGTTGTTGACAACGATCGGATCGTACTTAAAGCCGCCGTCCGCAAAATGCTTATACGAAAGCGCCGTCGAACCGCCGTCGGTAGTATACGATCTTTCAAAGTACAAGTATTTAAAGTTCTCGGAAAACTCTATGGATTGAAGTATCTCCTGCTTTCTGGCTTCGGTCGTCGACGTCGCCTTGTATTCGGTAGCAAGAGCGGACGTTTTATCGGCAAAATAGCTGTCGCTCGATACGCCGCGGTAGTCGACCGCATAGTAGCCGTTTTCTTCGTCTACTATAGTCTTTGCTTCGGCGTTGCCGTCCGTGCGGTAATATGTGTGCATGACGCGAACGCCCGGCTGTTTGTAACCGTAGTAGAAGTTTACTACTTGCTGTTGCGAATAGCTTTGCGTGGTCTGTAAAACCTTGTCAGAGGTTGCAGGATCGACTGAGTACAGATATTTATTGTGGTGATTGTCCTTTACCGACAATGCGAGTTGCATTGCCGTAGGGGTACCCGTCTTATGTTCGTCGACGATCTTGATCGCCCAGTACTGGCAATTTTGCTTAGCCGTCTCGTACGCTGTGCCGGACGTGATAGGCGTAAATACGCCACTATAATCCCTATTAAAGAATTCGATGGTCACCTTTACGTAGTTATCGTCAAAGCCCGAGTACATAGGCGTGTAAACAACAGCGGCGTTTTGGTACGTTCCTCCCGTGCTCAACATCTCAGTCGTGATAGGACCCTCGTCGGAATTGTGCTTTTGTACAAGCACACCCGACCCGGCCCAAACGGCGGGATTGACGATGACGTTTTGCATAGCGTCGGCGTCGTTGAACAAATACGTTTTGTTGGACTCTGGAACATTAAGCGCCGAGGAATCGTAAAGCTCTTTACTGTTGGCAATGTAACGCGGCTGATTGATTTCAGTAGCCGTTTCAAAGCTTATCATCCAAGTATACTTTTCGCCACTGGTATCCGACTTTTCGGTCTTTTCAAGACTGTCGGTGACAAACTCGGGTTCGGAGTTTACGATATTGATAGGCAGATAAAGCGTTGCCGTTTGCGGTTGCGCTCTGAATCCGTCCTGTACCTGGAACTGCAAGTAAATGGGCTTATCAAACAGCTCGGTGGACGAAAGCGCCCTTATAGCAACTACGTCATAGCCGTTTCCGTCCTTGGTAATGGTTGCCGCGGCATAGTCGGAAAGAATGATTTGATTATAACGCGCCTCTTCGGTTTCGGCAATGTCGACGCCGCTGTACTTATCCGTTGCGGTGTTGTAGCTAAGCGCCTCGTAGTACTTGTCGCCGTCCTTGGCAACGATCTTGGCAGAGCCCGAAACAAACGTAGGGGTATCGCCGTCCTTATCGTATGCAATCTGCGTTGCGGTAAACTGCTGTTCGTTGGGTATACCGGACGCCGAAATGCTGTAGTACGGCGACAGACGGAAGGTGTTGGACTCGCCTGCTACGTGCGGATGGTTAGCCTCGGTATTGAGTACCGGTGCGGAGTTGCGCGCCGTAATCGTAACAAGGCAGTCAACACTGGAAAAACCGTCGGTAACGGCAAATCTGACTTGAACAATAGCCGACGTTGTACGCGCAACACCCGTAATCTCGATGCACGGAATATTAACGGTCTTTCCGCCAACCGTAGTGGTGGACGAAACGTTAGTCTTAATGTAACCTGCGTACTGCGCAGTCGACGAAATAATGCTGTCGGGGTTGGCAAACGTAAGCTGTTGCGCCGTTACCTTGCCCTTGGTTTTGTCGCTTTCGGAAGTAGCGGCAAGCGTGGTGTGCGCAATGGTGTATTCGTTAAGAATGTAGTTTGCAGTCGTAAGGAAGTCGGTATCGCGCGGGTTGGAATTGTAGGTAAAGCTTCCGTCGCTGTTTTTGGGGTTGATATATCTGTTGTTGGGATCCATATCCCAGTCGTAAGCAAAGTCGTACGGCGTGATTTGAATAGTGTCGTTGTTCTCGATAACGTAATCGACCGCATACTTGCCAAGACTGTTATTAAGCTTAAATTCGCCGTAAGGCACGTTTTTGCCGTTGGTCATCTCGTTGATGGGATAGTCGGTGCCGTCTTCGGATTTTGCCCAACGACGCGCGGATACACCGCGGTTTTCCACTTTTACGCAAACGGAAACCGTGTTTTGCTTGCCGCGCGAATCCTTGACCTTGACGCGGAACTGGAAGTATTCGCCGTTAGTCGAGCGAAGCGGCGTGACGGAAAGTCCGAGGAACGAGCAATACCCTTGTGCGCCGTCGGACTCCACGGTAACACCCATTGCCATAAGCTGTTCGGTCGTATAGCGTGCAAACACGTTTCTTGCGGCGTACAGCTTGGTTGTGGTGACCTTAAAGAACGTTCCGGTCGTAGTATCGTCGTTGTCGAGTATGGCGCCGTCGCCACCGTCGAGCATTACGAAATCGTTAAGAGTATTGTCGCAAAGGTAAACGTCGCTCGACGCGGTAGTGTACATAAATGCGTCTGCGTCAACTACAAACGGATTGGCGTGGCCTCTGTCGTTTTGGTTGACTTCCGAGTTTTCCTTGCCTATACCGACAAGCGTGCCGGCGCTGTTGAGGAAGCTCAACGGCGTAAGAATAATGCTTTCGCTTGCGGAAGCGGTCGCGTCCTTTCCTGTAGAAGAAGGCCCGTTGTACCCGGTACCCGCCGAGTAGTTGTTAAACGAAAGAGTAAAGTTAGCGTACGGTGTGGGCTCTACAGGCGTGTTGGAATTTACCTTAAGGGCTATGGGATACCATATGCCCCCGTCCGACGGATCAGACGGGTCGATCACACGCACCATTACGTAAAAATGTCCCAACCTGCCCGAAGTCGAGTACTGATTGTACGTTGCGGATCTTCCGATAAACTCTATGGTCTGACTGTCAATGTATCTGTACAGCACTTGAGCGTCGTTGGCGCCGGCGCTTCCGTACGCCGCGACGAGGTCCGTTTTGAAGCCCGTTGCCAAGGTACCCTCGCCCGACGTCGCCGTCGTTGCCGCAACGCCGCCGCGGTTGTAGTAGTTACTGCCTATATTGCTCAAAAGCGCGACAGCCGTGTTGGACATGTCGACCTGAACGTATTCGTTTGTGGGAATCTTAAGATCTTTCGCGCCTGTCGCAACGGTGGACGTAAGCTTGCTAACTTCGCCGTCGTCGGGGTCGAAAAGAAAGCTCTTAAGGTTTACTCTCTTGCTTTCGCCGGTGGCAAGCTCAACGTACGGCTCGGTCAAGCCTTTGCCTGCCGCGAGCGCAGACGATGCAAAGTAAGGACGGGTGTTGGATATTCTGAATACCAACTCGACTTCATTGTTTTCCGAACCGATCTGCGCCAAGGATGCGGTTTCGCTCGTTTTCGCAGTCAACGTCAAAGTGACATACGGCGCGCCGACGGGACGAGCGCCCGTTGCTTTAAGCGTAATCGAAGGATACAAGCCCGAAGCATAGCCGCTACCCGTATTAAACGTCAGCGAGTAATACTTGGAATTGGCGCTGTCTATAGTCGCCGTCTTGAACGCTACTTTATCATAGCTCGTGTCGGCGTCGGTGTAAACGTCTGTTGCATTAATAACGTACGCAGTAGTATCCGTCGGCGAAATGGGCTTGGGAAGGAATATTGTTTTACGCCCGTTGCCCTTGGGATTGTATATTGCGTTATTGGAAATGTTGTAGTCGAGCGAACGATCGGCTTCGGAACTGTTTGTAGACAAGCCGACCTTGTACGACGCACTGCGTCTGTAAATGTTATTCGTAGTAGTAACGCCGGGCAAAGCCGTTATAGGATTGTCCTTTACCTGCAGATAGAACCTAATTACCGCTACCCCGCGAGTGGTGGACGTGCCGTAATTATCGCGTATCTTGGTATATAGCGTAAGTCTGTTGGCCGCCGTAGCGCCGTCCACGCCGTTGCGAGGAAGCTTTAGAATCTTAGTTATAGTAAGCGTTGTGGCAGACGATGTTGCATTCCACTTCCAATTTATATAGGGCGTGGCGATCTTGGAGCATGCCGCGTCGAGGTAAATACCCGCATTGGTGCCCCAAGACGTATCATTATTACCGGAAAGACCCCGCGAGAAGTAAACGTTGGTCGCTTTACCGCCGGAGATGTTGGCATAGTCTTTATCCGACGCAAGAGAACTTGCCGCAACGGCAATGCTTACACTGCCGCTACGAGCCTTAGGCGCCGAAGAGTCTATCGTATAGTTTAACGTTTCGGGGGGATTGTTTACGCTTATTACGGTAATCCTGGCTTTGCCGTTGCCGTAAGGCGCGGTGCCCGCGGTACCGCTGACAAGTGTAGCGCCGTTGCCGCAAAAGCCCGAACCGCCGCCGCCTGACGCGCCACCGCCCGAGATGTTGTTGCCGGGCCAGCCGCCCCAATAGCCGCCGCCGCCGCCGCCGCAGCCGTATAATGAGGTAGAAGTGCTAGAGCTACCGCCCAAACCAAACGTAGGCTTAGTAGTAACGTTTGTGACGCTGCCTTGTGCTCCAATGCCGCTGGAAGTAGCGCCGGCTCCGCCGGGCTTGTAGCTAGAGCCGCCGGTACCCGCAGTTGCCGCAACCGAGCCGCCGCCGCCCTTGCCACCATTCCAGTTGGAACAGCCGTTACCGCCGCCGCCGCCTGCAACAACAAGAACAGCGGTTCTGTTAGAATTGAGCGAGTTTAACAAACCTTGAGCGGTTGCAAAATGGGTAGCGCCGCCGCCGCCCGCCGAGTCCGAACTCGCCTTGCCGCCGCTTCCGCCGCCGTTATAACCGCCGGTAGGAGTTCTTCCGCTACCTGCGCCCTGACCGCCTGTTACTACCCATATCGTTTGACCTGCGGTAGACAAAATAGAATACTTGGCTTTGGTATAGCCGCCGGTGTTGGCAGTCATAGTAGCGTGTTGGCTCTTGCCGCCCGACGCGCCCCATACCTCTAAATAATACTCACCGCGCGGAAGCAAAATACTACGAGAAGTATTTGCCGCATACGTATAATCAATGGTATCGCCGGCTTTTAGCGTGAGCTTATAGCCCGTACCCGTTATATTGCTGTACGCGGTTGACGTCGTAGGCGTTGCGGTTTCCACGTCATCCACGCCGACAGGCTTTGACTGAACGCCAAAGCACAGTGCACACGTGACTGCCACCGCGATTGCCGCAAACATTGCACCAAGTAGCAATATGCGACGTCCGATATTTGATTTGTTCCCGATTTTTTCCGTATGACGTTTCATACATTACCTCTCGAGTTTCGTGTTTTTGTTAACAATTTGTTCACAATTTCATAAATATACGGATATATGTTAACACTTTGTTCATAATTTGTCAATACTTTTTTTGCTGTTTTTCGATATAAACTTCAATATAATTAATATTTAGGGATTGGAAATCGTGAATAACCGCACAATTCGCGGCGAACGCATAAAAAATCGGCATACGCGTATACACACGTTTGCCGATTTTTTGGTGCGGAGGACGAGACTTGAACTCGTACGGTGTTACCCACAGGCTTCTGAGACCTGCGCGTCTGCCAATTTCGCCACCCCCGCAAGAATGACATTTAAGATTATACATTAATTATTTGTCTAAGTCAAGCGAAATAAGACAATAGAAAAATTACGTCGCCCGATTTGTTATTCTGAACAAGCGTAGCGCAGTGAATAATCTCACCGCTTATTGCACAGTCATTTCGATTGTACACCATCTATGTTTGTGAGATCCTTCGGTGGGCAAAATACGCTCTGTATGACAAAACGCGGTTTGCAAAAAAAGAAAAGTCGGGATCAAGCCCGACAATTCCGAATTAACTACCTACATATTCACTCTTCACTATTACTTCTTAACTATTTATTCTACTTCCTCGAACAGGTCGGGGCCGACGCCGCAAATGGGACAAACATAATCTTCGGGAAGACTGTCGCCCTCATAAACGTAGTTGCACACCGTACATCTGTACTTTTTGGTCGAAGTCGGCTTTGCCGCATTATCCAATCCCTCGACGTAGGTGGGCGCGGTCTTGGGCGCACTGCCCTTTATGACCTTATGGTAGTAGTCATACGTCATTTGCGGTTTGTCGCCGAATAAGTCGCACTCGATAAGCTTGCCGAGGAACACGGTATGAGTTGTAGTTTCCATTCTGTCGACGACGTCGCAAACAATATAGCCGCACGTGCCTGAAAGCACGGGAAGCTTACCCTCGACGGTGTAGTCCACGCCCTCGAACTTATAGGTATCCCTGCCCGACTTAAACCCGAACTTGCCGATAAGCGAAGGGTCGGACGTTTCGGCAAGAATGTTTATGGCAAACTTGCCCGTCTTTTTTATGCACTCGTGGGTATAGTTGTCGTGATTGATACTGACGGCAAAGGTTGCGGGCTCGCTTGTGACCTGCATTATGCTGTTGGCTACACAGCCTGTCGGTTTTCCGTCCACCCAAGTAGTTACAACATACACGCCGTATGAAAGCTTGCGCAATACATTTTGGTTCATAATATCCTCCGATCGATTGCTTTTTATCTATTTATATATATTATATATATTATGTACAAATTTGTAAAGTCAAATGAGTAAATAAATTGCTTTGATTTTAACCGAAGGAAGCAACACAGAGTTATTTAATTGACTTTTTTGCCGCTTGAGTGTACAATAATTAATGTTAGGGTTAACACCTGTATACTTAATTTAGTATGAGGGGATCGGAATTATGTATCGTATCGGATTGGACATAGGGTCAACCACAATAAAGACGGCGGTACTTGACGAGAACAACACGCTTGTTCGGTCCTGCTACCAAAGACACAACTCGGACGTGCGCGCCACGCTGTACGCCGTACTTGACGATTTACTAAAGCTTTACGACGATTTTACCATTACGGTAACTGGCTCGGGCGGAATATCCGTTTCCGAGTGGTTGGGCATACCGTTTGTACAGGAAGTAATCGCGGGCGTCGAGGCAATCAAACGGCTCATTCCCGAAACCGACGTTGCAATCGAGCTCGGCGGCGAGGACGCAAAAATCACTTACCTTAAGGATTCGGTCGACCAGCGCATGAACGGAACGTGCGCGGGCGGCACAGGCGCGTTTATCGACCAGATGGCGGTGCTTCTTAACACCGACGCGTCGGGGCTTAACGAGCTTGCCAAGGAAGCGACTATAATCTACCCGATCGCATCGCGGTGCGGCGTGTTTGCCAAGTCGGACATTCAGCCGTTAATCAACGACGGCGCCAAAAAATCGGATATTGCCGCGTCGGTATTCCAGTCGGTAGTCAATCAAACCATATCGGGTTTGGCGTGCGGAAAGCCTATCCGCGGCAACGTCGCGTTTTTGGGCGGACCTCTGCACTTTTTGAGCGAGCTCGGCGCACGGTTTGTCGCAACGCTCAAGCCCGAAAAAGCGATTTTCCCCGAAAACTCGCAGGTGTTTAACGCAATCGGCGCGGCGTACAAATCGGAAAAACGCTTTTCGTCCGCAGAGCTTCGCGCTCAGCTCGAAAAGGTAAAGGACGTTCACGACAGCGAGGTCACGCGCCTTGCCCCGCTTTTTGCAAGCAAGGACGAGCTTACCGAATTCCGTCTGCGCCACAGCAAGGTTTCGGTCAAGGTAGCCGACATAAAAAAGCACAATGGCGCGACGTTTTTGGGTATAGACGCGGGCTCGACCACCACCAAGATAGCGCTTATCGACAGTAACGGCGATTTGCTGTTCTCTTGGTATGGTTCAAACTCGGGCGACCCGCTATCGTCTGTCATCGATATTATCAAGCAAATCTACGAGCTTATGCCCGAGGACGCTTACATCGGCTACGGCACTATCACTGGCTACGGCGAAAGCCTTATAAAAACGGCGCTCGGGCTGGACAACGGCGAGATAGAAACAATGGCGCACCTTACCGCGGCGCAAGCCGTTTTGCCGGGCGTGGAATTTTTGCTCGACATAGGCGGACAGGACATGAAGTGCCTGCGCATAAAGGACGGCGTTATAACCGACATACTGCTAAACGAAGCGTGCTCGTCAGGTTGCGGTAGCTTTATCGAAACGTTCGCGCGCGCAATCGGCATGAACGCCGAAAGCTTTGCAAAGGTAGGCTTAGAGTCAGCCGCACCCGTCGACCTCGGTTCTCGGTGCACTGTATTTATGAACTCGCGCGTCAAGCAGGCGCAAAAGGAAGGCGCGACTGTCGCCGACATCTCGTCCGGACTCGCATACTCTGTCGTCAAAAACGCTTTATTCAAGGTAATCAAGCTACGCGACGCCAAGGAAATGGGCGAAAAGATAATAGTTCAGGGCGGCACGTTTCTTAACGAATCGGTGCTTCGCGCGTTTGAGTTGGTGTCCGGCAGAGAGGTCGTCAGACCCAATCAAGCCGGACTTATGGGCGCGTACGGCGCGGCGCTGATCAGCCGCAACAACTATTCGGGCGGCAAAAGCGCTATCAAGACCAAGCAAGAGCTCGAAAGGTTCCGCGCAATCAAATCGTCGCGGCGTTGCGAAAAGTGCGGCAATCACTGTCTTCTTACTATTTCGGAGTTCGACGACGGACGCACGTTTATTTCCAACAACCGCTGCGAACGCGGCGGCAATGCTTCCGAGTCGGCCAAGCCCAAGCTTCCCAATCTATTCGACGAAAAATACAAACGACTGTTTGCCTACTACCGCCCGCTACCCGTGGACAGGGCGCCGCGCGGCGTGGTTGGAATTCCGCGCGTACTCAATCTTTACGAAAACTACCCGTTCTGGTTTACGTTCTTTACCGAGCTCGGCTATTCTGTCAAGCTGTCGCCCCGCTCGTCGCGCGACGTGTATTCAATGGGCATGGAAACAATGCCGTCCGAATCGGTGTGCTATCCCGCCAAAATAGCGCACGGGCATATTTCCGCGCTTATAGAATCGGGCGTTAAATTTATATTCTACCCCTGTCTTCCGTACGAGCGCAAAGAGGACGGCAATGCGGACAACCATTACAACTGCCCCGTCGTCGGCTCGTACCCCGAGGTAATTCGACTAAACATGCGCGACGAGTTTGTGGCAAACGACGTCACTTTTGCCGCACCGTTCCTGCCGATTGCAACCCCCAAGCGCATGAAAGCGCGGCTCAAAAAGGAATTCCCGCAAATCCCCGCAACGCAGATTTCGCGCGCGGTGGACAAGGCGTACGCCGAGCAGTCCGAGTTTAACGCTTGGTCAAAGCGCCGCGGCGAAGAGATTATCAAACAGCTCGACGAAAACGGCGGGCACGGCATAGTGCTTGCGGGTAGGCCCTATCACCTCGACCCCGAAATCAATCACGGCGTGCCGCAAATGATTAACTCGTACGGGTTTGCCGTACTCACCGAGGACAGCGTTGCACATCTCAATTTGGCGCCCCGCCCCTTGCGCGTAGTCGACCAGTGGACTTACCATTCTCGGCTGTACAGCGCGGCAAGCTTTGTGCGCACTCGGGATAACCTCGACCTTATTCAGCTCAACTCGTTCGGCTGCGGACTTGACGCCGTAACGACCGACCAAGTACAGGAACTGCTCGAGGCGGCAAACAAGGTATATACACTGCTAAAGATAGACGAGGTATCCAATCTCGGCGCGGCGCGTATTCGTTTGCGCTCACTCATGGCGGTAATCAAAGATCGCGAAACAAAGCACATTCACGCCGACGAGCCCGAGCCGCAAATCCCGCGCGTCATATTCGACAAAAACATGCGCGAAACGTACACCATCCTTTCGCCGCAGATCTCGCCGTACCATCTCAATCTCGTTCAGCCGGCATTCAACAGATTCGGCTATAGGATAGAGGTTTTGCCCGACGGCAAAGACGCAGTGGCGACGGGACTGAAGTACGTCAATAACGACGCGTGCTACCCTACTATTATAGTCGTCGGACAAATCATGAGCGCATTGCTTTCGGGCAAATACGACCTAAACCGCACAGCGGTTATAATGACACAAACGGGCGGCGGGTGCCGAGCGACCAACTACATAGCTATGATACGTCGCGCGTTAAAGAGCGCGGGCATGCCGCAGATCCCCGTAGTTTCACTGTCTGCGCAGGGCATCGAGAAGAACCCCGGCTTCAAAATCGACTTTTCGACTTTGGCGCCGCTCGTAAACGCCGTCATTTACGGCGACCTGTTGATGCGCTGTCTGTACAGAGTGCGTCCGTACGAGGCAACAACGGGCGACGCGTGGAATACTTATAAGAAATGGGACAGGCTGCTTCAAAGCGAATTTTCAGTCGGCAATATTCCCGTCAAAAAGTACAGCAAGCAAATCGTAGCCGACTTTGACGCAATTCCTACAACAGGCGTAACCAAGCCGCGCGTCGGTATCGTCGGCGAGATTCTCGTCAAGTTCCACCCGCTTGCAAACAACTACGCCGTCGACCTTGTGGAACGCGAGGGCGGCGAAGCGGTGGTTCCCGATCTTCTCGACTTCTTTATGTACTCGGCGTACAACAGCACGATTAAATATGACCTGCTCGACGGCAAACGCAAGAGCAAAACCTTCTCCGACATTGCAATAGCATATCTCGAGCACATGCGCAAGCCCATGATAGACGCACTGCGCGGCACCAAGTTCGGCACGCCGACGCATATCAAAAAGCTTGCCGAACGCGCCAAAACCGTAACTGCGCTCGGCACCATGGTCGGCGAAGGCTGGTTCCTTACTGCGGAAATGCTCGAGCTTATAGAGGAAGGCGCGCCCAACATAATATGTATGCAGCCGTTTGCATGTCTGCCAAATCACGTAACAGGCAAGGGCGTTATGAAGGAACTTAAACGGCTACACCCCGAGGCGAATATAGTCGCCGTCGACTACGACCCCGGCGCGAGCGAGGTCAACCAGGTCAACCGTATCAAGCTGATGATGTCCGTCGCGCTCGAAAACAATTCGGCTAAGAAGTAAATAATAGATAGTCAGACAAAATTCGATACTCCTTTTGTAAAAATATGAAAAAGAAAAAATTGCTCATACGGTTTGCGGGATACTACAAGCCGCACAAAACCCTGTTTATCATAGACATGATATGCGCATTTACCATATCAGTCTTTAATCTCGTTTACCCGTATATCACCAAAGAGATCATAAACAACTACGTACCCAACAAGCTTGTCACAATGTTGCTCGGCGCGGCGGGGTTTCTTTTGGGATTTTACGTGATCAAGGCGGGGCTCAACTACTTTTTGCACTGCTGGGGACACATAGTCGGCGTGCGCATACAATCGGATATGCGGCGCGAACTGTTTACCCACCTGCAAAAGCTTCCTTTTTCGTACTTTGACGATAACAAAACGGGCGTGATCATGAGCCGCATGACAAACGATCTCTTTCAAGTATCCGAGCTCGCCCACCACGGCCCCGAGGACGTTTTTCTTTCGCTCATAACGCTTATCGGCGCGTTTATAATGCTTGCCATTATAAACGTGTATCTCACGCTTATAGTATTTGTGTTTATCCCATTTTTCGCGCTTGTAATAGTGCTTGTGCGCAATCATATGAAAAAGGTTTACGCCGACGCACGCGCCGCCCAAGCCGAGGTAAACGCCGATATAGAAAGCGCAATCTCAGGCATGCGCGTATCACGAGCGTACACGGCAAGCGAGCACGAGTTAACCAAGTTCGACGTAGGCAACGATCGCTTTGTGGAAAGCCGCAATCGGCAGTTTAAACTGCTCGGCAAGTTCCACGCGACGATGACCTTCTTTATGGACTTTCTGTACTTTGCCGTTCTGCTTGGCGGCGGCCTGTTCTTTTACTTCAATATAATCGACGTCGGAGAGTTTACGGCGTTTGTGCTGTACATCTCCACACTGATAACGCCCATACGCACGTTAGTTACCATTTACGACCAAATCCAAGAGGGCGCGACGGGCTTTAAGCGGTTTTGCGACATTATGGACGTGCCGCCCGAAAAGGAAGATGAAAACGCAGTTACGCCGGATAATATCGTCGGCGAGATAGTTTTCGACAACGTAACGTTCGGCTATAAAAACGGCGACGACGAAAACGACGCGAAGGTCATTTCCGACTTTTCGCTTACTATCCCTGCAGGCAAAACGGTTGCGCTCGTAGGTCCGTCCGGCGGCGGCAAAACAACGCTGTGCCACCTTATTCCACGCTTTTACGAGATAAACAGCGGCGTAATCACGCTGGACGGCTACGATATACGTACGTTACGGCGTAGTTTCTTGCGCAAAAACATAGGCATAGTTCAGCAGGACGTTTTTCTGTTTAACGGCACTATCCGCGAGAATATAGCTTACGGCGACTTTGACGCCGCCGACGAGCAGATTATCGAAGCCGCCAAGCGCGCCAATATCCACGAGTATATCATGACTTTGCCCGACGGCTACGACACCAACGTCGGCGAGCGTGGCGTTAAGCTATCCGGCGGGCAAAAACAGCGCGTCGCAATCGCGCGTGCGTTCCTGAAAAATCCCAAGATACTCATACTCGACGAGGCGACTTCCGCACTCGACAACGCGACCGAAATGCTTATTCAGTCGGCGCTCGAAAATCTATCCGACGGCAGAACGACGTTGGTCGTAGCCCATCGCCTTTCCACTATAAAAAACGCCGACGAGATAATAGTGATTACCGGTAGCGGCGTGGAAGAGCGCGGCACGCACGACGAGCTTATTGCTCACGGCGGCACGTACAAAGAGCTGTACGAATATCAGTTTAAAATCTTATAGGCAATCAAAATACAAGGACAAGACAAATCTACGCTTTTAAAAGTTTATAAAACAGGACATTTTGGAAAAAGCGTGCGATTTTTGCACGGAAGATACCGTATACGTGCAGTACAAGCACAAACACTTTTTTCCGTTTTGGTACAATCTGTTTAACCGCTCGTATTTTATTACCGTCCAAAAGAATAAGTTTGATATGTCCAAACTCAAGCACAAGGACGATATAGAACTTATTTTCGACCGCAACGGAATTATACCGATTAATTAAAGCTTTATATCCCGAAACCAAAAATCCCGTTAATGCCTATCCTTGACGAAATGTGCGAATGGGGCTTTAAAAACCGAATATAACCAAAAAAGCGCCCCGCCTGTTATAGGCTGTGCGCTTTTGTAAACGTTCGGATTTTTATTCATTAGGCAAATCGCTTGACAGCAAGCAATCTTCGCAAACGAATATTTCTTTGTAGTTATCGCAAAATTTAGCGTATTGCATTGGCTTTCCGCAACCGGGGCAAAGCCGCACCTTTCTGTCGTTTACTTTTACAAACTTGACCTTTTTTGTAAAATCGTCAAAGACGTTATAATACACCTTGAGCCCTGCCTTTTTGCCGATTTCGTTGGCTATTTCCCTGCCTCGCTTAGATAGTTCCGAATTGACGTTGACAAGCTGGTTGCCCGTAAACCTATCGCTTAGGCTGTCAAGCCAAAGCTTGTCCGTTGCGCAAAATATGCCTTGCCAATTAACGACCGCGTAATGGTCGTCTTGTTTATCGAGATACGGCAATTCATACAATGCGACGGGCTTTCCGCACGCACAGCACGTAAAAACGCTGTCTATGTCCTCAAAATATGTTTGCATTTCCATAGCCGTTCTGTGCGTACATGAGCAGTATTCTCGGCTGTACGCATTTAAACCGATTTTTTTTACATATATATCGAAATACTGATCAAGCTCTTGCCTATACTTTTTTACATATATGCTGTCGTGAAGTCCGCTCAAAGAATCCTCTTTGGGCGTTGAAACGTATATATTATAACCGCCGTTAACTTTAACAAGCGACCATTCAAGCAAAATCTGCCCGTTATTTTTCAAACTGACAATATAGCATGCTATTATGTTTTCTACGTCAACCGCAGTATTTTCTTTATTCTTCAATTCGATTATCTGTGCGAACATAACCACACCTCTTTTCTATTTTAACATGTCGAAACCGAAATTGCAATATCCTCAAAAAAAACGCACTACCGATTACAGACAGTGCGCTTTATTATTTATAGTTTTTTATGCTTTTCCTAAGCTTATGACCTTTACGAACTCGGCGAACAACGGATGAGTTGTCAACAGCCGCGAACGGTATTCGGGATTAAAGATAGTGCCGATAAAGAATTTATTGGTCGACACCTCGAAGGCTTCGGGCACGCCCGTCGGCGAGTGTGCGCAAAACACAAGTCCGTTTTTGAGAAAAAGCTGTTCGTATATGCCCGCAATATCATATCTGTGACGGTGGCGTTCCATAACCATTTGCTCGCCGTAAATGCGGCTTAGGTATGTGCCGGGCGTTATGACCGTGGGGAACGCGCCCTTTTTCAGCATGGGCGGGTCGACGCTACACACAACACTGTACGGACCGTCGGGGGTGAATTCCTGCGAGTCTGCGCCCGTCATGCCGAGCACGTCGCGGGCAAACTCGATTATCCCAGCCTGTGCGCCCAAGCCGATCATAAGACAAGGCACGTCGTTTTCCCTGGCGTATTTAGCCGCGGCTATCTTGCCGTCAAAGCCGCGCGCGCCGAAGCCCGAACCGATAACTATGCCGTTGTATGCGCTGAGGATATCGGGATTTTTTTCAACGTCCTCACTGCTTACAAGCGTTATGTCCACCGCCTCGTTCTTTAAAAGACCTGCGGTTGTAATCGCGTCCGTAACCGATTGGTAAGCCGTCGTCTTTTCCACGTACTTGCCGACGACTGCAACCTTTAAACGGTCTTCCTTGCTTGCCGTCGCTTCCGCACGGGTGCACATATCGCGCCAATCGTCCAGCTTAGGCTCGCGCTCCTCCATTTTAAGCTTGCGGAGCGCCACGCCCTCGAAGCTCTGCTCATGTAATTTAAGCGGCACTTGATAAATGTTATCGGTGGTAACGCTCTCGATAATGCCGTCCTTGTCGACGTTGCAGAACAGCGAAAGCTTCTTTTTTGCGCCGTCGTCAAGCGGCTCATCGCTACGGCAAACGATTATGTCGGGCTGAATACCTATGTTTTGAAGTTCCTTGACCGAGTTCTGCGTCGGCTTTGTTTTGTGCTCGCCGCTCATCTCGATAATGGGTACGTAAGTAATGTGAATATATACGGCGTTGCCCTTACCGAGCTCGCCGCGGCACTGGCGAATTGCTTCGAGGTACGGGTGGTTTTCTATATCGCCGACGACGCCGCCTATTTCGCAAATAACGACGTCCGTTTCAGGGCGATTAAGCGTGTACAGCGTGCGCTTGATTTCGTCGGTTATGTGCGGAACGACCTGCACGGACTCACCGTCGTACGCGCCGTCGCGCTCGCGCTTGATGACTGCGGAATAGATCTTGCCGCTCGTAATGTTGCTGTTTTCGGTCAAGCTCTGACCCAAAAATCTTTCGTAATGTCCGAGCACCACGTCGCCCTCGCCGCCGTCCTCGGTAACAAATACCTCGCCGTGTTGGTATGGACTTAGGTACAGCGCGTCGACGTTAAAGTACGGGTCGAACTTAATCATATCCACAGTGTAGCCTTGCGCCTTGATAAGCATTGCAATGCTTGCCGCAGTAATTCCCTTTCCCAAGCCCGACACAACGCCGCCGGTAACAAAAATATACTTTGACATGGTACTAAAGTACGTCCTCCTGAAAGTTATCCCGGTATCTTGTACCCGATTTCTTTAAGCTTTTTCGCGTTGTACTCGACTACGTCCAACAGGCGGTCGAATATGCGCTGTGCGGTAGCGCGCTCGGGAATTGAACGCGAGGTGTTGCTTTCGGTGTTGTCCGAGTGCGCAAAGAAGTTACGCTGAGAGAAGTATTCGGTGTAAAGCGCAACAAGCACCTCGGCGTATATAACGCTTTTTATACGCGAAGTGTAGCCGCTTTTAAGGATATACCTGCCGCTGTCGTCCTTGTCGAACGCCTGGCCTATCATCTTGACCTTTATACCCTCGGCCGACTGAAGATCAAACACGAACCGTTCCAAACCTCTGAACGCGGGAACGAGCAAGACCGAATAGTCGGACAGTCGCAAATCCTTTTGTCCGAAGTCGTGTATGCCGTACGAAAAGTCAATGCGCGACTGCTCGGACAAAAACTCGAACGCCGTAGGCAGACGATTTTTCAGCTTGTTTTGGACGTCCGAAACCTTTTTTCCGTTGCCGGATTCATCTACGTAGTTTTCAAGCGCCGACGAGTAATCGCTGAACGTGCTGACGGTGGACATAACCTCGCCGAACAAGTCACTGCGCTTGCCCTGCAACTGCAAAGTCATGCGCTTTGTGGCGTACCTAAGCATGACCTTTTGCCCCGCGCTGTCTGTTACGGTATACGTCTGCACCTCTTGCGGCGTTCCGCCTAACTCGGTCGCGCCGCCGCTAACCGACTTGCCGTACGACTTGAGCCGCGTGATTGCACCTATAAGCGAGTCGGGCGGAAAGTTCTTTACCGAATACCCGTTTTTGTATTCGGGCGCAAGCTGATCGAGCGGTTGCGGTGTGGTAACAATATCGTTTTCCGCCTGCTTGATTTTGGGCGGTCTGCCGCGCCTGCGCTTTTCCGTTTCGGACGGCGCGGGCTCGAGCTTTTGTTGCTCGGTCTTAGGCGGTCTGCCGCGTTTGCGCTTTTGCGGCTCCGTGGTTTCATCCGCAACCGTCTGTTGGCGGGTCGTGATTTTAATATCTCCGACGCGCGATTTTCCGTCGTCCTCGGTGCCGAACGATATAGTGGCCCTGCGAGGTGCGCTCCCCGGTGTGCGTGCGCCTACCGATATCGCCAATCCGACCGGACGAGCATTATCCGTACCGTGTTCGGTCTTGGATGTTTCGGCACGCGGCGTGCGCATTGACGGCGCCCAGGGCGGAGGCGCGTCGGGAACGGGTTCTTCCGCGCGCGGCTTTTCCGGCGGCGTAACGCTACCCTCGCCGTACGACGGAAGCGTGCGTTTTTTGGCAACCTGCGGCGGATAAATTATATCGCCCGTATCGAGTACAATCGGCGCGCGGCGTTCTGTATGCTCGGCGCGCGGCGTTCTCTTCGGCGCAATCTGCGGCGGATAAATCTCATCCGTCGATAGTACGGTCCCCCTCGACGAAGCATACACCGTCCGTGTGAAAGTAGGTGCATATTCCGAGCGCCTGCGTATACTGTCCGGCGACACAAAAAGCTTTGCGCGCGTGCCGTTGTCCATACGCCGCTCGATCGCGGGAGGTTCGGGGTTGACTGCCTTCGGCTTGGGCACCGTGCCCTGCGCGGGAACGGTGGAACGCTTTACGGTTTTGCCCTGCGGGTCAAACAATTGCAACAACATATTAGCATGGTCGCTCCGACCCGTAATTGACAGTATGCTCGCCGTGGTGTCATACACCAATGCCAAACGGCTTTCGTCGGCGAGATAGGAATATCTGTCGTAGTGCGAGCGCTCGGTCGATTTTACAACGCCGTTAGGAACAAAAAAGTCAGTGTCGATTTTTTGTATGAACGCAGAAACTTCGCTTTGAGTGCACGGCGAAATATTGTATCTTAAATTTTCCATTATGTCTCCGATTGATTGTTGTATTTCTTATCTCGTGTAAATAAAGAATATTAATAAGAAATATATCACCCTTGCAAAAAAACCGATAAATACTTATTAAAGCATAGCAAAAAAACTTTTATCGTTAGCAAGCATAAATCACGTAGTTATTTTTCAAAGGTAATTAAAGTGGATTAATATTGCGCGGCATACCCGATGCCAATCTGTGTTGAACACATTTTCAGCGGCAAAACACGTCATATACTGTGTTAAAGCCTTTGCATAGCCGACCTTCGGCGCTACGTCGAGCGAGAGGAGGAGGAAAAGAGCCGAAATAGAGCGCCGCAAAAGTGTTCGCACGGGGTCGGAATCGGGTACTCAATTTAATTGGACGAAAGAATACAATAATTATTAATATTATATTCTTTCGCCGCGAATAAAATTATAAGCGACCGTGCGGTCGCTTATAACTGATGTTTTATTTTTTCACTTTGCGGAAGCGAACAACATAGACTATGACGCCCGCAAGCAAGACTATTGCAACAATGATAAGCACGGTGGAAAGCGTTGTCCAAGTCGTGGGGGAAGAAGATCCCTTGCTCGTTACGGTGACGTTTTCCGTAATCTTATATTCGTTGCCGTATTCGTCTTTTGCCGTATACACTATGGTATATTCGCCGACCTTGTTGAGCTTGATTTCGGTGCCGTTGTTGCCCTTGGAAGCATAACCGCTGTAGCTGCCGCTTACGGTATTGGCGGACAAAATCTCGTTGTTGTAGTAAAGCTCTTTTCTAATCTGTACGCCGTCGGAGCTTTCGCCTTCCAAAAGGTTGAGCGTCTTAAAGGTGAAGGTGTCCCCTTCCTTTTTGGTGCCCGCAGTAGACGTGCCGCCGGATACGGTAAAGCGAGGGGCAGTCACCTTGCCGACATTGACATCAAACGAGTAGTTCTCGACTTCGCCGCTTTCGTACGTTGCGGTATAGGTTACCTTGTACACGCCGTTCTTTGTTGCATGGAAGGTACGGGTTTCCTCGTCCCAATCCACGTCGTCACTGCCGTCGGGATCGGTTACGTCAATCTTGATAGTGCCCATGCCGTTCTCGGTATAAGCGATAGCTTCGGGAACGGTGATTAGTCCGTTGCCCTCCGCAATCTCGCCCTTCTTTTCGTCGTAAACGTTTTCGTAAACGGGCGCCTTATCGAGAAGCTCGATAACGGGCTTAGCGGTATCGACGATATCCACATAGTGAATGCCTTTGTTGACGCTGTCGAACTTAACAGGCGACTGGGTAACTACATTGCCGTCGTCGTCTTTAACGTCGTCGTAATTGAACACGCCGTCGTTAATATCTTTTGCGTTGATATAGCCGTCCTGAATGGTGTACGAGCCAGAGGTGTAGGCGGTAAGCTCGTTACCCATTACAGAGAAGATGCCGCCGCTTATCTTGCGAATAACGCGGAACGTGCCTTCCTCTTGAATGTTATTAATGACCGAATTGTTGAGCTTGTAAGTTACGTTTACGTTGCCCGTCTTGCCGATATTGGCAATGGCAGAAGTCGAGGTGCCGTCTCCCTTTGCGTTGAGCACGCCGCCGAGCTGATAAGCGTAAACTTCGTAGTAGCCGTTAACGTCGAACACACGAACCGTCATGGTGTAGTGGTCGTCGCCGAGCGCCGCGCTCGAAGTGGTAAAGGTGATATCCTTTACGTAAATCACTACGGAGCCGTCATCCTTGATATCGGAAAGAGTCTGAAGAGTTACGTCAAGGTAGTTGTCTTGGGGATCGTAAACCGCTACTTCAAAGCCGGTGTAGTAGCGCATATCCTCGCTAGCCGCTGTGATTACAAACGAGCCTGCATTGACGCTGTTGCCCGCTTTGATGGTTTCATCGCCCTTGGCGTTAACAAAGTTGATTTTGTCGTTATAGCTGAACTTCTTGCCGTCCTCGGGTGCGCGGATCAATTTGGTGACTGCGGTGACTTTGGTGTAGTTTTCGTCGTTGTCGGTGAGATAGAAATAGTTGCCGTCGTCGTCCACAGCGTTGGTTCTGTAGTTGCCGACCTTGTCTTTTACACCTACGTAGAAGTACAAGGAATCGCCGTCGACAGCCATAGTCGCTTCGCCGTCCATACCCTCGTTGATAACAAGCTTAAGACCGCCGTCTCTTACGATCTTAGCTTCCTCGCCGCCCTTAACGTCAAGGTATTTGTTTGCGGAAGAGTAAATTCTATATGTCACTTGCGGACGGGTGTCATCGCCGTCGGCATACACGGGGCGCGGAACGGTAAAGCTTTCGTCGGCTTCGGACAAGTATTCGGGGGCAGTAACTTCTGCCGTGGAAGGCTTTGCTTTGTCCTCGTACTTATCTTTAAGAGTAATCGTGTAGGTCTTGGACGAGGTGTTGTTAGCCTTGTCGCGGGCACGGAACAACACGGTGTACGTGCCGGGAAGAGCCTTGCTTACTTCGGAATCGTTCTTGTCCTTTCTCTTATAATTGTTGAAATCAAACTCGAAATCGTGTTCTACGTTAAACTCGACGTCTGCGTCGTAAATACCGTTGTTCTTAAGCTTGCTGTCGTCGCCGGTCGAAAGGATGTTGGGTATTTCGAGTATGGTCTTGTTATTGTCCGAATCGGTGATGCGGAACAACATGGTGATAAGGTCGCCCTTTTTGCCCTCGGGCGCGTCGGCGGCGCTTACATAATCCTTGTTGTCAACGACCTCGGGAACCTTAAAGGTAATGGTGCCGCCGAGACCGGAGACAGTGCCATTTTCGTCTTTAACTTCCAAGCCCCAGGTTTCGGGAATGAGGTACTCGTAATTATCGGTGTTTTTGAAAACGGGCGCGACGTGGTCGGCGACCTCGATAATGGACTCGTACGTACTGGACTTGCCGCCCGCCGTGGGATTGTCCTTGTTATAGGAATCGTTATAGGCGGTATACTGTACCTTATACTTACCCGTCGCGGTGGGATAGAATGTCATGGATTTGTCGTTGTCAAACTTGACTTCGCTCTCAAGCGTTTCCGTCGCATAACCGTCGTCGTTGACCTTGACGTTGTGAACCTTGGTATTGCCGTCCGGCTCGAAAACCTCGATAACAACCTTTACGTTATCATCGTTCTTATCCGAAACATTAGCAACGGGAAGAGTGAAAGGACGGTTGACCGACGCGTCCTTTTGAATGCCCGAAACCGCAAGCGTGGGGTTGCCGCCGCTCGTCACTTTGGACTGAACGTTTACGGTAAAAGTCTTGGAAAGACGCTTGGTGCCGTTATCTTCCAAAGTAGCGGTATAGGTGATAAATACCTTACCCTGCTTATCGGAAGGATCGAAAGTCTTGCTGTCGGTATACTTGTTGCCGAGAGAGTCCTCGATTTCGACCGTGTAGTTGCGGTCGGGGTATTCGACAAGAATATTCTGCTCGTTGTAGAACATTACGGAAGCGTCGGGAAGCGTGAACGCGCTGTCCTTGTTGCTTTCCACGTAGGTCGGGATATCCGCGCCGTTATACTCTATATAAAGGAAATAATCCTCCTCGAGAGTAACGCTCGTCTTAAAGTCGTAGTGAACGCCGCTAGTCGCGTCGGTGTATCTGATTTTGTAAACACCGAGCATGGCAGCTTCCACCTTGCCGTCGGTTACCTTGGCTTCCTTGCCGTTGGGAAGAACTACCGTAGCGCCGGCGGGTACCGTAATGATATCGCCGTATGTGTAGCTCGACTTGAGCGCAACGTCGCCATCGGAAGTAGCAAATGCTTTTCCGTCATTGACCTTAACGGTGGTGGGCGTTGTCGTGCCGTCGCCTTCCGCCGCAAAAGCAACGGGCGGAATGAACGTAAGACAAGTAATCAACACCGCCAAGCATACAAAGAATGCTGTGGCAGATAGTCCGATTCTTTTGAACAGTCCGAATTTTTTCATTTAGTCGATAATCTCCTAATATGCTTTTGTACACATATACCTTAAAATTATACAATTACGTAAGGCATTTGTCAAACAAATTTATACTAAAATCCAAAAGTTTTGTTAATTCACGGGAAGGATTTCGCCCTGTTCTTTTATTATGAGGAAAGGACGGTATAATTATGCTTGCGCGCGAAATCCTCTTTTTTGACATACAAAACACCGAACAAGTCTGCCTTGAAGAATCTTACACTTATTGCGAGGTGCGTTCGGTTGTTCCGCGCTCTTTGTTTGTGAAATACTTCGGCGGCAAAAAATGCCCGGAATGACAAACAAACTATAAAAAAAGAAAAGTCAAATCTATCGCCCGATAATTCCGAATTATTTCTTATTCATATTATAAATAATGTTTAGGCCTCTCAGCGTCAGCGTTCTGTCAACGACGTCGATTGCGGAAATACACTTGTTGACTATATCGGATATGCCGCCCGTCGCTATGACCCTGGCGTTAGTAAGCCCCGATTCCCTTTTGAGCCGGTCGATCATTGATTCTATCATGCCGGAGTATCCGAAGATGATGCCCGACTGCATGTTGGTAATGGTCGTTTTGCCTATCGCGTGCTTGGGCGCCGAAAGCTCGACCTTGGGAAGCCGTGCCGCCGCCGACGCGAGCGACTCGGATGCCGATTTGAGCCCGAACGAAATCGCGCCGCCCAAAAACTCGTTATTTTCGGCAATAACGTTAAATGTGGTCGCGGTGCCGCAGTCTATCACTATGCACGGCGCGCCGTACAGCTTGCATGCCGCGACGCAACCTGCCACCCTATCCGCGCCGAGCTCTTTGGGATTGTCATACTTGATATACAGCCCTGTCTTTAACCCCGCGCCGACGGTGAGCGGTTTTAACCCGAAGTACGTTTCCACCATGTGCTCGAACGTATAGTTGAGGTTGGGGTTGACCGAGCTTATAATAACGCCCTCGACGTCGGTCTTGGATATGTTTTTTACAACGAGCATATCCTTTATTAGCAACCAATACTCGTCGCCCGTCTTGTTGGCGGACGCCATGCGCAGAGTGTGCAACAGCTCGTCGCCGTCGAACACCCCCATCTTTATATTGGTATTGCCGATATCGAATACTATAACCATTACTTACCTGCTTCCTGTGTAGTTTGCGTGGGTTGTTTTTTGCGTTTTAAAACGACGCGGTCGAGCGTGAGCGTAATGGGCGGAGTAAGCGCCGCCATGCACACGCATTCGATCGAGCCGCTTATCAGCATTTCGGGAACGTACAGCATGACCGTTATCCCGTTAAACGACATGTCGGGCATGATTAACACGAGAAGGCTGACTACGAGCGCGGTATTAAGCAGACTTCCAACCGCCGCCGCGGCAGACACGCAGGCAAACCTCGCCGCGCGCTTTTGCGGTTTTGCGAAATGTGTAATCAGCTTATATATTCCGAATGCGCCCATTGCGGCGAGCATTCGCGGAAATAGCGCGATATACGGCGCCTGCACGAACGCCATGGACACGGGCGACATAGGCTGAACAAAGCAGTACGCCACGCTTATTCCGCCGAACGCGAGTCCGACAAACGCCGCCATGCCAAGCGACAGCGTAGTAGCCGCCACCATTACGGGCAAAAAGAACACGAAAGGGATAAATCCCGTTACCGCGCACAACGCAGTAAGCGTCGCCGCGAGCGTGAGCGATTTCGTACTTATTTTCATAAACTTATCCTTTCTGTTGGACTTCCCATTATAAGGATAACCCACAGCCTGTAGAATACGTTATTAGTGTAGCACAGCCCAAAAAAATACGCAAATATTATTTGCAAGTTTTTGGAACACTTCACCTAAAATCCCATAAACTGAAATTAGATAAGCGCTTATCGCACAAAAGAAAAACCTTGCCGATTTGCGCGGGTCCCGGGACGCGCAAGACGGCGACGGCGAACTATCTCGACCTAAGAGAGCTGTAAACTAATAAAAAGGAGGAACGCGCAAATGTTCAACGGTGGCGGATGCTGTGATATTCTCATGCTGTTGTTGCTCTTAAGCTGCTGCGGCGGTCATAACTGCGGCTGTGACTGCGGCTGCAAAAAGGGCTGCGATTGCAACGATATACTATTACTCTACATTCTTATGTGCTGCTGCGGCGGCAAAGATAAATGCTGCTGCTAAGTCCGTTAGCAAAAAAGTAACGAGGCTTCCTGTCGGTACATAAAAATGCGCCTTCACGACTAAAACGTGAGGGCGTTTTTTATAATTAATAATTATGAATTCGGAATTATTGATTTGCGCTAACGCGCCCTATTAAATTTATGTGCGGCTTCGCCTTTTTTTGTTCGCATATCTCGACTTCGCTTGAAATGATGTGAGTTTGGGTTGACTGTACAAATTATTCACTCGCCGCTTGCGGTCGACAATTATTAATTCCGAATTCCGAATTACTTGACAACTATACGCTCATACCGTATAATTTAAACTAGATTAATTTTGAGGTATCGTCATGAAAGTAACGATGGATAAGCTTGTTGCTCTTTGCAAGTCGCGCGGCATCATTTTTGCCGGAAGCGAGATTTACGGCGGATTTGCCAACACGTGGGATTACGGTCCCGTCGGCGTTGAACTGTACAACAACATCAAAAAAGCGTGGTGGCAAAAGTTTGTCACAGAGAGCGAAAACAACTTCGGTCTGGATTGCTCTATACTTATGAACCCCAAGGTTTGGGAAGCGTCGGGGCACCTTGCCGGATTTTCCGACCCGCTCATGGACTGCAAGTCGTGCAAGAGCCGCTGCCGCGCCGACGACCTTGTGGAAGCGTACGCGCTTAAGCATAAGCTAAGCGTTCCCGTTGCGGCAATGGACAACGAGCAGCTTTCCGCGTTTGTCGCCGAGCACAAAATACCCTGCCCCGTATGCGGCAAGTCGGACTTTACGCCCGTCAAAAAATTCAATCTTATGTTCAAGACCTTCCAGGGCGTTACCGAGGACACCGTGTCCGCCTGCTATCTCCGCCCCGAAACGGCGCAAGGTATATTCGTTAACTTCAAAAACGTAACGCGTTCGGCGCGGGCACGCGTTCCGTTCGGCATTTGCCAAATCGGCAAGAGCTTCCGCAACGAGATAACGCCCGGTAACTTCATTTTCCGCCTGCGAGAGTTCGAGCAAATGGAAATGGAATTCTTCTGCAAACCCGACACGGACCTCGAATGGTTCGATTATTGGAAAAACTACTGCTTCGAGTTCCTGCAAAAGCTGGGTATCAAAAAGGAAAACCTGCGCATTCGCGACCATGATAAAGCCGAGCTCAGCTTTTACTCAAAGGCGACGAGCGACTTTGAATACCTCTTCCCGTTCGGTTGGGGCGAGCTGTGGGGAATTGCCGACCGCACCGACTACGACCTTAAAAAGCACGCCGAGTTTTCGGGCGAAAAGCTTGAATACACCGACCCCGTCACTAACGAAACGTACGTGCCGTACGTAATAGAGCCGTCGCTCGGCACGGGCAGAGCAATGCTCGCAGTGCTTTGCGACGCGTACGACGAGGAACAGCTCGAAAAAGAAACGCGCACCGTCATGCACTTTTCACCCGCCATTGCGCCGTACAAGGCGGCTGTTCTCCCCCTGCAAAAGGCGCTGTCCGAACGCGCCGACAATCTGTACAGAGGACTTCGCAAACGCGGAATTACCTGCACATACGACCTGCCCGGCTCTATCGGCAAACGCTACCGCCGTCAGGACGAAATCGGCACGCCGTACTGCATTACAGTCGACTTCGACACCGAGCCGACGGGCACCGTTACCGTCCGCGACCGCGACAGCATGAGCCAAATCCGCATGGACGAAACAAAGATCGCCGATTACATCTTGGAAAACTGCAGGCTGAACTAAATCAATTAGGAAAAACGAATTAGAGAGCGCGGACGATCCGCGCTCTTTATTTGTGTTAAATTATGTCGCCCCCCTCATTCGCCGCAAGCGATCCACCCCGTTCCTCACCTCCCCACGCGGGACAGCGCCAATATGGACAACGAAAAACGCCCGAGTTTTATCTCGGGCGTTATCTGTTTTGCTTTATTGATTAATTAACGATTACGCCTCAGCGGGCGCCGTGTAAGAGTTGAATAATATCTTGGTTATAGCGCCGCCTGCATTCAAGGTTACCGTTACGTTGTAAGTACCGGCCTTAGTGCAAGTCGCATTGTCATTTTGGTTAAGCGTGATACCGTCAACACCTGTACCTAATTCCATAACGTTGGAATTGAACCAGCCGGCCTGCCCCGTGGTGCCGGTCTCAGCAGTCTTTACGCCAAACGCCGCTGCAGTGAGTTCGATATTCGCAGTAACCGTCAAATGGTCTTTGTCGAACACCGTGTCGCCGAACTTAATATCCGTCCAGACGGCATTGCCGCCCTCATCCTTTTCACCGGTCCAAGTGCCGCGGAACAAAACGTCATATTCCCAAGGGAACTCGACAGTAGCGTCACCAAGACGTTTGACTTCAACCTTACCTTTGGCATTAACGGTAATCTGATATTGACCGTCGGCAAGAATTCTTATGTTGCTGGTACCACCAACCTGCGACGAAAGGTTAATACCGTTTTCCGTATCCTCTTCAGCCAATGCACTTGCACCGAGCTGACCTGCCCAACCGTCATTGCCTGCGCCGAGCGTCAAGATTTGGAATTCGGCACCATTATCAAGGTTAGCAGTAAGAGTATATACGCCATCGGCTTCGGTCATTAAAGTCGATTCGGGAATAGCCTCAAGCTTAGTCTGTACATTAAAGCCGGTAAGAACATCGGTTTTGCCTGTACCGACAATATAAAGGTCTTTTACAACCGTTACTTCACAAGTAGCGGACTTCTCGCCGTTTTTAGCGGTAATCGTAGCGGTGCCGGGTGCGACAGGAGTAAGCACGCCGCCGACGACCGTTACAACATCGTCGTTAGACGATTCCCAACCGGTCGTATCGGTAACACCATCGGGTGCGACGATTGCGGTAAGCGTTTCGGTTGCACCCATATGAAGAGTAGTGGCTTCCTTATTGAGCGTGATCGACTCGGCATGTATAGAAGAGCCTTCCGCAATGACGGTTACGGTAATATCCTTAGTTTTGCCGCCGCACCGGACGGTAATAATGGCATCACCTACCGAGACAGCAGTAATAAGTCCGTTCTCGTCAACGGTAGCGATCCCGTCATCATCGGACTCATACGAAAAATCCTGATCGTCGGCATTAGCGGGAACTGTCGTAGCAACAATCTGATGCGTGGATCCAACCTCCAATGATACTTCCTCTTTATCTACTTTAATAGATCTTACGGGATGAGGTTGTTTGTTGGTGGCTTCGCCGTTGTATGTATAAGAAACTGTGCCCGATCCGTCTGTCATATCAAGCGTAATCGTATAGTTGCCCTCTACCAAAACTCCAAAGTTCTTTTGACCCGCATATCCGCCGCCGTCACCGATTTTAGCGTCGGGATCGGTCTTTTGCGTTTCGTTAAAGCCCTTGTCGTAGCAGCGCTGCCAGTCGTCAAACGACTTGCCGTCGTAGCGAATCTTGAAAATGTCGTCTTTCCACATATCAAGGGTGATTGCGTATACGTTATCTTTGTCGGTTTTAGACAAACGTCTTGCGTCGGTGGCATAGGACCCTTCGTCGTTATCTCCCCAAAGCTCTTCGCCGGCGATGTTTCCCGACAACCAATACGGAACACCTGCGGGTTTTTTGCCGTCGTTGTCGCCGTTGTTGTTTTTGCCGCCGCAGGCAACCAAAGCCGAAGCGCCTAACGCAAGACAAAGCCCTAAAGCCAATGCTTTTTGCACTTTTTTCATTTACATTTCCTCCAAGATTAGGCAACCGATGTTGCCAAGTTTTAAACGGTTTGTCGACTGAAAATTTGATAAACCGATATTTGTGTATCTATTATACTCTCATCGCCGCCCGTTTGTCAAGCTTTTTTGAAAATTTGATTTCCTCTATTAATAAAAACGCATTTCGATCGTTGCGGACTTTCTGTCGGTAAGATCCTTCGGTCGGCAGAAAACGCTCATGACGACAAACAATCCCTACGTTATAAAACATCGAATATTACATCCGACAATTCCCGATTATTTATTACATCATCGGCGCGAGAAGGCGGAGAATGGCGCGGAACAAACGGGTTAACGGCAGAACGTCGTTTATTTGCTCGCTCATTACCTCGGCGCTGACGTCGAGAGTATTCATAAAGTCGGATTTCATGTCGGCAATGGTATTGACGCTGTAAAGCAATGCGCCGTCCTCGTAGTGCAGATAGAACGATCTGTAATCCATATTGCACGTGCCGATAAATGCGCGTTCATCGTCGACTATCACCATTTTGGCGTGGATAAATCCGGGCGTATAAGTGTATACGCGCACGCCCGCTTTTACGAGCACGGGCACGAACGACTTGGTTGTTTGGTAAACGATTTTCTTATCCGGTATGTGCGGAATTATTATCCTGACGTCCACGCCCGCAAGCGCGGCGTGAATAAGCGCGGTCTGCATTTCGTTATCTAAAATCAAGTACGGCGTTGTGATATACACACTGCGCTTGGCGGTCGAGATAAGATTGATAAACGCGCTTTCTATCAAGTGGTCGTCACGCCCCGGTCCCGACGACAGCGGCTGAATATATCCCACCGCCGTAGTATCCAATGACGCAGACGGCAAATAGTGCCGATAGTCGATAGCCGTATCGGAAAGTATGCTCCAAAACGACAAAAACATCGACGTAAAACTCCACACCGCGCCGCCGTAAAACCGCATGTGCGTGTCCTTCCAATGCCCGAACCGTTCCCTCTTGTTGGCATACTCGTCGGCGATATTGTTGCCGCCGGTATATGCGATATCCCCGTCTATAACCGTTATCTTGCGGTGCGAACGGTTGTTAAGCCGCATATCAAAAGAAAACGTTATCTTATTGAACGGCAAGACCTGCACGCCGCCGTCGCGCAACCGCTTTATCCCCTTTTTGGGCAGAGTGAATATACTGCCAACGTCGTCGTAAATAAGCCTGACGTCCACGCCGGCAAGCGCGCGCTCGATAAGCGCGGACTCTATCTCGTCCCACACCTCGCCGTGCTCGTATATAAAATATTCCATAAAAACAAACTTCTGCGCCGAGCGAATGTCGTTTAGCATGGCGGGAAACAAGTCGTCGCCGAGCGAGTAGTAAGTGGTTTGCGTATTCGAGTACACGGGGTACGAGCCCGCTTTTAGCACGAGGTCGGCACAGGTCGAGCCCGTAGGATTAAGCACGCCGCGCGAATTGATGAGTTCGGCGTTGGTCATATTTAAAAGCACTTGAGATACGTCGGCAGCATTCCCCAAACGTTTGCGCACTCGCCTTGGCGTATGCTGTCTGCCTATCAACAGGTACACCATCCACCCGAACGCAGGCGCGATCAGAATAATCATACACCAGGACAGCTTGTAGCTTGGGTTCATGTCGCGCGATACAATATACAGGCAAATCAAAAAACTGAAAAACTCGAATACTATCCATATCCACCAAAACTGCGCCGCCGCATACAGCACGGCAAGCACGACTATAGCGATCTGGATAAAAAACGAAAATACCGTTATTGCCGCCTTTTGCGACATAAGTTTTATCAGCTTTCTAAACACTTAAACTCCCGCTTGCGTTTTTCGTACGGTCGAATACATACTTATCTATTATTATTCGACATTGCTATTCTAACATACAAACAAAAAATAATCAAGATTTTTTACGCGACGAAAATCGAGCAAACAGCTTTATATTGCCGCACTCTGCGTCAGTGGGACGCTTCGCACTCGCTCGCCCCGACAAATAAGAAAAGAGAAGCCGAACATTTAAACGGCCTCTCTAATTCTTAATTCCGAATTGATTAGTTATATGTGAGTTTATCCTTATACGGATATCCCGCAACAATCATGTGCTTGCCCTTGAGCAACGGCTTGCCCGTATGAGTGCGGTTTTCGATAGTGAAGTTTTCCGTCGAGTAAGCCGTCAGGTATTCGTCGTCTACGTTGAATACGACCTTGTACGGTACGGTCACGCATGCCGCAAACGCAAGGCACGAGCCGTTATCCGTCTTACCCTTTCCGAAGTCGATAATCTTAATGCCCTTGCGATATCTGCCCATAACGTCGATTTGACTGACGAGTATGCGCTTGGCAAAGCCACGATCGGTACACAGAGCAATCTCGCCGTCGCCGTTGACCTGCTTGATAAGAATGCACTCGTCGCCGTCGGCAAGCATCATGCACCGCACGCCGATAGCAATTCTGTTTTGCGACGGAACGTCGGACATATCGGCGTTAAGGCACATGCCGTTTTTGGTGACTATCATAAGCGAACTGCCATCTATCTCGTCCTCTATGCCGATAAGCGTATCGCCGTCGCGAAGTTTGGTTGCGGCAAAAGCCGACTTGACGACGCCGTACTCGCTCCAAGGCGATTTTTTGACGAGTCCGCCCTTCGAGTAGAATAACAGATTGCCCTTGGGCAGTTTTTCCTCGACCAGTCGCATGTATAGCGGGTACTCGCCTTCCACGGCGTCGGACACAATCTTGTTGAGCTCTGCGCCCTTTTCGCGCCACTTGCCGTCGGGAATAGCTTCCACGTCGATTTTGTAGCAGTTGCCGAGGTTGGTAAAGCAGAACACACGGTCGGTGGACTTTGCACGCACAAGGCAGTTGCAAATCTCGCTGAGCGTGGAAGAATCGGTAAAGTCCTTGGTCGCCATGGTAAAGTTTTTGACGAGCATTTTCTTTATCTGATGCTGAGCATTGGCCGCTATAACGTATTCAAACGTCGGCTTTTCGTCATCGCTCGGAATGACGTACTTGTCGACCGACTCGACGATAGCCGATTTACGGTTTTCGCGGTACTGCTTGCGGATACCCAAAAGCTCGCTCTTTACAAGCTCCATTTGCAGTTTCTTGGACGCTATAATCGCTTCTAACCGCGCTATCTCGCTACGCACGTCGGCGAGCTCTTTTTCCAGCTTGAATATCTCCAGGTGAGTCAGGCGTGCAAGGCGCATATCCAGGATTGCCTGCGCCTGTATCTCGCTCAGCTCGAAGCGTTTACGCAAAGCTTCCTTTGCCGCCGTCGTGTTGGCGCTCGCCTTGATAATCTTGATTACTTCGTCGATATTGCGAACGGCTATTACCAAACCTTCCAAGATATGCTCGCGCTTTTTAGCGGCGTCGAGCTCGTACTTGGTCCTGCGCAATATGACGTCGCGCTGATAGTTGACGTAGTACGCTATAATGTCGAGCAAACCCATAAGCTGAGGCTTGCCGTCGGCAATCGCGACCATGTTGAACGAGAAGTTTATCGAAAGATTGGTGTACTTGAACAGCGCGTTGATTATCTCTTTGGGATTGACGTCGCGCTTGGTCTTGATAACGGCGCGCATACCTACGCGGTCCGATTCGTCTACGACGTCGGTTATGCCCGAGAGCACGCCCTTTTTGTCCTCGCGTACTTTGATTATGCTTTCCAAAAGCTGAGCCTTGTTTACGCCGTACGGAAGCTCGTCGATAACGATTATCTTTTTGTCGTTGTCGTTTTCGATATGAAGCTTGGCACGGATAGCGATTTTGCCCTTGCCCATTTCGTACGCCTGAGCAAGCTCGTTGGGGATTATAACGCCGCCCGTCGGAAAGTCCGGACCTTTGATGATTTTCATCATGTCCTTAAGCGTAATGCGCGGATTGTCGATGTACGCAATAACGCCGTCTATCGTTTCCATGAGGTTGTGCGGCGGAATATTGGTTGCAAGACCGACGGCTATACCCGTTGCGCCGTTGACCAAAAGATTGGGGAAACGCCCGGGCAGAATGTCCGGCTCGAGTATGGTATCGTCAAAGTTCCAGCTCCACTTGACCGTGTTTTTGTCTATGTCGCGAAGAAGCTCGAGCGCAAGCGGCGTAAGACGCGCCTCGGTGTAACGCATAGCCGCCGCGCCGTCGCCGTCCACCGAGCCGAAGTTGCCGTGTCCGTCGACTAACGTTGCGCCCATATTGAAAGGCTGAGCCATACGCACCATCGCCTGATAAATGGACGAATCGCCGTGCGGGTGAAGCTTACCCAAGCAGTCGCCGACTATACGCGCACTCTTACGGTACGGCTTGTCGGGCGTAATGCCGAGCTGTTGCATTGTGTAAAGTATGCGGCGCTGAACGGGCTTAAGTCCGTCCTCTACGCGCGGCAGAGCGCGGTCGAGAATAACCGATTCCGAATACGGTATCATGGAATCGCGCATTACCTCTTCCATGGTCTGAACGACCAGCTTGCCTACCGGTGTACCTTGTTGTTCGTTTTCCTGTGCCATAACAGTCCTCTTTTAATTCTGAATTCGGAATGCGGAATTCGGAATTATTGTAGTTGTTGCCTGCAATTAGATAATTCCAATTAATTTATTCTTGTAGTATTACTTGCCGTTGGGATTGAATGAATCTACCTTATTAAAGTCGGCGTGCTCTATAATATACTCGCGTCTAAGCTCGACTGCGTCGCCCATAAGCACCGACACAAGCTTTTCCGCTTCGGCGGCGTCCTCGATAGTGACCTGCATGAGCGCGCGCTGTTTGGGGTTCATTGTCGTTTCCCAAAGCTGATCGGCGTTCATCTCGCCCAAGCCCTTGTAACGCTGAACCTGTGCGCCCTTGCCCAAGCGCGATTTTGCCTCGGCAAGCGCCGCGTCGTCGTAGGCGTATTCCACGTGATTGCCCTTCTCTATCTTGTACAGCGGCGGAAGTCCGATATATACGTGCCCCTCGTTGATAAGATCCTTCATGTAGCGGAAGAAGAATGTCAGCAGTATCGCACGTATATGATAACCGTCGACGTCCGCGTCGGACAGAATGATTACCTTGTGATAATTGAGGTTGTCGACGTTAAAGTCCTCGCCGATACCCGAGCCGAGCGCCGATATGAGCGTACGGATTTCCTCGTTGGCAAGAACCTGGTCGATACGCTTCTTTTCGGCGTTGAGCGGCTTGCCCCTGAGCGGAAGTATCGCCTGATACGAACGCGCGCGCGCCTGTTTGCACGTTCCGCCGGCACTGTCGCCCTCGACGATAAACAGCTCGTTGTTTTCGGGTTTTCTGCCCGTACACGGCGTGAGCTTACCTACGAGGTTGAAGTTGTCTATAGCGTTTTTGGCGCGGGTGATTTCCTTTTCCTTGCGCGCCGCCTCGCGAACCTTTGCGGCAAGCATACCCTTTTTGAGTATAGCTTCGCCGACGGCGGCGTTCTTTTGGTCGGCAAAGTAGTCGCCGAGCACTTGGGTGACTATACCCTCTATAGCTACTCTCGCCGCGGGATTGCCGAGCTTGGTCTTGGTCTGACCCTCGAACTGTACGTTTGTCATCTGCACGGACAGCACCGCGGTAAGACCTTCGCGGTAGTCGTCGCCGAGCAGGTTGGCATCCTTTTCCTTGAGCATACCGACGCGCCGTGCAAAGTCGTTCATAACCTTGGTGTACGCCGTTTTAAAGCCCGTTTCGTGCGTGCCGCCCTCGGTGGTCGGAATGTTGTTGACGTACGAGAAAAGGTTTTCGGTGTATGCGTCGGTGTGCTGAAACGATAGTTCCATTGAAATGCCGTCGCGCTCGCCGCTGATGATAACGGGCTCGTCGTAAAGCGTGTTACGAGCCTCGTTGATATACTTGACAAAGTCGACTATACCGCCGTCGTAACAGTATTCGAGAGAGCGGTAGCCTTCGCCCACTCTTATGCGCTCGTCGATAAGCTTGACCTTTAATCCCTTATTAAGGAATGCCAACTCTTTGAGTCTGCGAGCAATGGTGTCGAACTGGAAAATAACCGTTTCGAATATGCGCTTGTCCGGCATAAACCGCACGTACGAGCCGTGCTTGTCCGTCTTTTCGCCGGTGTCGATAAGGCTGTACTTGGGAATACCGCCCTTGACCTCGCCGTTGACCTCTTTGGACTCGAATTCCATACGGAATGTCGTGCCGTTTTTATAAACCTCGACCTTGAGCCATTCGGACAGCGCGTTAGTGACCGACGCGCCGACGCCGTGCAGACCGCCCGAGTGCGCGTAGTTACTGCTGTCGAACTTGCCGCCGGCGTGAAGCTGAGTAAATACGACTTCCACGCCCGAAACGCCGAGCTTCGGATGAATATCTACGGGAATACCGCGCCCGTCGTCCTCGACAGACGCGCTTCCGTCGGCGTGAATAGTTACGATGATACCCGTCGCAAAACCGTTGGACACCTCGTCGATCGAGTTGTCAACTATCTCCCATAAAATATGATGTAAACCCTTAATCCCCGTCGTACCGATATACATACCGGGACGAAGCCGAACAGCGTCAAGTCCTTCCAATACTCGGATATTACCCGCATTATAATCGGACATATCACATCCTCCGCGTAGCTGATTATCTTTTATATGTTTAAATGCAACACAAAAACAGTAGCACAAAAACTACCTTTTATATTGTAGCACAACCGATTTTTTTTTTCAAGCAAAAATTATCAAATTCGGAATGAAGAATTAAGAATTAAAGTTTTTTCGACCGCAACGCGGCGAGTATATAATTAAACCTTTTTTTCGATTCCGAATTACTAATTCCGAATTCTCAATTAAACAAGCCCTTCAAATCCATTCTGCCGAAGCGCCTCGTAAAGCACCAACGCTACGGTATTGGAAAGGTTTAGCGACCGCAAATCTTTAGCCATAGGGATGCGAAGCGCGGTGTCGGGATTGTCAAAAACGACATGCTCGGGAAGCCCCTTGGTTTCCTTGCCGAACACCAAAAAGTCACCGTCCTTAAATGCCGCGTCGGTATAGCGCTTACTCGCCTTTTTGGACAAATAGAAATACCGCCCGCCTTTGGTTCTCTCAAAAAACTCGTCGAGGTTTTCGTAATAGGTAAGCTTTAGCTTATCCCAATAGTCGAGCCCGGCACGCTTTAAGTGCTTGTCGGTTATCTCGAAGCCCATCGGTTTGATTATGTGAAGCGCGGCGCCCGTACAAGCGCAGGTGCGAGAAATATTGCCCGTGTTCTGCGGAATCTCGGGCTCGAAAAGCACGATGTTAAACATAAGCGACTATTTGTTTTCCGCCGCCTTGTACGTGCTTTCCATATCGTCGAGGAAGGACAAAAAGTCCTCGTACACCTCGCCCTTGTTGAGTTCGTTAAGCAGTTCGTGGCGCGCGCCGTCGTACATCTTTACGCGCGGCATAATGCCGACCTTGTTGTACGATTTTACAAGCTTTTTAATGAGTTTGCCGTAGCCGCCCACGCCGTCCGCGGTGCCCGAAGCAATCATCAGCTTAAAGTTGCCGGGCGTAAGCGAGCGCTCTTTAAGAATTGAAGTCAGTCCCGCAAACATCTCTTTGTAGAACATGACCGAGCATATCCCGACGCCCGCGCACTTATCGTCTGCGTTATACTTGGCGACCTCGGCTTTATCGCGGTTGATCCACCCGTTAGTGCCGTCCTTAAGCTTTTTGTCGTATGCCTCAAACGTAAGCTTGGCAAAGAACTTGCCGGGCGCATCGGGGTCTTTTTTCGCCTTGCTTTTTGCGAGCTTGCGACCGAGCGCGAGCGTTATGCCGTACTGCATGGTCGTGCCGCACAGTATCGCGCCCGCTACCTCGTGATGGTAACGCTCGATAAAGCGTTGAGTAAGAATACTGCCGTAGCTGTGTCCGATAACGTACACGCGCTCGACGTTCCAGCGCGACTTGGCGATTTCCACCTCGCGCATAATATCGTCCACCGTCGCTTCAAACATGCCGACGTAGCCCTTACCGCGCGCATCCGCGTCGGTTTCGCCGAAGCCGCGGTTATCCATGCCTATTACGTTATATCCGTTATTGCCCAAGAACTTGCAAAAGTCGTCGTATCTTGCTATATACTCGCACATGCCGTGAACCATAACCACGGCGGCGACCGGATTTTCCACATTGTCCCAATAAGTTACCGCAACATTCTTGCCGTCGCGCATTTTGACAAACTCAGTCGTCATACAATCCTCCGAAAAATATGCGTATATTTCCCCCGCGGTCATTATACTATATAAGAATAGGTTTGTCAATACCGAATTTTTTATGATAAAGGAAGGCAGAAATGAAAACGATAGTGTTTGCCGGCGGCGGTACGGCGGGGCACGTTATGCCGAACATTGCGCTTTACGAACAGCTTAAAACCAAATACTCTTGCGTATACGTCGGCGGCGACGGCATGGAACAAAACATATGCCGTCAGCGCGGTATTCCATTTTACCGTATAAACACCGTAAAGTTCAGGCGCGACGCTCTTCTTAAAAACATCGGCGTGCCGTTTAAGCTTCACGCTTGCGTGAATAACGCCAAAGCCGCACTAAACGAAATCAAGCCCGATATCGTTTTCAGCAAGGGCGGGTACGCGGCGCTTCCCGTCGTGCTTGCCGCAAAATGCCCCGTGCTCAGCCACGAGAGCGACTACTCGCCCGGTCTTGCGACCAAGCTTGCCAAACGCCGAAGCGCCAAAGTTTTGTGCGCGTTCGAGCCGTGCGCCCAAAAAATCAAAAACGGACTGTACGTCGGCACGCCGCTAATGCAAAACTTATATAACGGCAAGCGCTCGCCCGCCGACTACGGACTTTCGGGCAACAAGCCGATACTCACCGTTATAGGCGGGTCGTCGGGCGCGGCGTCGCTAAACGGCATTATTACCGACAGCCTGCCCGAGCTGTTAAAGCGGTTTGACGTTATTCACATGACGGGCAAAAACAAGCAAGGCGGACAAAAACGCGCAGGGTATTTCCCTATAGAGTTCGAGTCCGATATGGCTAAGCTGTACGCGACGAGCGACGTTATTATAACCCGCGCCGGCGCTAACGCACTTGCCGAATGTATTGCGCTTAAAATCCCGACGATAACCGTACCGCTCGAAAAGGCGTCGCGCGGCGACCAGGTTCAAAACGCCGAGTATTACGGCAATCTCGGCGCGGTCAACGTCATGCACGAAAAAGACATGACGGCAAGGTCGATACTCGACGCGCTGTCCGAGCTGACAAACAACAAACAAAAGTACGTTTCCGCCATGAGTAAAATCAAAGTCGACGGCACAAAGCGCATTGTCGAAATTATAGAAAGTTTGATTTAATTAGGGATCGGGAATTAAAGTAGTTAAAAAGTAAAAGTGACCGGGTAAAAGGATTATGATTGTAAGACTTGTGCGGCTTCGCCCGGATTTCTCGAGCGAGCGAAAAACACACGAAATGATATGAGTTGGGGTTGACTTTTTTAATTATTGCTTTGCCCATATCGAAATTACACTCACTAACGCACATCACTCCGAGCTTTTTTGCCTACCCGAAGGGGCTATACGTCAGCCGCACAATTATTTAATTAGGACACAAAGCGCAGTCCGACAATTCCGAATTCCGCATTAAAAAAGATTGGCAAAGCGCCAATCTTTTTTGTATTAGTCTAACTTTTCGAGTATCTTGCGGTCGCTCTTAATGCGTTGAAGCTTGCGAATTGTTGCCGCACGCGCCTTGGCAAGTTTTTGCTCTGTCAAGTACAGTTCTCTGTCCTCGGGGCTGAGTTCGCTTAAGAACTGTTCTTGCTCGCGCTTTTTGCGCTCTGCCTCCGCCTTGCGCTTTGCCTTTTGCTCGGCGCTTGGCGGTTTTCTCGGTTTCTTTTCCTTAGGGTGCGCCGCTTTATACTCGGCAACGCGTATTTGATCCTCGTACGACAGCGGCGCGGTGCCGGTGAGCAGATCATGCAACTGCTCTGCCTGTTTCAGTTCGAGCTGAGCGGACAACTCGCGGTAACGAGCATACGCGTCACGCGCATTATTCTTTTTTGGCGCGGGCTCGATTTCCGACGCAGTAGCGGCGGGCGCGACCTGAGGCAATGCGGCTTCCTTTTGGGTCGGCGACTGCAACGGGGTTGCAGGCTGTTTGGCGGGCTGAGGTTTGCCTGCGGCTTGCGCGCCGAGCAACTGCCGTGCCGCCGTGGCAGACTGTTCCGTGCCGCTCGTTTGCAGTAATTGGTCGGGACCGAGTTTTTGCCTAGGTCCGGGCAGCTCCGGGTACTCGATATGCTTTTCGAGCGGCTGTCCCTCGAAGAATTCGGGCGCGGTCGGCATGCTTGTAACACCGATTTCCTCTATGTTGGGCGCAATGTCAGTTCGGAGCCTTACGCCCTGCTGACAAAGTATAACGCCGTCCGGGGTTTGTACGGGCGTCAAAAGTATGTGCTTGTCACCCGACAAGGTCGTAAGAATAAGCGTCTGACCGTCTTCGGCTTGTCTCAGCGTTGCGCCTGCGGAAAGCGCGGCGGCAAGCGACCCGGGGGTATCGGGCGCGGGCAGGCTGTCGAGTATCGCCGCGGTCTCGGGGGTTTGCGGAAGCTCCAGGCTTGTGGCGTTGATAAAATCTGTCAGCCGTTCGGATATGATTTTGCTTTCGGCATTGGACTTGGGGTTTTCGGTAACCATGCCCAAAACGTCCATGACCGCCGTTATTTCGTGAATATTATCGTAGCGCAGGTTAACCGTGCCGAGCGCCTCGGCGGATTTTTTGAGCGCGGCGGTTTCCAGCTTTCTGCGCGTATCGAGCGTACCTATGTACCAAGTGGTAATCCACGCCACGACGACTATGAACAGACCGAAAATAAGCACGCTCACGCCGAGCGCCGATTGAAAAAAACCGAACAGCAAGCCGAAAAATCCGCACTTCTTGCCCGTGTATATACCTACTACGTCGTCGAATGTCGGCTTTACCGAGTCCGCGCCGCCCGCGTTGTCGCCGCGAGTGGTATACACCGTTTTACCCGCCGAGTCGGTGGAAACACCTATTACTCTGTGCGTTAGAAGTATGGATTCGCCCTGCGCGTTTTTGACTTTAAACGTTATTACGGTGCCGTCCTTGGCGGTTTCCGACGAGCTTGCGCGTATCTCGCTCTCGTTATTGGGCTTTGTAGATACGATCATACTGCCCTTGGGAATGGTCGGCTCCATGGAATCGGACACGATAGAAAACAAACGGTACTGTCCGAACGTGGTATAGTAGTCGTCCTTGAACATTGCCAATAACGCATTAAGCGTGAGCACGCAAAGAATAACAATCAAAAGCACAACGCCGAAAACAGCAAAGCCGCGTTTGACTTTACTGCGCTTTTTAATCGGCTCCGCCGCTGTTGCTTCGGCCACCCCTCCCGCCTCTTTTCGTTCAATCTCGTTTGCCATATTGTATTTATTATATCACCGTTTGTTCGGTATGTCAATACATAGCAAAAATTCATTATATTTTTTTTGATTTCGTATTACTTAATTCGCCGAATTGACACAACAAAATAAACGTGGTATAATTGATTTGTTATGACTGATTGGGATTTAATGCGCCTGTCGGACAACGACGACGAGGACGCTTACGAACAAGAGGATTTTCCACGCCGCAAGTCCGCCAAGGACGCTTACGACGATTTTTACGACGACGTAAAACAGCCGTCGCGGTACATCAAGGAAGACTGGTAGAGTAGTTAAAAGAAAGTGTGAAGAGTGAAAAGACTGACGTATTTAATAATTCCGAATTGAAGAACGCGGCATACCGCACGATAAACAAAAAGCCCTATCTTACGATAAGGCTTTTTAACTATTTGTTTTGTACGTTTAAACTTCAACTTTTGCGATTGTACCGCCATCTACTGCAATAGTTATAACGTAGGTATTACCGGCTTCCAATCCGTTAAAGTTCCCTGTTTGCTTCCCGTCCCACGTAATGATAACATTACACTTGGCGCCGAGCGCCTCTGTTGTGGTCATAGTAGTATCAATCGTAGGTCTGGCGTCCCAATCGCTAAAGAAGTTGCCATTATCATTCCAAGCCCACAGTTTATAATTGCCGAGATTGGTTACGTCCTGGCCGCTTTCGTCTCTAATGTATATGGTTACGCTATTACCGTCTGAACCTGTCAATGTAAACGGCGTGCCGCCCGGAAGTTGATTTTCACCGCCGAAATCAGTCGGGCCTGCGAACTCAACCGACCAATCACTGTCGTTGCGATGTAAATATATCGCGAACTCGCCTGTCAACGTGACAGTAAACGTGGTTTGCTCGGACTCTGTATTTGATTTATCTATACCCTCGCTGCTCGATTCGACATATGCGGAAATCAATTGCCCGTTCATATATATCGACATCGTAGAGCCTTCCGTAAACGTATATTTGCTTCCGCCAAACCAATACTCGGTTCTGCTTGCTTTTGGATTGAGCGTTAACGGATAGCAGGTACTGCCAATATACAAGCCGTCCACACTGTAATCGACTTCCCCACCGCCACCGCCGTTTTCGGTATAGTGGGCGTAAATGGTGCCGTTCTGTGTGAACGCGGTGCTCGTGGTCACTTTGGTTCCGCCGCCGTCAGCGCCGGTGTACCACGCGTCAAACGTGTAATTTGCCGGCGCAGTGGGATCGGGCAGGCTTTCGAGCTTGCCGTTAACCGTCTGCGCCGAGGCGGGCGATCCGCTTCCCATGCCGTAATCGAAGCTGATAGTGTATTCTGTAACTTGACTGCCGCCGCTCGCAAACACCGCGTACACGTCGGTATCTTTTGTAAACTTATATGTCGTGAAGTCCAAGGTGGCAGTCGAGGTCGAGCTGAGCGACCAGCCCTTAAACGTGCTGTCCGCTTTGGTTGCGGTGGGAACGGTGCCCTGCACGATACCGTTTTTGTCGGTCTTAAGCGTCTTGTCGCCTACGACCGTGCCGTCGGCAAATGCGGCGTTAAACGTAATCGTATATTCCGTCGGCGTCGTGACGATCGGCGGATTGTCGTTTGGATTATTAGGGGTATTTGGCGTCGCCGCGTCCTTATCGCATGCCACGAGTCCGCAAGCCGCGGAAACCAACATTGTTGCGGCAATCGCCGCGCCGATAATTTTCTTGTTCTTCATATTTCCCTCGATAAATTATTATTCAAGCAAAAAAGCCACAAAAAAACGGATCACTCATCATTTCACGCTTTTCGCTTTAAATCTGTCAATAATTATACCACACGAAAATACAAATGTCAATAGACAATAAAAAAATTAATTCGGAATTGGGAATGCGGAGTTGACCGCTACGCGGTGATCGAAACGGTTAAGAAGCAATAATGAATAGTGAAAAGGTAATAATATGTCGGCTAATTTTATAATTCTTAATTCTTAATTATAAAATCACTTCCGCTACGTAAACGTCGCGCTCGCCCGTAGGCTTGGTCACCGCACTGCCTCCGTTTGCAGAGAGCACGAGCATTATGGTATTGTAGCCCGTTTTGAATGCACGCGCTATATCGGCGTTTTTTATATCGAGCGTGATTTTGGTAGAGCCGCCGTCGGACACGACAACCTTTTGCGCCGAATAGCCTATAAATATCGTTTCGTCCATTTTGACGGCGTGCTTTATTTCCGTGCCGTCCGCGCCGCTTATCTTTTTGTGATTTAATTCATTATCTATCTCGAATACCGTAACTACCCCGCCGCCTGTCACCGAAGCATAATAAACGCCGTTAGAATACGCAAGGCTCGCGCCGTCGCATTCGATTCCCAGCATATCGCGTCTGAAGCTTGTAAACGAGTAGTCCGCCGTTACGATTGCCGCTTCGCCGCGGTATGCGCACAACGCCATAAACCCGTCCGCGTACGGCTGAACCGCATACGGCGTGATTGACGCGTCGTCGACTCCGCCGTTGTAGTGCGGGGTCGCGTCGCCGCCCGCCTTAAACGTGTAAAACACCGTAGCGTCGTACTTGTTTTCGCTATATGCGCGCGCCGAAATAATATACTGCTCTCGCATATAATAGCAGTCGAAAAAATCGACGGACAGCCCGTCTGAAATGCGCGTACTGTTTCCGAGCGCCCACACACCGCCAGTCAGGTTGTATTCGGTAAGCTTCAACGTGGACTTACCGAGAGCGGTGACGACCGCCATTCGCTTAGAGCCTACGCTTAATACCTTGATTGCTTCGCCGTCCAAGCCGAGCTGAGAAGTAACGTTGCCGTCACCGTCCACGCAGTACAGCGTGCACGATTTATCGGCACCCTCGGCGTTACCGACCGTTGCCGCGCCGAAGCCGCCCTCTATAACGCCCGCCGCAGTCAGCTTGCCCGATAGGTATGTAAAGCCGAGTATCTTGCCCGATGAATCGAGCCGACACACAAACCCGCCGCTTGAGTCAAAGTCGTAATCGCCCACTACCGCGTTGCCGAAAACGTAGGTCACGCCGCCCACGACGTGCGCAAATATAACGGTTTCGTCACCGCTTCCCATAAGCCGAGTTTCCCGCGATATTTCTTTTACGAGCCCGTCGGTTGCCGGCCTTAGCTTTTCGTGCGGCGGCGTTACCGTACCTATATCGCCATTACCGTCGCCGTTCTGGTCGGGCGCGTCTATATTCGGCTTATCGCCCTGTGCCTGCCCTGTTGTCTTTTGGTGTGACAACAGAAAAATCGTACCGATTAGCGCGGCTATAATAAGATTTAACAGCGTTATAACCGCGACTTGTTTTTTTGTTATGCGCATTGCTTTCACCCACAATTTTTGTTTCGGATATTTATCCGTACGGGTATAATAGCACAGCGCAAAACACATTTACCGTCCGCGCAAAATAAGCCAAATTGCGCACAAAAAAACGTTATGCTGTCAGCGATATCGTTTACAATGCAAACGGTGATATTTCGCTAACGCAAAGTTATATTATATTTTACATAACAAAGCGTTAGCGAAATATAACACTTTGTATATAACTTACCGATCTATCGGCAAATATAACTGCGGGACTTGCAATATAATTGCAAGTCCAGCTATAATCTGCGTTCGGTATTCGGTATTTTACTATGCTTTATACTTGCTGTGAGGCACGGGCAGCAGCATTTCCCTTGCTTCGCGCACGACCTGTCTGTAATACTTGGTCGGGCGTTTTATGTCGTCCATAAGCGGGTGCCGCCAAGCAAACGGGATAAGCTCATCCTCGCCACCCACCCACGTGGGGGCATCCGCCTGCGGAACGGTCAGCTCGACGGTGGGTAGTTCGTTCGTGTGCCGCTCTTTTGTAATCGTCAGTTCGGTTGCGGCAACCTCGGGTTGCCGCGATGTCTTTTTTGTACGTCGCGAAACTGCCGAAGTCTTTTGCGTAAGCCTGCCCTTGGCTTCCTCGTACACCTGCGCTTTGGTCTTGGGAAGCACGACCTCTGGTATCTCGTCTATAGTGAGCGTTTGAGTCTGACCGGCTTTGGTCTTGCGCTTTTTGCCGCGACCGCTATCGGGTGCAACTTCCATTTGGGGCACGACAAACTGCTCTATTAACTTTTCGATATCGTTTGTCATACCCCCTACTCCTCCTCCGCAATCCCTTCATCGAACGCGGAAAATTTGTTCTTGTTTTTATTGAGAATGAACGTCAGTTTTTGAACGTCGGTCTTTGCCACCTTAAACGGCGTCGTAACGTTGCGAAGGGTGGCAAACGTAGTCTTATCCGAGCTGAGCACCAATACGCCGCGCTTTTCGTCTATTATGTAATCGCGAACTTGATGCCAATCGAGCATGTCGAAGTTGGTGTATATTCCTTTATCTACAACCGCGTTTTTGCTAAGCCCGAGCGTGACGATAAACGCTTCGGCGGCTATCATGACTATAAGCACGAACATCATTGTGATATTTGTGTACATTCTGCCGACCCCGAAGAGCCTTTCAAACTCGTGAACGCACGGCGCGTCGGCGTCCGCCATCTGCATAATGGTGTAAAAAATCAAAAACCCTACGACAACCGCAAACACCCAATAAAAAATCTTGCGCGTCTTTAATTCGACGAGTTGAATCGAGTTATACAGCTTGATCTGGCGCATTATAAGCCTTATCATCTTTTCGATGAGTACGGCCGTAACCGCGCACGATATTACAGCTATTATTATTACGGTTGCCAAATACCCTGCCATGCCAACAATTATACAGTTTTTTTATTATATTGTCAAGCACGAAAAGGAATACTCATTAATTCGGATTTATTTAAAATACTTTACGCCGGACTCAAAAATGCGCATATCCGCTCGGGCGTAGCTCTCGACGGTGTTTTTGAGCAAAAACTCGTCGTAGCGCTCGCTGTGTCCCATTTTGCCGAACACCCTGCCGTCGGGGCTGACTATGCCCTCGATTGCGAGCATAGATCCGCTCGGGTTGAACGGGTTCGACATTGTAGCGTTACCGCTGTAATCGCAGTACTGCGTGGCTATCTGTCCGCCTGCGATGAGCCTATCCAAAACGTCCTTGCCTGCAACAAACTTGCCGGCGACGTCGCTTACCGGAACCTGATAGGTGTCGCCCACGTTAAGCTTGCACAGCCACGGACTGAAGACGGAACACACGCGCACCTCGGCGAGCGCGGAAACGCGCCTGCCTATATCGTTGAGCGCGAGCACGGGGTCGCTCTTTTGCGGCGCGTGCACATGTCCGCTCGGGAGCAATCCGAGTCTTATAAGCGCACTAAAGCCGCTACCGATACCCAATGCGAGTCCGTCGCGCTTGTACAGAAGTTTTTCCACCGATTCCGCAATCGCCGGACTGAAAAGCAACGCCGAAATAAGCCGCGCGCTTTCATATGTACCGCTCGGCAACGCCAAAATCTTGCAAGAGTCGATCGCCTTTGCCATTGCTTTGACGCATTCCCCGACGTCGTTTCGATTGCTGTTTTTAACTACGAACACGACGGGTTCGGCGCCCGCGTTTTTAAACTTGCGCGCCGTTTCCGCCTCGCCGTTGGCGCCGGGAAAAACGGGTATAAACACCTTTATCCTTTTCGGCTTGCTCTTGGCGCGGGTACGGCTCTCGCCCTTGCCCGAATAATCGGCGTTTACCGCCTCGCCGCACGTCGGCGCAGTCGTCGGGTACACCCACTCAAGCGTGCCTGTAAAGCTGCCGAGCAAGCGTTTTCCGTCTACCTCTTTGCCGTCGTATGCCACGTCGGTACCGTCAGAGGTTTTGGAAATACTCGCACCGATAGAGAACTTTCCATCGTCGGCGGTAATCCCCAAAAAATCGAGGTCGTAACCGTAAAAGTCGTCGCCCGTCCGCGCCGAGAGTATAATATCGCCCTCGCTCTCTTCAAACAGGTCGCGACTGTTTTTTACAAACGCAAAGCCCAAGCCGTTGCCGAAGCACGACTTGACAACCGTAGCCGCCGCGCCGCCGCGTTCGACTACTGCCGCCGCGGTCACGTTGGACCTGCCGATTTCGCCCGCGAGCAACATCAAAAAATCGCAAAGATTGTCAAAGTCGGGCACGCCGTACTCGTCGCGTTTCAGCCTGTAACGATACACGCGCTCGCCGCTCGTCTTGAACGTATTGTCAACAATGACCGCGCTGTCGGCAACGCCTACGCCGAACGCAATCAGCGTGGGCGGAACAGCAAGCTTTTCATTCGTGCCCGTCATGGACGCCTTGCCGCCTATCGCCGCGCGTTTTAAATTGAGCTGTGCGGTTAGCGCGCCGAGTAGCGCACTCATGGGCGCGCCCCACTTTTCCGCATCGGTACAGCGCGCAAAATATTCCTGCATGGAAAGATGTATATGGTCGAGCCGCACGCCCGCCGCCGCGAGCTTTTCCACGGCGAGTATGACCGAATACATACCGCCGATAAACGGCGATTCGGGCAGTACCGCCGAAAGTCCGTGCGAGCACACGGTGCACATATCTGTGTTATCGGCGATCTTTGCCGCCATGAACGGCGTGGGCGTTAACAGATTTTTTCCACCTAACGGCATGAACACGCTGTTACCGCCGACCGTAGAGTCGAACGACTCGGACAGTCCTTTTTGAGAACATACGTTGAAGTCGGACAAAATATCGCAAAGCAGTGCGGTGTAGTCGCCCTTGTGCAACATCGACGAACGCGCCGACAAAAGCGAGCCGAAATACTTGACCTTTGGGTCTTTTATGAGCGCGGACGCTTCCTTGCGCACGCCGTTACTGTCCAAAAATCTGCGCTCGAGGTCGACGATAAGATTTCCGTTAAAGTACACGCGCATTCTGTCGGCGTCCGTCACTTTGGCAATGACGGTTGCGTTTACGTTTTCTTCGCGACACAGTGAAGTGAATTTATCCAAATCGTCGGGCGATATGACCGCCGCCATGCGTTCCCCGCTTTCGGAAATCGCAAGCTCGGCGGCGGAAAGCCCGGCGTACTTTTGCGGCAGCGCCGATAGCTCGATATCCAATCCCGACGAAAGCTCGCCGACTGCAACCGCAACGCCGCCCGCGCCGCAGTCGTTGCAACGCTTTATCAGCCGAGTAAATTCGCCGTTACGCATAAGCCGCATGAGTGCGCGCTCGATATGCGCGTTACCCTTCCGCACATGTGCGCCGCAATCATCGGCCGAACATACACCGACGCCGTCGCGACCCGTTTCGCCGCCTATAAGCACAACAAAATCACCCGCACGCGGAATATCGCGCACCGCGTTATCCTGCGGCGCCGCGCCTATTACGAAGCTTGTTTCCAAACGTTTTGCGGCGTAGCCGCGGTGGTAATACTCGCGCGCCTCGCCCGTCGCAATGCCCATACCGTCGGCGTACGACGAGTAGCCGTCTGCCGCACGCTTAGCCTTTACGCGCGGTGAAAGCTTGCCATCGGGCGTCTTACCGATCGGAGCGTTTATATCGCCGACGCCGCTCACTCGCATTGCCTGATACACGCACGCTCTGCCGGAAAGGGCGTCGCGTATCACCCCGCCCAAGCAGTTTGCCGCGCCGCCGAACGGCTCTGTATCCGTCTCTTGATTGTTGGTTTCGTTTTTAAAAAAAATATACCACGGCTCGACCGTGCCGTCGCGCATGACTACATCCTGCGTAATGGTGCAAGCGCTTGTTTCGTGCGAAATATCGGCGAACGGCGCATGACCTTTTTGGCGCAGTACCTTTGCACCGATAGTCGCAACGTCCATAAGCGACGGGTATTTATCCGCCCTGCCGTTATACAGTCCGTTAAACAGCTCGGTATAATCGGCGTACGCCGCTTGTATATGCGGATTGTCCGACTTGATTTTTGTGGACAGCGCCGTATTAAAAGTCACGTGTCTGCAACGATCCGACCAATACGTATCTATCACCTTGAGTTCTGTATACGTCGGGTTTCTGCGCTGACCGCGAAAGTACGACTGCACGAAGCGCAAGTCATCAAGACTCATCTCGAAGTCCTGTTCACGGTAAAAGATGCCGAGCGCGAAGTCGGACATGTCGAAGAATCCGTCCACCATTCGCACTGGCTCGGGCGTGGGCAAAGCATTATCGAGACTCGTCGGCTTATCGAGTGAAGCGAGCCGACTATCGGCGGGATTTACAAGATAACTCTTTATAGCCGCAAGCTGTTTTTCGGTAGCGACTACTGCGTACACCGTTGCGCAACGCACCGTCGGACGGTCGCACTGTAACAGCAACTGCACGCAACTGCTTGCATTATCGGCACGCTCGTCGTACTGTTCGGGCACATACTCTACAGCAAATATCTCGCCCTGCACTTCGGGCAAATTTTCCATGTACACCTCGTCTGTCGCAGGCGTGTAAAACGCCACCGGCAACGTCGCGGAAAACTGCTCGTCGGTAAGACCCTGCACGTCGTAGCGGATAAACGCGCGCACCTTTACGTCAATGCCGAGCGTTTCTTTTAAGTCCGCCGTGACTGATAAGCTATTGGCTTGTCTTTCGGTATAAATTCTTTTTACCATAATAAACCTTTTTGGTGAAAGTGCGAGTATAACCGCCCGGCCGCTCGGGGAACCACACTATGAATAAAAACCTTTTTGACAATTCCGAATTCCTAATTCGATTTTGGCGATATTGTCGTACGCCTTTTTCTTAGCCGTTTCAAAGTCGTCTGCAACGGCATTAACGCACAGCACGCGCTCGCCGCTTGCAATAAGGTGGCCACCGCACTGCGCAACGCTATTAAAAAACACATTGACGTCGTTGTCGACAAAGTTAAGCCCGGAAATGATACAGCCCGTTTTACCGTCGCTTTTGAGCGTTACGCTTACCGACCTTTTGCACGACCATTTTAGCTCGATCTTGTCGAGCGTGCCGTCAATCGCCGCATTCATGATTTTGTACAGGTCGGATTGTAACAGCGGGAGCAAGGCTTGGACTTCGTCGTCGGAATACTTTGACTTAACCGCCCGCGAGCAATGCTCGCCGCACACAATCTCGTAGCAGTCCGTCGCCGCACACAAACCGTGCCGCCAAATAAAATCGTTTGCCGCCGCATCCGCGCCGAATACGCGACGGCCTCGTGCCGTGAGTTTATTCACAAGCTCCGAACTTTTCGGATCGTCGGACAGAACGACCGTAAGCTTGATATTCTTATTGACGTCGACGAATTTGACTATCCCGTCTATATCAGTCGCGCTTATGCCCGTTTGAATAACGCTCATACCCGCATTGCCCGGCGCACCGTAAATACTGCCGACATTCGGACTTTGGCAAAGCTTCCACGAAAGAGCGTGCTCTTTGCCGCCGCTGCCGACGATAAGCACGTCTTCGCCGTGTAATCCAATCTCTCGAAGCTCGACGCGGCGTTTAACGTTTTTCGGTTGAATTTCGGACATAAATACTCTCGATAGACGATTATATCACAATCACAGATTGATTTACGGATTTTTCTTCCATTTGCTTGAGATACTTTTTATTTACGTAATTGCGATTTGTTTTATTATACCATATAATTTTTATTAGGTCAACGGTACAGTTAGACATCGTTTGTCATGTTGAGCTTTTTTGACCGCCGAAACATCCGGCGAACACCGATTGCGGCTTGACGCGCAGTCCGTAATTCTCAATTCCGAATTCCGAATTATCCCAAACCTCTTGACTAAATCTTTTCTTTAATATATAATGTTATTTGGATAATTCCGTAAACGGATATTTCTACAAAATACATAGGCGGAGTTTATATGAAACTACTAACCAGTTCCATCTGCAAGCAAGGCGGGCGTGAATACAACCAAGACTATTTGGATCAGATTGTAACTGACGACGGCGCGTGCCTTGTTGTATGCGACGGACTCGGCTCGTACTACGGCAGTGAGGTTGCAAGCCGCATTTGCGCGACCAAGATTATTGACGCGTACTCGCAAGTCAAGCAGGTCGACGCCGAGCGCGCAGTAAAGCCCGATTTTTGCCAGAGCTATATTCAGTCTGCGCACAATTGCGTAGTGGACGAAAAAGAGCGCAACCCCAAAATTCGCTCGTCGTGCACTACCGTCGCTTGCGTTACCACCGATTTTAATTCGACGGTTATATCGCATATCGGCGATACCCGCGTTTACTTTTTTAAGTCAAACAAGCTTCACTTCCAGACCAAGGACCACTCGCTTTCTCAGCTTGCGGTCGAGATGGGCAGAATCCCGCTACGCGATATTCGTTCGGACAAGGATCAAAACAAGCTGACGCGCGTGCTCGGCTCGGACTACTATATTCCGCCAGACTGCGATATATACAACAGCCCGCTTCAACCGGGCGACGCGTTTATCCTGTGCACCGACGGGTTCTGGGAATACGTGTACGAAGAGGAAATGGAAGCAGATCTCGCCTCGTCCGCCACGCCCGAGGAAGCGCTTTTCAAAATGGAACAGCGCCTTTTGTCGCGCGTGACTAAGTTTAACGACAACTATTCGGCAATTGTAGCCATGGTAAAAGAGGGGTAAAAAATGGCGCGAATCAGAACTAACAAGAATATATGCTTGTACTGTTTCGGCGATTTGGATTCCAACCGCGTTTGCATGAGCTGTCACCACAAGGCGGATGACACCCCGTCGCCGCCCCACCACCTGCCTCAGCGCACGGTCATCGGTCCGCAAAACAGATATCTAATCGGCAAAGCGCTCGGCGAGGGCGGTTTCGGTATTACCTACCTCGGTTGGGATCTTCAGCAAGGCATTAAGGTCGCCGTAAAGGAATACTTCCCTTCCGGCTACGTCAACCGCGTGCCGGGCAACAATCAGGTAATTATCAATTCCAAACAGAATCAGGCGGCAAGCAACCGCGGACTGAAACGCTTTGTCGAGGAAGCCCGCGCGCTTGCAAAAATCAAAAACCTCAACGGCGTAGTCAACGTTCGCGACTTCTTTTCCGCCAATGGCACCGCGTACATCGTCATGGAATTCCTCGACGGCGTATCGCTCAAAAAGTACCTTCAGCGCCGCGGCGGCAAGGTCAGCGTGGACGAGATACTCACTATAATTCGCCCCGTCATGGACTCGCTTACGCAGGTGCACAAGATCGGGCTTATCCACCGCGATATCTCGCCCGATAACATTCTTATCACCAAGTTCAACGAGGTCAAGCTTATCGACTTCGGCGCGGCTAAATACTCGAACCCCGACGGCAGATCGCTGTCTATCGTTTTAAAGCAGGGCTTTGCCCCGCCCGAGCAGTATGACGCGCACGGCGAGCAGGGTCCGTGGACGGACGTGTACGCGCTGGGCGTAACAATCTACTTTGCTATAACCGGTATACTTCCGCCCGAGTCGATTCGCGTAATGATGGGCAAGGAAGCTATCAAGCGCCCGTCAGAGCTCGGCATTCAAATCGACCCGAGCGTGGAAAACGCGCTTATCAAATGTCTTGCCGTCGATAAAAAGAAACGGTTCCAAGACGTTCAGCAAATGATTAACGGGCTGTACAATCCACGTGCGCCGCGCAAATCGGCTTCTGCCCCGGCGGCGAACGCCCCCCCGCCCGTAACGCCCAAAAAGTCCGCGGCGCCGCGCACGGCGGCAGGCACTACGGCAGAGCGCAACGCTCAAGAAATACCGACCGCAAAGTCTACCCCGATCCGCGCTTCGAGAACGGGCACGGGCGTTACGCCGAGAAGCACGGCGTCCGCACAGTCCAAGACCGACTCGGCCGAACAAGCGCCATCTAAGCCCACGGCAACGGCACGGCGCATAACACCTACGGCTAAACCGACGGCAACGCCTACCTCTACTCCTGCGGCAAAACCCGCGGCAACGGCAAAAAAGGAAACGTCGACGGCAACCGCCAAGCGCATAACGCCTACAACGCCCGCCGCCACGGCTACCCCCAAACAAACGGCTAAGCCGACTACCTCGACGGCACGAGCGACTACGGCAAAGCAGGAATCAACGCCTAAACAACCCGCAAAAACCGAACCCGTAAAGCCCGCGGCTACGCCGAAGCCGACTTCTACCGCCACGGCTAAGCAAGCGGTTAAGCCGACGGCTACCGCCACTGCCAAACAGGAAACACCGACTAAACAAGCGGCGGCAAAACCGACCGAAAAGCCTAAGCAGGACGCGCCCGCAAAAAAGCCCGAGCCGCCCGCAAAAAAGCCGTCGTTGTTTGCAAGGCTGTTTAAGAAGTAATAGTTATCAATTTTAAAAACACCGCTCTTTACGGGCGGTGTTTTGATTTTAATAAGAGTGTGTAAAGTCATGTTTGATATTTTGAGCGAATGCGAGAGATCGCACTAACCTATAGCACGGCTCATCGGAACGGAAACACCACGCAATAATTATAATAACGGCGCAAGCGCAATCCGAGATTCCGAATTCCAAATTAACTTTTGCTCACTATCTCGAGTGCGACGACAATCGTTTGCTTTTGGTTGAACATATCAATTTCAATCTCGGCGGTACGATTGTGGCGGTCAATGCGTTTTATGCTTCCTTCCATGCCGATGAGCGGTCCGCCCGTCACGGTTATCGCGTCGCCTACGATATAACCGACTGAATGTTCAACGCACCGCTTGTCTTTAAACAGATATTCAAACCGTTCCCGTTCTTCGCGGCTCAGCGCAATTTCCTTGGAATCGCCGTAGCGTAGCACGCGAATGATATACTGCGAATTGTATATATAATCGGAAAACACCTTTAGGAATTCACACGACGGCATGTCAGTTTCTATAAAAACGTATCCGGGAAAAAGCGGACGTTTAAGATAAAACCTACCCGCTTCATGCAATTCCTTTTTTCGGTAGTATTTTTCGGTTTCGGGGCAAAACGCTTCCAACCGATACGGCAAGTCCTTTTGCTCGAACGCCTTTTGCGTATCGGCTATCACCTTGCGCTCGGTATTCGTTCGCACGTACAAAACGTACCACCAATACGATTGTTCTTCCATGATTACCTCTTGCGCTTTTATACGCAGTTTAACCGATTATACCACACCGAAAAATCTTTTGCAAGCGATAGGGCAATTCGGGATTAAGAATACAGAATTATAAACTATCGGTTGTTACAACAACAAAAAAGCCCCGTCCTAAGACAAGGCTTTTTGTTATTGATTGATTGATTATTAGGATTACGCGCCCATGTAAGTGAATACAAAAAGCTTTTTTCCGTTCTTCTCTTCAATCGTAATCTTGTAAGTTCCGGCTGTTACTACCGACCCGTTAGCGCTTGCGCTGATCGTATTCAGCTTAAGTCCGTCAAAGGCGTTACCCTCGCTATCTCTGCACTCATAGTAAGTAGCGCTGTTGTAGCTCCAACCCTCTTTACCATTCTTGCAGTCCGTGATTTTGAATTGCGAAGAGGCAGTGAGCTTGACTTCCAAACCATTTACAGGGTCAATATAAAGAGCGGGATTTACACTCCATGCCGCATTAGTAAAGCCCGAACCGACCAAGTACGCGCCGCCTTCGATAGGAGCTTCGATAGTAGGTGCGTCAGGCTCGCCGTCGGCGCTGTACGAAACGTACACTTTTGCCGCGGAAACGTCTACGATGAAGTAGAACTTGCCGGTCGCTTTGATACTGAGGTTATCGCCTGCGGTACCGATAAACGCCGATACGTTGCCGGAGCCTATTGTACCGATCCACTTTTTGGTCGCAGTAGTCGTACCTGTTTTGTAGAACTTAAAGTTATCGCCTGCGGTCATGTCGATAACAATTTCGTACATTCCGTCCGTTCTTGCATCGAGCTTAAAGCCCTTGGCGCTACTGTTATCCCATGTCGCATCCGAGTTCTGTACGTTACCGACGAGATATGTGTTGTTAGCCGTAACGGTTTCCGCCTTCTTGGTTATTTCAGACGGGTCGATTTCGCGGCCGGCATAGATTTGATATTTGGTTTCGTACTGCTTGATATAAATCTTAAACTTGCCGCCATTGCTGATTTCCAAGTAAGCGTTATTCGTCCCTTCGGGGGTTTTTACACCGCTACTCGACGACTCGACTTCAAACGTGATCGCTTCACCTTTGATTGTAAAGTACAGCTTGTCGCCCGTATTGAACTGAACAGTATCGATCCAATACTGCGCCAACATACCTTCTGCCGTCTCTGCCGACGTAAGCGCTTTAGGCGTAAGGTCGACAGCCGTGCCTGTCTCGCCGACTTTATAGGTATTGGTCTCAACTACGGGAGTTTCGCCGAATGCACCTGTTTGAGTGCCTTGGATCCAAACAGTAAAGCCACCGTCCGAATATTTTTTGAGATATACTGTGTAGTCGCCCGCAACAAGAGTGAAGCCTGCGCCGCTCGCACCGCCTGCGGCGCCAAGCGTATCGCCGACTTTAACTTGAATATCTTTATGGTGCTCAATCCACAGTTGATCAATAGCCGTGCCGTCGATTGCAAATGAATACGCTGTTTCCGCAGTTACTTTGAGCGTAGCCATAAACTGATCGGAAAGCGTGTGATTGTCATAGTAGCCGCCTTCGGGATTGGTTACGTCGACCCTCCATCCACGGTCGATAGTTGCGGTCGCGTCAGTCATTGTTAAGTCGCCGACGGTAACCTCGGCATCTTCGTATGCTCTTGCAGGGGGTTCGGGGTCGGTCATCGGTCTTTCGGGATCGGGGTCTATCGGATCTACAGGTCCCTCGCCGCCTTTAAGTGCGATTGACCAGGTTTTGCCGGCCTTATTGACAGTAACGATATACGTGCCGTCGGTTTTGACCTTTACGTTGCCGTGACTATCACCTGTCGCGTCATTAAGTATGACGTACGCTTGCGAAGCCGTGTCGAGTTGATACCACGCAAACTGATTGACGCCGTATTCGCCCCATAATATCGTGTACTCGTCCTCGCCGGTCTCTGCATTTTGGGTAAACTGACAAGTAGCGACCTTAAACCATTTATCTGCCTCAAGGTCGATTTCTAAGGTGTTGTCCTTAAGCTCGTACTTTTGTTTAAGCTGCCAATCGGACATATCGCCTACCAGGTAAAACGCGCCGTCGGTAAGAGTCTGTTCACCGACGATAGGCGCGCCGCCGTCCGTTGCGTATACGGTCCAGTCGTCGGTATCCCAAAGCTTGAGATATATTTTGTACGTGCCCGCACGAAGCGCGGTAATACCCGTAACGGGGCTGGACGTCACGCTTATATCGATGCCTGCACTTTTTTTATCTACAAACAACTTGCCGGGAAGAGCGGCAAACTCGCCGTCCTTGCCGCGAAGCTCAAACGTGACCGTTTGGTTGGCGTCAAGATAAACGCCATCGACGAGCATATACTCTTCTTTGAGCGTAGGAAAACTCTCTGTGTCCGGGCTCTCGTTACGAGTCATCGCATTTTGAACGCCGTTGATTATCGCAGCAGCGGGAGCGGTAGATACAGGATCCGCTACGTAGTTTGCGTATACGTCGGCGTCCGCAGTGAATACGACGTCGGTATCGATAGGCGTTTCGTCTAACAACATCCAGCCGTCCTGCAACCAACCTGTATCGACCTCTACAGTCGGGAAAGCGACTATCTTGCCGTTAACTGTTTTTGCGGTGGTATCGCCCGTTATGGTGCCATGCTCGCCGCCGTGGAACGTGATCGTGTATTCCGTATCGGGCGTAGGGTCGGGATCGGTACCCGGGTCTGGATCTACGGGCGCGGTATTTTTAGTCCACTGCGCGTATACGGTAACGTCCAAAAGGAACACCGTGCCGTTGTCGCCGAACGTAACCTTTTCGCCGGTGCCGTCCTGTTTAAAGTTGTAGCCGGTAAAGGTATGCCCTGTCAATTCGGGCGCCGCGGGCTCGGTTGCGATATGACCGAATTCGTCGGTCTTAACGATAGCCGCCGCAGACTCGCCGCCAAACACACCGCCGTTTGCACTGAACGTGACTTCACGCACACCGCCCACCTTGGTGCCGTCAGGCAGCTCGACTTCATCGGCGCACGCAACAAGAGCCCCCGCCGAGGCGGCGACGACCGTTGCTGACAAAACGGCAAAAAACAGTTTCGACTTTTTCATCATTTCCCTCTCTATTTAATTTTTGATAGATAGATCTTATCCGTCTACTCACATTATATAACTTATATATTCATTTGTCAATACATTACCGAAAAATAAGTTTCGTTAATTATATCCGAAATTAAAAGTTTTTTATAATGCGGAATTGGGAATTCGATCGGAATTACCGACAGCTACGCGCTGTCGCGCTTCGGTCGAGATTATCGGAATCGGCATATGCTTTTTATATAGTGACGCGCTCTATATTCGTTGGATTTTTCGGCGATCGAAAATACGCTCGAGATGACAAAAAGCTTTACAATAAAAAAGTCAGGCAATTACACCTGACTTTAATTGCGAATTCTCAATTCCCAATTCCGAATCGGTTAAACCAAATCGTCCTTAAGCGTTCTGTCAAAAAGCTGTTCCATGACGGTGCGCGGCGGTATCTTATCCAAAATCATTGTATTGACCGCGGTGGTTATAGGCATATCCACGCCGTGCTTATCGGCGAGCAGCGACAGCGCACGCGCGGTATGCACTCCCTCGGCGAGCTTGTCGTACTTTTTGCCCTTGGCGTAGTTTTCGCCCCACATTCTGTTGTGGCTGTGCTCGGAGAACAGCGTGGTTTCGTAGTCGCCGATATGAGCAAGCCCGTATGCGGAAAGCGGGTTGCCGCCGAGCGCTTTGATAAGCCTAGCAACCTCGCGACTTCCGCGCGCCATAAGCGCGCCCTTTAGCGTGACTAAGTTCATGCCGTCAAGCACGCCCGCCACGATACCCATAACGTTTTTTGCCGCCGCTCCGATTTCCGTACCGATAACATCGGTGCCGTAGTAAAACCTGATAAGCGGGCTTTTGAAGTATTCGACAATGCGCTCTATCGTGGTTCGCTCATAGCCGTCGATAAGCATGCAGTTGGGGTTGCCCTGCGTAAATTCCTGAACGTGCCCGGGTCCCGCCCACACGGCTATCTGCCAGCTTTCCAAACCGAACTCGAGCGCAATCTCGCTCAGGCGTTTGCCCGTGCTGATTTCCACGCCCTTCATGTTGGTGACGAGGTATTTACCCGTCATGTCGCACCCGCCGCGGATATCGCCCATTACGTCTCGAAAAACCTGCGACGGAACGCTTACCAAAACGACGTTTGCCGATTTGATCGCCCTGGGTAAATCCGCCGTCAGTTCGACAGACTTGGGCAGAGTGACGTACTCGTTTTTGTGCGTCATGAGCAGTCTGTCGTATGTGATGTCGCCCGGCTTGCCGTAAACTGTTACCCTGTGTCCGAGCTGATTTGCGTACCACGCCAAAAAAGAGCCCCATCTGCCGCAGCCGATAACGGTGACCTTTATCTTTTGTCTGGTATAGTCCATGGGAATAACGTAATCGGACACAGTGCTCTCCTTTTAATTACCTGAGTACGCTTCCATATACTGCTTAAGGAATTCGGCATAAACTTCCGAAAGCGTCATGGATCGCGAATTGTAGGAAACGTTTAAATTATCTCGCCACGTGCCGTACTCTTCCACGACTGCGGCGCTGTTGGGTCCGAGGTTTTCGTGGCTGTAGTACAACAACAGTTCCATGTACTTGAGCCGCTGCGCCGCCGACGAAAGGTTGTACAACCAATACAGCTGACGAAGCTTACCGCTGAGCTTATCCTCGCCCGCGCCGCTCGCAGGCGTTATTTCAACCGCCCATTGCGCGTATTTGTTAAAGCAAGTTTTAAGTCCGCGGTACAATTGCGTAAAGCCTTTGGTGTTGTCGTCGGCAACGTTTTTGTCGATAATAAACAACCCGAACTCGGTACCGTCAAGCACGTTATTATAAGCATTACGCACAAACAGCTCGGTGTTGACGGGAATGTCTTTGAGCAGTTCGCCGTTGTTTTTTACGTCACGTTTGGCATTGACGTTGTTTTCCACGCCCACGCGCAAGAACTCGACGTCCAGATACTCTCCGAGCGCGTCGACGTAATCGACAAAGTCGTCCAACATCTGTGCCGCCGCCGCGTCGTTGGAGGGGTTGGTATTTACAAAGTAGTCGATACGGCTTATCGTATCGGTAAGCACGCCGCTATCGTCGGGGTTGATCCTGCGGTTGTCAAACGCCATAAGTTCGGTCTTGCCGAGGTACGCACGGGCACGGAAGTTGAGAGTGCGCATATCGTGCGCGTAGCTGTACACCGCGGGGCGCATGGCAAGCGACGGCATGCCCATGATATTATCGTAATCGGTCTTGTTAGTAACCGAGCCGAGGTCGTTGAGCGACAGGTATATGCGCGTGTACTTTTCGAGCACCGCCGCGTAGTATTCGCACCGCGCAGCATTGCCGTTTGCGTTGTACTGCTCGGTGAGTTTATTGGAAAGCCTTGTCAGCACATACAGTGCCTCGGCCATTTCGCCGTCTGTAAGCTCGCGCGTTTGCGACAGCTTAATATAGTTGCCGTACTCGTCGGTATCGCCCGCCGAATATTCGTCCAGCCGCTTTTGTACGTACCGCTCGCCGAAGTCGATTGCGCGTTCAAAGTTTCCGATATTATTGAATATCCGCATAGACTGCAACGGCAACGCGATTGCCAAAATGCACGCGAACATAGCCACAGCAGACAGCGCGACAAACAACGACTTGAATATTGTTGTTATTATCTCATCGGCAAACGACGGTGCAGTCGCAGGCTCGATCGACTCGTCCGTTTTGCGAGCGCGCGCCACGGGCACGACTTTGGGCATAGTATCCCCTTGCGTGTCCACGTCGACGGTTTCGTCCGAAACGACGGACGTCGGCTCGTTTTGTACTTGATCGTCCGAATAATTCATTACGGTGATTATAGCACAAATTTTACTTGCGCACAACTATTTTAAAGGGGAAATTTAAATTGTTGTAGTCGTCCAGGTCGAGCCGCGAAGCGACGGGGCGGACACGCCCTCTTCCATATATCCGCGCAGTCCGCAATACTCGTTGCCTATGCTGAACAACGATTCGGAAACGGAGTTTTTATCATTGTGAAATCCGCGCTCTAATATTCCCCATTCCAAGGGCTCGATATACTTTTCGGCTTGCTTTGCCATAAATAAACATTCTCCTTTTTCCCCGATTTAAAAGCGCAGTCGCGCCGCAGTACGGCAACAGTTAGCGCGGCGCGGGATTGCAGCCCCGCCTACATGACCAAGCCACCGCGACAAGCGTAGCACGTATCCGGTGATGAATACGCTTTCAAATTACTCCTTGACAGCGCCCGCAGCCGAACTTCCCGTAATCCGGCGCTGAAGCCATATTGTCCGCAACCGTCATGTGCGGATACAGCGCATAGTTTCGAAAAACCATAGCGGTATCGCGGAATCCCGAAGTATATCGCTACTTCTTTGCCAACACCCTTGCCGACTCGGGATCGAGCAGGACGCCGCTCTCGCCGTCAGGCGTGATAAACGCTACATGCCAGCACAGTCCCTCCGTATCGAAGGGATTTTTGACAAGCCTCGCGCGTATCTCATACTCGCCTTTTGGCTTTATCTCGTTTTTTGCCGCGTCGATTGCACGGGCGTAGTCCATACCGCCCGTTACTTGGCTTTTCATTTTGAGTAGAACGCTGTCATTGCCGCACTTGACGTCGATCGTAAAGTCGGTAGTAAGCTCAAAGTCTATCTCGGCGGAAAAGCTTGCCGCAAACGGGTGGACTATCATAGTGCCGCCGAATTTATCGCCGCCCGCCTCTAACTCGTACGTATATACTGCGTCTATATCGAACTCACTCGGCACTAACGTGATAAGCGTATAAGGTTTGAGCGACGAAACTTTGCCGTCCGACGAGAACGGTTCTTCGCGCATGCCCGACACCGCAGTGGCCGAAAGTCCGCCGTTGTCCGCGGTAAAGTACCCGCTACGCCGCTCGCTAACCCTTTCCATAGGGTCCGTCGAGCAAGAACATAATACAATCGTCAGCGCCGTCATAAACGCGGCAAAAATCCAGCACAGTTTTTTCATGCTATAAAATATGCGAATAATTCGGGATTATGAATTCCGAATTAGGAATTATCGACCGTTTCGCGGCGATTAAATAAAATTTAACGAAACTTGCTACTTGTTAACGAAATATTAAAACAGCGTTAAAAGGAAAAAGCGCGGCATAGCCGCGCCAAACAATTACGAATTAAATTAATTGTCTTTTACTTTCATCAAGCGAACGATGGAAGCACGCTCGTTTTCGTCAAGCTTCATCATGATATACTTTATCGTTTCTTCGAGCTGAGGTATCATGACGTATTCGAGCGCGTTTACTCGACGGCGGTTTTTTTCTATCTCGTCGGCGAGCATATTGCACGTTTTTTCGACCTCGGCAAGGTGCAACAGCTTGTCGGTAAGCGCGGTAAGCTTGAGCACTGCGTCGTCCAATTCCGCAGGCGCTGCAAAAAGCGCGTACGGTAGCTGAACGTCGCCCACCCGCTTGGTCTGCATAAACGGCACGTCCACGCCCATTATGTTTTTGGTTCCGATAGTAATCGACGCGGTAAGCGTGGGTAGCGAAATCGCCTGTACTACGTCAAGCGGTGCCGCCGCCGACAGAGCAAAGCTTTTTAGCGCCTCGCCTATCTCGCCTTCTATTTCCTCGCGCAGGCGTTTGTTCTCTTTTACGAGCGCCAAAAACTGACGGACCATTTCATCCGACTTATCTTTTAACAGCTTATGACCGCGTTCCGCCGTCTTTAGCCTGTCTTTTAGTCTGCGCAGTTCCATGCGCGTGGGGTTTACGTTAAGTCTTGCCATGATTAAATTTAATTCGGAATTATGAATTAAGGATCGGGAATTATTGACCGCTTCGCGGCGATCGAATAGTTTGCGCGGCTTACGCCTTTTTTGCTCGCATTTCTCGGCAATCTCGAAATGTTGCGAATATAGACAAACTATTCAAAAAAACCGTTCAACACCGCTAATTCCGAATTCCGCATTCCGAATTCCTAATTATCAAAAAATTCTTCGAGGTGCTCGTCGCGTATACGCTTAAGCTCACTGCGCGGAAGTATCTTGAGTAGCTTCCAGCCGATGTCGAGCGTTTCCTCGATAGTGCGGTTGGTGGTGAAGCCTTGGTTGATGTACACCTTTTCAAACTCTTCGGCGAACTTGGCATAAAGCTTGTCAACGTCGGACAGCGCCGCCTCGCCCAAAATCGAGCTTAATTCTTTTGCGTCTTTGCCTCTGGCGTACGCCGAGAAAAGTTGGTTCATTGTGTCGGCGTGGTCCTTTCTGGTCTTGCCGTTGCCGATACCCTTATCCTTCAAACGCGACAGCGACGGCAAAACGTCGATGGGCGGATTTAAGCCCTTTTTGTACAGCTCGCGCGACAGAATTATCTGTCCCTCGGTGATGTATCCCGTGAGGTCGGGAATGGGGTGTGTTTTGTCGTCCTCGGGCATTGTCAGAATCGGGATAAGCGTTATCGAGCCGTTTTTGCCGCGTATACGCCCCGCGCGCTCGTATATGGTAGCGAGGTCGGTGTACAAATAACCGGGATAGCCGCGCCTGCCTGGGACTTCTCTACGCGCCGCGGAAATCTCGCGAAGCGCTTCGGCGTAGTTGGTGATATCGGTCATTATAACAAGCACGTGCATGCCGCACTCAAACGCCAAATACTCGGCGGCAGTCATTGCCATACGAGGGGTATTGATGCGCTCGACCGCGGGGTCGTTTGCAAGGTTGAGGAACATTACAGTGCGGTCTATCGCGCCCGTGCGACGGAAGTCCGCTGTAAAGAACTCGCTTTCCTCGTACGTGATACCCATAGCGGCAAACACGACGGCAAACTTATCGTCGGTGTTTTTGACCTTCGCTTGCCTGGCTATCTGCGCCGCAAGGTCGGCATGAGGCAAGCCCGAAACCGAGAACACGGGAAGCTTTTGTCCTCTTACAAGCGTGTTAAGCCCGTCGATTGCGCTTACGCCGGTTTGGATAAACTCGTTGGGATAATCGCGCGCAACGGGGTTGATAGGACTGCCGTTGACGTCCAAGCTCTTTTCGGGCAGGATATCCGCGCCGCCGTCTATGGGATTTCCCATACCGTCAAACACACGCCCGAGCATGTCGTGCGACACCTTAAGCTCTATCGCCTTGCCGGTAAACGCCGCCTTGGCCGCCGCGATTTTAAGTCCGCGACTGGGTGCAAAAAGCTGAACGAGCGCTTTGTCGCCGTCCACCTCGAGCACTCTGCCGAGCCGCGGCTCGCCGTCGCCGCTCTGCGATATCTTTACAAGTTCGTTGTACTTGACGCCCTCTACCTGCTCGACGAGCATGAGGGGTCCGACAACCTCTTTTATCGTACGGTATTCCTTACGCATGAATAACCTCCAAATAAATGTTGCTACAGCCTACTTTTTGCGCATATTAAGCGCGAAGTATCGACCTGCTAATCGGATTCGCGAAGTTGTGCAAACTGTTCGTTCATCACGTCGTGAATCTTGTCGAGCTCGCCATTGCCGTCTTCCTTGATATACTTTGCTCTGCCTATCTGCTCGCGGCAAGGAAGCCCGAGTATGGCGTCTATATCCACGCCGCGGTCGAGCGCGCGCTGTCCCGCGAAGTAAAAGTCGACTATAAGCTTGAGCATTTTAAACTGCTTTGCCGGCGACGTGTATGTGTCCACCTCATGGAAAGAGTTTTGGTGCAGATAGTCCTCGCGCACAGACTTTGCCGCTTCCATTGTGAGTCTATCGCGCGGCGAAAGCGCGTCCATGCCGACAAGCTTGACTATCTCGTCCAGTCGCGCTTCCTCTTGCAAAATCTTGCTTATTTCCATTCTGTACGAATTGAACTGCGGGTCGACGTTGCGAGTAAACCAATCGGCAAGCCTATCGCCGTACAGCGAGTAGCTTACAAGCCAGTCTATTGCCGGGAAGTGCCGCTTGTATGCGAGCGCACTAGACAGTCCCCAATACACCTTAACTATTCTAAGCGTCGCCTGCGAAACGGGCTCGGACATATCGCCGCCCGGGGGCGATACCGCGCCGATAGCGGTGACTGAGCCCAAGCGGTCGGTCGAGCCCAAAAGCTTGACCTGCCCCGCGCGCTCGTAGAACTCGGCAAGACGGCTGGACAGGTATGCGGGATAACCTTCCTCGCCCGGCATTTCCTGTAACCGTCCGCTCATCTCGCGCAGAGCCTCCGCCCAGCGCGAAGTAGAGTCCGCCATTATTGCGACCGAGTAACCCATATCTCGGTAGTACTCGGCAATCGTGATACCCGTGTAAATACTCGCCTCACGCGCCGCAACGGGCATATCCGAAGTGTTGGCTATAAGCACTGTGCGCTTCATAAGCGGCTGACCGGTTTTGGGGTCGATAAGCTCGGGGAACTCGTTAAGAACGTCCGTCATCTCGTTGCCGCGCTCGCCGCAACCGACGTAAACTATTATATCCGCGTCCGACCACTTTGCAAGCGCGTGCTGCAAAACTGTCTTGCCCGAGCCGAACGGACCGGGAACGGCCGCAACGCCGCCGCGCGCTATGGGGAACAGCGTATCGACTACGCGCTGACCGGTAACTAACGGCTCGCTCGGCGGAAGCTTTTCGGCATACGGTCTGCCGCGACGGACAGGCCAACGCTGAAGCATGCAAACGTTGTGCTTATTTTTGCCGTCGGATACGACCGCAACGGTGTTGTCGACCGTGAAGTCGCCGCTTTTAATGCTGTCGATCTTGCCGCTCACGCCGTAGGGCACCATAATGCGGTGCGTTATAACCTCGTTTTCCTGTACGGTGCCGATTATATCGCCTGCGGTAACGGTATCACCTTTTTTGGCGATGGGCGTAAACTTCCACTTTTTGGTATGGTCGATAGCGGGCGCGCTTACGCCGCGGTCGATACGGTCGCCCGAAAGCTCGTACAGCTTTTCGAGCGGGCGCTGAATACCGTCGTAAATACTGCCTATAAGACCGGGACCGAGCTCGACGGACAAAGGCTGTTCGGTGGAAGTCACCGGCTCGCCCGTGCCGAGCATGCTCGTTTCCTCGTATACCTGTATGGACGCCTTATCGCCGCGAAGCTCTATGACCTCGCCGATAAGACCCTTTTCCGATACGCGCACGACGTCGTACATCTTGACGTCCTGCATTCCGTCCGCAACAATCAGCGGTCCGCTAATTTTTATGATTTTGCCCATTTTTACTCCTTGAGAGTAAGGATTTTTTACAATGTTAATTGTTAGTTGACGAATTAATGCCTTACCGAAAGAATTTTTGAGTGCGAAGATGCGAGTAAGACGGACAGCAGGCGACGAGGCGTGACGGGCGTGTAGACCCACCTACATAACCGAACGCCGAGAAGCACGCAGTCCGTATGACGAAGCATATACACACTCAAAAAAGCAAGTCGACGCCCACGGCCTTTTCCACGTCCTTTTTTACGCCCGCGAGTCCAAAGCCGTTTGAGCCCGTCGATCCGGGGATTGATAGGACTACCGGGTAGGCTTGCGCCTTGAGTTTTTGCATAAGCGCTTCGGTCTTTGCCGCGTAGTTTTCCGTAATAAGAATTACGGCGTACTCGTCCGATTTACTGAGCTCGCGAAGAACGTCCGCCGCATTGTACTCGTCGTCCGCCTTAAACACCGCGGCGCCTATTGCCAAAAACGCCGTTACGCTTTCGCTGTCGCCTATTACCGCTATTTTTCCGATTTTTTCCACAGCCCGCTCTCCTATTGATAAATGCGCGGAATGCGCTTGTAAAACGTATCCCTGCTGTCCGTCTTAATACACACGAGCGCGGTCTTTACGGTTTTAAGCTCGATAAGCGTTTGCGTGTAGTAGTTGAGGAATGGCTTATCAGACGTGTACGACGTGACGGCGCTGTCAGTCAGATAGAACAAATAATCGTCTATATCGCGCTCGGCGCGCCACAGCTCTTTAAGCTCGTTTTTTTCGATATCCTCGGCGTACTCTGCGTACGGCGTATGCTCAAAGTATTCTGCAAATCCGTCCGCCTTAACGCTTTCCTCAAGCGCGTCAAAATGCACCTTTCCGCCCGCAATAAACATATCGCCGTCGATGGCAAGTCTTTTCATGCGCGCCGCCGTGAGAATGTTTTTCATGTCGATTTCGGCGGTAAAATACTTTTTGACGAGTTGGTCTTTAAGCGACAGAACGTGCTTGTACATCGCGCGTGTAAGCGCAATGTCGATTTCCTGCGGCTTGTCTGTATTCTGCTCGTCAAGGGCAGTCATCGCCTCCGCCATGTATTTATCGAGCTCGGAATATTCGCCGTCGACTATGGACTTTACGTCAAGCTCGGTCTTATAATATCCGTCGCTCGGCACGTCGACAAACCTCGACTTGTACGCAAGCTTGGCGTTGTTGTATTTAAACCGAGCGAGTAACGCTTCGCAAAGCTTGCGGCTTGCGCACGACTCGGTGACAAACTCGATAAGCCTGTCGGTTTCGCCCACGATAAACCCGTCCACGCTCGCGCCTTCGGCGTAGTTATAACCGTAGTCGCCGAGCATCTTAAACGCTTCGGAAACAGTCTTGCACTCAACGATACGGCGGAGCCGCTCGGAGTCCAAACGCCCCGCACGCGTGGCGGCGAGCATATTGGAAAAAACCTTGGTCGTGTTCATTCTACAAACCCAGTTTGGCTATTACGTCGGACACGGTGCGCTCTTTAAGCTCTCCGACTATCGCGTCGACCGTGAGGTCGCGGTCGAACTTGCCGTTGCGCAAAACGATGCCGCCCTCGAAGTCGCCGGTTTCTTTGGACAGAGCGAGCTTGCGTTTAGCGGCTGTACCGACCTTTTTGACCCAGGACTCCGTAACACGCTTAGAATCGCGCTTTGCCGCAATAATCTCGTCGCCGTTCTCGGCATACTTTGCGATAAGCGTTTGCAAAATCTTGAGGTACTCGGCGTCGGGCGCGGCAAGTATCTTTTGCTTTACCCCGTCGTACACCGCCGACAAGCACTGCTGTTTTGCACGCAAAAGCGCCTTGTTCGCCTCGAGATCGCCCAGCTTGACCATACCGGTATACACCGAGTCCGCCTCCGCCTGCGCCTTGGCAAGGCTTTCCGCTTGGCTGTTCTCAAGCTCGGCGCGTATATCGGATAGCCGCTCTTCCTGTTCGGCGGTGGCTTCCTCTATCATCGCGGCGGCGGTAGATTTTGCCGATGACAGAATATCGTCGATAATTTTCTGTTGTCCTATCATGTGTTTACGCGACAGACAAAAGCATTACGCCGAGGATAGAAACTATAAACGCGAATATAGCGAAAATCTCGACAAGAACAAGCATGGGGATTGCGTGACCGATCTGGTTTTCCTGCTTGCCGACAAGGTTGATACAACCGATTGCGACGTTGCCCTGCATGATAGCCGAAATCAAGCCGACGATAGCAATAGGCAGGCAGTATGCAAAAATCATCCAGCCCTGCGCTTCGGTAAGATTAACCATTTCGCCGAATGCGTTAATCTTAATCATCGTCATGAACGCAACTACGAAGCCGTACAAGCCCTGCGTTGACGGCATGACCTGCAATATCATGGTTGTGCCGAACTTGTCGGGCTGTTTGGAAAGAAGCGCCGAGGAAGCCTGCCCCGCGCGTCCTACACCTATAGCCGAGCCTATGCCCGATACGATAACGGCAATCGCCGCACCTATTATGGCGTAAACATTACCCCAATTCATTTTGTCTTTCTCCTTACAGATAATTTTATAGTTGTCCGATATAAATCGGTAAAACCCATGGTTGATTCAGTTGAAACGAATATACTTTGTCTTTACGCCGAGCGGCTTAAACAGTCTGCCGCCGCCGTCGTAAAACTTGCCGTAAAACTCGAGGAATTGAAGCCTTGCGTCGTGAACATATGCGCTTAGCACGCCGAGCGCGAGGTTGAATATATGAAGCACCGCAAGCACTATTCCGCCGATAACGTAGCCCGCAACAGGGATACCCATAAGTATTCCGCCCAAGCGGTTAAACGCAAGTCCTATCGCACAGCTTGCAAGACACAAGCCGAACAATCGGCAGTACGACAGCAAGTCGGACAAAATATTGACAAGCCCGTACAAGCCCTTAAATCCGCCTACGACCTTGCCGAAAACGTTTTTGCTGTTGCGCCCGCCGAAAATCAGTATGAGTGCAACGCCTGTAAGCGCAAGCGCCATTGCGGCGGTTTTAAGACTTGCGGGGGGAACAAAGTCCACAGTTATTCCGAGCATGGGCGCAAGCGACGGGAGCATGCCTATCGCAAGACATACAAGAGCGGCAAAAAGCAGTATTATCGAGCCGCAGTCGAATATAGCCGAAAAAGGCTTTCCGTCCTTGCAAAGCGCCACAAACTTGATAACAAAGCCCGTAACTATCTGAACTACGCCCAAGCCGATACTCAAAACGAGTAGCAACAACGGCTTGTCCAAAGGTTCGAGAATTATTGCGACGTTCACGCCTTCACCGAATTCTATCGAGAAGTAACTGCCGAACAGCACGCCCCAAATTACAGCGGACACGCCGCCCATTCCGACGAGCAACGCAAGCTTTTTAATTCCGCTGTCAAACTTTTTGCTCGTGCCTATCACAAAGCCCGCAATGGCGAGTATAAGACCGTAGCCCGCGTCGCCTATCATGATACCGAAAAACAGGAAGTAGAAGAACGCCATTATCGGGTTGGGGTCGATCTCGCGGTATCGCGGCGAGCTGTACATGTCGGTGATTTGCTCGTACGGCTTGACTACCTTGTTGTTCTCCACAAGCGTGGGCGGCGCGTCCTTTTCCTCGGGCGCAAGCAGTTGAACCACCACGTCGGGGCATGCGTCCTTGACTTCGGATACAGTCTGCTCGGCGTAACGCTCGGGCAACCACCCTTCCAGCACGAAAGCGCTGTCCGTCTTGAGGAAGTTTTCTTCAGCTTCGGCGCGCTCTATATCCAGTCCGATCACGTCGTAAAGAATACGCAAATCGGTGACGTGCTTTTCGTAGCCGAGCGACGTTTTGGTTAGCTCGAATATTCGGCGCTTGACGTCCGCGCGCTCGCTTTGCAGTCCTTCTATTTTTTGTACCGCGGTGCAGTCATCGGTAAACGCGCACTGAACGTAGCCCATGCTCGAAAGCTGTTTGGCAACCGCTTCGGTATTGGCTCTACGCGTCACAGTAAGCGCTATTATGCCGCTTGTCTTAATCACCTCGTAGGCGCACGGAAGCTCGTCGAGCGCGGCGTTCGGAAGCGAAGTCGTACGGTTGAAGAACAGCGAAATAACTATATCGCTATTTGCACGCTCGCCCAATTCGGACAACCTAATGGGTGCGTCCGCAAACGGCGCATACGCGGCAATCTCGCTGTCGATAGCGGATATGCGGGAATTGCAATCAACAAGCCTGTACGACAGCTCTTTAAGCTCGTCGCACACGTGCATAAGCTCGTACTCGCGCGCCGCCGCGTCGGCAAAGTCGGCTTTGGTAACAAGCCTACGCGCGTCCGAGTAGTTTTCCTTGGAAAGAGTATACTGTATGGGCGTAGCGGCGCCGTGCTTGACGGCGACCTTGTTCTCTTTAAGAAAACCCGCCATCGCCGAGTGCCGACCCTTTAAAAAGCCCATTGCAAAAGAGAGCTCGCTCTGCTTGAGCTTAAGCTCGCCGTAACGCGCCGCTCCGCCGCCTTGCAATTCAAACGGAAGCGCGTCGGTGGCGCGCGGCTCAAACAGTCCGCGCTTAACCAGCGCGTCCATAATTTTATTTTGTTCCCGCCTAAGACCTATAAGGCGGATATGCGACATTTTGGCTATCGCCATTTACGCCTTGCCTCCAAGAGATGCGTAAAGCTTTTTAACAAGCTCGTCTATCGTTTTACTTTTTGTTTTTAACAGTCCCGCGCCTTCTTTTTCGCTCGCGGCGACGCGCTCTAACCGTTCCTTTTCGGCACGTCCGGCCGCGTCCATAAGCGCCTTGTCGCGCGCTTCCGCAATAAGGCGCGAGCTCGCTTCGCGCAAAGTCTTTTCACGGGCGGCATAATCGAGCTGAACTGACTTTACCGTTTCCTCAGCCTGAGCGATTATGCGCTTAGCCTCTTGCTCGGCGGAAAGAATATCGCCGACCGCGCTTGCAAGCTCGGCGTCCAGCGTTTCGCGGTCGCCGTAAACAATAGGCTGTTCGGTTTGTTTGTTTTTTGTTTTACTCATGGCTTTCCTCGTATGCGGTAATCTTACCTACGCGGTTTGCGTGTCTGCCGCCCGAAAAATCTGTTGTAATAAAGCTCTCGACAATGCCGAGCGCCGTCGGTATATCGGTATTGCCCGCGCCGAGCGCAAGGCAGTTGGCGTCGTTATGCTCGCGGCACAGCTTAGCCATTTCGGCGTTAAAGCACAGTCCGCAACGCACGCCCTTGACCTTGTTGGCAATTATACTCATGCCGACGCCCGTCTTACAAATGACTATTCCGCGCGCGGTCGTGTCTGCGGCAACGGCCTTTGCGACAGCCAGACCGAAGTCGGGATAATCGCACGAATCGCATGTGTACGTTCCGAGGTCCTTTACCTCGTGCCCCAACGCGGTAAGCTTATCTATTACTGCGGCTTTCAAAACCAAACCGCCGTGATCGCAACCGATATAAACAGTCATATCCGATACCTCAAAGATTAGTATACCACAATCACAGATTGATTTACGGATTTATTTACCGTTAATTAAGCAATACTATTCTTGCAATATCACATGCTATATATTATAGCATTCGGAAAAAATTTTTTCAAGCGTTTTTGAATTCTTTCGCAAGAAGAAAGGCTCAAAACATTTATTCTTTTTTGTTTTATCATGAAAATCGCCTATCGTATCATTTGACGCTTCGTCGTAAACTTATATAAGATATTCTCGCTTGATTGTATCGAGTACTCGCGACTAAGCTTACGGCTCCCCGTCTCAACGTAAATCGATAAATGCGCCAATGTGCGGTAATCCTTAAATATGTTGCGTATGTCTACGCGCCGCGTTTTTGCCTAAGCTTTCGGTCGGCTATCTCTAATATCCCATCGAACGCAGTGCGCATTTGCACCGCGCAGTTTACGTACGCCTGCGTGCTAAGCCCGTACGGGTCGACAATCGGCACGCCTATAAGATCGACAAACGAGTATGCGTTGTCGCTGTCGCAACGCAATGCGTGCTCGGCCGTCATGCCGATAATAACGTCGCCGTCGAGCGACATTTGAACGGTAAAGATTTTGGCTTTGCGCTCGGCGTTGTGCTTAACGCCCAGAACGGTCAAAGCCTCGTCCGCCTGTCGCGTCATAATATCGCCCTTTGCCGCTTCCAGCCCCGCACTCGTAACGGTAAAATCGCCGCTACGCTTTTTGCTCTTTAGGTAGTCCTTAAACAAGAATTCCGCCATGGGCGAACGACAGGTGTTGCCCGTGCAAACGAATATAATATTTACTTTAACGTTGTCAGCCATAATGCAACAACCCCTCGATTAGATTATCATGCCGCCGCTAAGCTGAATAAGCCGAGCAATAAGCGACTCGCCTATACCGCTCGGGTCGACGCCCTCGGCGATAATGCTGTCGTAATGCTGTGCGTCGGCAAGCCGTAGCGAAGCAAACAGATTATGCGCGTACGCGGAGTAGTCCTTGCCGACGGTAAACACCTTGCGCGAGCCGTACTGCGCGCGATTGCCGTCCAAGCAGAGTATAGCTACCGTCTTGCCTTGCTTAGATACCTCGTCGTACTTGTCGCAAATGTTTTGGATCATGCCGTCGAAGTACGCCGAAAACATCACCTCGGCGTTGGGCATATATCCGCTAAGCTTTTGCCCCGTTTTGTTTATATGCACTTCGCCGATAATGCTTTTAATGCTTTCAACCGTCACGCCGCCTGCGCGAACAATTATGGGCGGGTCGGCTGTGCAATCGACGATTGTGGATTCTATGCCTATCTTGGAAGCGCCGCCGTCGAGTATGCACGGGATTTGACCGTCGAGGTCGTCCTTGACATGCGCGGCGAGCGTAGGGCTCGCCTTGTCCGAAGTGTTGGCGCTCGGCACGACCACAGGCATTCCAGCAAGCCCGATAAGCTTTTGCGCAATTTTGTTGTCCGGAATGCGCACCGCTACGCGATCGGCGCCGGCGGTAACGATATCGGGGATTATTTCCGAGCGTTCGAGTATGAGCGTGAGCGCACCCGGCATAAACTCGTCTATCAGCTTTTGCGCCTTTTGCGGCACGGCCTTTACGACCTTGTGTATATCGCTCTTTTTGGACACCGCAACAATAAGCGGCTTGTCGTACGGTCGGCGCTTGATGTCATATACCTTTTTTACCGCGTCGGAATTAGTCGCTACTGCGCCCAACGCGTACACCGTTTCCGTGGGGAACGCTATCACCTCGCCCGCCTTTAAGCGCGACGCGCACCGCAAAATATTGACGTCGGTCGGTTGTAAGATTTCGGTATCCACTGTTTATCCATCCTGTGTTATCTTCTTTACGGGGCAGAATCGCAAGGATAGACGCGCGAAACAATTTGCAGTCGTACCATTATGCGGTATGTAAAACGACGCTTCGCGCGTATAGACCGCGAGTGTGCCCGTAAAAATGTATCTATTGGGGTTAAACACCCGTTTAATCATAACACATTTTGTCAAAAATTACAAGCATGAAAAGCAAGTTTGCCAAATTTATAGACGCCACCTTGGGCTCGACCCTTATCTTTATCGCGGCAACCGCGGTGCTAAGATACTACACTACCATCGATATCGCGCTGTTTTGCGCGGGTTCCGTAACCGCCTGCGCAATCCTGTTGATAAAGCTTAAGCCAAAAAAACAAACGAACGACAAGCTCGAGCCTGTCGCCGCCGACATGTTTTTCGAGTTCACGTTTATGTCGCCCGACGCGCCCGCCAAGCTACTGTATACCGCGCTCAAGCAAAGGTATGACGGCGCGACTCGGCACGGCGGCGGCGTGTTTGTAAACGGTATAGCGGCGTACTGTCTGTTTTCGGAAAATGCCGACGCCGCTATGACCGCGCGGCTTATAGCCAAGGCAAAGCACTACGGCGCACACACCCTTTTGTTACTCTGCAAATCACCGCCGGATTACCCGCAGATAACGGGAATAACCGTAAAGCCGATATGCGGCAACGACGTGTATAGACTTTTCGGTTCGCTCGGCGCGCTGCCGCCGCGCAAGTATGCGGACAGCCGACAAAAAGCGCCAAAGGCGTTTGCGGGCGCACTCGGCAAGGACAAGATAGTGCGGTACTTTATTCTCGCAGCGTCGCTCGGCTTTATGTCGTGGCTGACAAGATCCGTAATAGCGTTTGTGTGCTCTATTGCCTGTGCCGCACTCGGTCTGACCGCGTTGACGTTGTTGGCGGTTAAGAGAATTAAAAATTGACGGACTGCGCTTCGCGCCTTTATTTTAATTATTCACTCTCACTTCTTACCTTATCTGTTGTCCCCCTTGGGGGAAACGTCACGAGCTTGCGAGTGACAAAGGGATTGTGACTTATATGTTTTACGGCAATGTCCGATAAGAACCGTTAATTAAACTTTTCTATAACCCCTTTTGACGGCTCGTTCCTCGCCGCCACTTTCCCCCACGGGGGACAACAAAAATAAGAACAAAAATCAAACCGACCGTATAAACGATCGGTTTGATGTTTGTTTTGCGCGCGCAGGGAACGCATAATCGCATTTACGCTGTTACGCCTATCGGCGCAAACAAGCATTTATTCAGTTGTGATTTTCAGTATGTATAGTAATTAAGCAGTCGCGTCAGCCGCCGCAAAGGAATAAGTAATTGTAAACGTTTTTTTCATGTCACCTTCATCGCTGGAAGCCAAGCGGAAGCTGTACACCGTATCAGCAGTTACTTCGACGGCAGCGGCAGTAAACGCTGTCCACGCAGTTTCGCCGGCTTTTTGATATTCAATAAGAGTAGCGGCATCTCCGGTCGCCGTCATGGATATTTTTCCGGCAAGATCGCAAGACGCCGAAATGGTAAATCCTTTCGTCATCGTGCTTGCATCCCACTGTTGAACTTGATCGTAAGGAACAAGTTTTTTGGTATCCAAATCGCCGGTCTGTGTAAGCGTAATCGAGCCTGTTGTAGTAATATTACCTAAAGTACCATTAACTGTTTGGTCTGTAACTGTCGATTCCCATGCCGCGAACGATACAGCGCCGATACCTGCGATAGCCGCTACCGAAGCCGCTATGATTAAGGATTTTACTGTCTTTTTCATGTTTTTGTTTTCTCCTTTAAAGAAATGAATTTTTGATTTTTATTTTAACATTCCCGATACCCTGCTATCGAAAACGGTTAAACAAATTAAGAATTTGGGATGATTGACCGCTTTGCGGTGAATTTATTGATTGTTAGTCTGTTTCTCGGATCGATCGACAAACTCTAAATGATGTGCGTATATACAGACAACTCCATACCATCACTCCGAGCGTAGCCGAGGGGCCACGGCGAACCGCCGCATTGTTGTTTTGTCTTTATCTCTTATTCGGCAAGTCCGTCAAAAGAACGGCACGGGCTTGCAAAGTGACAAACGAGATAAAATAATGATATATTATTCAGCCGAGAAAGTCAAGGTAATACTTGCTTTCATGGCGTCGGTGCCGGTTGCAACCATGTAAACGTAAACGGTATCGTCAGTAAGTCCGGAAAGCGTTACGGCTGTTGCGCTCAACTTGTTGCCCTCGACGGCGCCGGTGCTTTTTGTAGGTAAAGAAGCCGACCAATACAATGCGGCAGAAGTTTTGGTATCAAGTACACCCGCCAATTTATATACGGCAGGATCGTCGCCCGTCACGTCGGAAGACAACGTAAACTCCCAATACGTGAGATAAGAGTCGCCCTCCTTTTGATTTTGGTCGACGGGGAATAAAGCGTTCATAGCTTCCGCGGTTCCACTCGCCGTAGAAGGCGTAACGGTCAAGTTTCCAATAGTTCTGATAACACCAGTCGAACCATTTATAATGACCGGCTCAGCCGTTCCCTGCCAGTACGCAAACGAAACTGCGCCTATGCCGACTACTGCGGCTACCGATGCCGCGATGATAAGTCCTTTTACTGTCTTATTCAAGATTTGTTTTCTCCTTTCAGAAAATAATTTTTTTGTTTTTTTATTTTACCTGACGCCGTTGCGCCAATTAAAACCGTTATGGAATTAGCGTTATTCGGTTGTTTACCGTCTACTCGCCTGACGAATGGAACGGATTAAACCGTCGTAGCATAACCGGTGCCGTCGTATCTCTTTACGGTAGGCGACCAAGTCAAATCCCACCAATCCCAATGGTCCAGATAATCGGGCTCTATCATATATGAGTACCCGTTTGTCAATATAGATCCTGTAATTTTATCGGATTTCCAAGTATTGTTCACACTGTTAGGTGAAGTAAATTTAACCTCGATACTCGTTAATGATATTGTAGTCACATCGTAATAGAAAACAGTGCTGGATGTGGATGTATCTTTTCTAATCTCAATCATGTTATATTCTGTTCCGTCATTAATCTTGATCTTAGGGCGTCTACTCATCATTGCTTGATTATTAATTATATCGTATTGAGAGAATAAGACACGCCTGAAATCAATATCGGACGGAAACATTCCGCTTGTTCCTTTCTTAAACTCGTCGACGTAGAACGTCTTGGAATCGCCTATAATCATGTTTGCGGCGCTGCCTACGGATGAACCGCCATTGCCGTACCAAGTTACAGACTCACCCACTGTATCGGGAACATAGACTATCTTGTACTCGCCGCGCGGAAGCACGTACTTAAGCGTTATGGAGAATACACCTTCCACGTTAGTCGCCGTCATTCTGGTAGTTTCGTAGAACTTCCAACCCGTCGGCTGACCGACAACGTACCAACCGCCCTTATCGGGTATTGCTACTTTATTGTTCACAACAACTTCTTGATCAAGCTGATCGATTATATCTCCGCCGTAGAACTCGATATTGACATAGTTCCCGAAAGAGGTGGAACCGCTATTTTGGAATCTGTGCGCACCGATCTTGAATGCGCCGTAGCAGGAATCGTCCGCCGCGTCCGCAATCGTGTATGTATCGCTGTTGGCGGTGTGGTCAACGCGCTGATTGTCTTCTTCAAAGTCCGTCAACGCTTTACCGTCGTAATAAACCTTGATAATAAGCGTGCCGGCAGAGAACTCGCCGTTACGAGTATCGATATACGTATACGATTCATCTTCCGTATCTCCGCCGTGCGTACCCGACGCTTTGTCAAAGGCGTACATTATGCTGTTAATGCTGTACGACGCGCCCGTCCATTTGGCGTAAAGATCTATATTTCCGGTCAAGTTTTGGCTAAAATCGGTGTACGGCGTCGTGCATGAAGCTTCTTTATACCAGCCGCCGAAATCATGTCCCGTAAGCGTAGGATCGGTCGGTTCGGTAGCTTGGGTCGCATACACTCCGCCATCCGGTGCGTCGTCGTAATTGTAGTGGAACGTTATTTTGTAATTCGGCTTTTCCCAGGTCGCTTTCAACGCGGTATCTTTACCAAACGATATCGTTCCGAGCTCGGCTTGCGTTATCTCGTTTCCGTCTACGTCTACCCAGCAAACAAACTCAAAGCCGTCTTTTGCCGCTACGGGGATATCAGCCGCCGCAATATGTCCGTCGGGGCCTGTCGTTACCGTGTTACTATTATCGGCAGGTTCGTTTGTCTGCCAATATCCGCCGTCAAGGTCAAACGTGATCTTATATTCCTGACCTATCCACTTGACGTAAAGAGTCATGTCGTCGAGTACGGGATCGCCGTCATAATCCACGGCATTACCCTCGCTGTCAATGTAATACCAACCGCCGAACACTTTGCTCGGGTCGGGAGAAGTAATATCTTTTTCCAGAGGCGCTTTACCCCGCGCGAAGTCTACCATGTTGCCGAAGCGAACAAGCTGTTTGGTAGGAACGCCGTCGGCAAACGTTCCGCCTGCCGCGTCAAAATTGACGGTAATCATTTCGCCGACGATTTCGGCTTTTGATATGTAAAGAGTGTCTATTACAAAGTTATAATAGGGGATACTTATGGTGCCGTCGGCGTATTTATCCACAACAGCGCCGTCGGACATCCGCATAAATTTTCCGTTCTCGTTAGTAATGTATCCGACATAACGGAACGAATACTCGCCGGATTTCGGAACGACAAAGTTAAGGTCGTTATCGTAGTAGTAACCCTGTTCTTCAAACAAATTCTTAGGCGACGCATGTATATTTTCTGGCAGGAAGTACGTCGTGGGGCGCTGAATCCTCTTACTGATATCTTCGTTTCCGAGGTCGCCGCGCTCACCCGACCAGTCAAGCATGCACAGCTTAACCTTCGATCCGGCAGTAAGGTTGATCGTAAGCGTGACATCAACCTCTTCCTTGGTGTACCGCGCCCACATGGGATAACCGTTTTCGTCCGTACCGTTTACATCGCTGTAATCGACTATACAATATTTAAAGTTGCCGAGCTCGCCGTTATTGAATTTTTTAATCCGATCGGCCCTGTCGGCGATGTCATTCCACTCGGTATCGCTGTTTTTATCGTAAAGCTTGAATTGCTCGGGCGCGGTTTCGGTCGCGTCAGCCGTTTTTACCGCCCTCAAACCCAAGGCGTTCAACTCAGTGGTTTGATCGTAAACCACAGTACCGTTACTCGCAGTGAACTTTGTCGTTCTGGTCGGGTTCCACATCCAAACCGAGTTGATAAGACCGCCGAGATAGTAGCCCCACTCTTCGCCGAAGCCTTCCTTGTAGCGATCCCAACTGTTGGTGTTATTTACGCTTGCGGTAAGCGTAAATTCCGCCGGCATTGTCGTTTCGATACTCAAATCAAGCGCAAAATACTGCTGTTTTCTATCGGCAAAGTACAGTATTACATACATACCGTCGTCATAATGCGGTATCATATTGGCGGTGTTCTTACCCTGCGAGTCAACATCGTCAAATTCGGCATGTATGTCGCCGTGGCCTATATCGGAAAGATATACGGGATTAGATAAATCGTAATTGTATACGCGCGGCGCGGGGTCGATATTCCCGCTTAACGGTTTGCCGAATTCGTCAGTATCTCTGCGCGTAAGCGTTATCGAGCTTACGGGAATTGTCGAAAGGTCGGCTCCATTCTTCCCCTCAATCTTGAATTCCAAAAAAGCAATGGAATTGTCGTCCGAAACGCCGTCGACGTTAGGACGGGATACGCATATGTAGTTGTGATATTCGTACGCAGTAACGCCGTCGACCGTTTTGGATTGCATTTTAGCGTCCATTACGCGAACGGTCTTAACCTCGGTATTTGGCTTTAACGTGCCGAACACGGTCGCACCGTGGCACGCGGGCTCAACTTTCGTTCTGCTGTCGGCAGGATTGTCACCGCTCGAGCCGTCGGCAGGCGTTCCGGTAACCGAATCGATATATTGTCTTAATCTACTCTCGCTAAATGAATCACCATAAGAAAAATTATCCCAATGTACATTGCCGTTTGTATTTATAGTATACGTATAATTCGGTTGCAACTGTTTATCGAAGTAAGTTTTATAAAACAAGTCGCCTGCGCCGGTGTGCTTATTGGCATTTGAATCATAGTCGCTGTCGTCGGTGTAAAGGATAATTTGATCGACATTCGCATACGAAAAACCAAGCTCTGCCGTATTGCAATCCTTTATATTTTGACCTGCCGTATAGACGACGTCCGCACCCGTGCTCATTTTTAAACCGGGTTTATCGGTGCCATCGCCGTTACCGTTAACGATATAAAAATACGTATTTCCGCCGTTAATGGCGGTTCCCATTTCAAACACAACGGTAGCGTCGGTAAACTTAACTTTAACCGAACTTTTAGACGTATCGCGTTCCGGCGTAACGACGGTAGGCGTTTCGGTATTGCCGGCGGGCTTACCGATATAATTTACCCAGAACGAACGATCGCCGAACACGTAAAAGAAGTCGTAAAAGCCCTCGGAATGCACGGTGTACTTCCCGCCCGAGAGTGTAAGGTTATTTGTAGGTCCGTCACCGCAAGTCGATTCGCCGCCGTTATGCTTGGATATATCCTCAGGCGTCGTGCCGTTATAAACGGCAACCGTATCGCCCTCGTACAGGTACAAAGATTCGAGTTTCTTTTCGGTATAATTGTGGTCTATAAGCAGGTAATAGTCCGAAATAGGCGTATCGCGACGTGGAACCTGTATGTAGTACTTGCCATTAGCAAGCGGCGGAGCGCTTACGCCGTCTTCCGTAATATACTGCGGGTACTCGACGTAGAACAGTCCGGACTCGCCGTCGACCTTGGCGGCGGCGTTTTCATTGGCGGGATTCCAAAAAGCAAACGATACGGAAAAAGCCGCGATACTTAAAAGCACCGCACAAGCTATCGCAATAATCAAAAACCGTATGCGACGGACCTGCTGCATTTCCCTCTATTTTGCTCCCTTGTTCGTTTATGCTTAACCATTATATCAAACAAGTTGCCGCATGTCAATACCTATCCGAAAAATTTTTTGATATGGTATTTATTTGTTTGTGAATTAAGTATATGCGGACAAAAATGCACTTGTGCCGCTACGCCTATATCCCTAATTCGACCGCCGTATACGCATCGAAGGCATTTGGACAAAGGACCAACCGGCTATTTTCGCACAAAAAAAAGACGACTGATTTCTCAATCGTCTTTTAAGTGAAATGCGGCAGCTACCTACCCTCCCGGTCCGTCACCAGACAGGTACTCTCGGCTCCATAGGGCTTAACTTCTGTGTTCGGAATGTGAACAGGTGTGACCCCTACGATATGACCACCGCAATGGCTCCCCGGACAGGACTCGAACCTGTGACAATTCGGTTAACAGCCGAACGCTCTACCTGCTGAGCTACCGAGGATCATGCGCTCCTTTGCTGATGTGCTAATCGGCACAAGTTCTTTGCGGATTCGTATTAACTTGGTTAATGTTCTCCGTCCTTTATCCTGTCGAACAAAGGCAACTGCACATAACTTACTGCTTTCTACGGGTCTAATCTTGCAAATCACCTATTTTTATTTAGGCAATCGGTTATGATCAAGCCCTCGACTTATTTAGTATCGCTCACCTGAATACATTGCTGCACTTACAGCTGCGACCTATCAACCACGTCGTCTACATGGAGTCTTACTTCACACTTGCGTGTAAATGGGATATCTAATCTTGAGGTGGGTTTCACGCTTAGATGCTTTCAGCGTTTATCCGCTCCGCACTTCGCTACCCGGCAGTGCCGCTGGCGCGACAACCGGTACACAATAGGTGCGTTCACCCCGGTCCTTTCGTACTAAGGGCAAATCCTCTCAAATATCCTACGCCCGCGAAGGATAGGGACCGAACTGTCTCACGACGTTCTGAACCCAGCTCGCGTGCCACTTTAATCGGCGAACAGCCGAACCCTTGGGACCTTCTTCAGCCCCAGGATGTGACGAGCCGACATCGAGGTGCCAAACCTCCTCGTCGATGTGAACTCTTGGAGGAGATCAGCCTGTTATCCCCGAGGTAACTTTTATCCGATAATCGACGGCAATTCCATACTCTACCGCCTGGTCACTAAGTCCTACTTTCGTATCTGCCTGACTTGTAAGTCTCACAGTTAAGCTCCCTTCTGCCTTTGCACTCTACGAATGGTTTCCAACCATTCTGAAGGAACCTTTGAACGCCTCCGTTACTCTTTAGGAGGCGACCGCCCCAGTCAAACTGCCCACCTGGCAATGTCCGAAACCGCGATAAGCGCATCTCGTTAGAACCTCAGCAAAGAAAGGGTGGTATCCCAAGGTTGACTCCACAAGAGCTGACGCCCTTGCTTCAATGTCTCCCACCTATCCTGTACATCCTTTGCCGAGACTCAATACCAAGCTACAGTAAAGCTCTACGGGGTCTTTCCGTCCAGTCGCGGGTAATATGCATCTTCACATATACTACAATTTCGCCGGATCCATCGTTGAGACAGCTCCCAACTCATTACGCCATTCATGCGGGTCAGAACTTACCTGACAAGGAATTTCGCTACCTTAGGACCGTTATAGTTACGGCCGCCGTTCACCGGGGCTTAAGTTCGGTGCTTCGCTTGCGCTAACACGTCCCCTTGACCTTCCGGCACCGGGCAGGCGTCAGCCCCTATACATCAGCTTGCGCTTTTGCAGAGACCTGTGTTTTAGATAAACAGTTGGTTGGGACTATTATCTGCGACCTATTGCTAGGCTCCCCTTATTCCGAAGTTACGGGGTCATTTTGCCGAGTTCCTTAACGATGGTTATTCCGCTCGTCTTGCAATTCTCTTGCCGCCTACCTGTGTCGGTTTGCGGTACGGGTGCCTTACAGCTAATCTTAGCAGCTTTTCTCGCCGGCGTGGATTCATCAGCTTACTCGCAATTGATTCCCCATCACAGCTCAGCCTAACGGGTTGCGTACTTCACTACAACCCAGCCTAACTGCTTGGCCGCGCTTTACCATCCGCGCGGACTGACTATCCTTCCGTGTCCCTGCATCGAACTGTATGACAGTACAGGAATATCAACCTGTTGTCCATCATCTACGCCTTTCGGCCTCGACTTAGGTCCCGACTAACCCTGGGAGGACGAACCTTCCCCAGGAAACCTTAGGCTTTCGACGGAGGAGATTCTCACTCCTCTTTCGCTACTCATGCCGGCATTCTCTCTTGTGTGCAGTCCACTGTCTCTTTCGATGCAGCTTCAGCCCGCACACATTGCTCCTCTACCAATTATTCAAAAAATAATTCCCAAGCTTCGGTAAACAGTTTTAGCCCCGATAGTTTTCGGCGCAAAATCACTCGACCAGTGAGCTATTACGCACTCTTTAAATGAGTGGCTGCTTCTAAGCCAACATCCTGGTTGTCTATGCAACTTCACATCCTTTACCACTTAACTGTTATTTGGGGACCTTAGCTGTGGGTCTGGGCTTTTTCCCTTTTGACAACGGAACTTATCTCTCGCTGTCTGACTCCCGGACAAAAGTATTCGGTATTCGGAGTTTGATATGGTTCGGTAACCCGTGAAGGCCCCTAGCCAATTCAGTGCTCTACCCCCGATACTCTAAATTCCGAGGCTAGCCCTAAAGCTATTTCGAGGAGAACCAGCTATATCCGAGTTCGTTTAGAATTTCTCCGCTAACCACAAGTCATCGCCCACTATTTCAACAGGGGTGCGTTCGGCCCTCCGCAGGATTTTACTCCTGTTTCAGCCTGCTCATGGGTAGGTCACTCGGTTTCGGGTCTACGACATGCTACTGAATATCGCCCTATTCAGACTCGCTTTCGCTGCGGCTCCGACACTGTATGTCTTAACCTCGCAACACATCGTAACTCGCCGGCCCGTTCTACAAAAAGTACGAGATAACACATTCACCCCTTGCGGAGTGCGTAGTGCGTTCTCTGCTTGTAAGCACACGATTTCAGGTTCTGTTTCACTCCCCTTCCGGGGTGCTTTTCACCTTTCCCTCACGGTACTAATCACTATCGGTCATCTGGTCGTATTTAGCCTTGGGAGATGGTCCTCCCTGCTTCCCACCCAATTCCACGTGTTGGGTGGTACTCCGGATACTTGTAAGCTATGGTATAGATTTCGCGTACATGGCTTTTACATTGTTTCGCGCTGTTTTCCAAACAGCTTCGGCTACCTATACCAAGTGCTCATACACAAGTCCACTACCCCGCACATATTGCTATATACGGTTTGGGCTCTTACCCGTTCGCTCGCCACTACTAAGGTAATCGTTAATTTACTTTCTTTTCCTCCGGGTACTAAGATGTTTCAGTTCCCCGGGTTCCCTTATGCAAGCTATTTATTCACTTGCACATAACCATAGTTTCCTATGGCTGGGTTTCCCCATTCGGAGATCTGCGGGTCAAGCGCTTATTTGCAACTAACCGCAGCTTATCGCAGCTTATCACGTCCTTCTTCGGCGCCAGATGCCTAGGCATCCATCGTATGCTCTTGGTAGCTTAATCGTCCAATTCCTAAAATATAAGAATTTACAAGATATAAACTTTCAAAATTGTACTGGTAATACATATCACCAATTAATTTGATATTTGTATACTCGCTTTAAGTTATATGCAGTTGTCAATGTGCGACGCGGGGACCTTTAGGGTCAAAAAAAACACAACAAACAACAACTTGAAACTTTCGTCCCTTTATAACGTTATTGCTTATTATGTCCAGAGGTATGGCTTATTGCGATACTTGGATAACCCGTGCGCTGTCCTTTTGTGTGACAGCTTTGTTAGAATATCACACCTAAACATATATGTCAAGCGTTTTTACAAAGATTTTTTAATTTTTTTTAAAAATTTTTTTAGACCGAAATAATATACGTTTTTTTTGCAATACTCGACACTATTAGTATGCTTCGTTTTATGTTTTATTATAACACAATCACTGTTATATATCAATAGATATGTAATTGGGAAAACAGCGGTAACTTTCCGATAATTGCCGCGCTCTATGTTTGTGAGATCCTTCGCTACGCTCGGGATGACAAACGATCTTTTCCAATAGAAAAGCCGAGCGCGACACTCGACTTTTCCGAATCCTTAATTTTTACTAATTCTATCGCTCGGGTTGGGCAATTTTATATCCTTGGCTTTTAGCTTTCTTTTAAGCTTTATAACCGTTTTTTCAAGCAACGGGTCGAGCACGTACAACAGCGCTGGAAGTACGAACAGCACGCACAGTATGGATATGAGCGTACCCAAGCCGAGCGTCATTCCCATGGATGAGATAAGCGGGTCGCTCGTCAAGAACCCGACGAGGAAGGACGCTACGGTCATGATCGTGCCCGATGTCATAATAGTGGGAAATGCTTCGGATATGGCGTTTATCGCCGCGCCGCGCCTGCAATGCCTTTCCTTTAATTGTCTGAAACGGTTAGTCATCAGTATGGCGTAGTCTATCGTCGCGCCCATTTGTATAGCGCTTGCGATCAGGTACACGAAGAAGAACACGTTGTTCCCCATAATAACGGGGATGGAAAAGTTTATGAATATCGCGCCCTGAATGACGGCGACGAGCGCTATAGGAAAACCCCAGGACTTAAACGTGACGGCAAGAATGAGGAATATAAACGCGACGGTCAACAGCGAAATAAGCAGGTTGTCATGTTTGAACGAACCGTTAAGGTCGTAGGCGCTCATGCTTGAGCCGGCAAAAATCGCGTGCGGATCTATTTTTTTGACCGCGGGCGTAAGCCGCTCGATAAGCTCGAACGTTTGCTTACCCTCGACGGGCGCGTTTATATTAAACACGAGCCTGTAATGATTGGTGCCTATAAGCTGACTTTTGCCGAACTCAAGCGTATCCTTGTACGCCGCAAGATCGCCCGCCATGCCCATAATCGTTTCGTTGGAAAACGCATATTCAAACAAATCAGCCGCCACGACCTTGTACTCGCTTATACTTGCTCCGCCGAAGCCGCCGTGATTAAGCGCGTACATAGTAAAAAGCAGTGACGTTTGCTCTGTCGGCAAACCCGTCATATCGGTTAGGTCGATCGCGGTTATCTCGTCGGTAAGATAGTAAACCTTGCCCTCTTCGGTCTGCGACGGCAGTCCGATAGCCGCCCAGCCGAGCGCCGAGTCGATAAGCTCTTCCCCGCTCACCGCCGCAACGATCTGCCGCTGAGTGTCGAAGTCGGTGTCCTTGGACACGAGAATGACGAACGTATTGGAATAGCCGAAAATCTTGCTCGCCTTGTTTTGCGCCGTCATCTGCGCGGTCGGGCGCGATGTGTCGATAGAATCGGCGCTGTAGCAGTATGTCACGGTTTGACTGAGGTACGCGCATACGCCGAACAACGCGACAAACACGGACAAAAGCACATACCGCGCTTTGATAACCCCCTTGCCTATTACAGTCACCTTTGGCACAAAGTTGCGGTGCCGCGTTTTGTCCATTAGCTTTGTCAGCCACAGCAACAGACAGGGCATTAGGAAGAACACCGACAAAATAGAGCAAACTATACTTTTTGCAAGCACCATGCCGAGGTCGAAGCCCAGTCCGAGCTGCATAAACATGAGCGCGACAAGCCCCGATATGGTGGTTAGCGAGCTCGACGAGATTTCTGGGATCGCCTTGGCAAGCGCTTCTATAAGCGCCGCTTTTGGGTCGGTCGGGTTTTTGTCCTTTTCCTCGGTAAAACGGTGGCACAGAATAATCGCATAGTCGATTGCAAGCGCAAGCTGTAATATTATGCACACCGTATTGGACACAAACGATATAGCGCCCAACCAATAGTTGGTGCCCATATTGAGTACCGCCGCCACTATAAACACGACGGGGAACGCGAGTACCTCGGCAAAGCTTTTGGATGTAAAAAGCAGTACGCCTATTATTACCGCGGCGGCTATGGCGATTATGATAACCATTTCGCTCGCGAGCGTTTCGGCATAGCTGTTGACGAGCGGCGTCGGCACGGCATACTTGTAGCCGCTTGTTTTGATAGTCTTTACAACGCTCTCGTACGCCGCGATTGATTTGGGGTCGGCGCTCGAGCCGTCGAAGAAAATCGAGTATAACGCCACGCCGTTTTTGTAATTCTTAGGGCTGCTTCCGTCAAAACTGACGTTAGACACGCCGTCGATCCCCTTTATCTCGGCGGCGAGGGCGGTTGCCGCGTCAAGCTCGATTCCGTCTATCATGACGGTTGCCGAACCGAATGAAGCAAATTCCTCGTCCATGATTTTTAACGCTTGTTTGGTATCGGTGCCATCGGGCAGGTACGCAGATATGTCGTATTCCACCTTAACCTTGGGTATGCCGAACGCGCAATAAATAATCAACCCCACGAATATGAGGAAGAATATCAAGCGTTTTTCTACTATAAACTTGGCGATTTTTTTCATAGTCGACTAGAGCAAACCCGTTGCATTTACATCGTAAGTATTGTACTATACCGAACGAAAATTGGCAAGCGATAAAAGAACACTTTTTGATTTAATCCCAACCCGACGGAATACTTTTTTCGGCAAAACGCAAACTATATATAATGAAAGCTAATACGAGAAAAATAGGAATAATCGGATGCGGCATGGTAGGAAGCTCGACGGCGTTTTCGCTTATGCTTAGCGGACTTACCGAAATGCTTGTGCTTATCGACGTCAACCGCGCGCGTGCAGAGGGCGAAGCTATGGATTTGAGCCACTGCCTGCCATTCACCCGCCCTACCGAAATCATTGCGGGCGGCTATCCCGACCTTGCCGAGTGCGGCATTATTATAATAACGGCCGGCGTAGCGCAAAAACCCGGCGAATCGCGGCTTGACTGTATTCACAACAACATAAAGGTTTTCCGCTCGATTATACCGCAAATCATGCAGTACAACCGCGACGCGTTCATCTTGGTCGTAACCAACCCCGTCGACGTGCTGTCGTATGCGGCGTACAAGCTGTCGGGCACGGACAGCCGAAAGGTGTTCGGCAGCGGCACCGTACTCGACTCGGCGCGGCTCAAGTTTTTGGTCGGACGCAGGCTTAACGTCGACCCGCGTAGCGTGCACGCGTTTGTTATCGGCGAGCACGGCGACAGCGAGCTTGCGGTGTGGTCGAGCGCCAACGTCAGCGGCATTGCTCTGGATAAATACTGCGCGCACTGCGGCTATCGCGATCACGAACAGAACAGAAAAAAGCTCGAGCACGACGTAGTTAACTCGGCATACGAGATTATCGAGCGCAAAAACGCCACCTACTACGGGATTGCCGCCGCCACCACGCGTATTTGCGAGAGTATAGTTCGCGACGAGCATTCCATTATGCCGATCAGCACGCTTGCCTGCGGGCACTACGGACTGGACGATGTGTACGTTTCCGTGCCCGCGCTTATCGGCTCGGGCGGCGTCGAGGACATAATCGACGTTCACCTGTCCGACGAGGAACAGTACCGACTTTGCCGTTCCGCCGACACGCTTAAAGAGATTATCGGACAGTTGGACTTGCGATAATCCGTAATTAAAGCAGTTAAAAAGAAAGAAAAGTCGAGCCGGACGCTCGACTTTTTCTAATTCCGAATTATATTAAATTCCCAGTTCTTTAATCCAATCGCGCATATCGTCGAGGGTGACGTCGCCGTTAATGAGTTTGCCGGGCAACCAATTGGTTTCGCGCGAGGTCTTGGTCTGCAAAACCGTTTCGGCTTTGCCGAGCTCGCTACCGCCGCTCGTCGCAAACGGAATAACGGTCTTGCCCGAAAAGTCGTAGCTCTTTAAAAAGCCGTTGATTATCGTGGGCGCAAGATACCACCAAATCGGAAAGCCGACAAACACGGTTTGATATTCGTCCATGTTTTCCACTTTATCTGCGATTTCGGGCGCTTCCTGCGTGCGCATTTCAACCGAAGTGCGGCTGTTTTTGTCATGCCAATCCAAGTCCGCCTCGGTGTAAGGCACTACGGGCTTGATTGCAAACAGATCGGCGTTTGCGACGCGAGCAAGCTGTTTTGCCACCATTGCGGTGTCGCCGCCGCACGAAAAATACGCGACCAAAATTTTATTCATTATACTAACCTCCGAACGTAACTGTTACACCACTATAATAGCACAATCGACAGAAGTATGCAAATCAATCGAGCGCTGTTTTATCCGTTTTTTAATTAAAAATCCCACCGCGTCGGCAGTGGGATTTAACGTTTTTTTACGCAAGCCTGTTGAGAGTAACGTAAGTACTGTAATCGCTCGTCGCTAACATGATTTTTGAGATCGGCTCGTCATACGACATATCCGTTATATCATACGTTGTTCCGTCGAGTGTAACGGTGATATAACCGTCGGTTTCGTCATAAACAACAATCACGGCTTTTATCTCACTGTCGCCCATAGTAACATAAATACCGTCTTCACTTATGTCGATATAATAGGACGTTCCGTCCTTGGTTGCCGAATAACTGCCGTAATACTTTTCGGGAATTACAATGCTATCGCCACCCTTTCGATTGAGCGTTACGTAGATAGAAAAATCACTGTTTGAAAAAGATATTGACGTTTCGTCTTCGCATGCAATGCCGTACTCTTCCCCGTCAATATCCAATGTGAGTGCGTTCCAATGGTCATCGTATGCCGTTACGGTTGCTGTCTTTGCTTCGCCGTCGCCTATTTTAACGGTAATGCCGTCGGCGGAAATGCCGATAGCATACGATATGCCGTCTTTCTCTCCCTCGTACTCGCCATAGAATGATTCGGGCACTTCGACGGTTGTAGGCGGGGTTTCGACTTCTTCGACTCTGTTGAGCGTTACATTAAAGTTCGGCGAGATTTCAACCGAGCCGAGAACTACTTGGTCCGAGGTATAATACTCTTGAATAAAGTATTCGACTCCGTTAACGTCAAGCGTAATCTCGGCGTAGCCGTCGTTCGTCACCTTCGTAACCGTAACCGCCGGTTTATCGCCACCTAATTCAAGCGCTACGGTCGTAAGTCTGACAACGGCCTTATAATTTTTGTTGTAGTAGCTGTCAAACTTCTCGAACGTTCCGATAAGCGCCTCGGGAATAATCGTGACTGTATCATCCTTATACAAAACCAATCCCGAAACGTAAATTCCGTCGGAGTAAAGCGCAGACACAAGGCATTCCACTTCATTGTCGTCATCGTCTTTTATCGTCGCACCCCAGAAGCGATACGTGTACTTGCCGTCGGTTGCGTACAAGCCGTTTTCGCCCTCGTCCGACAAAACGGTAAGCATTTTTCCGCTATACTCGATTTTGTTATAAGCGATTGCGGCTACCGTACCGTCCTTAGTCCAAACGCCGTTGTACGCTTCGGGGATTTCAACGGCGTCGAGTTCCGTACTCGTCAGCACGTACGAGATATCGTCCGCTTCGGTCTCGCCCAAGAAATAGACGGCAAGCTGTTTTTTGTTCAGCTTGGTTACGTACCAAACGCCGCCGTTGTAGTTGCCGGTAAACATATCGTACTGAATGCTGTAATCGGTCACTTCGTACGGACTGCCGTCGATTGTTATAGAAGTTTTGTCAATAACGGCGGTATGCGTGCCGTCGGTGTACGTGCCGACGTAATCGTCCAAAGCGCTGACCTTTTCAAAATTGCTGTCGCTTACGGTGATGGGCAGCTCGGTTTCATTCACGTTGCAGTAGGTCAAAACGCGCAAAACGTACGCGTCGCCCACGTAGTAGTACAACTCGACCTGAAGCCCGCCGTCGTCGTTCAATCTGAACTTGACGTCAAGGGTGTAACTCATGTACAATCTGATTTGGTCCAAGCCGTCGCCGAAATTGATAAGAATATTGTGAACGTTATCTAAAGTATAACATGCGTCGCGCAGTACGTACGCTCCGTCCTCGGCAAGCTCGAAAATCTCGGGCGCAAACCCGTTAAAACTTGCGCTCATGGAAGCAACGGTCGAGAAGCCCTTTACCGCGTCATACAGCTTACCCGTTTCGGTTTCGGGATCGTAATCAAACGGACACACAATCTTATCGCCGCCGCCCGTCATCTCGACGTAGCCCTCTTCCCAACCCTCGCAATCGTAGTAGATAGCAGTTTCGGTAACATAAACGTCGTAATCCAAATCGCCGTAGCCGTCGCCGGGCAAGCCCTCATAAAACACCTCTTCCTCATGTACGGCTACGGTGTAATTCTTTGCGAGCATCATTGCGGCAAGCGCGTCCTCGAGCGCAGTATGATGCGATTCGGTAGCATACGGCGCTGTCTTGTCCGAATCGACGTCGGCTTCATTCCAATCGGAAAGAGTGTACGCATACGTCGCCGTATAGTAATACTTGCTTCCGTCCGCGCTTGACGTGCGTTCGATGCGGTCGGTAACGATATTTACTTTTGCGATCTTGCCTCCCGAAACGGTGACACTAAAGTCGACTATCGTCTCGGTATAGCCGGTTATAGCGGTTGCCGCCGCATTCTTTTTGTCGGCGGCGGTAAGCTCAAAAACGCCGTTCTGCTCGGTCGAGGCAAAGTCGCTCGGCGTAAGAAGTTTAAACGGGTTGCCGTATTCGGAATACTCTACCATAGGCGTAGGATAAATATATTCGATTGTATTATTCAAAGTATGTACGGGCATCGCAAGATTTCCGTCCACGTCCACGTAAACGTCATCATACAAAACGTCGCCCGTATCGGCATCGATCTCAATAATATTGACGGCGTTTGTGCCGAAAATCGTGGTTACGGGATTGACTGTGACATCGCCGCCCTCTACCTTGTATGTATATTGCCCGTCGGCGATAAACGTGGTTTTAACACTGTCGTACGCCGCCGCAAAATCCTCTTCGGTAACGGGATCGACGGGTTTGGGCGGGTCCACGCCGCCTTGATCGTCCGCCTTAAACGTGACTTTGACCAAAATATTGGAAGAAGCAAAGCAAGTGTATACGCCGTTATTCAGTTCCTCGTCCACCCCGTTGACCTTAAACTCGTCAACAATATATCCCTCGTCGGGCGTGACGGTAACAACAACTCTGTCGCCGGCTTTGAACGTGGTTGCGGCTTTGCCGTCGGCGTCGGATACGGTAACGCTACCGCGTGCCGCGTCGTATTCCGCCGTCACCTTAAAAGTTATATCGTTGCCGCCGCACGCCACCGTAAACAGCGAAAGCACGAGCGCAACAACCAGCGTAACCAAAGTCGGTAAAACTTTCTTTTTCATAAAACCTCCAATAAAAAAACGGCACCGAAAATTTCTTTTTGACGCCGTTGTCAACATAAAACGATTGTGGACTAATATGTACTTATCCTACAATATATGTAATAATATATCACTCGCCTATCAGCCCTGTCAAGCAAATCAACGCGCTTTTTAAAATCTATTTATTTTATGAAAAACGTTTATGATAAAAAATAAAACTAACCGTATAAAAACGGTTGACAATCATTTTAAAATTTGATATTATATTTTTTGCATGGGGATTTAGCTCAGTTGGTAGAGCATCTGCTTTGCAAGCAGAGGGTCAGCGGTTCGAGTCCGCTAATCTCCACCACAAAAATATAAACGCAAAGGAATGTAGCTCAGCAGGTTAGAGCACCACCCTGATAAGGTGGGGGTCGGTGGTTCGAGTCCACTCATTCCTACCAAAAGGCATATAAGGGCGCATCTTGCGCCCTTTTTGCGTGTCTCGGTTTTGGTCACGTACGTCTGTGTACGCTCCCTTGCCTCGCACTTAAAAGAACACAATTCGCAACCCTTCTCTGCCTTTTGGGATTTGCCTCTCTTTCGATATTCGTTTTAGGTTGGGTATGCTCTACCGACGCTAACGACCCTTTCGGGTCGTTAGCGTCGGTAGGAATGAGTGGAGACCATACGGTGCCGAGTAAAACTTTGTTTAAAAATCGCATGACTCGTTTAGGCAACATTTGACAAACGAATATACAAATGATATTATTGATAAAGTTGCGCTATTAGGAGATGGTAATTAAGATGAAGTTAAACATCTTGAATCACGTCAAAAAAAGGATAAAGTTCAAAAAGTTTTGCAAAGAGTGCGTAAAGTTAGAGGTCTTTCGGCGGAACACCATTATTTTAAAAAAGACTGCGGAAATAATAGACGTTTTTCGCACATTCGGCAATAACGGCGCTATAAATCCATCCAATGCTCTTACCGCAATAATAATGAATGCCGCCGTAGTCGACGGCACGTACAACAACAAAAAAATGCGCGCGCTTTTTCCGTTTCTAATCAAAGCCGCCGGTGGCGAGCAAGAGTTTCATATGCTGGAAGTGACTTATTTAAATACCGCACAGGGTTTGGAACAGTTAAACACATATAGCGCCAACCTGTTGAAAATTATTAACGACCGTGACAAAGAATTGGAAGTCGATATACTAAAGCTTTGCATACTTATTATGTCGACAAACGGCAAAGTTTCAAGGAAGGAACGGAAGCATTTAATACAGCAATTCCACTATCTCAAAACGTAAATGAACAGTCCGCACATTCCTACCCCGCCGACGACCCGCAAGGGTCGTTTTTTTATTTCCAATTTAAGCGCGGACTGTTGCTCTTTTTTTTTATTTGTTATATACTAATGCTATGGAAAAAGACAGTTTGATTGTTATCGACGCAAACTCGCTCGTAAACAGAGCGTTTTTTGCCATGCCCGGCATGACGACCGATCGCGGCGAGCCGATCGGCGCGGTGTACGGGTTTACGACCATGCTTGTAAAGCTTATCGAGCAGTACAAGCCCAAGTACGTGGCGGCGGCGTTTGACGTTCACGCGCCCACATTCCGCCACGAGATGACGCCCATATACAAGGCGACGCGCAAGCCCATGCCGACAGACCTTGCCGTACAGATGGACATGCTTAAAAACCTGCTTACCGCAATGGGCATAAAGATGTACGAAAAAGCCGGGTACGAGGCGGACGACGTAATCGGCACTATCGCCAAGCGCTCACCCGCCTTTACCTATATACTTACGGGCGACCGCGACAGTCTTCAGCTTGTGAGCGACAAAACGCATGTGCTGTTGACCAAAAAGGGCATAACCGATATACTCGACGTTTCGCCGGACACCGTGAGCGACGTATTCGGCGTGGGCGCCGACCGCGTGGTAGACTTTAAAGCGCTTGCAGGCGATTCGTCGGACAATATTCCCGGCGTTGCGGGCATAGGCGACAAGTCGGCGGTGGAGCTACTCACCGCTTACGGCTCGCTCGACGGCATTTACCAAAACCTCGACAAGATAACGGGCAGTCGCAAGCAAAAGCTGGAAGCCGGGCGCGACAATGCGTACCTATCGTACAAGCTTGCCAAGATAGAGGTGGACGCTCCGATAGAATTCGACATTAACGACTGCGCGCTCACATTTCCCTTCCCTCCGTCGGTGCGCCGAGTATTTACCGAGCTCGGGTTTAAGTCGCTGTTATCACGCACCGCGCTGTTTAAGAACGACGACGGAAGCGCGTCCGTACCCGAGTCCGCGCACACCGCCGAGCAAATCACGCTTGCAAACCCCGACGAGCTTAACACTGTGATAGCTTCCGCGCCGCAAACCGACATTGCGCTTTTACTAACAGTCGACGGACTGCATATTGCATTCGATTCGGACAAGGATTATTTTGCGCCCATTACGGACACGCTTATGAGCACGTTTACGCTGTCGGGGTGCATGAGTGCGTTACAACCGCTGTTGAGCGCCGTGCACGTGCTGACGTTCGGACTGAAAGCGCTGTTGCACGCGATATCGCCCGCTCATGTTCCCGCCGCAGATGATATTTCCATAATGTCGTATCTGTTGGAATACAGGCTGTCGCCGACGACCGCCGCCGAACTGTTCGCGCTTTACGACGAATGTGAAAGCGAACTTGCCGCTCGCGGCATGACCGCGTTGTACAATGGCATAGAGCTACCGCTCACCCGCGTACTGTTCGATATGGAAATGACCGGATTCTGCGTAGACCGAGCGCGGCTCGACGAGATAGACTTAAAGTTTTCCGAACTCGAAAAAGCCAATGTTGCGCGCATACGCGAGCTGTCGGGCTCGGACATAAACCTCAACTCGCCCAAACAGCTTGCCAAGCTGTTGTTCGAGGACATGGGTATTCCCTATCCCGACAAGACCGCCAAGGCATATTCCACCAAAGCCGAGATTCTTCAACGGCTGTCGGGCGAGTACGAGATAGTGGACGAGCTTTTAAAATACCGCTTTAATTCCAAGCTTAAATCCACCTTTATCGACGGGCTGAGAAAGTCCCTGCGCGGCGACCGCGTACACACAAGCTTTAACCAAACGCTTACGACGACGGGAAGGCTGTCGTCCACCGACCCCAATCTTCAAAACATTCCCACGCGCACGGACGAGGGCAAGCTTCTTCGGTCCATGTTTGTCGGCTCGCCCGGCAACGTGCTTGTGGACGCCGACTACAGCCAAATAGAGCTTAAACTGCTCGCGCATTTTTCGGGCGACAGCAAGATGACGGAAGCATTCCGTTCGGGCGGCGACGTGCACGCGTCCACCGCCGCCGAGGTGTTCGGCGTGCCGCTCGAAGATGTTACGCCGCAAATGCGCCGCGACGCCAAGGCGGTCAACTTCGGCATAGTGTACGGAATCAGTAATTACGGACTCAGCCAAAACATACACATACCGCCGCGCAAGGCCGACGAGTATATCAAGCGGTACTTCGAGCGCTTCCCCGCCGTTAAGGAATACCTCGACGGGCTTGTAGACAGCGCGAAAAAACTCGGCTACGCAACCACCTTGTTTGGGCGGCGGCGCACCATTCCCGAGCTTAATTCCGCCAAGTTTACAGAGCGCAAATTCGGCGAGCGCGTTGCTATGAACACGCCGCTGCAGGGCTCTGCCGCCGACATTATAAAAATCGCAATGGTGCGCGTACAGTCGCGGCTTGTCGGAATGAAGTCCAAGCTTATCATGCAGGTGCACGACGAGCTTATAGTGGACACTCACCCTTCCGAAGTCGACGCCGTTGTGGATATTCTCAAAACCGAAATGGAAGGCGCCGTCAAGCTGTCCGTTCCGCTCGACGTGGACGTATCCGTCGGCGACAACTGGATGGCGTGTAAGTAATTAGGAATTAATCCGTATTGACGTTGTTCCCCCTGTGGGCAACAAGCATGGTTTGTAATGACAATAATAATCTCTTTTATTTCTCTCATATGGAATTTAAACGCAACAAACACGAATTAAAATCTATCGGCAATACCGTCGTCAACGTTATCGGATTGACGGGCGGCATTGCGAGCGGAAAAACGGTAGCGGAGGCAGCGCTCAAAAACGCGGGATATTTCGTTATCGACGCGGACGATATTTCGCGCAAGCTTTTTGCCGCCGACACTGACGGCGGAATAACTCTTTGCAAACTTTTTCCCGAGGCGAACAGTCAAGGCCGACTCGATCGCGCAAAACTTCGCGCAATCATATCGCGCGATAACGACGCACGGCATAGGCTGAACGATTACACGCACCCGATTATCATAGACGAGATAAAACGGATAATATCGGCAACCCCGCCCCCCGTCGTGCTGTCCGCACCACTGCTATTTGAAACCTCGCTCGCCGCGCTGTGCGACGTGACGGTGTGTATTTACTGCCCCACCGCCGAGCGGGTAAAACGCCTATGCACTCGCGACGGCGTTTCGGAAAGCGACGCGCGTGCGATGATCAAGGCTCAAATACCCGACGCCGAGCGTTGCACTATCGCCGACTTTGTAGTGCCGTCCGACCGCGACAGACAAGAGTTCGAGCGCGAAGTACTCGAACTGTTCGGCGCCATCGTTAATCCCAAGTTACGAAAATAAATTCCGAACCTAAATACTATACGCATTAAAAAATCCCTTGCTTGACGCAAAGGATTTTTTCGATTGTTTTGTGCTTTTGTATTACAGCGCGCGAATGCTCGCAATAGGCGGTTTACGCGAATATATGGCAACGGGTATGACCGTGGAAATTATTGCGGTGATAAGCGCTATGCCGAGTATGCACGCCACCGATATTATACCGAACACGAACAAACTGATGCTAAGTCCGACGTTGCTCATTATTATCGAGTTGAGCAACGTGCACAGTCCGAACGAGCCGAACGAGGCAACCGCAAAGCAAATGAGTGCGATAATGCCCGCTTCGGAAAGGAAGATCTTGAACACGTCTACGGTGCGTGCGCCGATAGCGCGCAGAATACCGATTTCCTTCTTTTTGGCGGATATGGACGCCGAGATGAAGTTGAACATAAGAAGGAATGCAAACAGCGCAAACACCGCACCGGCAATCAAGAATGCCGTTTCGAGTACGGACGCCATCTCTATAATCGACTCGAGCTGTAATAAAATACCGTTATGGATTTGAAGCTTTGAGTCGTCCTTTTCGCGCTTGCCCGTAAGGTCGAGCAACTCGCCTATAAGCGCCGACGAATTGTCGTACGGAATGAACACTCTAAACAGACAAGCGTCCTCGGGCTCAACGTAGTTTGTCGTGGGCGGGCGGCTTTCGTAGCCGTTAGACACGTAATACTTGTCGTACAGGTCGCTACCGAGATATATACAGCTCGTATTGGTCGAGAAGAAGTACCCGCCTGCCGTCGCCGTCGTTTTGTCAATTGCATTTTCGGCGCTAACCGTGCGATCAATGTTAATCTCGTCAAAAATCTCGTCCGCGGTTTTGATTATCTTTTTAAACTCTTCGAGGTTGGGGGTATATTCGTTGTAATATATACGAGATAATATCTGAATGGGGTCGGCGTTTGCTTTTGCATTATATAGCTCATCCGCCCACTTATCGTATTCGGGCGTGTCGTGTGTCGGTTCGGGATTGGCGGCTCTAAACGCCGCTTCCGCCGTCTTTACAAGCTCGTCGCGTTTTTTGCGGTAAGCGCCGTCCCAACGCGCGGCATACACCTGTGTTTCCGCATACTCGTTTTGCGCGGTCCAATAATTGTTATAAGCTTGGTTATAAGCGTCTTGATCGAAATAGTCCTGGGAATCGTCCTGCCAATCGGGATACGGATTGATTTGCATATATTCCCATTCGTTCTTGCCCGCATTTTCCTCGAGTGCGAGCCACGCGTCGCGCGACTTTTCCCATTCCGCAACGTCTGCATAATACTTGTCGCTGATATAGTCCTCGTTGCTCGGCGGCTTGTGCTCGCTTTGATACTCTCTACGCGCGTCGTCTAAAAGCCCTTCGATAAGTTCGGAATAATCTTGGTCGCTTGTGTACTTGTTATTCTTTTGATTGTATAAATTGTAATAAAGATTGGCAAGCTCACAATGTCCGATGGCAAACTGTTTACTGCCGAGTGATTTTATCGCTTCGCCGCTTATCGAATACACCGGCAAACCGTTACCGTCAAGCTGAGCCATATAGTTGTAGTTACTCGAAGAAGTGTAGTGCTCGTCCCCGCATACTATCTCGATATAATCGTTGCTGCAATTAAAGTAAGACCATATGTCCGCTTGGGTACTGCCGGTCGCTTCCTTTTTGGCTTGTTCAAAAACGTCGTGCGTAACGGCTACCGTCATGTACATGCCGTTTTCACGCTCGGTCGACCAAGTCACGGCGCCCACGCTGAATTCGGCAGGCTCGTTTTGGTCGGCCTTAACCTTGAGCGCCCGGTAATCGGATTGGATATTGCCGCCCTTGAATACGCCTACGATCTTAAACTGCCGCCCGCCGCCTTTGATAACAACGGGGCGTTCGTCCGAATGAATGACGTCCTTCATAGACGTAATGGAAAGCGACGTGTCGTCGGAAATCATAAACCGCGTGCCGCTCGCCTTAAACGCGTCGTACATAAAATCGGTTATGGCTATCTCGTCGTCGGCCTCGGGCATTTTGCCTTCAATAATGGTAAGCTTATCGTCGGCCTCGACTACGCTAGACACGGAATTGCCGTAAAAATAACTTACGTTGCCGGACATGTTCACGTTGGACATGCCTATATCGCACCTAACGGCGGCAATAGCGCCGCTGTACTTTTTGAGTATCTGCTCATACTCGGCTTGGGTGAGTTTGGTGTCAAGCGTTCCCTCGTAGCTATCACCGTCGCCGTAATACTCGGTTTGGTAATAGACCTTGCCGATCGACACGAAGTTGATGTTTGAATCAACGAATGTCTGCACGGTGACGTCGCGCCCGTCAAACAGCATGAGCGTGGAAGCGAGTCCGAACAGTATAAACGCAATGACGGAAAGGAATATGGTAAACACCAAACGCACGGGCTTTGTCTTTAAACTTCCCGCGCCCATCTTGACCGCGTGTCTAATCGGCAGACGCGAACGGATAAGCTTTTGCGGCGGGTATTCCTTTACCTTGGGCTGTTCCTTGACGTTCTCGAACGAACCGACGCTTATCTCCGGTCGGTCTTCCTTGAATTGAGCTATCCTTTCCCGCGAAGTGGATATGACTGCCGTGCCGCCCGAACGCGCCAAAAAGTTTTTAATGCTAAGTAAGTCTTCTTCGGTGAGATCCGCGCCGCTACTTACCGTCACGGTATCGGTGCCGTAAAAGCGCACGTTTTTGGCGCCATCGCCCTCTTCCGCGCGCGTCTGGTCGGATATGACCTTACCGTCCTTTAACTCGATAATGCGGTCGGCGTACTGCTCTGCAAAATCGCGGTCGTGCGAAATGACAAGCACCAGCTTGTTTTTGGACAAGCTTTTCAGCGTATCGAACACCTGCTTGCCCGTCTTGCTGTCAAGCGCGCCCGTGGGCTCGTCCGCCATTATTATTTCGGGTTCTTTGACGAGCGCACGCGCAATAGCCACGCGCTGTTTTTGTCCGCCCGAAAGGGTGTTGGGTTTGCGCGAGGCAAAGTCGGTTAGGTCGACGTCCTCGAGTATCTTGGCAATTACCGCCTTGTCGCGCTTTTTGCTTTGAAGCTCGAGTGCGAGCGCGATGTTGTCCTCGACAGTGAACTCGTCCAGAATGTTGTATTCCTGAAAAACGAATCCGACGTATGTATTTCGGTAGCTGTCAAAGTCCTGACCGGAAAAGTCGTTACTGCTTTTGCCCTTGATGATTATCTCGCCCGAGTCCATTCGGTCGAGTCCTCCGCAGACATTGAGAAGGGTCGACTTACCGCTACCCGATTTACCGAGTATAAATATCATTCCCGTTTCCGGGAAGTTGAGCGACACGTCGTCCAACGCTTTGGTTACGACGCCGTTTTTGCTCTTATACTCCTTTCTTAAATGCTTTACTTCTAACATTTTTTCTCCCTTGAAAACAGTATAATCAGTGTAACATATCACCCTGCGCTATGTCAAGAAAATAGCCGAAAAAACCGCTTATAAAGTGTTCTACATCGGTTGACACACCGTATCGGCCGTCAACCGCATGCGGCGGGTTTAGCAGAACAACCCGTAAATCTTTTGGGCGCGCGCTATATTATGCAGGTACTTTTGCGTTTCGGCAAACACCTTTTCGCCGTCCAAAAATTTGCGCGCATTGGCTTCGCCCGCGTTGTACGCCATTAGCGCCGCGGTTATGTTGCCGTCGAACTTATCTATAAGAACGGACAGATAATAGCACCCGCAACGCAACGAGCTTTCCACCCCGTACATATCGCTACCGCTGTCCATGCCGAGCGCCGTAGCACATTCGGCAAAAGTTTCGGGCATTAACTGCATAAGCCCCGCCGCGCCCTTAGCGGATTTCGCTTTGCGATCGAACCGACTTTCCGCCCACACGACCGACTTTACAAGACTGCGATCGAGCCCGAACTCGTCCGCCGCCGCATTGACCGACGTGACGTACTTGTTTGGAAACACCGCGCACAGCGTGACGCCGCCCGCCACGACCGCCGCACACACTATAGTCACAGCTATGAGTATTATTCGTACCGCTCTTTTTTGCATACTGTTAGTGTATGATAATTATGAATTAGGAATTCGGAAATAGGAATTATTTGTTTATAGACGAAGCTTAAACGGATTTAATACAACCGCGCCGCTTTCCACGTCGATACGGGAAGTATTATTTAGTACTATTGCTATTTTGTTTTATCTTATTATCTATCTTAATTATATCTACTATTATGCTAATATAAGCTACTGCCATCGCCAAAGACAAAGCACTTAAGACTATAGGATACCACAGTGCTTGACTGAAAGAAAGATCTACATCGGATTTTTTAATAACATAGACAATCCACATTACAGATATAAACCCTATGCTCAAAACAGCCATAATAATGTAGGGACGTTTGTAAACGGCGGGATTATGCATCAAAACCAAGGCAACCACAGTCAAAATAAAATAATAAATCGGGAAGATAAATGCAATCGCCAATCCTTCAAGACCGGCTTGTTGACCATACTCATAAAATGCTTTACCGAAGGCGATTAAAAACCCGGCAAATGCGATTATAAAAATAAAAAATAATTTTTTTGATGTTTCTTTCATTTTGTTTCCTTATATGAAGTTTATTCACCTTATTAGAGAAACTTTTCTACAGAGGGAAGTTTCTCGAATTTTAATATAACTTAGCTAATAATCAAAGTATATTCATTAATAATATCTCTTTTGCATCCTTGACAAACAATATAGTATACCGCACCTTCTGATGCAAAAAAATTGATTTCTGCATTCAAATCGCCCGCACCATCATTGTCGATATCTATTACTTCTCCCTCACAATCCATTAACTCCAATTCAGGGTCGCCTTCTATGATATCACCTGTGTAAATCGTATAACTCTTTCTTTCCGGGGCAACAAACTTAAAAACTTTTACATTACCGACATCAATCGATATAGGAATAGAAGAACCGGCAGTTACTTCCACTCTATTATTAAGTGATAACCGAATTTGAAATCTGAATGTCGATGTACTATTAGAAAAACTTCTCAAATGCACGTAATATTTTTCTCCTGCCGTCAAGGTTACAGTCATTAAAGAATTTAGGTCACCATTCCCGTCATCGTTGTAAGCTATTTTTCTACGATTAGAATCATATAATTCTAGATAAGGATCACCCGTCGTCCTATCATAAGTAAAGAAATCGTATGTATCTGAGTAAGGCGCAACGAATTCATACATACAAAATGAAGTAGAAACGCTTACTACTTGATTCCTATCTAAATATACTTCTGCTCTTCCCATTATTGAAGGAATTACTTGAACGGAGTATACAGACTTTTGCCCATTATAACCTTGTCCCGCTAAGTAATATGTAATATCGGCTATAAGATATGCTCTTATTAATGAATTACGTCTGCCTAGCCCATCATCATCAAAAGCCATCAAGCTTCCGTTTTCGTCGAACAAATTAATGAGTGGGTCTCCTGATGTGAGCTGAGTATAAAAGTCATAATAACCAGTAGCAGTTGGAACAAATTTAACCATAATATATGAATTAGCTGGTATATTCATATTATAAGCTATATCTTTATAGATTGAATTACTTGCTACTGGTTCAAAACATATCCTTAAGCTATAACCATATTTTCTATCATCGTTCATTGCAGTTATAAAGTACGTATCTCCAGCAATTAGGTCAATTGTTAGTCTTGCATTTCGCCCATTTATATTATCTATTGCATAAATTTCATCCGTGTTTTTTGTTGCATTTCTTATAGAAAAATTTGGGTCGCTAAGATTACTTATAGTTTCTATCCTATATGTGCCACCTATTTTGGGTACGAATTTAATAATTTGTTTGTACCTACTGGCGGGAACAGAAACCACCGTTCCGCCATTGCTAAAATTAACATTATTTAATCTCTTATAGTCAGATGTTTCATATGTGCCAATTGCTCTACCATAATTCTTAACAGATCCTTCTTCAATCCAAGTAAACACCCACGAACGGGAAGTGTTATCCTCAAGAGCATTTGCTGAAATAGATGTAACAACACGAATTTTATTATAGTCTGAGTTGCTCCTCCTCGCGACCACATATTTAAATTCCGCATATCCACCTACATGTATAATACGTGGAGAACTTGAGTCAGATTTAATTGTTACCGCTTTTGACTTAATTAGATGTTTCCTTACTCTGATCTGATCAGTGCTATTGGTTTCATAAGTTTCTATATGAGCTTCATTGTTAGATATTGATGCAGAGCGTGAGTATAAGTATCCACCCTGCCCAAATCCATTATACAAATCTAATGCATACGAGTAAACACTGAGAGCCGTACCAACATACGGAACAAACCCAAAAGCAAATGCCACCGTGTCCGCTAAAAAACTTTGTCCTTTCTTTTTAAGTCCAACACCTTTCACATTAACACGTGACTGAATAATGAACGCTCCATCATCTTCCTCAGCTATGTACCCGGTATCGCCATCATTTAAAGCATCGGGATTCTCAAGCGATACTTTAATCCCAATATTATCAAGAAAAAGCTCTGCTTGATCATATCCAATTGCTACAGTGACTATTTGTGATATAGAAGGGTCATAACTAAACCAGTCGGAATAGGAATCTTCTAAACCTGTATAACGCCAATTAAATTTCGGTGTTATTTTACAAGTGCCAGTTGGGCTGTACGGAAAGGACGGGGCGGCATTATACACATCAAAAACCAGTACATCAGTTTCATAAGATACTCCAAATGCCATCTTTCTAACCACTTTAACAAAAAATCCATATTCTTTCCCAATATAGAAATGTTCTCCCGCGATAAAAAATAACTCTTTAGGAACTATTCGTACTATACGATCATCTATTGTGTAGCCTGCGGAATTTTTTGTGGGCGTCAATTTAGTATTGGTTGAATATAAATAAACATTTTCATCCGTATCCGTATAACTATCATATGCATATTCTTTGATAGCATTTAATGCACATATTGCGGCTTGATTATCATCAAATGGTTGTTCATTTGCAAAATCCTTGGGCGTACCCTGCATATATGCTTTGCTAGACGCCTTCAATCTACTTGAAATTTCATCATCACCAATATGTAAATCGTTTGATTTAGCATCAACAAAGTCATATATTTCCTCCGTCAATGATGCTCGGATAATATATAAAGTCCAATCTTCCTTTACACCGTAATGCACTATTAACTCATATTCCATATATTTATTAGGTGTTACCGCCACATACGCATATGATTCATTTTGACTTAGATTCTTTGCTACATCTGCTTGATACAACATAACTTCATCCTGAGTATCAAGCAATCTGTAAAAATCGAAATCAGGAATAATAAGTTCAACATCATTATAAGATAGCATGATTTTATCTTCACGAAGAGCTGCTATTCCTTCTGCTGTGTCAGTGAAAAAACTTCCTGGCTGTGGAGCATAATATTGGTAACTCGCATCACCTAAAGAAACTGCTACTTCAGCATTACTAGTGACGTTTTCTTCAACATCAGTGACGGCACCATGCCTGGTAAGAATATTAACATCTGCAACAACGGGATGATTGATGGGAATTGTATGCAACACTGACAATAAAGCATAAACACACAGCAATGTTGCAAAAACTATACTAACTCTCTTTGTTGATTCTTTCATTTTTTTCTCCCTATTAATCTTAATTAGAAGCATATTTCATCTATCTTGAGTTATTCTTTATATTCTTTTATTTAAATCTTTTGCAGGCATTATCATTTCCAATCAATATAAATTCCACTTTACTGATATATTACTAATTTATAAAAATTATAGCATAAGAATCAATTAAATGCAACTCCTTTATGCGAAAGAAAGTGAAGTAAATTTTTAACCGTAATAAAGAAAAGTCGGGCGTTAACCCGACAATTCCGAATTACTAATTCCTAATTATTAAAAGTTTTCGTATCCTCTGAGCACTTCGGCGGAAATGCTCGGACGAAGCTTATTGAACGACTGCTCGAACATCTCGCGGCGAAGCGGAATGGGTTTGGTTATGCACTTTTTTTGCAGTTCCTCGAGCGCGAGGCGGCAGGCTTCCTCGATAACGCCGCAAAGGTCGGCGGCGGAATAGTACCATGCCGTGACGGTCGCGCCCGTTTTGGGGTCGCGTACCTTGGTGTACTTTTCGGACATTTCCACGATGTCCTCGGCAGTCACTTCGTCGAGAGCAATGCCTTTTAGCTTACCCTCGATAATGGCGCGCTTGGCGGTTATATCGGGCGGCGGAACGTGCACTCTGTGCGAGAAACGCTTAAACCTAAGATACGCGGGGTCGATGATTTCCGGGCGGTTGGTCGCCGCTATCATTATGCGCTTTGAACCGTTTACGCCAAAGCCGTTTATGCGCTGAAGCAGCTCGGTGGTGACCGCCGCTTTGTAGTCCTTGGTGTCGGGGCCGCGCTTGCTGAATATGGATTCGCACTCGTCGACAAAGAGTATCGCGCCGTCTGCGCAGGCGTCCATTTGGTCGAACAGCTGACGAACTGCTTGCTCGGACTCGCCAACGTACGACTTGAATATGTCGGCGGGCGTTATTATAAACAGCGGAAGCTGAAGCTTGTTGGCTATCGCCTCGGCAAACATGGTTTTACCCGTGCCAGGCGCGCCGTACATAAGCATGCCCAAGCCGCCCTCGATTTTGTAGTAGTTAACTATATCGGGGTTTTGCGCGATAAACACAAAGCTTTCCACAAGCTTTTTTACGTTGTCCAAACCCGCCACGTCGTCGAACGTAGTTTTGGGTATATCGTGGCTGACGTTGGAGCCGTACTCCTGCGCTTTTTTGCTCCACTTTTTGGCGAACTCGCCGTACTTTTCCGCTTCCTGCGCGTCGGTATGACGCTCGGACAGCTTTTGCGCAATCTGAGAAGCGCGCAGGTACAGCGTAGCAAGCTTTTGCTTATCCTCGGTGCGCAAATCCTGTTTATCCCTTACGCTGCCGATAATCTTATGTATACTGTCGCTCGCTTCCCTAAGCTCTTTTTCGAGCTCGTCTATTTTAGGTCCGCCGTTATCCTGCGACTTTTTTCCGAATCCGGACATTTACTATTCCCCCTTTACAAATCCTCAAGGTCGCTGAACGAGCTTGCGCCGCCTGTAGCAGGCGCCGAGCCAGTCGCGGGCGGCGTGTAAGTTCCGCCGCTTGTATCCCCGCCGCCGATCGTGGTATCCCCGCCCGCCGCCGAGCGGCTTGCGCGTATCTCGTCCATGCGGCGCTTCGCATTGGGATTGGCGACAAACGCCGTCGTGCCGTTCTTTTGCATTTTTTGTTGGCGCTTTTCCTGCTTTTTGGCGCGCTTTGCCATCATCTTTTGCTGACCGACGGACATCTGCTGCATGGAATCGGTAAGCATATCCGCAATTTCCATACTGCCAGACAGCATCATCGTCATTTGCTTCATGCGCCCGATGTTGTTGTCAATCGTCCTGCGGATATTGCGCTTTGCCTTGCGGCGCGCCCAGAATCCGTAGTTGGAGGCTTGCGTGAGCGACAACGAATCTGTTATAAGCTTCATTGTTTCGTCGACGCACAGCATAGCGTCGGAAATGGTAGCGACCGCCTCGCCGATACTGGTTATGACCTCGATGGCTTCCGACATCTGAATGGTTACTTCCAGTAGCGACATAAGCATTTGCGCGGTAAGATCCTGCTCGCCGTACTTTTCGATTCGCGCGTACGTCTTTTCCTCGAGCTTTCTGCAACGTTCGTTAAAGCTTGCGCGCTGATCGGCAATGCGCTGTTCCTGGTCGGCAAGTCTGTATTCCTCGTCGAGCTCCTGCGCGCGTTCCTTAATGAGTGCGCGGCGCTTTTCCTTTGCGGACATCTCTTCGTGTTGGCGTTCTGCCATGATTTATAATCTCCTTTTGGGTTGTTTATTTTGTTACGTGCTTAGTTATAGCCGCCTTTAGCGCGGTCTTTTCCGCCTCGGCGTTGTCGAACCAGTCGTGGGCATACACCTTGTGGAAAACCCAGCCGCGGCCGATAAGCGAGGTTACGTACCGCACGTTATAGTCGTAGAAGTTGTACTTTTTCATGACGGGATACTCGCACCAAATACCGAATTCCGCCCTGTCCATTCCCTTGGACAGTATGGCAATCGGGATACGCACCGAGCCCTCGGTTACGCCGTAGTTGATGACGATACGCTCTCTCGCAATGCCGAGGCTCTCGATATAATCGGCGACCGATTTGACAAAGCTTCCGCCCTTTGGCGGATCGTGCGACTCGAACTGGCTTCTGCCCTTTTCGGAATAACGCTGTGCGACCGACAGATAGTCCATAATAAACGCGATGCGCGGATTGCCCATTAGTTGAGCGGCGGTAACGCTGTGTATTACGGTTATCTTGCACTTTGCGCGGGTGACGGCTACGTTGAAGATATTCTTGCCCGTCGCGTCGCGGTTGAGCTCGCCGAACGCAAGCTTGACATTGCCGTTTTTGTCCTTGCCGTACGTGACCGACAAAATCAAGTGGTCGATTTCCTGCCCCTGTACGCTCTCTATCGTGCGGAAGAACACGAGCTTATCGGGCACGTCGTCGAAGTGCGCGTATGCGTCCTCTATTTTGCGCCGTAGCGCGGCGTTGTTTGCGACGAGCGTTTTTACATGTTTTAGCTGTGCCTCGCCGAAAGTGACAACGCCCGCCGACATGGACAGCTTGCACGTCTTTTCGTCGTAGTATTTATCAAAGTGCGCTTGTAATTGCGCAACCGCCGTTTCCGCCTCGACGGGGTTTACGCCGTCCTCGCAGTAGCCGTTTTCGGTGAGTATATCGGTAAAGCCGAGGTCGTCCGACCACGGCACGGTCGCGGGGAATGTGCGCATGTACGGATAGAACTGCCGCTGTGAAAACTCTATAAGCGTTTCTGTTTTGCTACGATAGTGACACAAAAGTTCCTCGGCGTCAAACGCGAGATTACCGAGCGCGAGCGACAACGCCGATATATCGGTATCGAACGTGAGCTCACTGTCGGGGTCGCTTATGCGCTTGCGGTTTTTTGTTTTAAAATGCGTAAGCGGCGGCATTTGGAATTCGTCGCCGACGAGCACGCACTGACGGCTTCGGAATAGCACAGGCAACAGCTCGACCGGTTCCATTTGGCTCGCTTCGTCCACGATAACGACGTCGAAGTTTTCGTAAGCGTCGCCGCGGAACAGCACGCTCGCCGTGGACGGCGACATGATAAAGCATTTTTTAAGCTTTAATATTGCGTCTGCGTGCTGACGGAAGAGCATGCGCAACGACGTGTTAATCCCCTTGTCTATGGCAAGGAAGTCAAAATCGTCGTCGTCAGGTTTGATGCGCGCCATGCACAGGTTTTCGATTTTAATCGCGTTGCACTCGGCAATTTCGTCCTCCGCATCGCGGAAGGAATTGAGCGCGAGCTCGGCGTTTTTGGCAAGCCCGTTGCGCTTAGACCCGAGAGCCGCCATCTTGTTTTTGATGACGAGCGATATATACGAGTGAACAAACAGGTCGGAAAATCTGTCGGGCGATACGTCCACCTTGCAGTTTTCCATCGGCTCGAAGAACGCGCCGAGCGGCAATGCGTTTTTGCCGTGAACGATACGATAGTAGCTATCTGCGGCGGCAATAACGGCTCTGTCGCGAGCCTGCGCTACAAACGTCTTGGCACGTCCGAGCGACACGTGCCACGGAAGCCGCGTGTAAACATTGGCAAAGTGCGCCGCGCCGAAATCCTTTAGCTTGCGCACTATCGACTGCACGCCGTCGGCAAGCGGATCGCCCGCCTTTTGCATCAGCTCGACAAATGCGACTACGCCGTCGGGATTGTTCTTGAACGTGAGCGAATAGTATATGCGAAGAAGTGCGGCGATTACTTGTGCGCCGACTGCGGCGTTTGCCGTTATATCTACCTCCGCCTTATCGCACAGCGTTTTGACCGCGAGCGCGAGCTCGGCCTTTACGTGCATTAGCTTGATTGCGTCGTGCAATTCGTTAAGCGCAAAGTCGTTTGGCGCGACGATAAGGGCAAGGCACTTTTGTAAAACGGCGTTTACTTTTACGCATTCCTTTACGAACTCGAGCATTTCCGTTCCCGTTAGTTTACTGCCGTCGGCAACGGCAAAAATGCAATCGGACTCGTCCTTGGTAAGCTCTGTTTTTCCTATTACTCGCGCGAGAAGTGACGACAGCTCGCCTATGCTCTTATCGCAACCGCAAATGCGCTTGTACTTGTCCGCGGCTACCGCAAGATCGGAAAGCGTAATATCACTGCGCGAGCACAGCGCACGAAGTCGCTTTTCCGCCGACTTGGCTTTAAAGTCAAACACGCCGACGGCAGTCTTTCCTCCGTCCGCGTACGCCGTAAGCGCGTCGGCCGCCTTGATAATCGACCGGTCGTCTTCGTCCGCCTTGTCGAGAATAAACGCTATTTCCGCGCGTAATTCCTCGCGCTCCGCCCTAAGCCCGACGATTTTATCGACGGTTTCCATAAAGGTCGCCGCCATTTTGTCGGTGAGCGTTTTGCCGTTTTCGCCGAGGAAAACTCCGCTGTTATCCGCGACGTTTTTTATCACAGACGCCGTAATCTCTTCGAGCACGGTCATGCCCAACAGCCTTGTAAAGCACTCGTCGGTACAGCCGCCCGTAAACTCGAACATATCCTCAACGCCCGTGTCGCGCGCGGCATTATACCTGTCGAACAGCGCCGACAGCTTGTCGCCGTCTTCCTCCGTGAGCGATAACAGTATCTTTTTTATATCGACGGAGCTGAGCGGAACGGGGCGCGCCGCGTCGTAAATATCGCCGTACGTTACGTCGTCCGAAATGATATTATCAAGCGACGAAACGACCTGCCTGACCTTGTCGTCGATCGCCTTCATTTCGTCTGCTATCTCGCCGAGAGCGGACATTGCGCGCTCGGCGTCCACGTCGCTTTTAAGCCCGAACCACGGACTGTCGTGCACCGTACCGTCCGCCGCCATTTTTTGGTAATGCGCCGTCGCCTGTTTGACGAGAAGCACTGCGTTATTGTAATCCTCGCGCGTAATAGCCGCCGCAGCGCTCGGGTCGGTAAAGGCGAGCTCGGGAAGATCGTCATCCTTAAAGTACATGTCGAGCGCGTCGTAGTACGAGCCCCACGCCACGTCCTCGCCGAACAATTCGTCGCAGTATTCGGCAAGCGCGATGATTGCGTCCGACCGCGCTCTGTCGGCGCGCTGATAGCGTATGTCGGTATTCTTGTCGTAAACGTATTCGCGCTTATTTTTGATTAGCCGTTTAAACTCGGCGCGTATCTCGGCGGGATTGACTGCCGCCGCCTTTTGCTCGGTTTCGTAGTCCAACAGCATGATGAACTTACGCAGGCGCTCGGGCATTTTTGCATACACCTCGGATAGCGCCGAAATCTTTTTGGAAGCTACTAAAACACGCTTATTACATGCCAAAAGCGTGGCGAGTATATTTGCAATCGTAAGCGTTTTGCCTGTGCCGGGCGGGCCCTTAATAACGAGCGACTGCCCCGCCGCTATCTTGGCTATTAAGTCCTCTTGAACGCTGTCGATGGGAAGCACGGGGCGTATATCCACGCCGTCGAGACTGACGGGAGGAAGCTCTGTTCCCGTGCCGAACACGCGCTGCACAAGCGGATGCGCGTAGATTTTGGGCTTGTTGCGCCGCACGTCGTAGTACATGCAGATGTCGCTGTGGTTGTACTGCGCTATGGCGATCACGTCCTTATCGAACGACAGCGTTACGTCACTGCCGTCGGGGCGAAGCGAGTGCACATACTGTTCCACAAGCGCCATGTACTCGGCGCCGTCGCCCAGTTTGTCCAAATCTATTACGTCGTCAAAGTCGGCGCCCATGCCGTTGGGGTGCGGAAAGTTGGCGGCGATTTCCTCGGGGAACTCGTTGCGCATCCTGTTTATCAAACAAGGGTTAAAATACGCGTCGTCGTCCACAAACTCTATTTCCACCGGGCTTGTATTTGTTCCGCGCACAAACCTTATGGGGAATATCAGCAGCGGCGAGTTGACCGTTTTTATCTCGTCGCCGACAGCCACGTCCCACGTGAGATTGCCCACGCCCAAGAACAACGGATTATTGCCTTTTAGGTCGAGCGCGTTGTACACGTCGCGGATAAACTTATCCAACGCTTCTGCGTTTTTGACGCCCGCCAGATCCGACCAATCCCACTTTTCCACAAGCGGATTATCCACCGTAGAGCGAACTAACGCACTGCCGCTCAGCACCGTCTTGTTGGACGGCTTGCCCCTGCGGCTTTTTATGACGGACAGCATTGTGCGCGCGTTGTCGCCGTGCGGCGAGAACAGCAAATACGACTTGCCGTTAGAAACCTTGCCCACGACGTCGCCCACATCTATAAGTCTGTTGCCGCGCACGTCGTCGAGGTGCAGCAGTTCTTTTACAAAAGAATCCAAATAATCCATTGTGTATTTCCCTATCAATTAAAGTCGACTGTGTTCCAATAGTAGTCCAACCCGCGGCGGCAGTCTATCTCGAACGCGCGCGCGTCCGCCTCGTACATATGCACCTTGTACACGTCCGACTTGGTGTTGGAATTGTATATTTGCCGCGTGTCCTTCCAGCGCTGTACGCGTCCGAAGGTTATGCCCATATTGTCGTAATACCACGGCGTCCAGTTGCCGCCCGTCAGCTTGGCTTGAAGGGCGTGAAAGCTTTCGTGTACGATCGCGTCGCGCATCCACGAAAGATCGGTGCATTCCTTGTACTTGTACCGTATCAGTTTGCCGCCGTCACAGCACAGTCCGCCCGCGGTGTCGTTTTCCAGCTCGTCGAGCACCTCGACTACGGGGTCGATGGGAACGCGCAAAATGCGGAACACAAGCCGAGTGGCAAGCGTGACGCGCTCGCTCATTTCCTCGCGCGACAGCTTGGCCCAATCGGTCATATCGCCCGTGCCCGTAGTGCAGTAGCGCACAACCATACCGCACTTGCCGAACACAGTGGAATCGCTTTCCACTATGCGCCTGACGTTACCGATATCCAAATCCTTAATGTCGTCATAGTTGAACTCGCCGCCGTCGTCGACGATAGTCATGCCGGTTGAAAACTCGCCCCACCCGTCGTCTATAAACAGCATTGCGGACTTGAGCTTAGTAAGATATTTTTTGGCGACCGCCGCTTTACCCGCAGAAAGCTTTTTGCCGTGCGTGTACCAACTGCTTCGGTACTCGGGTCTTGTTATCTCGTTGAGCCCCATAAACCCGATAAAAGGCATATCTTGAAGCTTGCTTCTGATCTCGTCGTCGCTTTCGCACAGTCGCAGCGATTTTATTTCGGCGGCGACGTCGTAGAAGTTGGGCATTGTGACAAACGCGTTGCTTATGTCGAGCGCGCTCAAATTCTCGTCCTCGGCGGCTACGCAAAGCGCCGTATCGTACAGCCTGCCGCCGTCCGGGTCGACAACAAAAATAGTAACGCCGTTTTTGCCTGCGTGCATGACTGCGGATAGCAGCGCCTTTAGATTGTCCTCGCCCATCATTTCGGCGTGAGTGATAAGCGTGCCGCACTTTTTGTAGCCCACATAATTGAACACGCGCGCTATGCCGTCGACCGACGTTCCGAACTCGTTGGCGTCAAACTCGAAAATATGTTCGCCGTCGGGCACGAGGTGCGATGCGTACAGCCGCGCCTCGTCGGTAAACGGCGTGTTGATTATAACGGCTCTTGCTCTTCCGCCCTCTTCGTAGTCGGGAACGGGATAGTAGTCGTACTTGTTGTAATCGAGCGTTCGCGCCTTAACGGACTGTTCGAGCGCAATGCCGTACGAATCCATAAGCTCGTCCTTCCACTCGACGAAGTAGGCGGTCAAGCGCCCGACGATATCTATAAACTGTATTTCCTCGCCGAACGGATTGACAAACGGCGTCGACTTGATTTCGCGGATCATATCATCCGCCTTGCTTATCAGGTTACTTCCCGTCAAAATGGTTTTACTTTGGGACAACGCGGTCAGCTCGTCCTTTATATCGATAAAGCGCTTGACTGTAACGAGCAGCGATTTTGCGCTATCCATAACGCGCTCGCTTAGCGTATACCTGCGCTCGATAGCGATAGTCATGTTTTCGGCAACAAAATCGTCGAGCTTGGTAAAAACGGTTGCGCGGAACCTGCGGAAGTATGCAACCGCGTACGTTTTGGTTACAAGCCGCATCAAAAGCGACTCGGCGCTGTTACGGTTGTTCGCGCTGAGTATGGGGTTGTCCAAAACCTCTTGAAGCTCGACGATTGCCGACTGCAATTCGTCGACGTCTACGGAGTAATAGTATACGGTATTAACGGCTGTTATTCTGTCCTTAAGCGATACCATAATTAAAGCTCGTCACCTGAAAGCGGAACGATTTTGCGCTTGACGGGCTGTTCCTGTTGATCCTGCTGTTGCTGTTGTTGGGTCATACCCATAAGCGCGAGAAGCTCGGGATCGATTTCGCTGTCGTCGGCAAGCTTGTTGCGCTCGGCGCGCTCGCGCTCGAGTATTTCCTCGCGCGTGCTTGTGCGCTGACCGGTCTTTTGCCGTATTCTTTGGCTGTCCGCTTCGATCTTCTTTCTGCGCTGTTCGGCGCGTTTGACCTTTTCCTCAAACGCCATGGCGATATAGTGAATGCTCTCGAACGCGTTTTGGTCGTTGTCTTTGAGCGAGCCCTCGAGCATATCGACAAGCGCGTACAAATCGATGCCCGACACGGCGTCCACCAAAAATACGAGGTCGTTTTTGTGCAAGTCGAGTTTGTTGAAAACGGGCAGTATCGCATTGTAAATCGCCTCGCGGTTTTCGAGCTCGACTTCCAAATCGACGTACGGATTGTCGTGCTGAAGCTTGTCCTTTAACAGTCCGCGCCGATAAAGCGGCTCGTCCATTTTGGCTTTTAGCTCCTTCATCTTGCGGTTGGCGGTGGGAAGATCGAGATCGCCGTTTTGGAACTGCTTTTTTACTTCCTCGAGCTGCTGTTCTATATTCTCGATTTCGGCGGTGTATTCGTCTATCTGTTTACGGGTTTCGCCCGAGAACGATTGAATTTTTTCCTTGGCTTCGGCAATCTCCGTTTTTTCGCTTTCCATGCGGCGCATAAAGGTACTTACCTCTTCCAATACGCCCTTGCTCTCGACTATGCTTGACAGATCGTCGTCGTCGCGGAATTTGTGCTGTTCCTTGACCCTGTTCTTTTTGCCCACGACGGACACAAGCGTGCGCCATTCCTTAACGCGGTCAAGCGCCGAACGCAGGCTTTGCATAGACTTGCTTGTCAGCATGTTTCTCGAGCAAGCCTCTCGCCACTCGTTGAGCGAATTGAGCGCAGAATCCGCCTTTTCCTGCGCTTCCGTGCTGCTCGTATCGCTTACCTCTTCGAGCTCGACCACGATGTCGTTTATTAAATCGCGCGACTGCTCGAGTAGCTTGCTCTGAGCGCTATCGAGGTTTTTTAGATACCCGCCCGCGCTGAGCTCGGTCATAACGTCTATGGCTTGAAGGCAGGACATAGTACATTCTCTGAGCGGCTCGGCAACGTCTATGCCGTTTCCGCGCGAGTTCATTTCCTTTTGCAGGATATTATCCGCTTTTATCTTGTACTTGTCGAGCTTGGAAATCTTGCCCGCGTCGAGCTCGGTAAGCGCTACGACTATATCGGCAAGATCGTCGAGCGCCCCCTTACACTGCGAAAAATCGTTGTTGACGCCGTGCTTGCACATTCTTACCATGCCGTCCAAAATCTTTTCGGCAAGCGCACGCGCACCGTCCGTCATGGAATGATCCCTGACGTACGATTCCGTAAACTTTTTGTTGAGCGCAACGCCGTTACGATTTGCCGTGTCGCGAACGTAATGAATGTTATCCAAAAAAGCCATTTTAATATATTCTCCTATGAGGTGTTTAACCGATTATCTGTTGACTACGCTGTTTACAAGGTCGCCCGTGGCGTGGGCAAACGGCTCGAGCCGCGAGCGGTACATCAAAACGTCGTCCTCGCTGAAGATTATGTCGTTTTGTCCGCCGCCCTTGCCCATTGCCTCGATAATGCGCTTGACGGGTACGTATTCTGTCATGCCCGTGCCCTTTTTAAGCGCCTTGCCGATTTGCGCGCACTTGCGCTCGGATATGCCGTGGGCGCCGTACTCGTTAAAGAAGTACAGGTAGTGCGTTTTGTTGAGCGATACGTTTTGCAAATCCTCGCCGCGCTTGATTGTTTGAAGCGACGAGTCCTCCATATCGAATATGACTATAAGCATCTTTTGCGCGTAGCGTATAAGCTTGGGCGTATCGTCCTTGTTGGACTTGTCTTTTACCGCGCACAGCGCCTCGAAGTCGCCCTTTTCCAGCTTCATTATGCCGAACAGCGGCGATTTTTCCTTGGACATGCACGACTGCAAAACGTTTAGCACGTGCGCGACTCTGTCCTCTTCCATGGCGAGCTCGGCCGATTCGTCGTCGGGCACAGATATGCCCTTGCTTTTGATTTTGGACTTTTCGTCGCGGTAGCTCAGGTTACCGTTGCGCCTAAATGATTCGGGAAGCTTTTTGAGTAATTCCAAATAGTGCCACGCCGCGGCGGTGCGAAGCTTAATGCACCCGTCGTTGTAGTCGGGGTCGTCCGGCTTTTCGGCTATCTCGGGCATACTGTTCCACACGAGCTTGTAGTACTCGTACGCTATCTTAAAGCTTTCCAATAGATCGGCGGATATGTAGCCGTACTCGTAATAGTAGCCCAAGCGAATGAGCGCCTTGGGATTGCCCATGCGCGCCGCAATTCGGCAATTATCTATTGCCATGCCAATTTCCTTTTCGTAACGCTTGGTATCCTTTTGGCACTTGAGCGCACGAAGATAGCACAGCTCGGACAGCTTGAACGTTTCGTCGTTTTCCCTGTTGACTACGACGGCAATCGAGCTGACGGACAGCGCCTTTTTGCACAGCGGGCACGCCCAGTCGCCGGTGTAAAGCTCTAACGGTTTTTTTACGTTTTTATTGCAATTTTGACAAATCATGATTGTTATGCCCCCTTCGATTGCTCGTCGGACTCGGGCTTTTCGCCCACGGTGAGCATGCCCGGATTGACCGTTACGGCGTAGTTGGAAGATACACCCGTAACCGTCGCCGTAATCGAGTACGTGCCCGACGGGATATTGCCGTCCTCGTCGGCGGTATACGAAACGGTGCAACTTACCGTTATCGCGCTTCCGTCCGCACCTACAAAGCCCGTTGCGGTATACGAGTAAACGGGCGTTTCCCCGTACTCGACCGTCAAGTCGTTAACCGTAACCGTAACCGACTTTGCCGTAACCGAATACGAGCGCGCGGGATTGGTAAGCGTGTAGTTGTTGCGATCGGTCGAATTTTTGAGCGTTGCCGTTGCGGTATAGTCGCCTACGTTTGTTTGCGCGCCGTCCACCGTGATATCGAGCGCGCCGCTTACGCCGTTGACCGTTGCCGTAGGCGCGTGCGGCTTGCCGTCGTACTCGAACGATGTCGTGCCCCAATCAATACCGACGGCGAGCGGGCTGATTGTAAAGCTGTGGCTTACAGTGGTAACGTGGATAAGATAGTTGGTATCGCCGATCGACGCGGTAGCCGTGTACGCCGTTGTGCTTGCATTCGTTCTTTCGCCCAAAACGGTAACGGTAAGCGGCCCGTTAACGCCCTGGGCAGAGGCTGTGGGCGCTTGGGGATTGCCGTTATATGTAAGCGCCGTGTCCGTCCAAACAATCTCGACGCCCTTAGCGTATATGCTGAACGTGGCGGCATTGTTTGTTATATTGTAGTTTTGAATATCGAGCGCGTCGACGCATGACACAGTCGCGTTGTAGGATCCGACGTTAGTGTGTTCCGCTTCGGTTACCGAAACCGCGACGGTAATCGCGCCGCTTACGCCCACGACGGTTGCCGTAGGCTTTTGCGCCGTGCCGTTGTACTCCAAGCTACGGTTGCCCCATGCGGCGGTGAGGTCGCGCTTTCTTATGGTAAACTCGCGCGTCGGGTTGGAAATGGAATAGTTGTTTAAGTGCTCGATGTCGGCAAACGTTACGACGGCGGTATACGTTGCGGCGTTTACGTGCTCGCCCGCGACCGACACGTTGACGGGAAGATCGAGGTTGTTTACGCCCGTCGCAATGGCGTTGGGCTGTTGCGACGCGCCGTTGTAAGTAAGCGTATATCCCACCCATGCTACAGTTATCTCGCGCGCCGCAATGGTGTACGTGCGCTCGGGATTCGTTATATCGTAATTCTGTCTGTCAAGCTCGGCGGAGAGCGCCGCGGTGGCAACATAGTCCGCGCCCGCATTTGTCTGCTTGCCCGTGACGGACAGCGAGAGCGGATTGCCATTTACGTCGTCGACCGACGGCGTGGGGGCTTGGCTCTCGCCGTTATATGTAAGCGCCGCCGAAGTCCAGTCGAGCGTTATCGGCTTTTGCGTGATAACAAACGGCTTGGATTGCGTGCTCTCGGATACAGTGTAGTTGGCGCTTACGTGGCGTGCGGTTGCCACGTAGCCTGTGCCTGCGTTTACCTTTGCGCCGTCAACCGTCATTATAAGCTCTTTGTAGCCGCCCGTATCGTTGGGCTCGCCGTTGGCGCGTGCCGTCGGCGCGTGGAATTCTCCGTCGTACTCGAACGAGGTTCGGTCGCCCCAAACGACGTTTATCTCAAGCGGTTTTATAACAAAGGTTTGGGTCTTGCCCGACTTAATCGTGTAATTGGTATCCTCGATATTGTGTCCGGCGACCCAATACTTGATAAGGCGCGCGGTCGCCGTGTACGTGCCGCCGCTCGAGTTGGCGTCAATCTGCTCGCCTGTTACTTCGACCGAAAGCTTTGTGGAGTGGATAGGACTCCAATTTGCATACGAGTGAGCTTCCGGCGCCTGCTTCTTGCCGTTGTAGGTAAACTCGACCTTTCCGTCGACTACGTTATCCCACTGAACGTCCACTGCGAACGGGTCGATAGTGATCGTATGGCTCTCGTCGCCCGGCTTTATGTAATAGCGGCTTGCCCTGTCGCCTGCGAGTATTACATTACATTCATGCACGCCGGCGTCCGCGTACGCGAAGCTCGAAATATTGACGTACGCACTGTCGTTGCCGACTGTATTGTGAAGCGTGGGCGTTATGGTTTGGTTTTTGCCGTTGTATGTGACGTGTCCGTCTACCGTACCCTCGGGATCGGTCCACTCGACCGTGAGCTCGCGGCGCGCTACCGTAACCGTTATATCTTTGACTTCGGATGACGAAAGCGACGTGACTTCGGGCGCGGTAACCGCCACGGCAACGGTATAATTGCCGTAGCCGTCAAACGGCATGGATGAAGTAGACCACTCGTTGCCGCTGCCTAATCGGTTGCCGTCCTTAAACCACGCGTAATCGAAATGTGCGCCGTCCACGGTGTGCGCGGCCTCGGCGGTCAGCGTGTATGCGTCGCCGTACGTGACGGTAGTTTTGTCGTCCGTCGGCTTAATATCGACCGTCGGAGCGGCGAGCGTCCACAGCGGCGAAATCGCAACCTTACCGACTATATTGGAATCTGCCAAAAGCTCGGCAAGCGAAGTGAAGCTTATGTCTGTTTGCGTTTCGTGAGAATAAGTCCAGCGCACCGAAAATCCGTCGCGCGTAAACGCCGAAAGTATGTCGTCGGCGTGCTCGGCAACGGTAAGCGTAAATTCCTGCTCGGTCCCGTTTACTGTAGCGTACGGGAATGCGGATGTTACGTCGTACATTGTGTCGTTGGTCGTTCCCGGGATTATATAGTGCACGCGGTCAAACGATACTTTTACATTTGCCGAAGCGCTAACCTTGCTTCCGACAATCGCGTTGTCACCCACACTAAGCTCGCGCATTATATATTGGTTGTGGTTGTAACGCGCATACAGGTCGTCGGCGTTTGTGTTGTCCGAATGCACCGCGTATTCAAAGTCCGCAATATGGGACGCGGGAAGCGCGCTGTCCTTTTTGCCGTGCCACATGGGAATTACATTTTCGTCCGCACGCAAATACGAATCGTAGTCGTAATCGAAGGTTACGTAAACCTCGTCGCTCGGAACGACGGGGGTAACACGGTTGCCGAGTGCAAAGCACATTCCCTTATAGTTTTCGGTCAGCGAACCGTGCACGGCGTCCGTGTAGAACTTTTTGCGGAATACGTCCGCCGTTTCGATAGGCGCGTAAATCCTTAGGTCTTTGGATATATCGGCGATATCCGCGCCGTCGACCTCAAGCGCGTCGGTGAACAACGTGTCCGCGTCGCAACCGAGATTAATGCGCTTTAATCCCTTTGCCGAAAATACGTTGTATGATACTGCTATGATTTTTTTGTCGTTAAACTCATTTGGAACGGCCGCGGTATCGCCCTTGCCGTCCATGACGCCTGTCACTATATATCCACTTCCGTCCTCTGTTTCGGCATAGATGAGCGGACGGATCCCGCTGCCCTGTCCGAAGAAGCCCGCCGAGGCAAGCGAAATAAGATATAGCAGCATGAGCAAAACGGCTATGACAACCGACACTATAGCTATCGAAAGCTGAGCGGCGTGCGCAAACTTGAAGCGCTTGGAAGCGTACACGTAGGCTATGACCGCAGCTATAAGCCCCAATAAGTGGATTATCGCCCAAAACGCCGCCGACATATTGTTAAACACTACGTCGTCGCCCGCTGTGAGCATGATAATCCATATAACTATCTCGGCGACGGTAATTATCGTGTAGACGATAAGCATTTTGAATGCGTACTTAAAGCGCTGGTTAGAGAATATTACGCCGAGCATGTACAAGCCGTCCACCAATGCGAAAATAAACGGGAACAGCCAATACGAGGACGGAACGCCGTCCGCCCACAGGCATATGCACGCGACCAAGTCGGATACGAATAGCCCGACCAATCCGACCGTCAGCCAAATTTTATATTTCGCCGAAAGCATTTCGGTTACCGGCGAATGTGAATTACTCTTCATTACCTGTTATCTCCTTTTGTTCGCCAATCTTACTTTTTGACCTTTTTAGGCGGTTCGATTACGCCGTGCTCGGTGGCGCTAAGCTTGTTGAACACGTACCTATCCGTTCCGAGTTCGAAAATAATGATGTTACTGTCTTCCTTGCAGTGCTTATGTTTGAACAGATGTCTTAGCCTGACGCCTATGCCGAGCATTTTGCCGTACTTTTTATACAGCTTTTTGTCGCGCTCTGTAACGGAGTCGTCGCCGCACAGCTTGCAAAGCCCGTTCTTGCCCTGACGCTCGCCGTATGTTCTGCCGCAGCACGCGCACACCTTGGTCTTTTTGTCTGTCAAAACGAACGCCTGCTCGTCTATGGACAGCTCGTCGGTAAGCCTGCCGCCGCCGGAGCTGACGTCGAATATATTGCGGTACACGACCTCGGGATACGGACAGCCATTGCATTTGTAAACGGTTTTGCCGCTTGCGTTTTCGTACTTCACCGCCTGCGACTGACAGATGCGGCGAAGGCACCCGGGGTTCCTCGGGTTGTCGGGACAGCTGACGGTCAACAGGTGCTTGGATATCAGCGACTCGCGCTTTATCTGCAAAACGGCCAAGTCGTCGAGCCCCAAATCGGGCGCGTCAAAGTCGAGCGAATATCCGCTGTCGTAAATCGTATCGTCAAACAGGACGACGTTGTTATCTATAAGGAGAACGCCGTCTTTGTTGCAGTTTACGCAATACAGACTGATCGTGTTGTTAAGTCCTACGATCAGCTTTAGTACGCGCTTTCCTGCCATAGTGATGTAGTAAGCAAAATTTTGCCACTCGACGTGCGATATGCCGAGCACCGTTACGTGCGTACACTCGAGTTCCTTTTCGTCGCTCGTCGCAAGAAGCTTTAGCATTTGCTCGATCTTATACTCGTAGTCCTTGTTAAACAGAATGTAATCGGCTACGTCGTCGGTCTTGAATACGTTGTCTATCTCGCCCAAAACGTCGTTTACAAGCACGCCGTCCACAAACTCGTTTTCGGTCTGTTTAGTCCGGTCGTCGGACGGCACCGCGCCGTTGATGTAGTCGTCAAGGTCCTGCGCCTCGCCGCCCATGATGGGAATATACTTGCCGTCGCGACCCTTGCGGAAGTATATCTTGCCCAGTAGCGGCTCGGACTGGGCGCCGCCGTTTATCTCCAAACGCATGGACACGGCGTAGTAGTTTTCGGGATCGACGGCGTAGCGGTCGGGCATAACGAGATCACTGTCGAACACGCGTTTTAAAAATTGCTTGTCAAACTTTTCGGTAACGTTGGTCAGCGATCCCGCGACAGCCGCAAGGCGGGAATCGACCGTCTGACGGAATTCTATCATGGAATAGAATTTGTGATAGTCGGTTGCCACGTCCGATATGAGCTGTTCCCAATCGGCACTGCTACTGTCAAAGCTCTTGCCGCGCATTTGAGAAAACCAGCTCGCGCCCGCGTTGTCGAATCTAAGCTCGTTGCCGTTGCCGTCGCTTGCGCCGCCGATACCTTCCTCGTACTCGCTGTACTCGAAGGTGTTTGCCGCCGTAATTATTTGGTCGTCGGTGACGCGCTTTATATTTACCTTTTCGGAAATAAAGCCGTTTTTGTACAGGCGTACAATGCTCTCGAATTCCTTTTTGTATTTTCTTCCCACTCTTATGATAGCCATGACTTACCCCTCCTGCTCGGCGTCCTGCTTGAGGATGTCGCGCACCTCGGAAACTATTTGCGCCTGCTCGCCGAGGTTTTTGCAGAAACCCTCGCCGCCGTCGTGGTCGAACTTCCACAGCTCGGACACGAAGGTTGCAAACGTGCGCGCGACTACCGGGCGGAGCTTGCCGTGCTTATAGCGCGACGAGCAACCGGGCATCGGACAGTCCGCTTCCCACTTGTCGTTGAACTCGAGCGAATACGGCTTGGGGTCGCATCCTGCGTAATCGCAGGTGGAACACCTTCCGCCCTCGCCGGGTACGCCGAGTATTTGTTCCTTGGCAGAGCCCGCTATCTTACATTTTTCCCAGCACTTTTTGTTTTCGCACGACGCGCATATACGCATGAGCTCGCCGTCCGAAATATTGCTCTTTTCTTTGTACCGCTCGAGCGCCGGGCACTTGCCGTACAACGCGCCGCCGGGTGCAAAACGCTCGCAGTGCGAGATTGCGCAAATCTTGCGGCAGTATATCGACCTGTCGCCGCGCTCGCCCGAATTGCACATTCTGCCGCGCTCGCCGCCGGACACGTGCGAAAAGCACATATATCCGTCGGACACCGAGCGCGTAAGCACCGTGCCGCAGTTGTCGCACTTAAAGTCGTAAACTGTGATCTCAGTCATTTCCGTGCCCCTGCCGTCGCGGCCTATACACTGCGTTTCGGCACGGCATTCGAGCTCGCCCGGGATCTTGCGCTTGGCCTCGTACGCGTCCTTGGACATCAAAACCACGCGGTTACACGCGTTGCACCGCAATGCTACCATTTGATCGGAGTTACTGCCTGCAAGTATGGTCGCGTCGCCGCTGTTGCCCGACATCAAGCCGATTTGCGCAAAGTACGCAAGCGCGAAGCCCTCTAATTTATTCATGTCGGCAAGCGAGTAGATCATTACGTCGTTCTTTTGACCCAAGCGGAATATACGCCCGATACGCTGATCCATTGCGAGCGGGTCGTACGTGACCTGATAGTTGATTATAATACTCGATTCTTGAAGGTTGGCGCCCTCGGTGAACTTGGCGTCCTTGACTAAAAGTATGGCGTCCGAGTGGTCGGGCGAATTAAACTTTTGCTCGATCTGACGGACGTTGGCGTTGGCGTCGCCTATGATAATTCTGTTTTTCAGCTTGGGATCTTTGAGCATTGCCTCGCAGACATCGTCGCATACGCGCTCGTTTTTGCCGAGATTGTAATCGAAGAAAACGAGTATGCGCTTATCCTTGTGCTGTTTGAGTATGCTCGTCGCGTACGCGTACTTATAGCCGAGCTTGCTCTCGTCGTACTTGACGGGAACGATATGCGTGTTTTTGGCGTCGCGCGTGTCCGTCTTGCGAAGCCGCGCCGCGTAGTAGTTGACGTAGCCTGCCTTGGTATGGATCTTTTTGGTTTCGTCGTCCTTGGACCACTCGTTGAGCATGCTGTTGAATATATACGAGTACGCTTCCTCGTACTTTTGATTGCCGCGCACACCCTCTATGTATTCGTACAGCGACAACGGTTCGTCTATGCCCTTGCCCGTCACCGTCACCTTGTTTTTGTCGGTGTAGTCGAGCGTTACGCGCCCGCCGTTTAACCCGGGTATCTCGATAGTATCGGGGACCTCGCTCATCGGGTAGAACATGTAGCTTATAACGGTTTTCTTTTTTGAAAGCTTGTTGGGCTGTCTAATCATTATCGAGCGCAAAACGCCGTTGTGGTATGCGTCCGATATGCGCCTTAGCACGTCGTCGCGCACAGTCGACCTACTGCCCTTGATCTTGACGTCGGTTGCCAAAAACTCGTCGATATAGTGCATACGGTCGTACTGCGCTTTTTCCTCGAACTCGTCGGTCAAGCCGTGTTTGTCGAGGTATGAATACAGCTCGTCGGAGTACCTTTGCATAACGATGGAATACTTGACCCGACGGATAAACTCGGTTATATTGGACGCGCCGTAGCAAACCGTGTCCTTGTAATACTGCTTTTCCTCAACGTACTGCGCACTGCGCTCGCTGTCGTCCTTTTCGTCGAAGTCGGACGGATTACCGCCCTTACAGCGCACGAAGTACCACAGCCTGAACATGTTTTCCAGATTACCCGAGTGCGGCGTAGCGGTAAGAAGAAGGCAATAGGTCGCGCCCGCGCGTTTTTTGGTCTGCATCATGTCGGAAAGCAAGTGCATTGCGCCCGCGTACTTGCCCGCGTCCTCGCTGAAGTGGTGCGCTTCGTCAACGACCACGACGTCCACGAGGAAGTTTTTGCTGTAACGCCACTGCGCAAAGATATCGACGTCGACGATTATCGGGCGTTTGGGTCTGATAAACTCGCCCGAGCGCTCCACTCCCACTTCGCCGAGCACATCGTCAAGCGTGGGATAGTCCTCGTTTTCGTGCTTGGCGACCTTGTACAAAACGTCCTTGCCCATGCCGAACTTATTTTCCAAAACGTCCACCCAACTGCTGAAAACCTGGTCGGGCGTGACGATAAGAAGCGACTTCATTTTGCCGCGCACGGCGAGCTCGCTTAAGATTAGCCCGGCCTCAAACGTTTTACCGCTACCCACGACGTCGGCAAGCAAGCCGAAGCCGCGCAGGTCGCGCAAAAACTTTTCCGCCGCGACCTTTTGGTGCTCGAGTATAACGTCGCCGCCCCGACCGTGAACGGCGGGATCGTGCTTTATTCCGTACGGACTTTTGCTCCCCTCTTTTTTAACGTAATTTTTGCAATCGATCAAAAGCTCGTGAAAATCGTCGTGACTGTCGAGCGCTTCCACCGACCGTTGCGCCTCGGCAACCTGTCTGGTGAACTTCTTTTTATACTGAAGATTACTGCGCTGAATATCCGCCGAAAACGCAGATTCCGCAAATAACAGTTTGTATTTTTCGTCCATCTTTATATCCTTCCTTTAGGTCAAATGCGTTTCTATCTTGAACGAGAAGTCGATATCGCGCTTATAAACGTATGCGTCGCCGCGGGCGCTACCGCTCGCATAAGACGTGTTTTTGGCAAACGGATCTACATTGTACCGTCCGCCGCCACCGCCGCCGCCCGACGGTCCGACCTCGCTACCCGACGCGCCGTTGCCGTCGAGGTAAACTATATGCGAGCCGCTGTCGGCGTTGCGAAGTTTATCGTTGCGTGCAAACGCGGTTGCGCGTCCGTCGGCGTCGATCTCGACGCCCAAAATAAGATAGATCTCTTCGATTATTTTTATTTGACGTTTGTTATAGAAATACTTGGCTTTAGCGCCGTTTTCCATGTCGTCGATATCGCCGTTTAGCACTCTCAGCCCGATTTCCATTTGGAGCTTTTTCATCATATCGGGGTTGTCGGTATCAACTATCAACAGGTTGTCGCCGCGCGACGAGTGGTACGCGACCGTCGGGGCTTTGCGCGAATGCTGCATATCCTCGGCGGAAAAGAACGTGCTCATAATGTGCAAGGGCGCGGACTCGTCCGAATCGTCGCCCGTAGTTATGCCGCCGGGATCGTCGTCGGCGGGTGTGTAGTACGTAGCGCCGTCCCGGGGTATTCGCGTGCCCTTATCGACTATCACTTTAAAGAACGGTATGTATGCGTTTCTGCCGCTCGACGATACGCCGCGGAACAGCCGTATACCGTAGGACAGCGCGAGCACCATGTCTATACGCATGTCGGTAAGCGCCGCCACCGCAAGCCCGAGCGCGGGCGCATACACCGCATCCTCGTGGCTCATAATGTTGTAGCCGTTGTTTTCCACGCCGACGTACAGCGCGTCGTCCTTCTCGAAAGTAAACACCTTGACGCCCGACTTTTCTATCTGTGCGCGTATATACGGCACAAGCCCGTACGTTTCGACGGGCCCGCCCGTTATAAATATCTTTTTGACGTCGCTGTTCAGCGGCAGGGATAATTCGCGCTGAATGTAATCGACGAACTTGCGCGCAATGCCTGTGTTGTCCGTTATTCCGATACACTTTTCAAACTGCTCGCGCGTTATCGAGCGCTGTACCAAAAGGTCGCGCGATGCCGAAATCGGAACGCCGCAACGGAACGCCTTGCTTTGGTAAATAGGCATGCCCAAAACGATTTTTGCCGACTTGATGTCCTTGACGAACAAATACTGCTTGGTGTTGAGCGCCGACTCGGAAATATGCCCTTCCTCGCCGCTGGACGGACGCCCCATGGTTTCCCGCCCCGACATTTGCTCTTCTATGTACTGCGCTACCGCGTCGTCTATATCCTTGCCGCCGATCTGCTCGGGGGGATTGTGCCCGTCCACGCCGTCGACCGATATGCCGCCGCCCGCGAAAGTCACTTTGACGAGCGAAATACGTTCCTCGCCGATATTGAATATTATCGCCTTGTCGTTCGCCCCCATGCGGTTGGAATACTTGGCGAACGCACACAGCGCCTTTGCCATGCTCATGACCTGTTTGGGTGCAGCGCCGAACGCCTTTTTGACAAGCCGTTTAAGCTCGTCCACGTACTCGCCTTCCGAGAACGGAGGATACAACAGCGACGGCGCTACGGTGTACGTAATGCTCTTGTCTTTAAACAGCTTGTCGAGCCGCGTACGCACCACGTTGCTTATGTACTCAAAATACCCCTCGCACACCTCGGACGGAGTGAGGTTGGAGCTGAACGTTCGGTCAAGCTTGTGCGACAAATCCATGTTGTCCGTAAGCATTTCGCGTTGCGGAAAGTAGAACTTGGGAAACTCGTTTTTTTTGAAGTAATAATTGCGGTTTTGCTTTTGTATCGCTTCGCTCTCCGCCGATTGCAACAGCCGCAGAAGATCGCAAATTTTGACAACGGTAATAAAAGGCTTGTCGCCGACGCAATCGACCCGATCGCCGTAAAGCCACTTATTTTCGTCGGTATCGTAGTACGCCACGGACGGAATAGCCGTCATACCGCGCGGGTCGTCCACTATTTTGCCTGTATGATGTTCCCCGTCACCGTACGCATACGCAACCTTCATAGTATCGCTTCCCAAATCGAGAGCTATATGAACCGTCAGATTTGCCATTATATCTTTATTCTCCCTAATAACGGGTGTTCAATCCCGATTGAGCACCTGTACCGTCGTTTTTCCGCAGAATACGGCTATTAAAATTATACCACCGATATTCGTTTATGTCAACCTCTGCACCATAAAACAAAATTAGATTTACATTAGAAAATAATTCCGAATCGGGAATTAAAAAAGCGCCCGTAATGGGGCGCTTTGTTGTTTGGTTACTTTTGCAGTCCTTTTAGCAGTTCGCGAATTTCGGCGAGAATTTGCTCGGACGTTTCGGGTTTGTTCTTTTCGGCTTCCGCGGCGGCTTTGGCTTCTTCCTCTGCCTTTTGCGCGAGCACGTATTCCTGCATTTGCTTTTTGTTCATGCCCCGAGCCTTAAGCTGTGCTTTGAGCTCTTTGTCGATTTTGACGCCGCCGTACTTTTCGGCGCCTTCTCGAATGGTGTTGATGACCTTGATAATGGCAAACAGGATAATCGCGGTGAGCAAGAAGTTGACTATCGCCATAATGAGGTCGCCCCAGTTGATGTACACCGACGCGGCAAGATCCAACACCTTGTCGCCGTCCGCGTTGATCATATACTCGGGGCGAAGCATGGTGATAAGTCCGGACATGTCGCCCATGGGGATAGCGTTGATAAGCGGCTTGAACACGCCGTTGACAAGCGCGGTGACGATCGCGGTGAACGCCGCGCCGATAATCATACCGACGGCAAGATCGATTACGTTGCCTCTGGTTACGAATTCCTTAAACTCTTTAAGAATCTTTTTCATATGTAATTATCCTCGACTGTCAATAATTATATTATCTGTTAGTTAGCTTTTCCAGTTCTTCGGTTAACCGTCTTAGGTTTTCGCGTTCGAGCTCGATAAGCCCCGAAAATGTCTTAAAGTATTCGATGTCTTCCTCACTCGGCGTGTCGTGATTGACAAGCGCCTCTATAAACGACGACATGGATCTTAAACGTTTTTGCTCGAGCAAATCTATTTCGTTCTCGCTCTCCCTTATGGCTTTTTCCAGTTCTGATTTTCTGGACATAATGTCTTCTCCTTTTTTGCGCGGCGTCAATATGATGTCGTACCTAAAATAATTTGGTAACCCTAAGCTGTGTCAACCCCTTAGAGATTCGCCGCAGCGTAAAGGCAATCTAAACTCATTAAACATTGTAGCACAGCGGTTTTCAAAAGTAAAGACTTTTCCGTCAATCTTTTAAAAAATACGAAAGCCTTGGCCTTACTCGAATTTGCACGGGACCCGACGCGGCGTCAGTCGATAGCTTTGATACACTCGATCGTGAGCGCGTAATCGGCTTTTACCCGTTCCAAAAGCGGCTCGACAGCGGGGTCATACTCGGTCTTGTCGCGAAGCGCATCGGTAATCGCGCACGCCGAATCGTACAGCCGCGTGAGCGACAGATTGGAACTGACGCCCTTAAGCGTGTGCGCCGCCCTGAACGCTTCCGACATATTGCGCTCGGCAAGCATGTCGCAAAGCATAGCAAAGCTTTTATCATCCGCCACCTTGAGCAAAAAACGTTTAATACGGTCGTCTGTGCGCAGGCGGCTGACCACGTCGTCATAGTTTCCGCCCATGCGGGCATAGCTTTCCTGAATAGTCATAATAATAATATCCTCCCCTGTCTGTTGCTATTTGGTTTCGCCGTCATCGGCGAGCGGCGTGGAACTGAGCTCACGGTAGAACTTGTACGCATTCTTACCGCCGTACTTGACGGCGTACGCCGCCTGATCCGCCATGTGGAACAGCGTATCGTAATTGCCGTCGCAGTCATCGGACAGCGCAATACCCATGCTTACGCTTACGGGGAAGCCGTTCAGCTCTTTTGTCAAGCACTTGAATATACGGTCGACCTGATGGCGCAAGCTGTCCTCGCCATACTGCATGAATATGACAAACTCGTCGCCGCCGAAGCGCGCACAAATATCCGTCGAACGGGTGTTGCCAAGCATGCGCTCGGATATCGCCTTGATAAGCTGATTGCCGAACAAATGCCCGTGCTTGTCGTTGGCGCGCTTGAGGTTGTCGAGGTCGAAAAACACGAGCGCAAACTTCTTGTCGCCCGCCTTGGCAAGCAACTTGCTTATCTTGTTTGCGGCGGCACGCGCGTTAAGAAGATTGGTTATCGGGTCTTTATCGGCAAGCACCTCGAGCTGTTGAATCTCTTCCGTTTCCTCGGTTATGTCTATGCACTTCCCGATCGCGCCCTCGAGCGTGGGTTCCCCGTCTTCCGTTTCGGTCCACAGCGCGCGAACGACTACCTTGTTCCATTTGCGTTCGCCGCGAATATTAAGAATGTACTTATCCTCTACGATCGAGTGCTTTGGCGTAGTCTTGTACAGACGCGACATAAGCTTGTCGAAGTCACCCGGCATAAACACACGTTCGGAAAGCTCGCTCTTGCGCGGATTTGGTATTTTTTCGGGAAGCTCCATGTACTCCGCGCTAAACGGAAGCAAAGTTATCATCTCGGGCGAAACCACGTACTCGAACATAATGTCGCGCGACAGACTTGCAAAGAAGTCGAACTTCATTCGCTCGCGCTCGAGCAGGCGTATCGTTCTTTCCGAAATATCCGAGCCCGAATATTTGAGTAGTTTTTCCACGTGCTCACGCATGCTTTTTTCGGTGCTATGCTCGGGCGAAGCCTCGTGAAGCTCCTTTTTGAGGTCGTCCTGAACGTCGCGGAGGCATTGCAAGATCAGCGGATTGAACGCGCCGCACTCCCCGTTTTGTATCATCTCGACAGCGCGCTCGTGCGAAAATCTGTCCTTGTACACGCGTTTACTCGTAAGCGCGTCGTACACGTCGGCAAGCGCGACGACCTGTGCGGAAATGGGTATCTCGTCGCCCTTGAGCCCGTCGGGATAGCCGCGGCCGTCGTAACGCTCGTGGTGCCAACGGCAGATTTCGCGCCCTATCTTGATTATCTTCTCGTTACTGCGGTACGGTATGTCCATAAGCATTTTGTCGCCGGCGACTGTGTGCTGCTTCATTACCTCGAACTCTTCCTGCGTGAGCCTGCCCGGCTTGTTAAGTATCGCGTCGGGCACCGACATTTTGCCTATGTCGTGCAACGCCGAAGCATTGACGATAGTGGAAATATCCGACTGCGTCATGCTGTACTTGTCGGTGATAGCAAGAAGGCGGGTCAATATCTTTTCCGTAAACGTAGCGACGTGCAGAATGTGCAGACCGCTCTCGCCGTTCCGAAACTCGACGATATGCGACAAAATCTCGACCATAATGCGGTTGTCGCGCTCGCGCTCGTACACCTGGTCGGACAGAATGCCCGCCATTTCGTGCTGTTTGACCGACAGCAGGTGGTTGCTCATAACGCGGTGCTTAACGGTGTGCTCGTCAAACGGACGGCCTATGTAATCGACTGCGCCCAGCGCGTATGCTCTGTCCATGTACGACGACCCCGTTTCCGCCGAAATCATAATGACGGGTATTGTCTTTATCCAACCCTTGTTGTTCATCATGGCAAGCGTTTCAAACCCGTCCATCTCGGGCATGACGATATCGAGCAGCATAATGGAAATTTCCAGCTCGTGCTCTTGGAGTATCGCGCACGCCTGAGCGCCGTTTTCCGCCTCGAGAATGTTAAAATCCTCGGCAAGCATATCCGAGAGCAGGGACCTATTCATCTCGGAATCGTCGACTATAAGTATAGTGCTTTTTTTGTCTTTGTTCATAAAATACCTATTTTATCAGAGACGATGATTAAGCGACGCGAGAAGGATTGCGTCGGAAATTCGGATGATACGAAGGGTGTCTGTTGCGGTCGCAGCGGCGGTACGTCCGCAACAGACGGACGAACGCAGCGCACAAATTTACGGCAAAGTCGCCGCACGAACTTAATCAGCGGCCCAAAAGCTTGGATACAAGCTCTTTGAGTTTGTTCATATCTATGGGTTTTGCGAGGTGGGCGTTCATGCCGGACTCGAGCGCCGCCTGCACGTCGTCGTCAAACGCGTTGGCGGTCATTGCCATAATGGGAATGGTTTTGGCATCTTTATGCTTGCTTCTTCGTATGGCGCGCGTAGCCTCGTAGCCATCCATAACGGGCATTTGCACGTCCATAAATATTATGTCGTACTGCCCGGGTTCGGAACTCTCGAATTTTTCCAAGGCTTCCTTGCCGTTGAACGCAACGTCGCACACCGCGCCTTCTATTTCCAACAGCTCGGTCAAAATCTCGACGTTAATCTCGTTGTCCTCCGCCGCAAGAATGTGCAATCCGTCAAGCACGGTATTCTCTTGCTCGGGTGCAGGCTCGGCGTCCGCCGCCTTGCCGTCCGTCGCTATCTGCGCAACGGCGCGTCGGAAGTTGGACACAAAGAACGGCTTGGACAGGAACAGGTCTATGCCCGCCGCGCGCGCCTCTTCCTCGATATCCTCGTAGCTGTAAGAGGTAAGCACGATAATGGGAATATCGCGAACTTTCTCTTCGCGGATTCTTCGCGCAGTTTCCACGCCGTCCATATCGGGCATTTTCCAATCCAAAAGAACCAAGCTGTAATCGTCCTTGTCGGCGACCGCCTGCCCTATCATCTTGATAGCGTCCAACCCGTTGAGCGCGTAGTCCACTCGCACGTCCGTATCAGACATAAGCTCTTTTATGTCCATACACACATCTTCCTTGTCGTCCACAACAAGTATGTGCGTTATGCCGTGCGCCCGCCAAAAATCCTCGTCCTCTTGCTCGCCTGCCGCAATCGCAAGCTCGAGCTCGACGGTAAACTTAGTGCCCTTGCCCGGCTCGCTTTCCACCGTGATTATGCCGCCCATTAGGTTGACTATGTTCTTGGTGATAGCCATGCCCAAGCCCGTGCCCTGAATGCGCTTGGTCCTGGAGTTGGTTTCGCGGCTGAACGGCTCGAATATCTTTTTGACGTAATCGGCGCTCATGCCGATACCGGTGTCCTTGACGGTAAACAAAAGGTGAGCGTGGTTGTGCACGGTCTGCGGCATGGTTTCCACGATCAACTGTATGTCGCCGCCCGGCTCGGTGTACTTGATAGCATTGGACAAAATATTGAGCATTATCTGATTAAGCCGCATTTTGTCGCCGTATACATACTCGGGCAGATTGCCGCGTGCGAGCACGTCAAAGGTCTGCTTTTTGGCGTTGACCTGCGAGATCGTCATAGAGTACAGCTCTTCGATAAACTCTGGCAGACAGAACTGTTCGATATAAAGCGACGTTTTTCCGCTCTCGATCTTACTCATGTCGAGTATGTCGTTGATTAGACTGAGTAGGTGCTGACCGGAATACGTGATTTTGCGCGTGTAGTCGCGCACGCGCGCGGGATTGTCGGCGTCGCGCTCCAAAAGCGTAGCGTAGCCGATTATCGCGTTCATAGGCGTGCGGATATCGTGCGACATGTTGGACAGGAAGTTGCTCTTTGCCTCGTTGGCTTGTTTGGCAAGCTCGAGCGCCGACTCGAGCTGTTCGCGCATTTTTTTGTCCTTGGTGCGGTCCGAGAAGGTAAGCACGCACTTTTCGACGTCACCGCTGTTTACATGGTACAGCGCCATACGGAACCAGTACGTTTCGCCGGTCTTGGCGTTTTCCAGCTTGATAGCTTTATCCCAAGTATTGCCGTCGGGAAGCGCCCTGATCGATTCGGTCGTCAACGGCGTCCAGTCATCGGAGGAAGGAAGAATGGTGTGCACGTCGTTCGCCGCGGTCTGCAAATCAATGCCGAGCACCGTTTCCAAATTGGCGCTTATGTATTCCGCCTTAAACGTTTCGGGCGAGAACATGACAAACATATCGTTATTGTTGAGCGACAGCAAGTCCAACAGATTTTCACGCGAGCGAACCTCGAGCATGGTTTCCTTTACCATGCGCTTGTTGTTTAGCACCACCATAGCGATTATGCCCGTGCACATCACGACGAATATAAGTATCATAACCACAAGCGTGACAGTACGGAACCAGTCCATACTGCTGTTTACCAGACCGCTCGGCGCAACGCCGATAAGCATCCAATCGACAAAATCGACCGGTAGGTACGTAAAATAATATTCCACGTCATTCATGTTGACAAGGCGGGTGCCCGACTTTTGCGGCTTGGCGGTCCAGTCATTTTTGATTTGCTCCACCGCGGCGGCGGACAAATCGGAATGCGACGAACGCAGAAAATCCAACAAATTGGTATCCCTGACTTTGCCGTGATCGAGCTGTAACAGTATATTCCCGTCAGGCAAAACCACGTAGCAAAGTCCGTCCGTTCCAAACGTACTTACGTCCAAAATATCGGTAAGATTGTCCGAATCGAACTGTAAGCCTATGGCGCGGTAATTAAAGCCGTCAAACGTGTTGGGAGGCACCGCCACCGAAAACAACATAAAGTGCGGCGTGTCGATCGCGTCATTTTCCATAAACCCGACAACAGCGCACTGTTCGTCTTTAAGCACTTCGTCGAATTTGCGGCGGATGCGCATGTTGATCGGCTCGCCGTCAATCATTTTACAGCTCAACAGATTATTGTAGTACGGCGCCGACGACGACCCGTCGTCTATTGTGGTTTCCTCGCCTATAAAGTAAAAATCGCTAAAGCCCCACAATTCCTTTTGCAGGGCAATAAAATCTACCAATTCCTTGCGCCGCGCACTGCCTTTGTCGGCGTCGCCGTCGTTGACGTCGTCGATAATGCCGTCGATATACGTTTTCCAGCTGTTTAACAGACTGCGGTTGGTATCGACCTTTTCCTTAAACACATTTTTAACCTGCGCGTATACCTCGCCCAAGTGGTCGCTGCTCTCTTCAAATATATGACGATTGGTAAATACCGCGTACATCACCGCGGTAATAGCTACGACAATCACGCTGAACGCGATTATTAACCCGTCACGTATTTTTCTGTTAAACTTGATTTTTGCCATATCACTTCGTTCGTTTGTTATTGATATTCACGATACCGCGCCGATCATACTCGCCGCGCGTATACTTTATCAGTATAACATATATTTTTTTTATAAGCAAGAGATATTTACAAATTCGGAATTCAAAATTCCTAATTGTTGCGCAGTCCGCTTTGTTGTCCGCCACGGGGGAAACGTCACGAGCTTGCGAGTGACAAAGGGGTTGCGGTAATTTCGGTTCTTAACCAACATCAATGTAATTGCGCCGATACTTAACCCCTTTCGTCGGCTCGTTCCTCGCCGCCACTTTCCCCCACGGGGGACAACGTTAATTCTGTCGCGCAGTCCGCTTTGTTGTCCCCCCTTGGGGGAAACGTCACGAGCCTGCGAGTGACAAAGGGGTTGCTGTATTTCGGTTCTTAACCAACATCAATGTAATTGCGCCGCTACATAACCCCTTTCGTCGGCTCGTTCCTCGCCGCCACTTTCCCCCACGGGGGACAACAAGAAAGAATAAGCCTCGCCGCTTCGGCGCCAAAGAACGACAATAATGACTTGACAATTACAACGCTTTATTTTATATTAATAACATGAAATACAGATATAACGGACAATTAAAACAGTATTCCACGAATATGCGTAAAGATATGACAAAAGAAGAACGCAAACTATGGTTTGAATTTTTACGTACAATCCCGTTACGAATACATAGACAGAAAATAATCGGAAATTATATAATAGATTTTTATTGCGCCTCAAAAAAAATCGCAATTGAATTGGACGGCTCACAACACTATTCCGATGAAGGAATAAACTACGACGCACAACGCACAGATTTTTTAAGCAGTCAAGGAATATCGGTATTGCATTACAGTAACACCGACGTTATGAATAACTTTGACGCAGTCTGTACAGATATTTTGACAAAGCTTGACTTAAATTAACCTTTTTTGTTGTCCCCCAATGTGGACAACGTTAATACGGTTGTGCACTCCTCTTTGTTGTCCCCCAAGTGGGAACTCGAGTAGTGCGCGGCGCGTTCGGTTGTACAATCCTCTTTGTTGTCCCCCTCGGGGGAAACGTCACGAGCTTGCGAGTGACAAAGGGGTTGCGGTATTTCGGTTCTTAACCGTATATCAATGTAATTGCGCCGCTACATAACCCCTTTCGTCGGCTCGTTCCTCGCCGCCACTTTCCCCCACGGGGGGACAACGTTAATACGGATACAAAAAAGAAAAAGCGCCTTTCGGCGCTTTTCCCCCAAATGATACTAATCAACCAATCTCTCGCCCGTTACACTTCGGCGTACATCTGAGTTTCCAAAGTGTACGCCGATTAGTATAATAGGCGTACACTTTGACCTCTCTCTGTTCGCCTAATAATATAAATATGTATTTTTAAAAATATTTATAAAAACGCTTGATTTTTTTAAAAGGTTGATGTATAATATATTAGACTCATCTTACACGCCTATTATACTAATCGACGAACTTTTGTTTCGTCGATTTTTTATTGTAATAATTTGCCGACCTTGTTCATCATTTCCTGTTTATGTTCCATTAGGCTGTGAACGTAGCGGTTTAGGGTGACGGTCGCGTTTTTATGTCCGAGTATTTCGGATAGCGTTTTGACGTCCATGCCGCATTCGAGCGCGCGGGTGGCAAAGGTGTGGCGAAGTGCGTGAAAGCCTTTGTGCGGTATTTTAAGCTTGCGCAGTAGCAAGGTAAAGCTTCTTTGGTACGACCGCACGCATACGGGGTTTGGACCGTTGGCGACTACGTACTCGCTTTTGCTACGTTTTTTTATTGATTTGAGCATGGCGAGCATTTGCTTTGGCAGCGGTATTGTTCGGCGCGACGCGGGAGTTTTAGGCGGTTCGGTACGGCGCTCGAACTTGCCCGTCGCGCCCTTGCCGTAATGACAGCTTTTGGTTACGGACAGCGTGCCGGCGTTAAAGTCCAGGTCTGTCCAGGTCAGCGCCAAAAGCTCGCCTATTCTTAAGCCGGTGTACAGGCACAGGACTATTCCGAAAAGCTTGTCCTTTTTGCCTTGCAAAATTTCATGCTCGATTGTTTTTTGTTCGGCTATCGAAAAGCAGCTTACGTCGCAGTCCTGCGCGCGCGGTCGTTTTACCCTGTCCGCCGTATACTCGGCGAGCTCGCCGTACACCGCCGCCGCTTTCAGTGAGTTTTGCACTACCGTTATGACGGTGTTTACCGTATTGGCGGACAGACCCTTGCCCGTTACGAGATTGCCGCTTGTCAACAGCTCGGTAACGAACTTTTGCAACAGCAGCGGCGTTACTTCGTTCAGCTCGTACTCGCCCAGCATCGGCGCGACGTGCCCGTCCACAACCTCTTTGTACCGCGCGTACGTTCGTGATTTTGCCGTCGGCTTGACGGCGTTGTCCAGCCATACGCTCAGCCAGTCCTTGTAATTCATAAAATATACCTCTCTTTGATTATTGCTCTTTTTGCCCGAGTAAAAACTCGGCGTGAAGCGGTTGCCCCAAGCCGAGTTGAAATAGTTATGCTCTTTTGTTGTCACAACAAAGCGGACTGCGCTACCGTATTAACGTTGTCCCCCGTGGGGGAAAGTGGCGGCGAGGAACGAGCCGACG
>CAJTPT010000005.1 GCA_910578545.1 uncultured Christensenella sp.
CCGCCAGTAAGAACCTAAAACGAACCCCATAGTTTTAGGTTTTTTCTTTTCCGCTATTCTGTCGCTGTTATGCCGCAAGAATGCCGCCGAGCGAGAACGTAAAGGCGATCGCCGAGCGGTTCAGCGGCGACGCTTTTGCGCTTTGTAGGTCGTTTATTTTCGTTTTATCAAGCACTCGCCACAGTGCCACAAGTCAAAAATGCCGTTGCAAAAGCATTGATTTTTATTTTCAAATATGCTATACTAACTATGCCAAACAAGTTATATGCCCTAATTAGGAGTACGGGCTTTTTTATTTCAATAGAATAGGTATATCCTTTTTTCGTGTCGTCCATATTTTGAATTTGGTAAAAATGCAAATTCCATTTATGTGGACGATTTACCCGTACTGCATATAAACTTGTTTGGCGACAGTCGGAGTTTGCGTTTTTCGTGCGTTAGCTTCGGCTGGCGCACTTTTTATTTTACGGAGGTTTTATGAAAAAAGAAGAAAAAATTGAAATAGCAAAAAAAATTGCAAGCGTGGTAGTTGCTTATGCTATTATTATATCTGCATTATTAATTTTTGTAATTCCGCTTCGAATAGTAATCATTATCAATGCTTGCTCGATTTTAGTGTATCGTATAATATTTAGAGGTCTTCAATTTTCTATTTTAAGCGGAATAATTTTATATATATTAGCAGGAGCGCTGATGGTCGGGGTCATGGTATTAATAATAAAATACCCTATGCATATTCATGACGGAGTGTTGCAAGCATACAAAGAGCAAGAATTTGCATATAATTACACCGATGACCAAAAATTAAGTTTTCTCAGTAGAGATTTGCGTGAAAGCTGTGTAATTTTGGGTATTTCATATATAATAAGCGGTGTATGGGTAGTTATTGATGCAGTGAGGACTGATGACGTATTGCTTACATTCTTTTTTGTCAAACCCATATCAAATATGGGGGCATTAACCTTATGGCTCATGCTATTTACGGTAGATTTAGTATGGTTATATTTTTACATATATGCCTTTGGGGTAAACGTGGTTAATATTCTTTACGGCGTGTTGTCCAAAGAAGATGAATATACTGACGATAGTTGGAACAGTGGTGGGGGTAGCTCGGATACATATGACGTAATAATCATTAAACACTGATTTCAACTGAAAATTCGTTTTACGTTGCTACCGCTCCGCCAATCGTCGTCGTATTTGCTCCCGTCAATAATCTCAATAGACTTTATTGACGGGGATACGATGATAACCGTCCGAATGGACGAGAAACCGCCGTCATATCTAATGCAAAAGCGTGACGAACACGGCAACTATACAAAATAATAAATTATGAAAGGCAGTCCACTACAGACTGTCTTTTTGCATATCTATTTCAGACTTTCATAAGTCAAAGTATTATTCTACGTTGTTATATAGTTGAAAAAGGTATATGTTCGTGGTATAATTTAAGTATGGATAAAGTAAAGAAAGCTTTAATAATAATTGCTATATATGCAGTATTGGGTTTTGTATTATTGATATTTATATTTGGTTATCGTGCGGACTTAGGCAAAAAAGAAACAAAAACTTATATGTTTGAAGAAATAGACGAAGGCGATTGGGTTTATATCGCCGTAGTTGCCGACGAAGATGAAGAGAAATTATCGGATAATTATACGACGATGTTCTCGGTGCAAACGGAACGAAAAATATTAAAAAACAGCAATCCGTATGAAGACTTAATGCAAATAGCAAAAACATTGTAGTGGAGGGTGGATAGTGGGAAAAGTAAAATTCATATTGCTAAGCGTCTTCGCATACTCATTATGTGCGCTGCTAATATGTATTGGAGTTCTTAACCATATAAAAAATAAAGGACGCCTTGACGCAATACAAGGAGAGGTTGTAGTGCAAGCGGAATGGTTTGCTATTATTCCAGTTGATCACGGTCGTGCTCCTGCAACATATGATTTAGGATATCGATATATAGATGAAAACGGACTAATCTATCAAGAGAAATGTTCTTTCGTATTAAAAACTTATGAAGAAGCTGAATCCTATATGGGTAAAAAAGTAGATATCTATATAGACGGCAAAGGACATAGCATACCTGTATACGAAGCAAAAAGTTTCAATGTAAATGCGGCGTGGATAACTATAGGTATTGGAATAGGTATTGCCGTAAGTTATACAGCTGGACTTATAATATGGGGTGTCGTAAAACATCGGCGAAAAAAGCATGGTGAGGATGAAGATTTGCCGAGTGACATGGCGCAAACAAATGAATAAGTTTGTTGTGCAAAAAGAAAAAACAGAAGGAGAATATCATGGAAAAACTAATCGACACGACAAACAGCCGCAAGAACGCCGCCGAGCGCGGGCAGTTTGCGCTCGATTACAGCATTTATCATCTGCTCATCATAGCGCCCAAGGGCGATTATTCGATAGCCGCGCGCGGACTTTCGGGTCAAACGTACAAGGGCGCGGTGTTTTGGGATACCGAGATATTCATGTTGCCGTTCTATCTGACGGCGCTTCCCGACATTGCGGAAAAGCTTGTAAAATACCGAATCAACACCCTGCCTGCGGCAAAGGCAAAGTCTGAGCGTTACGGCTGCGGCGGCGCGTTTTATGCGTGGGAAAGTCAGGACGGCTTTGACGCTTGTTCGGACTTTAACGTTACCGACGTGTTTACGCACAGGCCTGTCAGAACGTATTTTAAGGATAAGCAAATCCACATCTCGGCGGACGTCGCATACGCGGTTTTGGAATACTATAAACAGACGGGCGACGACAAGCTGATGCTTGAGGGCGGACTGGAAACCGTTTTGGAATGCGCCGAGTTCGGAAGGCAATACAGCTACTATAATCATGTAATAAAGCGTTACGAACTGCTCGACGTAATCGGTCCCGACGAGTACCACGAGCGCGTAAACAACAATGCGTATACAAATTATACGTTCTATAAGATTACGACGGACGGCGTGGCGGCGGTAAGCAGTGGGCGGGCGACGTTTATATAGGCGGCACTCATCCCGCGGCGAGCGGCGGGTTCACAACCGCGGGTATAGGCACCGCGCGCGATTACGGGCATACGGATATTCGCCTGGATAAATTTTCCGATTTGCTTAAATTGTAAGCAGTGCTTTAATTAAAAAATAAATCTATCGCCCTGAATGTTGTGCGAGTAAAATGTTAAAATTATGAGTATTATATACCGTCAAACAAACCCGAGTGGAATTTTAGTTGACTCGGGTTTTGTTTTTACTTACGGGCGCGGTTGCTTGCGGGGGATTGGCTGATTGCGGGCGTGTGCGAATTACTTTGACTTTTGGGCGGCACGGTGGTATAATAATTATATGTACGGAGTTTACGGCGATATAATAAGCGCGGCGGAGCGCGCGCTATCCGACTTTTCCCAAAAGGAAGAGCTTTTGGAATATCCCGAGGTTCAGGCGGACAAGGCTTATTATCTGTCCGTCTTAACCGAGTACAACAATCTCAAATTATTAAAGGACAAGCTTGCGGCGCTGACTTTGGCGCTCGACGAGCAAAAAACCGCGCTGGCGTTGCTTTCCGACGCACATTCCGAGTGCGACCGCGCCGAGATATACGAGGAAATTTCCGCGCTCAAGCGCAAAGCGTCCGTATTTGCGACGGCGCTTTCGGATATGCTCGGCTGTAAGCACGTCGAAGAGCGTGCGTATTGCAGGTTTAAACTCAAGGGCGATTCGGCGAGGCTCGGCGTCGCACTGTTCGAGCTTATCAAGTCGGACTTAATTTTGCGCGGCGCGAGGGTATACGACGAAAGTATATCCGAAAACGGCGGGCGCGCAAAAGATATATCGTTTATCGCGGACGGCGCGGACGTGATTGCTCGGCTCGGTCCGCTTGTCGGCGCGCACAAGGTTTACTTTCCGCAGTCGCGAAGCGAAGAATTGTGCTTTGCGGTAACGCCTGCGGCGACGGTCGAAAAAATATCCGAAAGCGATTTGCGGATCGATCTATTCCGTTCGTCGGGAGCCGGCGGTCAGCACATCAACAAGACCGAAACCGCTATACGCGTAACGCACATTCCGACGGGAATCTCCGTCGTTTGTCAGGACGAGCGGTCACAGCTGCAAAACAAGAAACGCGCACTGGAAACTATTGAAAAGCGGGTGAAAGAGCGGGGTGAGCAAGCCGAGAAAAAGCGCATGGAAGCGGATATCTGTGCGCAACATTCGCAACGAAACACGTCGATATCGTTTGATATGTCGAGCGGCACGTTCACCGATACGCGGTTAAAGGCGTTTTGCAAGACGCCGTTTCCGCTTACCGTCGAGCAGTTTTCCGCGTACTTAAACGGGCTTTTAGCGTTATGATAAAACTCACGGCAAACACCAATAAAATAGCGTTGTCTTCGACCCGTCGCGCGTACAAGACCGAGGGCTTTATTTCGCCTACGCGCAGGGTGCTCGGTATTGACGCATTTGTTTCCCGCGTCGCCGAAAGCGTTTTCGGCGCGACGGAAAATCTTGCCGACGGCTGTTATTCGGCGCAGACCGAGGATGGGGCGTATACGCTGTTTTTCCGCTACGGCGGCGATCGGCTTAACGGCGGAGATTTGGTTTTTTACAGGTTTATCGGCGCAGGCGATGCCGAGGGCGGAACGGACAGGCGGCTTGGCGAATATCTTGCGGCGCACGGCGAGATCGGGCTTATACTGCGCCCGACGGACGATCGTGTTACCGACGACGACCTTACAAGGCTGTATCTTGTGTCTGGTGCGGACGGTATAGTAAACTTCCCGTATCTTAACGATACGCAACGCAAGATTGTCCGGACCGAGGACGCAAACATGCTGGTGCAGGGCGTTGCCGGCAGTGGCAAGACAAACGTTTGCGTTGAAAAAATAGTTTATTGCGCTTGCCGAAACTACCGCGGCGAAGTGCTGTACACAACGTTTTCGCGCGGGTTGTTGACCGAAACCAAAAGCAAAGTCGAGCTGTTTTCAAAAAATATCGACGACTTTATTTGCGCGTACGAGAGCGGACGGATTGTGTTCCTCGATACCAACCACAAAAAAGCGGTAGAAAACAAGCTCGGCATTCTTTTTTCCGTCGACGAGGACGGCGAGATTATTTCCGCGCTCAAGCGCATTTCGGCGTTCCTAAAAGAAAAGGTCGAATATCTGCTTATAGAGGATATTTACGCGCAGACTTTTGAAAAAAAGCGCGTTGCGGGCGAGCACATATTTCTAAGCGAGTACCTCGGTTCGGGTAAGAACTATAAGCTTTCGGGCGCGCTCGAAAAGATAAAGCACATCGCGCCCGAGATAATCTACAAAGAAATATACGGCATGATCTTCGGTAAGTACGAGCTCACTGCACCTGCCGACATGATGGGCAAGGAAGAGTATGCCGAGGCGCGACGCGACAGCTTTACGCGGCGCGAGTGCGACGTTATTTATTCGGTCGCGACCGATTACTCCGAGTTTTTGCAAAAGCGCGGGTACACCGACAACAACCTCATGAGCCGCGAGATGATAAACGGCGTTTCGTCGCCTAAGTATTCGGTGGGCATTATTGACGAGGTACAGGACTTTACGCAGGTCAACCTTTGCTTGATGAAAAAGCTGTGCCGCAAGCTGTTTTGCGTGGGCGACGCGTTGCAGATGATTAATCCGTCGTACTTTAACTTCGGGTACTTAAAGCGAATAATGTACGGCGACGTCACGGGCGTGGACGAGCTTAGGCACAACTACCGCAGTACCGCGACGATAGAAAAAATCGCCGAAAAGCTGGGCGAAATGAATATGCAACGGTTCGGAACGCACAGCTTCGTACTTCGCGGGCAAAGCGTGCCGTCGCCGCTTCCGTCCGCGGCGGTGCTCGTAAAGGACAAGAGTTTTGTGTACTCGCTGGGCGAAAAGCGGTTTGAAAACGTTACGGTAATCGTGGCTTCGCGGCAAAAGAAGGAAAAGCTACGCAAGGCTTTGGGCAAGACCGAAATACTTACCGTCGCCGAAGCGAAGGGCTTGGAACGCAATACGGTCATACTCGTCGACGTTTTAAGCGACAACGCCGACAAGTGGCGGTATCTGCGCGATATGTCGGTCAACAGAAAGACCGCCGACGAGAATTCGGTTTTTCGGTACTACTTTAATCTGTTTTACGTCGGGATATCCCGCGCCAAGCAGTATCTGTTCGTCGCCGAGAGCGACTGCCCGGAATCGTTTAACGCTCTGTTCGGCGAGTGCTTCGAGCGCAAAAACAAGGATGACGCGCTTGCGTACCTCAAGGACATTGCGGGCAGAATAGAGATAGACGACGACGAGTTTATCGAGCGTATCGAAAAGTTCTGTTCGCTCGAGCAGTACGAAAACGCGCGCGCCACCGCCGACAGGCTGTCGTCCGACGAACTACGCAAAAAGCAGCTCGTTTATATATCGATACACGAAAGTTGTTTGCGCTACGGCAGGCTACGCGACGCGGGGGTCGAATACTGGCGGGCGGGCATGGACGCCGAGGCGCGCGATATGTTTACGCGCTCGGGCGACCAAAAGCTTTTTCCGCTAATGGACGCGTGCGCGCAGGGCGGCGGTGCGCTCGACCCCGATATCGTTCAGTTCTATACGCTCGTCGACGACAACGACGTTGCAAAAAGAATAATACTCGACACGCTCGACAGGGATTGCCGCGGCATTTCGGAATCACTGCGTGCGACCGCAAAAAATACAAATAACCTTTTGAAGAGGAAAAGGCAATGAGCGACAACTCGATTAAAGAACTTATAGACAGCTTTATAGCGTACCGCAATCTGATTGCGCCTTTGCAGGACAGCCTGCATGCCGTGAGCAAGACGTACGAGGAAATCCGAGGCGACCTCGACTCGCTTGCAAAAAGCTTTTCCGGCAGCGCCGCCGCACAGCTGGACAAGGTGCACGCCACGATCAATGCGCAGGCAAAGAGCGGGCAGGAGCTGAGCAAGAGAATAGAGGAATACTCGGCTTCGGGCGAGCGGTACGCGTTAGCTGTAGAGGGTATGTCGGCGCGGTTTTCCGAGGTGGCCGATAGAATCGCTTCGCTTGCGGAAATCGAGAACGCGGCGCAAACTCAGCTTGCGCGTATCGACGCGATTATATCCGAAAAGCGCTCGTCGTACAACCTAAAGGAATTGCAAAGGTCGCTCGACGGCTACACCGCCAATGTAGAAAAGATAAGCGACTTTATCAACAAGGATATAGCCGAGGTCTTAAAGGCTAACGCCGACAAGATAGAAGCCATTCGCAAAGAGAACGAGCAGTTATCGGCGGCAGTCGCCGCGCAGGGCAAGGATATAGCGGCGCTCACTTCCGAATTTTCCAAAACGTCCGAGCTGCTCAAACAGTCGCTTGAGGGCAGTACGGTAAACGAACAGTATCTTTTTGACGCTTTCGATAAGTGGGCGGCGGAAAGAAAGGTGAAAATCAAAAAGCAGTAATATATGGCGCAGTCGATCGAACAACGCTTGCTTCAAGCCATAAAAACAGACGACATAGGCGCGTACGGTGCGCTTGCGGAAACCGCTCGGATAGGTGAGTACCGTCTGGGTAGATTTCCCGTGCTGTCGTTAATGTACCTTTACAAATCGCGCAAACTGCTTGCGGCGAACGAGTATGAGCTTTTGCGCGTTTCGACCTACGTCAAAAAGAACGAGCCCGCCGAAATATCGGTTAAGTTTTCGAGTGCGGCGGGAAAGTGCTTGCGGCTGTACTGCGGCGAGGTAGTGTCGCCGCTCGAAATGCTGTTGATTCTCGACAAGACAAAGCGCTTGACAAAAGTTTTCCCAAATGCGCATACGACGGAACAAATCAAGTCGCGGCTTCAGGCGATCTACTCGATCAAGTACGCGCTCGGCGTGCGGTTCGAGGGCAAAAGCATAGTCATAGATAAACGCCCGTTGAGCTACCGCGAAAAGAAGAAGATAATAACTTTATGCCTTTGCTCGGCATTGGGCGTGGCGGTAGTCGTCGGCGTTCCTACTATAACCGTGTCGCTTATTCCCAAACCCGTCGAGGGCGAGGTAAACGAGCTGAGCGACATTAATTTCTCGGCGAAAAAGGAATATATTTTAAAGAGCGATATTACGCTTAATGAATCGGTCGACGTGGTAAACTGCACTATTAAGGGCAACGGACACAAGCTGATTTTGCGTGACGGCGCGGCATTAGGCACGCTTAACGGAAAGCTTACCGGCATGACTATCGAATGCTCCGGCGGCGCGGTATTTTATACCGTATCGAGCGGCGCGAGCGTCACGGGCGTGACGGTAAACGTCGACGCCGACTATGAGTATAATCAAAGCGCCGCGCTTGTTGCAACGGTCAATTACGGCAAGCTCGACGGCGTTACCGTCAACGTGCACGGAAGCTTGGCGGCGACCGAGTCGGCCGACGGATCCGTTACCGAGCTTGCGTTCGGCGGAATTGTGCAAAACAACAGCTATACGTTTAACACTCAAACGGAAGCGTATGACTTTGGCGTTATCAAAAACTGCACTGTCAATTATTCGCAATTCGATCTTACGGGCGCGACGGGTGCAAACGCTTCGTTCGGCGGGGTAGTTGCTGTTAATAACGGGTACGTGCTCGACTGCACGGTGTCGGGCGATATCAACGCGGACACGTTTGACGTGGGCGGCGTGTGCTACGTCAACTACGGTGAGATTTCGGGTTGCGTCAACGGCGCGGATATTATTCAGCGTTCGTCGGAAAGCGAATGGAATCCCATTGCTTGCGGCATAGTGATTAACAACGCCTACAGCGTGGAAAACTGCCGAAACACAGGCAAGATCTCGGTCGCATCGACGGGTGAAAAATCGGAAAGCGAAGATAACGAGCATACCGCGGTTGCGACGGGTATAGCGTATATCAACAGAAACGCCGATCTTGTAACGTATATTAAAAATTGCGAAAACACGGGCGACGTCGAAAGCTATGCCGTCAACGGCAATGCGTACGCGGCGGGTATATGCACTTCGTCGAGCGGCGGCATCGAGCGGTGCGGCAACTTCGGCGCGATTAAGGCAATAGCGGATAACGGCTACCAAACGTGCGTGGGTGGGATCGCCGATTATGCTTACGGGTATATCTATAAATCGAGCAACGGCGGCGACCTGTCGGCTTCGGGAAGGGGCACGGCGTATGCGGGCGGCATATCGGCGTACGCGCGTGCACAGTTTTTGTACTGTGCGTCGAGCGGGGAAATTACCGTTACCGCAAAAAGCGTTTGCGCGGGCGGTATATTCGGCGTGAGCGAGGTCGATAACTACGGACGCGGCACTGCCGAGTTTTGCATAAGCGAAAACAGACTTGACGTTACCGTTACCGACGGCGGCGCGGCGTACGTCGGCGGGATCGCGGGGATCGTGAGCGAACAGCAGTTTTCGTCGAGCGGCGGAGTAGCATACCACGGCGGCGGCGTTACCGATAGCTGTTTTATAGGCGAGTGCGTTAAGCAAAACGTATACTTCGGAAACATCGTCGGCGCGTGCGGCTTTAATATTTACACTAATAATTTGTATTACTCTAACGGCGTCGGGTATCCATATTTCGACGGCAATTATTACGCGGATAATAATGCCTTTAAGGCGTTCGGCGCGGCGTTGTCGAGCGACGGACTCGTACCGAACGTGGCTGATAAGGGCGCCGTTTATTTGTCGGTTGAGCAAGTCAAAAACACCGAAACGTACAAGACGATCGTAAGCGAGCTCGAAAAAGAATAAATTATGAAAAAGTTTGGCAAAGGCATTTTGACCGCTTTATTGACGGTGACTGTGCTTTTGTAAAATTTTATTTATAAAGCAACGGCGGTGTCTTTTTTGCGGAAAAGAATATAAGCAGGTGAATTGCGGAGGAAATGATAATCCCTACGAAGAACGAAGTGTAATGCCCCATGTTGTGCATGGCGTCATACGGGTAAAACGTGAAGCCGAATTTTTGCGTCCCGCCGTTAAAGCACATTGCTACGTATATCAGTCCGAGCATCACTCCGCCGTAAATCAAGTCGAATTTGTTGCGCTTGTCTTTTTGGATCGCGCAAAAAATATAGTCCGCAAGTATATACGAATATATGGCGTAGTTGACGCCGGAAAAACCTTGGAATGCTATCGAGTCGTTGTTTGCGGCAACGGCGCTACCGCACAAAAGCGCGAAAGCCATAATCAACAAAAACAGATTGAGCGAGCCGATTTTGCGCTCGAGATATATTCCGCATATAACAAAGCAAAGCATGTTTAATAGTACATGCTGTAGGTTGGAATGGGAAAACGCCGAACAAAACACGTGCAGCAGATTTGTAAAATACAAACAGTCGTTCCAATGCCCGTAGCTGTGATAGCCGAGCGGAATTTCCCAAGACCCTATAATGTCGAACAGTATGATATTCAACAGCGCAATCATCACCGTGGTTACAAAAAACAAATTGCTCGCCCACAGACCGATGTTTTTTCTGTTGTTATTAAGTATCTTAAAAACCGTGCCCATATCGTTGATATTATATCACAAAGCCCTTTTTTGCGCAAGAGCGATCGGTGCATTATAGATTTAAATTAAAATACTCCAAATTGTACGTATTTTGTTGTGTTTGAAAAAACAAGGGTGTATAATAAATTTAGTCGTAGTCGGCTGAAAACTTTATTCGAGGAAAAGGACAATGAAAGTCAAGAAACGTTTGGTAGCTTTGTTTGCGGCGCTCGTCATGCTTGCGGCGGCAGTCGGCTTGATTGCTTGCGGCAACAAGAACACGGGCAACAAGAATGATTACGTTATCGGTATCGATTCGAGCTTGCCTCTTACCGTCGAGGTCGGCGACAAGATCGATTACAAGCAGTATTTTGTCGTAATCGATAAGGACGGCAAAAAGGTGGATATTTCCGACGATATGCTTGATTTAAGCAATGCCGATACTTCCAAGGCGGGACAGTTTACAATCACGCTCAAGATAGGCAATACCACAGAGAAATTGACCTTTACGGTAGTCAAAACGGGCGACGAATACGACGAAATCGGCGTGGACGATCTTCACGGTATTCTTTTAAAATACGCCGACGATTGGACTCAAAACTTTGCTTCAAAGGTTACGGTGACGGGCGCTAACGCCGATTACACGGACATATACGAATTCCTCGGCGAAAACATCAAGTGGACTTTTGAGGACGATGAGGGCAACACATATACGGATTACGTAGGCTACGACGACTCGACTAACAAATATACATACTATTACAGTAACGGCAACGGCACGTATACACAGTACGACGCAGAAGACAACGAGGATGAGTTTTTGAACCACTATCTCAATATGAACATTGTCGATTTGTCCAAATTGTCGACATACGAATACGCCGCGCAAAACGGCGGGTTTGCCGCAAAGACCCCCGGCACACTCGGCAACGCCGCGCTCGGCGAGTTCGAGGACTCGACTTGGACGTCGTTCACGCTTTTCGTTGCTAACGGCAACGTTGCCAAAATCGTTGCGGAAACGAGCGACGGGTATACCTTTACGTATGTGTTATCCAAGTTTGGATCTATAAGCTTTACTCTTCCCGATTCGGGCGGAACCACCAAACCCACCGAGCCGACGGGCACGATGGATAAGCAAATCTATAATTCCGCAACATTCGACAAAAAGACGTTGCAGGATAAGATTACTACGACGGGCAAGTATGCCGACCCCTATATCGGCTTGCCTTCGACGGGTACGTACAACGCGCTCGTCATTCCCGTCGAGTTCGGCAATACGACTATCACCAAAGAACAGCTTGGCAATTTGAATCTTGCGTTTAACGATACGACGGGCGCAACGGGCTGGGAAAGCGTAAAATCCTATTACCAAAAGGCCTCGTACGGAAAGCTTAACATTTCATTCGATATTGCCGGCGTCATGGACGGCGTGGAATATTATAAGTCGGACAAGACGTCTACCTACTACGAACAGCAAACAGAGGAATACGAGGGTCAAACGTACAACAACGGCGACAACGTGCTTTTGCACGAGGTGCTCGAGTACTACGAAAGCCGACTCGATCTCACAAAGTACGATTCCAACAATGACGGCGCTATCGACGCGGTTTATCTTATCTATTCCGCGCCCGTAGATTACGGCGACGATTCGTTCTATTGGGCGTATGTGACTTGGGATGACGACGGCGGCGCGGCAACTTACGACGGTAAGGACGTTTATTATTATCTGTTCGCCGGGCTGGACTTTATGATCGAGAGCGTGAAAGGCGGATATACAAACGAATACTATCCCGTCATTTCGGGATTAAATGTCAACGCCGCAACTTACATTCACGAAACGGGACATCTTTTCGGACTCGACGATTACTACGACTATGCGCCCAATCAGGGTAGCGACGAGGGGCTCGGCGGCGCGGACATGATGGACGCAACCGTGGGCGACCAAAACGTTTATTCCAAAATCATGCTTGGCTGGCTTACGCCCGAGATAGTCGTTTCAACAAAAACGATCACCATTAAGAGCTCGCAGGAACAAGGCGACGCCATACTTATTCCGCTTAAGTTCGATAATTCGTACTTCTGCGAATATCTGCTGATCGACTTGTATTCCGCAGAGGGCTTGAACGAATTGCACGCCAATATGAGCGACAGCTACCTTTACGGCGGTGCCGGCTACGGCGTGCGCATCTACCACGTTTCGTCTTGGATTGAAAACCCGTTTGACAACGACTTCGGTTCGTTTACAGACAACAACAACTCGATGTCCGATGCCGCGTTAATCAAGCTTGTCGAAGCCGACGGCGAAACAAAGTTTGCAAGCGGCGGCGGGTATGCCGAAAGCGACGACCTGTGGCAGGCGGGGGATAAGCTTAGCGACGTGTTCCCGCAGTACGTGACCAACGACGGCAAAACGTTGATTTTCGATATTTCAATCGACAGCGTTTCCGCCGCCGAAGCCACTATAACCATAACCTACGCCGCATAAAATAGACGGCTATTCGTAAATAAACCCGCAAACAAAAATACGAGCTCACTTACCGTGCGTTCGTATTTTTGTTTGATAGTGGTTTGTAAACTATGGTTTCTGTAAATGATTATTTTTAAATCGATTCCGAGCAAATTTCTATAGAAGCGGTGTATATTCGTTGAATGAGCACGCACTTGGCTTTTGCGACCGCACGCTGTAAAAAGAATATGTCTACCGCTTCCCAAATAAACACCCATGCGGCTATATCGGCGATATACGTGACGTAGATATTGTCGGTGAAATATTCTATAAGTATTAGCGCGGTCAATGCTATAATGCCGAGCGTCAGCATAATGAGCGAAATTACCGTAAGCCGCGTGACTTCCTTTTTTTGCTCTTTGTATTGTGCGCGGAAGTGACTTTTTACCGCTTGCTCCACTTCGGCAACTTCTATATCGTCTTTGGTATGAATTTGGATTTTAACCTGTTCCTTGATGGGAACGCTTTTGGCTTTGTCCGACAGATATTCGCTGAACTCTGTATTAAGCTTGTTGTCCGAGTAACTGTAAGCGGAAAAGAGCTGCTCCCTGCATTCTATTTTTACGTCTATAACGTTTGTCGTTTTATAAATATTCTCGTCGCCGAGAATTAGCTTGTCCGTTTTTTTGCGTTGCCTGTTCCAAAACATATTTTACCTCGATTGCGAATTAGTGTGTGAATTTGAATTGTGAAGTCGCTTTTCGCGAACACGCGTTTCACGCTTTTTTTGATTGTATCAAAACTCACGTAAATTGTCAAATGCCGATTTATTGCTAAGCGTATAGGCGATGGTTATTCAAAAAACTTCGGTAAGGCGAAATCTTTTGGCGGGTCGGCGTCATGTGATTTATGGTTTGCACAATCTGCTTTCTACCGTGCATGCTTAATTGCGACATCGGCGACATGTCGCAATCGCGTATTGCGCAACCCAAAATAATTATTTTCGGATTTAATACAAAAGTCAAACAATATAATTGACATTATATAAACAATGTTATATAATATATGCTATATAAATAATAAACGATCGGTAAAGAGGTATGCTTATGCCAAAACAACGAATTACAAAGGAAATGATATTGGAAACAGCGTTTAAGTTCGCAAGAGAAAAAGGGTTTGATAAAGTCGTTCTCAAAAATATAGCAGACGAAATCGGGTGTTCGGTACAGCCGATTTACAGTTACTATAAAAATATGGACGATTTGAGAGAATTTGTTTATCAAGAGGCGATGAAATTTTATCAGTCCTTTATTTATAGTCGAATCGACGGCAATAATCTATTGGAAAGTATGGGAAAAGCTAATATATTATTCGCAAAAGAGGAAACTAATTTATTCAAGTTATTATTTCTAAATAAGATAAACGGTTTGAATAGTTTTTCAGATATTTACGAATGGATGGGCGATAAAAATGCAACACAACAGGTAATGCAAAGATATTCGCTGTCCGAAAATTGCGCAAAAGAAGTTTATATAATGCTTATTACATTTACTCACGGTATGGCAACTATGATCGCTATGGGCGGTGCAAATATACCCGATAGCGAAATAGTCGAATATTTGCAAAAAGCATACCGATCATTTATTAAAGTACAAAAATAAAACACACTTATTTTTTTATAAAAGGAGATTAAAATGAACACTCAATCTATGCTTAAATATCTTACGGAATTAAGCGAAAACAACAACCGTGAATGGTATCACGCACACAAGCAAGAGAATAAAGACGCAACTATACAGTTTGAACAGCTCGTGCAAGAGCTTATTTACGGAATAGGTACGTTTGACAAAAGCGTACTGCATAATAGCCCGAAGGAACTTACATTCAAACTTGTGCGCGATACAAGGTTTAGCCACGACAAATCACCCTACAACCCCTGTTTCCGTGCGCATATCTCGTCTATGGGTAAACTGCCTATTCCCGTCGGCTACTACATTATGCTTAAACCTAATGGCGGCACGTTCTTGGGCGGCGGTCTGTTTGCCGATATGTTCTCTAACGCAACCGCAATGGTGCGCGATTACATAACGGCTCACCACGACGAATGGAACGAAATTATAAATAATGCGGAATTTAAGAAATATTTCATAGTAAAAGGTTCTGCTTTGAAAAATGTTCCGGCCGGTTATGATAAAAATCATCCGCAGGCGGAATATCTGAAATATAAGTCTTGGTATTTGGAATATTTTATGACCGACGAAGAAGTAGGCGACACAACTGCATTTATTGAAAAAGCGGTAGAACTTTTCAGAATTATGAAACCGTTTAATGACTATTTGAATAAGGCTCTTAAAGATTTCAAAATGCCTACAAGGTAAAAAGACAATAGTAACCTATAACGAATTTTATTCTTTTCGCGGTTTTTTCGTTTTCGGAGCGGGGATTATATTTTCACGAATAATCATAGCAACCCAAACAATCGTATATGCGGCGATTATTGCGCCGATTATTATACACCAATTTTTGTAATATTCGACATTGAAATTCTCTATTTCCGATACTCGTATGCAATTACCCTTGCCGTCAATAAATATTTCAACTTCATTACCTATAAAAGATTTGGCGTAATTTATATCATCAGTCCGTAATACTATTATTCCGAAATAATGTGTACGATTTTCTGCTGTATATTCGTAAATTACGTCATATACCGTGCCATAGTTTCCTTCAAGTATATGCGGGTCTAAACTCGTAACTGTTGCTTTAACTTTTTCTTGTTTTTCAATAGCTTCCTTTCTTCCTAAATCTCCATAATAATGAATAATAAAAAGCATTAAGACAATTCCCAATGCGGCATATATGGCGATTATTATCAATGCTTTTTTGACTTTATCCATAATTTCATTATACTACATTTGCACTTAAATTTCAACTGTATGATAATGCAAAAATACACTTTGGCACTGGGCGGGCACTTGATAATAACAAGCGAGCGGCTCATTGACGCTCACCGTCAAGCGCCCGCCGAAACGAAAAGGAAAGACCGACAGCGAAACGCGAAATCATGTTCAAAACAAGAAAATACTAACTCGCTTTGGCATGTGTTAGTATTTTTTACTACCCGCGGACGAAAATCTGTGCCGTGACAACCGTTTAAAAGAAAAAATCACGAGGACTCAAAAACTACAAAAAGTAGTCGCTCGACACAAAAAAATGACTGACAAGTTGGTTAATCTTATCAGCCATTCGACGCTAAATTGAAATTTACAGTTCTATCGTTTCAATCTTAAAATCGCAATAATACTCGGCTTTTTTGCCTACAAATTTCAATACGCAATAATCGGGGTCGGTTACGCCTTGTTTGTAAAACAGCTTGTCGCCGAAACGCCAAATTGCGTCTTTTGTTGCTTGATCGGTACAAACCTGCATTTCGCCCGTAATCGATACGCCCTGATACTTGAATCTTCCGCGTTTGTAAAAATAGACGCACGCTTTATTGTTTGCTAAATATTGTTTGATTTTATTAGACGAAGTATTTGTACTGAAATAGATTTCGTTACCGTCTATTTTGCGAGGGGCAAGCATTGCCCTTATTACGGGAAAACCTTGCTCGTTGACAGAGGCAATAAAAGCCGTTTTTTGTTCCGATATAAATTGCAAAATTTGTGTTTTATCCATTGTTTTTTTCTCCGTTAAATTACTGTTTATCGTACAATTATTATAGCAAAAACAAAACTTTTAATCAAGCAAACCGTAAGGCACTCCGAGACTTCTCTCAAAGTGCCTTTATCGCTATTTTGTAAAGTTGCCGTTCTCATCACGCTTTTGCGTTTGCCACGCCGTAGGAATGGGTGGTTTAGGCAATATGTCTTTAATGGGTATGCTCACACCAAAACTTTCATACAAAAGAAAAAGTACGAACTCACTTTGGCGTGTGTTCGTACAATTCCCTAATGGCGGAGCGGGAGTAACGTAAAACGAATAATTACTGCACGTTAAATTGAAATTTATCCAGTAAATTAATTTTGTTTATTTTACGGTTATGCCGTAGAAAACCGCCGCAAATCGTCTTAATTATCGCCGTCGGCTTCACTGTCGCCGTCTGCATTGCCATCGGCATTGTTCTTTTTCACTTCGGCTTTGAAATGCAGTCCGATAAGAGCGCCGAAGATTCCACCCTGTATAAGAAACAACGACACGCCCACAGCGGTCAGTGCAACTCCCAATGCTTTATGCTCGGCGTATTCATTGAGCAACACCAATCCGACAACAAAACAGCCTATTGTCGCAAAGAGCACTATAAGTCCTATAACGATTAGCAGTGCGCTTTGCCACTTTTTCAGCTCGTAATCGGGGCACACCGCTTTAAACAACTCCAACAGCAAACCGAATATTACATCGAATACAAAATCCATTTTGAATATGCCCGCCTCTATGTAGAAATTACTGTTTATCGCTCTATATGAGCAAATAAATTATAGCATAAACGGAAAGCATTTTCAACTGTTTGACAACGTAAAAAGAACGATGGCACCGTGGCGGGTGCTTGTATAAACAAGCGCGGCGCTTCGCGCCGCGATCAAGCACCCGCCGAAACGAAAAGAAACGACCGCCGAAACCGCAACGCCGAGCGACCAAAGGCGTCGCCGCTGAACCGCTTGGCGATCGCCTTTGCAAATCGTTATTTGTTTTTTGTGTATCGGTAAAAGTTGCAAACAAAAAACCTAAAACTATGTGATTCGTTTTAGGTTCTTACTGGCGGAGGCAGAGGGATTCGAACCCCCGCGCCCTTTCAGACAAACGGTTTTCAAGACCGCCCCGTTATGACCGCTTCGGTATGCCTCCGGGTTGTTGGTGATATCTCGTTTATTATAACCTAACGGGTTAAAAAAGTAAAGCGTTTTCGGTGTGAGAATTGAATTCCCGTAAGGGTTGCAATTCATTGACAATCGTCGCGTCCGGGTGGTATCATTCAAGCAGTGTTATTGCTTATTGGTTTTGGCGTACTTTTTGTTTTACTCGGAGTGACTTATGGAATCGGACAAGAGGTCTTTGGATTTAAACACGGTTATATTGGCGGTCAATCTTGCTATTGCATTGCTCATATGGATACTTGACGGGCTGTACATTCGATACGGCGCGTTTTCGGTCAAAATCGTGACGAGTTTATTGTTTACCGTCATGGGGTTTGTAAACCTTGTGTATCTTGTTTTAATCAAGCACCATGAATTGAAGTTCCCGTCGGTCATGGTTGCAGGGCTCACTTTTGCCATGCTCGGCGACATAATACTCGAAATCCATTTTATAGTCGGGGCGGCGCTGTTCGCCGTCGGGCACGTTTTGTTTTTCGCGTCGTACTGCTTTTTGCGCAAGCCGTCGCTCGTCGACTTTTTGCTCGGCGGGATAATAATGATATTCGCGGCGCTGTTTATAACGCTCGCGCCGATATTCGATTTTTCCGAAGATATTCTTATGGAGATCGTGTGCATAGTGTACGCCGCGGTCATATCGCTTATGGTCGGCAAGGCGGTAGGCGATTTTGTCAAGCTCAAGTCGTGGCTGACATTCACGATAGCGCTCGGCAGTCTGCTGTTTTTCTTTTCCGATTTGATGCTTCTTCTCAACGTGTTTTCGTCGGTCAAAACGTACGTCGGCGCGCTGTGCATTGCTACGTACTATCCCGCGGAATGTCTGTTGGCGTTTTCCGTTTATTTGGCGCGGTGTGCCGAGGGTAAGACGGCGGGCGAAAATAAGTAACGTAAAACTTTTTGTCGCAAAAATGCCTGTTTGGGGTTGCGCAACAGTATAGAAAAGTGTTACAATAGACTAGAGGTTACTATGTCCGAAGAAAAAAAAGCCGCGGCGGCTAAATACCACCGCAAAGCGTTGATGGAAGTCGCCGACCGCTTGCTTGTTCAGCACGGTTACGACGGCATGAATATGAATATGCTTGCCAAGGAAGCGCACTATTCCAAGGCGACCGTTTACGTTTACTTTTCGAGTAAGGACGAGATAGTGCGGCTTTTGAGTATTCAGCGGCTTGACCTGTTGCGGCGTGAGATCGGAGTTATTTTAAAGAACGACGCCGACCGCGAGGAAAAGCTTGCCGCAGTCAAGTATGCATTTGACGAGTTTGCGCACGTGGACAAAGTATACTTCGATTTTATTTGTTCGTCGACGTACGCGCCGCCAATATCGACGGCGTCTGAGAGCGAGCGGCAGCTTTCCGTGCTTATCGACGATATCTTTTTCGATCTGACTGAGCTCATACCCAAAGCCGAGCTCAAGCAAAAATGGTACGCCTACTACGGCGAGTACAAGACTGCAAAGATGTTCAGTGCGGCGGATGAATAATATGGAATACACGGCACAAATAAGCGAGACCCAATCGGAACAAAATCCCTCCGTCGGGCTTATAGAGTTTAGAAACGTAAAAAAGATTTACAAGCTCGGCGAAGTGGAAATCCCTGCGCTTAACGGCGTGGATTTTTCTATTGACGAAGGCGAGCTGGTCGTAGTGCTTGGCGCGTCGGGCGCGGGCAAGTCGACGGTTTTAAACATACTCGGCGGCATGGACACGGCAACCTCGGGTGAGGTAATCGTCGACGGCGAGGACATAACCAAGTACAACAGAAAGCGGCTCACCCTTTACCGACGGGAAAAGGTCGGGTTTGTCTTTCAGTTTTACAATCTCATTTCCAATCTTAACGCGCTCGAAAACGTCGAGTTTGCCGCGTCGGTCACCGCCAATCACCTCGACCCGGCGGAAACTCTCGACCGCGTCGGACTGTCCGACCGCGCCAAAAACTTTCCCAGTCAGCTTTCGGGCGGGGAACAGCAGCGCGTTGCGATAGCGCGTGCGGTCGCAAAAAACCCGTTACTTTTGCTGTGCGACGAGCCTACGGGCGCGCTCGACTACAAGACGGGCAAAATGGTGCTCAAGCTGTTGGAGGACGTCAACAAAAAGTACAACAAGACGGTCGTTCTTATAACGCACAACAGCGCGATTGCGCCTATGGCGGACAAGGTCATTCACGTGCGTAGCGGTAAGGTGGAAAAAATCGAGTGCAACGCCGCGCGCGTACCGATAGAAAGCATCGAGTGGTAGAACGTTTACCAAAGGAGCTTGCCCATTAAATACATAATGCTCAAAACGCTTCGCGATATTCGCGAAACCATAGGCTCGTTTATCTCGATCGTTGCGGTCATAATAATCGGGTGTTTTTTCTTTGCGGGCATTACGGCGGGGTCCAATGGCGTTACCGATCAAGTAAACGATTACTATGAGTCGAGCAATTACGCCACGGCGCGCGCCGAATACATGTACGTCAATTCGCCTGCGGTAGCCGAAATTGCGGGCGAGCGCGGCGTCAAAAAGGCGGCGGGGTATAACACGTTTTACACGCAAACGCAGTTGAACGGCATGCGCCGCGACCTTACTATTACAACGCTGACCGACGGGATAGACGAGCCGCATATAATATCGGGCAGACTTCCCGAGCGCGGTAAAAACGAAATAATTATTGACCGAGTGTCGGCGGAAAACTTCGGTATACGTATCGGCGACGTTGTTTCGTTCGACGTGGCGACCGTCGATAAAATCACGCTGACAATGAGCACGCAGGGCTCGGGCGAGCGAACGGTGCAATACTCGCTCGACGCCGTGCCGATAGCGTACGAGTTTACCCTGTGCGGCGTATACCATTCGCCCGACGTCATTTACAAGGTCAATACGCGCAACACCGCCATGCTACCCGACGAGTTTGTAACCGCGCTTGTCGACTACGAGGCAATCAAGCTGTTTACCGACGGCGCGGAAATCGTACTGCCCGAGGGCGCGATAATCCCGAGCGTAAAAATATCCGCGATAGCTTCGTCCGTACAGGTGTACAACGGCATTAAGGTTATATCCGACCGCAAGCAGAAAAGCGAGCTGTTCGAGCGTTATTCGCTGTCCGACGAAAACGAAATAACAGATATGATTTACCACCCCAATGAGGCGGCGGGGCTGTTTATGTACTCGCTCGAGCGTGACTCGTTCCCTGCGGTCGTCGCGTTTGACAGTATAAACGATACCATAGCCGCGATTGCCGGGGTGCTTCCGTTTATGTTCTTTGCCGTGGCGGCGGCGATAACCGTAATATCGCTGTCCAAAACGGTGGACGCTCAGCGCATGCAGATAGGCGTAATACAGGCGCTCGGCGTGAGCAAGGGAAGCGTATACTTTTCGTACATATTTTACGCGCTGTTCGCATGTCTTATAGGCGGCGCAGTGGGCGGGATATGTGGAATCTTTTTGATACCGTATCTTATAAATATCCTGTACGCGCGGCAGTTTTGCATGCCGCCTACGCCCGTGCACATAAGCCCGCTGTTTTTGATTTTGGGCATAGTCGTTGCGGCGGTGCTCGCGTGCTTTGCGGCGTTTCTTTCGTGCTACAAAACGCTCAGAACAAACCCCGCACAGGCAATGCGACCCAAGCCGCCCAAAAAGACCAAGCGCATACTCGCCGAATGTTGGACGGGTTTGTGGAAGCGGCTCGGCTTCGGCGCAAAAATGAATCTGCGCAATATGTTTTTGCACAAGCTTCGCATGCTGTTGTCGTCGGTCGGAATTATCGGTTGCTTGGCATTGCTTATCGGTCTTATCGGACTTAAGGATAACATGGACTTTTCGTTTGATAGGTACGCTGCGTCAAGCGGGTACGATTTGACGGCGGTCATCGAGGCGCCCGTCGATCTCGAGCAGTTCGACTTTGACGAGATATCCGATTACCGCGGCGCGGAATACTTCGACTCGCTCACGTTTGCGCCCGACTTTTCCGGTCGCTTCTCGTACAAGGATAAGGTTGCGGACATGACGGTGACGGCGATACCGACTGTCGAACAGGCGGCAAAATACAGGTACGCCGACGCAGATTGCTTTAGGATATTTTCGGACAAGAACGGCAAAAAACGTCTTACCGTAAAGGACGACACGTTTGCCATTCCCACCGCGCTTGCCGACAAACTGGGCGTAAAAAAGGGCGATACCGTGACGGTTAGCGGGTACTCGCTCGACAACCGCGCGATTGAGTTTGACGTAACGATTACCGATATAATTTACGAATACTTCGAGCAAAAGGTTTATTGCAGTTACGCCGCGTTTGAGGATAATGGCGTCGGGCTGTACGCCGATACCGCTTACGCCAAGGTCAAAAGCGGCGAGTCGATAAAGGCTGCGGCGGACGCGTTTAGGTCGTACGACGAGGTGCGCGACGTTAGGTCGTTCGCCGACAACTTCGCCGCGCTTCAGGACAAAATGTCATTGCTCGACTATGCGGTCATACTGTTTACGATAGGCGCGGCGGTGCTTGCGATTGCCGTTATTTACAACATCACGGCGACAAATCTGAAGGAACGCACGCGTGAGATTGCAACGCTTATGGTGCTCGGTTACAAGCAGGGCGAAACCGCCGCAATGATCGTTGTGGAAAATTTGGTAATTACACTGCTCGGCTGTATTATAGGCCTGCCGCTCGGCTACGCGTTAATGCTGTGGCTCGTCGACCTGACCTCATCCTTTAACGTGTTTATCTCGGCGTTTTTAAGCTGGTATGTCGCGATCGGCTGTATGCTGTTGACCTTTGCGTTCTCACTTATAGCAACGCTCATGTTTAATACGCGCATAAAAAACATTTCCATGGTCGAAGCGCTGAAAAGCGTCGAGTAATCGCGCCGGATTAAATAAAATTATACCCGTTTTTTTATTAAGTACAAAAACCCCCGACAAATAATCGAGGGTTTTTTGCGTTTATCGGATTATTCGCCGATAACAAAGTGACTGCCCGAGTGGCGCGTCGGGGGCATTCTGTTGCCCTTTTTGACGCGGACGGTGCCGAGGACTTTGCCCTTTTCCGAAACGATATTGTACTCGCCGGTCTTGGGGGCAATCTTGCCCGATGTCAATTTTTCCATTGTGTAATTCCTCCTCCATTCTATTATGTCGAATTTTGGCGGAAATATTCTTTTCGATTGGTAATTGACGGACTGTGCAAACATGCCGTTATTCAATCACGGCATAGCGATAGAAAACTCCGAATTCCGAATTATAGGTATCCGTACTTTTTGCGTTTTGTTAAAATAAAGACGGTCGCAAGCAACAGCGAAAGTATCTCGGCGGCGACTGTCGCGCCCCAAATACCGTCGGTGCCGAATATGAGCGGCATTATGAACACGGCTACCGTTTGGAACACGAGCGTGCGCGCGGTAGATATCACGGCGGAAATTATTCCGTTATTGAGCGCGGTAAAGAACGCCGACGCGTATATGCCGAACCCGCTAACCAAAAACGAGAACGAGAATATGCGCACGGCCTTTACCGACAGCTCAAGCAGCTCGGAATCATAGCTTACGAAAATCATTGCAAGCGGCGAGGCGAGCGCTTCGGCAATCGCGGTCATAGTAATCGCCGCTATGCAGTAAAACAGCAGGCTTTTTTTGAACACGCTCTTAAGCTCGTCGGTGTTTTGCGCGCCGTAGTTGTACCCGACGATAGGCGCGGTGCCGACCGAAAAACCGAGGTAGCACCCGATAAATATAAACGAAACGTACATGATAACGCCGTAGGCGACCACGCCCGCATTGCCGAAATATTTAAGTAATTGGAAGTTGTAAAGTATGCTTACCGCCGACACAGACACGCTCGACAAAAACTCGCTCGAGCCGTTAAGACAGACTTTGCCGAGTTCGCGCGCCTTTAGCGCGGGTTTGACAAGATAAAGGTTTTTGCCTTTCTTGGACAGAAACCATATAAGCGGCACGATCCCGCCTACGCATTCGCCGATAACAGTCGCAATCGCCGCGCCGCCGACTCCCATCTCGAACGCGTACATAAAAATGAAATCGCCGAGCGCGTTTGTAACCCCGGCGGCAACGGTAATCCATAGCCCGAGCCGAGGTCTATCGGCGACGGGAAACCAGTACTGAAAAAAGTTTTGCATGCTAAAGGGCAACAGTCCGCACATCATGATCGTGCCGTACAGCGTGCAGTCGGCAAGCGCTTTTCCCTCAGCGCCGAGCATGACGGATATTTGCGGAATAAACCACACCGTCGACAGCGTGAAAATAAGCGCAATTGCCGCGGCAAAGATTACAAGCCCCGTAAACACCTTGCGCGCTTCGTCGTCTTGTTTTTCGCCGAATAGCTTAGCGACAAACGCGCACCCGCCCGAACCGAGCAGCATGCCCAAGCTGCCCACTATGTAGAATATCGGCAAAAACAGATTGACCGCCGTGAATGCGTCGTCGCCTGCGAAATTGGATACAAAAACCCCGTCCACTATTCCGTACAGCGACGTGAATATCACCATAACTATGGACGGTAGGGCAAACCGAATCAGTTTACCGAACGTAAATTTATCCGAAATGTGGATTTGCATTTTGTCCGCCTTATCACAAAAAAAGGCTCGGCAATTTTTTACCGAGCCCACTCGTTATCTTATCAACATATTCGGTTGGGACCGAAAGTTCTCCGATAAACTATTTATTTTATTTAGTATATGATATATGCGAACAAAGGTCAAATGTTTTGATGTCAGTTGTGCAAAAACCTGCGCATTTCGTCTATGTTTTTTTGTTCGACCCACAGTAGCTTGTAGCCGATATTTTTTATATCGTCGTTGACGTCCGAGTATTCGGAAAGCATGGAAGTAGTTTCGGTAACGCCCTTAGTCGTGCCGTCGATAACCATTTTGGCGATTTCGCACTCCGGCGTTTCGTCGTTGATTTTCATGTTGATCATCATACTCGACATCATGCGCGGAATCTTGCCGACGGACTTGGGTTCTTGACCTTTTGCGTCAAGCTTGCGCGTAAGCTGATTGCAAATATCCGAGTAGTCGAGAATATCTTTTTCGACCGCCTGTTTAAGCTCGCCGCCGCTCATATTGTCGTTTACGTGCTCGAGCGTTTCTCTGCCCATTTGCGAGGCTTGGAACAGCTTGATCGTAAGGTCGTGTTCGCGCTCGGCTTTTACCTTCATTTCTTGCGTTAAAGTTTCTGTTGTGTTCATAATTTCAGTATGTGCGGGTGATCTTTAATTTATACGCGAATATCATGCACGCATACTTAAAAGAACCGCAAAAGGTAGCACCCGACGATACAGCCGGTATAGGTGGCGATTAGCGCGACGGGAATGGCATATCGTAGCTTTCGCACGTGCGACTGCGAAAAGTAAATGGTCGATATGTAAAACACCGTTTCGCTCGAGCCGTAAATTACGGAAGCGCAACGCCCGATATAGCTGTCCGCGCCGTAGTTTTGGTAAATGCCGTCGAGCACGGCGAGCGACCCCGCGCCCGACACCGGTCGCAAAAACAACAGCTCGGCAAGTTCTTTGGGCAGACCCGCCGCGCCGAGTACGGGCTCGAGCGCGTTTGCGAGCATTGCCGAAGCGCCCGACACTCTAAACGCTTCCACCGCGACCATGATTGCGAGTAGGTACGGAAAAACGTTGATCGTAAGGTCGACCGCCTGCTTTGCGCCGTCGATAAATCCGCCGTACGGCTCGCGGCGCCGAACGTACGACAGAAGCAGAACGATAAGAAATAAAACGGGGATTATGTACGCACTCATTTTGCCGCTCCCGCTTTTTTACGCCGAGCGCGGCGCGGCTTTTTTGTCTGTTCGGAATACAGCGGGGAAGCGGATGCCTTGTCGCGTTTTTTTCGGTCGAATATCTTGGAACAGATTTTTACGCCGATAATGCCGATTAGCGTGGACAGTACGGTAGCTACGAGCGACGGGAACAGAAAGTCGGCGGGGTTTGCCGAGCCTGCCGTAGCGCGCATGCCGATAACGGTCGTCGGCAGGATTTGAAGACTCGTCGCCGAAATGACCGTCAGCATTATCATGTCGGTGGAAGCCTTGGTCGAGCCGTTGTCCATGCGGTTTATCGCGTTGATCGCCATGGGCGTTGCGGCGTTGCCCAGTCCCAAAAGGTTAGCGGAAACGTTCATTGTAATATACTTGCGCGTTTCCGCGTCGCATGACGGGAAAAGCCGCGAAATGACGGGGCGGAGTAGCCGCTCGAGTCCGCGCGACATGCCGAGCTTTTCGATAAGCGAAAAGAACCCGAGCCAAAACGCGTACAGCGCAAGCAGGTTGAGCGACAGTTCTACCGCGCCGTGCGCGCCGGTTATCATGGAATTAACAGCCGCCGCAGGGTCGGTGAATATCATCAGTCCGAGCGACGCCGCAAGCATTATCAACCAAATAATCGCCATGCTATAATTTACGGGAATTGCGCGCGTGGTAGAACAGAAATAGTTAAGAAGTAAAAGCGAAAAGCGGAGAGGTAAAGCTAGTTTGTCCTACGAAGCGCAAAAGGTATCCCGAACGAAGCGTAGGATCTCACTAACACAAGATCGCGTACAACCGAACGTGTCGCACAATAGACTGTGAGACGCTTCGCGACGCGCGGCATGACAGAAAAAGGATCGTGTTAGCCGCACAATAATTAAATAAAAACTTTTTACGCATTCCGAATTCATAAATCCCCTTGACGGGAAGATGCGGCTTGTGTTAAAATAATATAAATATTCAGTGAGGTGTGCGCGTGGAAAGAACGGAAAGAACCAGATTGATATACTCGATTATCGTCGGCGTTTTTGTCGTCGCGCTCGGCATAGCGTTTATTTGCGTCGCCGCGGATATTTACTATTCGGGGCGGGGCACGGGGGTCGTGTACACGCGCGATATTGCGGCAAGCCGATTGACTGCGCTATCCATTCCGTTTGTCATTCTTATCGGGCTTATCGTGTGCGGCGCAATTTTTCCGCTGTACGAAACACGGGCAAAACGCGACCCTGAAGACGGCATAAAGCTGTTGCTCGCCAAAAAGCCTACGGGCGGAGAGGGTGAGCAATATGAAGCGGCAAACGCGCGATACGTTATGCTGTCCAAAATCAAACTCATCATTTGGTGTTGTGCCTTGCTGGTTACGCTCGGTTGTGTAATCGCAGAGCTCGTTTATCTACTTAATACATCGCATTTTAAGAGCGATGACATTACGGCGGAAATATTCGCACTGGTCAAAAACGTTTTGCCCTGGGTCGCGGTATCATTTGCCGTGCTCGTCGCGGCGGCGGTCGTAAACGGCGTGCTTGCGCGTAAACAGTTGATCGAGCTTAAAACGCTTATCAAAACGGGAAACGGTCGGCCGCAGGGCGTGCCGCAATCGAAATTTGCTAAAATAAAAGCCGCGCTTGGCAGCGATCTTGCGCTGTGGGCGGTTCGCGGCGTTGTGCTTGTCGCGGCGGTAACGTTTATCATAATCGGCGCGCTAAACGGCGGTGCGCACGACGTGCTTGTTAAAGCAATAAATATATGCACCGAGTGTATCGGGCTGGGCTGAGGTGGACTGTATGAGCGCTGCACTTATAGTAATAACCTGTTTAGTCGCCGCCGCAGTTATAGCGTTTTTCGTTTGGCGCGGTGTACGCAAGTATAGGCTTATAAAAAAGATAGAAGCGGAAACGGGCGTAAAACTCGTTCGGCGTTCGGTGTCGGATTGGTTTAAAGCGCACAGGCCGACCAAGCGCAGACTCGTTCAGTTATACGCCATGTTGCTTTACAACGCCAATATTAAGGGATTTATTTCTGGCAGTATTTACACGAGCGCGACCACAAAGTACGTGTGCGTGCCCGGACTAAACTGCTATTCCTGTCCGGGCGCGGTGGGCGCATGTCCGCTTGGGGCGCTGCAAAACGCGCTTGCCGAAAGCAGTGTGCGCGCGCCGTATTACGTAATAGGCATACTCGCGATTTTCGGGATTACGCTTGCCCGAACGGTGTGCGGTTGGCTGTGCCCGATAGGGCTCGGTCAAGAGCTGTTGTACAAGGTGCGCACGCCCAAGCTGAAAAAAAGCAAAGTCACACGCGTGCTTTCGTACTTTAAGTACGTTTTGCTCGTAGCGCTCGTAGTTATATTGCCGCTTATGTACGCGCTTCGCGACGTGCCCCTTCCGGCGTTTTGCAAATACATATGCCCTGCGGGAACGTTCGGCGGCGCGATCGCGCTACTTTTTAATCCGAACAATGCAAGCATGTTCGGCATGCTCGGCGGACAGTTTACCTGGAAGTTTATATTGCTCGTCGTGTTCATAGTCGCGTCGGTATTTATCTTCCGTTTCTTTTGCAGATTCTTTTGCCCGCTCGGCGCGATATACGGCTTTTTCAATCGTATCGCGCTTATAGGCGTAAAGGTCGACAAGGCGAGCTGTACCGATTGCGGCAAATGCGTTGCCGTATGTAAAATGGACGTTAAGCGCGTCGGCGACCACGAATGTATCAACTGCGGCAAGTGTATTCCCGCATGCCCGACAAAGGCTATAGGCTGGAAGGGTGAAAAGGTATTTTTGCGTACGCCCGCGCTCGTCACGACGGAGAATAGCGAAACGGTAAAGCCGCTTCCGCTATCGGCGGGCGAGGTTAGGATAGCGCCGAATATAGAGTCGGACGCAGGTGCGGCAGCCGAAGTAAAGGACATAATAAAACAAATGACCGCCGAGCCTACGCAGGAAACGACGCAAGAAAAAGAACAAACGATTGAGCAAACTCAAACAGATACGCCGCAAAACCCCGAAAAGAAAAAGCGCGGCAGGGGATTTTGGTTACAGCTCACCGCCTGGTGTGCGGCGGCAGTCGTGCTGATCGGCGCTTTGGTATATTACAACTTTATCGACGTGCCCAAGGCTGACGACGGCAGTAAGCCGGGCGGCGCCGATTCGGATATAGGCTACGAAGTAGGACAGACCGCGCCCGACTTTACCGTCAAGCTGTACGGCTCTGATGAAAGCTTTACGCTGTACGACCGTCGCGGCACGCTTACCGTAATCAATTTTTGGGCGACCTGGTGCACGCCGTGCGTAAAAGAGCTTCCGTACTTTGACGAGCTTGCGGCAAACAAACCCGATATAAACGTTATAGCAATACATGGCTCATCTACACGCGACGTCGATGAGTTTATAAACAACAACTGGCCCGATCACACGATAACATTTGCTCAGGATAACCTTGACGGGGATAAGTGCTTGACGTACCTTATGCTCGGCGGCAAAGGCATGTGGCCTATGACAGTCATAGTAGACGGCGAGGGTAAGGTCGTTTACAACAGCACTCAGTCGTTTAGCGGTTATGCTCAACTTGAGCAGTTGGTTAACGAGTATTTACAGGCGGAACAGCAGGATTATTCTTTTTAAATATGCCAAATTCCATGATCGTGAGATCCCTCGGCGATCCCTCGGAATGACAAAGCGGCTTTGCTGTGTATAGCTTGGTTTGTCATCCTGAGCAAGCGGAGCGCTGCGAAGGATCTTACGGCTTATTGACACGCTGTAAGGATGGTGCGATCACTATAAATAAAACTACACAACAAACAACGGCGGTAATTTTATTGTTACCGCCGTTGTTTTGTTATTGATTATTGAATGTAGGTGTGATCACTCGGCTTGCTTGGTAAACTCGAAGGAAATATCTATGCCTTTGTCTTCGTCGACGTAGGCGATCGTTATTTTGCCGTTTTCCGTATCGACCGTTGCTTCGACCTCAACCTCGACTTCTTCCATAACGTAAGTATCGGGGTTTTGTTTTTCTACTAAAAGGCAGAGTTTATATGTGTCGCCGTCTTTTGTCCAAGTACCTTTGTACTCGTAAACATAGAGTAAGTTATCGGTAATCGTGAAGCCGGTATTCGTTACTCTAAGAACGAACGATTCGGACGTTATGTCGAATTTATTGCCGGACATCCAATCGTCGTATTCGCTGCCTATCACGTACTTGTCGCCGTGTTCGGTGAACGATACAAGCTCATACGTTCCCACGATAGCCTCGATGTTAGCGGGGTCTTCGTAGTAGTAGCAAGCAAACAGCCAAGCGCAGTCGGGGGCTGCATCCAAAGGCATATTATAGCTATGGTTTTCGGCAACAAGCTTTAAGTATTCTTCAAGCTCTTTGGTAAGCGGGTAAACGCCGTCTTTGTTGACGTGTTTTGCGTAGTAGGAAGTTTCTGTAATATTCTCGGGTATAGCGAGGTTGCCGTCGCCGTCAAGCTCGTAATCGGCAAAGCCGCGAAGCATTATGCGATAATCGACGGAAGTATTGCCCTTTGTAAGATCATTCAAGTCCTCTTCGGGAGTGATATCAAAAATGTAGGGGGCAAGAGTTCCTTCGTCTTTAGTGTTTTCCAAGTATACGAGCGCGCCGTTGGCGTAAAATCTACCTTCGTCGTTGATCGCTTTGGTAAGACGTACGACTACGATAGGACCGCCTTCGCCGAGCGTGTAGTAGCCGTTTGCTTCGTCAAAATGCAATTCGGCCGTGCCGTCTACGGGAACGTACGTGAGCGTGCCATCTTGGTTTTCAAAGTCTGTAAGCTGTTTTTCGACGTGCTTGACAATTTTTGTATCCGTAATATCGTTAAGCTTTTCCACCTTGACCTTTAGGGTTGCGGGCGCGTCCTTTGCGGCTATAGCAAAGTACAGCGTTTTACCGCCTGCTTCCTTCCCGACTATTTTTGCCGAAGCGGTAGCATTCTCGGTGAACGTTTCGTGCTCGGTGTTTTCTATGTTGTATGCGGACGGGCAGTATACTATATCGGCAAGCTCTTCGCTGTTTACCGTAAGCTTGTATGCCGCCGCGGTTTTGGGCGAAAGCGCGATAACCGCGTTGGAGTCCTTGTTTTCGAGCGTTACCGTAACCGTGCCGGTGCCCGTGACCTCGTGATAGGATGCGGTGGGTGCGGATATTACGCATTCAAACGTAATATCGTCGCCGCCATCCATTGCCATGTTGCTTACGCTGTAGTAGTACGTTTCGCCCGCTTGCATTACAGGTATATAAAAAGCATTGCCTAAATTGGTAAGACTGAACTTTTTCTCTGCGGTCAAATATCTTGCCGCATAATCCGTATAAATGTTGTACTTCGAGCTGTAAGCGGGGGTTATGGAAAAGAACTTCGTTTCGCCGGCTTTAAGCGTGCCTGTCAATTTATACGAAGTTTTGCTCGCGTCAAAGCTGTAATGATCTTCGGCGTAAGCGGCCTTTTCCGTTGCGGTCATTTCCGTTTGTGCAAGCACGTCGATAACGGAATAGAGCTGAATGGTCATTTCCGTGTCTGTAGCGGAAAAGTTTTTGCCGGTGTAGTAGCCTTCCTCGTCATGCTCGTAAGCGACGTTATGGGGAAGGTTTTCTATTTTTACGTGGTAGTCGGACGCAGGCGCTTCCAGGAACGTACTGCCGTCCGCGCCGATTGAAACCGGCGAAAGGCAGTTGCCGTCAAGCGTGCAAACGCCCAATGTCGTGCCGTTATTGTAGTACGGCTGTTTGTCCGGACCGACAAGCTTAACTACGTAGCCGAAGTTTTTGGCAAGCGTTACTGTAAGATTGCGGTCGGTTGCCGTAAGGTCTAACTTGGCGTTTTCGGCTACACCGTAGTGGTCGGGAAGATCGCTAAGCGTGACCGTGTAGCTGTCGGGAACAAGCTTAAACGTCACCTTGCCGTCGTTGCCCGTCGTTTCGGAGCCAAACTGCGCGCCGCCCTTTTTGACGGTGACCTTGACGCCGCTTGCGGGCTCGTTACCTGTCGTGACCGTTACGGTATACTCGACTGCCGTGTCGTCGGATCCGTTGTCGCATCCGACGGCAAAGCACATGCAAGCCGAGAGAAGTAGTGTAAGAACCGTTATAAACAGTGTTCTCTTACATGTTTTTGTCATAATATTTACCTCCAAAATTTATACTGATTTTAATTCGGGATTGAAGTAAAGGATTGCTTGCCCTACGGGGCGCCGAAGGATCTCGCGAACATGAAGCGGTTTTTTCGGTGAGCCTTTCTAATTATTCGTGAGATGTTTCGGCTATGCCTTAACAAGACAAAAATCGTTATATCTACTCGGCCGGCGTTGCGGTCGGCGCGGATACCGTCTTGTTGTACCAACAGAAGCGAAGCCATTCGTTTTCGAGAACGGGATCGGTCTTGCCGTTGAGCGTTGTGTTGAGTCTTGTTTCGATAAACAGTTTGAGTATGTCCACTATCTCTTGATCGACCTTGATAAGTCCTTCGTATTCGCCGCTTGTCGGTGCGGTCGCGATTATCTCTTTAAGCCGTGCGGTGTAGTCCTTGTACTGTTCTCCGAGCGACGTGAGATCCGTCTTGGGCGAGTAGTCGATAACGTCACCCTCGGGACCGATAGTGACGGTGTACGTCACTTTGTAGCGGAAGTCAAATATGTGATAGTCGAGGTCGGTGAAATCTTTGGGGTCGGTCTCGTATTTGTCCACAAGCTTGTTAAGCGGGATTTTGCTTAGCGCGATGGTGTTGGCGTACTTTACGTCAAGATATATAAAGTCGCCGAGAGTGCCGTCGTCGTTGAGCGCGTGATAATATCCGTCGTCATCCATTTTGTATTCTATAGCTCCCGCAAGCACGACGTAGCCCGACCAATTACCGTCTTCGTCGAGTACCTGGTTGTAAAAGTCGTACGAGCATGGCGTGAGATAGGTTACCGATTGACCGACGGGGGTTATTTTAAAGTCGTATTCGCCGCCCATCATCATTTGGAAGGCGAGCATAATGTAGTATTTGTGTCCCGCTTCCATATAATGATAAACTTCGAAGTTTTGCTCGTTTTTGGCGTCGCGCTTGAGGTTCTCTTCGCCCCAGTGCAAGATGTATTCGTCATCCGAGCAGCCCTCGTCGTACAGCCAAATCTGAGCGGAATAGCCCTTGTCCGCCATTTCGTCGGGGATAAGCGATTCTATTTTGTAAACCTCGCTCGTCTTAGGCGTAAACGCGAATATCGTAGTGGGGAAGGGGAACATGTTGCGCGTGAGGTCGGCGGTGTACACGGTGTTTGCCTCTACAACGACTGCCGTATTTTCGGTAACGCCCATAATTGGATTGCCGATCGGCTTGCCGTCGCCGTAATGCGAGTAGAAGTAGCACGCTTCCAGCCACTCATCGGCATGTGCGTGATCGCCGCTTAAGTGCGCCATAAACGCAACGATAAGGTCGTGCAGTTTTTTGTCGACAGGCACGCAGTCTTCCACCTTGGACGCGTTAGCCATCATCAAATACTCGGTAAGGTCTTCGCGGTAGTCTTTTGTCACGTTGTTGACGGTGAACGTGCAGTCAAACGCATACTCGCCCGTTTCAAGCTTGCCGATCACGTACTCTTGTATCGAGTGTCCCGACCAGTTGGTCGCGTTGAGCATATTCATAAACAGCATGGGGCTTTCGTCGTTGCCCGCAAGCTCGGAATTTTCGAGCTTGCTAAGGTCGACGTGGTAGTAGCCGTCGTCGGGGTCTATAGCTACCTGCGCATAGTGCAGGAAGCGGTCGGCCCCGCCGTCGGGAATTCCGTACGCCGCAGCGCGGAACATATCCGACGAGCCCTCTATATCTGTAAGCTCGGTAAACCGCACGTTGCGGAAATATACATTGTCCTTGCCGCGGTTGATAGTCGAATTTTTAACGTATGCCATGGCCAAGGTGTGTTTGCCGTCTAAGATGTCCGCATACAGATAGCAGGTCTGCCATCCATTCGATTCGCCTGAAATCTGTTTTACTATCATGCCGTCCCAAATGACGGTAAGCACGTCGTTGTTCGCCTGCGTGGACGAATAGTAGTCAAATGTGAACACTTTGCCGGCTTTGACATTAACCGTTGCGTATATCGCCGCCATAGAATTGGCTTTGCCCGAGTTGGACGCGCAAAGCACATTGTCCTCGGGAGAAACATCGGGCTCGGTTGCGAGCACGAACGGCCAAATGTAATCGACTTCGGTCTCGCCGAACCAGGTCACCGACGCGCCGTCGGGGAATTTTTCTGTATTGTTTATCGTATCGGCTACCTTGTCGTAGTGGTCGTCGGGAAGAACGATATCGGGTTTGGACACCTCGTTGTTGATAGAATCGCTCACGCGATCTCCGGGCGTAAAGGTCTGTACATAGTCATCGCCTATATACTTGAGTATCATGCGCTCCCACGCTTCAAAGCCGAGTATTGCACCCACCTCGATACGCGCGATCGCACCGTAGCGGTCGACAATAACTGTAGTAGGCCAGTTCTCAATTTGGAACTTGATCGTAAACCCGTTCTGATCGCGCAAGAGCGGGAATGTGTAGTCGTATCTTTCATGGTAGTCGATTATTGTCTGATCGTTATCGTACGGAATGTAGTTGCTTACCGCAACTATCTCGATTTTGTCGCTGTACTTTTCGTACAGCTCTTGCATTTCGGGCATTTCGCTAACGCACCAGCTGCAATTCGTGCCCCAGTTGTTTATTATAAGCGCCTCTTTCTTGTTTGTTTCGAGGATCTCGGCGACCGAGCTCGACCACGGTTTGTCGCCCACGTTGTACGGCGTGGTAAAGCCGTAGTCGTGAATAATATCGCCGATTACGTAATAGTCGTCCGCGCCGTACGAAGGCTCGTCGGTTCTGACGGCGGAATACAAAACAAGCTCGGTGGCAGTCACGCTTGCCGAAAGTTCGGCGGGTTCAAAGCTGTAGCCGTCGGGGATTTGCGACGCGCGCACGGTGTACTCACCGGGTACGAGCGAGGCGGTATATACGCCGGTTTCGTCGGTGAGGCCGGACGTAACCACGGCTTTGCCAGAGTATACCATAACGGGCTGTTTTTTAAACAGTAAGCCGCCTTCGCTGCGTACGGTCACTTTGTATGCAGCAGTCACGCCGTCGTGAAGCTCAAACCGCGCGGCGGGGGAAGCACCGGTAACAGTCGCCGCACCGTCGTAAATGTTGCCGCTCGGCAGGTTGGCAAGAGTGACGGAATACTCGCCGTAATCGAGTTCGCACTCGGCGACGCCGTTAGTATCGGTCACCGCGGTGCCGACGATTTTTTCGTCGTCCGTCCAGGACGCCGTAACGTTCGCCGCAGGCGAGCCCGTCTTGTCGATAACGGTGACGGTGTACTTGACCTGTTGTTCCTCGAGCGTCAGCGTAATATTGCGCATGGACGAGCCTACCGACACCGAAGTGTAGGTAAGTCCCTCGCCGTAGCCCGAAAGAGAAACGGTGTACGTGGCGGCGGGAAGAGTGGTCGTTGCCTTGCCGTCGTCGTCGGTGACGGCGGTAGCCGATTTGGCAGAGGACTTCCACGTCACCGATATGCCGCTAAGCGGGGCCTCGTCGGGTGATAAAACCGTGACCGAGTAATCGGCGTTCACAGTATCAGAGCCGCAGCCGATAAACGCCGCGAACGACCCGAGTAGGATGACTAAAGCCGTAATGAATAATACAAGTCGTTTTTTCATGATTCCTCCTACAAAAAAACGGCGTGGGAAAAATGTTCCAACGCCGTTGTTGAACTCCATTCTAACACAATAGTACACATTCTGTCAAGCGGTTTGTGCAAAAAATCACATATAATAAAAGTATATATACTCTATATATAATATAGTATAGTATATATAAATGTGATAAGAAATACCAAAAAACAATCCGCTTTGATTTACTTGACATAAACATAAGGAAATGCTAAAATAACTTTGCGCTGTGGGTAAGGCTGTTTGCTTATTCGCAGTTGCGTTAAGGGCAATTAACTCAGCGGGAGAGTGCTACCTTCACATGGTAGAAGTCACAGGTTCGAACCCTGTATTGCCCACCATAACAGTACCCAGTCGAACTTTTGTTTGATTGGGTGTTTTCTTTTGCAAAGCACGTCGCTAACGGCGTGTTTTTGCGTTTTACGGCGCGTTTGCTACCGTAACGCAATCTTCTTTGACGCAATAATATAACGGCTCGTAACGGATATAGAATAGTTTTCGGGTAAAGAAAAATCCCGACCGTCCGTGTCGGGATCGTCGGGATTTATGCGGTCGGAGTAGTTAAACCAAACCACTATTTCGTCGTCATAAAGTTCTATTCGGTTTACAAGTATTTCAATGAGTGCTTGTGGGGACAAATCTCTTACGCTGTGCGTTAGGTATTCCATAACTTCTTCTTTCGTTATGCTGTTTTCGATTTTGCTTTCTTCAAGAAGTATTTTACCGTTCAGTTCGTCTATCTTTTGTTCAAGTTCCGCCATTCGGTTTTTGGTAGTAGCGTTTATTATGCCTTCTTCAATAGCAAGCATAACATTGTTTAGACTTCGTTCGGCTTTGGTTTTATCTTCTCGAAGCAGTTTTAATACCGACTGCTCGGCTCGGTGTTTTTCGTGAATACGCATTATTTCGTCGCAGATAATATCCAAATTAACTTTGGTAGTGAATAACTCCATTACCATATCCAAAACCTTTTGTTCGAGAATATCTTTACGAACGGTGGCTTTTTTGCAATTATGCGTATTACGCTTTTTATTCACGCACTTGTAGTAGTACATAACCTTGCCGGTATGACTTGTGCCGCTTTCGCCGTTGATTGCTTTGCCGCAGTAGCCGCAGAATACTTTTCCTTTCAGCAAGAAAACAGTTTCGCGGCTCACTTGTCCTATGCGGTTATGTTCTATACGCCGTTGCACTTGCTCGAATATATCCAACGGAACGATCGCCGGATAAATGTTAGTATATACCTTGGCGTGTATTTCGTATCTGCCTATGTATTTTTGGTTATGTAAGATATTATAGATTGCGTTCGGGAGAAAGCTTTTGCCGTTATGAGATACACCGCGTTCTTCCAACACATCTATAATATCTTTCGCCATAGCGCCGTTTGCGTACATATTAAACATTTCGAGAATAACGCTCGCTTGATCTTCGTCGATAACGACTTTCTTATCTACGACTTTATACCCAAACGGAACACGACCGCCCGTAAAAAGTCCTTTGTTGCGGTTCTCTTGTAATCCCCGTGAAACCTTTTGAGATAATTCTGCGCTGTAATATTCGGCAAGTCCGATATATACATTTTCCAAGAGTATGCCGTCAAGGTTTTTCGTGCCGTCTATGTTCTCGGAAGTACGTTGTGTTGCGGATATAAGAGTCTTACCGTTCTTTTTTAACTTCTGCTTATTAACAGCAATTTCTATGGAATTTCTGCCGAAACGGTCAATGGCGTAAACAAGCACAATATCCCACGCTTTTGATTTTTCCGCATCTGACAACATTCTCTGAAAAGACGGGCGGTTGTCGTTCGTACCTGTCATTGCTTTGTCGATATAACTGTCTATAATGGTTAATCCGTTACGCTGTGCATACTCGTTACACACTCGCAACTGACTTTCAATGCTTTGTTCGTTTTGGCGTTCGCTCGAATAGCGAGCATAGATTATAGCGTTTTTCATAATATTTGAAATTCTCCTTTTAGATTTATTTTGTTTAATTTGTCTTTCGACGGGAGCGAACAATAAACGGAATCGCAGAAATCTTTACGCATAAAAATTATTCCGTTCTTTTGTGCAAGGGCTGCGCAAGCAGTGCATTTTACCCTTGCGAAAAAGTGCGTTTTCGTTTACACTCCCACCGAGAAAGACAAAATGATTTGTTTAGTTACTTTTCGGCATTTGGTCTATGACTTCGGGACTTACTTTGCCGTGAGCTACGCCGTCGCCGTCTATGCAAGTGAAATCATCGAATAAGAGTAGTTTTCTGTCTTCCGCGCCGTATGCCGTTACAACGTCTTCGCCCAAAATGTTGGTTAAGATATACGGTTTTACATCGCCGCCTTGACAGATTCGACCGCCGTCTTTCTCTATATACTTGACAATATATTTCATGGAAGCCTCTACGTTATGCGGAGTTATCTCCTCAAACTCGTTTTTCCCGAAGCGTTTGAGAAAATATGTATTCTGTATTTTCGTTCTCATACGCTTTTTTCTCGTACTGTATTCGGTTATGGTTTCCAACTCTCCAACCATTTGTCCGTCTGGGATAACGAATATGCCGTGAAAGTGCAACCGATTATTTTCTTCGCCGCGTTCCCATACGCCGAGATATTTCCAGCCTTTGCGGCTGACTAATTTTTTGAGCGTATCTTTGAGCTTGGCTTTGAATGTTTCTTCGGTATGAAGTTCATCGGAATATGTAAAAGTCAAAAACCAATTCCAACGCTGTTGTAAGCGGACTTTGCGCCATAACAGCGAATATCTTTTAGAACGGTTACGCTGTTTACGTTCTTTGTTTTCGGCTATAAATTCCTTACGTTTTGTATCGTCGGGAATACTGTCTTTCAACTGCTCGTCCATAAATTCCGCTCGCTGTTCATACGGTATTTTCTTGCTTTCCTTATACGCCGTTTCAAACTGCTCTTTACGCTCTATCTGTTCGGGCGTGGGCGTAGCAGTATGCCGTTTCTTAATTCCTTTACCGCTTGGATAACTGCATTGCGGTATGGCTATGTAATGACTGCCGTCATAATACACTTTGGAATTGGGGTAGTTTCTGTTTTCCGGTTCGTTCATAATGCGGTTCTCCTTTTTGTTTTTGTGTGATGAGTATAAACTTCAAACTCGCAAGTTTTTTGCGACTTTGAAAAAGTTTAGCTGTCAAATAGGAAGGATTTTTTCCTATTTGAAAAAATAATTTGAGAATTTTCTATGAAGTATTCATACGTTCTCCTTTGCCTTTGTGCGGATAAAATAAAAAGACGGCACAAAAAGCGTAATTGCTTTCTATGCCGTCTTGCGGTCTGCGGAAGTTATATCTTTTACAACGCTTATTGCGTCGTAAGTCTAATACCCAAACTCGACAGGCTTTGTCGAGTTTGAAAAAAATAGTTGCAAGTTTTTTATTTGCCAATACAGTGTAGCATATAGGCATAATTTGCGGAACAAACTCAATCTATACTCTTACTATACAGTTTCCAAACAAACCAATACTTTGCCTATACTGTAAAACTCAAACAGGCAAGTTTTTTGCCACTTTGAAAAAGTTCTATAAGAAAATTTTACAACGCTTTTCGGAAAAAGTGAATAACAACACTTGCCGTTTACCTATCCAAAACATAACATTGCATAACATCAATGTAACATTACTTGATTTGACTTGACACTATATAGGCTTGAAAAGAGCGGATTATCACGGGCTTTGCGGAAAGTTCGCAAAAAACGAATAAGAGCAAAATGTCAAATAGACATATAAGAGTAAACGGCACAAGAAAAGACGGTGCATAACACCGTCGAAAGGAACACGCCGTAATAAAAAGCAGAAAGCGCGGCGGCGTTAAAAAATACGGGCGTGCGCAAGGGGTTTACCCGCGCCGCCCGTTTTTAGCCGCCGACTTGCTTTTTAGGCGGTTGCTGCGGTACGTTTTTCGTTGTGTTTGGTTGATCGGTTGCGGGTGCTTGTTGCGCCGCGTAGCGGCGCACTCGTTTATACAAGCACCCGCAACAGTGCCAATAGGGTTGTAAGATGAATATGCTAATCACAATTTCGTAAAATCATTATTGAAATGCTATGATTTCTATAATAAATATGCTATTATTATAATAGCAACTTTTATATTGGAGATTCTAATGAACACAACAGAAGAACGAAATATCAAGGTCAAACAAATTCTTGAAACGCTATACGCCCGAGCAACAGATAAAGATTATTTTGTTGATGAATCAGAATATGGTTCTTTATTAAACACTTTATTTACCACAACCGCATGGGGATTTAGAGAAATCCTTTTGGTGGTACTTGTTGGAATGAAACTTAATCCGGCGTATAAAGCATCTATAGGCCTATACAATTGTAATCCACGAGCAATCTATGAAGGACCAATAAAAGAATTTTTGATCGAAAATAATATTCCTCATCGTAAATCTGGCCCCTTGAATGTAGCAAAGGCTACTGTAGGATTGGATATGACTTGGGCAAAACAAAGAAGACCTTTTAATGTCGCGAAAGCAGTAGTAGATTTAGTTGATTATGTTGAAGAAACTACCACTTCCGAAGATAGGGTTACTATGGTTGGTGTATCTTTACTTCGTGGACTTATAGCATCAGCAAATAGTTTAATCGAATTAGCTATTAAGATTGAACCATTAGAAGATCCAGACTATATATATAAACTGTGTAAAGAGTTAGTTACAAAAGCTCCCGATAGTGGGAATACACCGCAAAGAATAGTAGCTTTGCTTTTGAAAAACTATCACAATTTTTTTCATACAGGAATAGATATTACCGGTGGAGAAGATAGAGCTTCCGTCACAAGCACTACAAGTAAAAAGCCCGGCGACATAAATGAAGAATGTGGCGGAAAAATATATAAGGTTTATGAAGTAACAGTTAAACATTTTGATATTGCAAGAATACGCGACTCATTTGACAGTATATCGATTTATAATGAACAACAAGAAAAAACTATCAACGAAGTAATCGTTATTTGTCGAAAGGAAGATTGTCCAAACGATATGATTGTGAGTGGATTGAGTGGTTATCTTGGAAAATATATATATCAAAATGTGATTTATTACTTTTGGGATATTTATGAATGGATAGCCAATATTTTACAACGTATGACATTTGATGGTAGACGAGCTTTCTATCTTGCACTTAATTCATATATAAATGAAGTAAATACCGCAGTAGCTGTAAAAAAATTATGGAATCAATTACATTGCCAATAAAAATTGGGAGCGATATAAATGCTCCCAATTTTTATGTCATTTTGATTCTAAATATTCTATGACTGCTTTTGCAACGGCTTCCGCCATTTTACAAGGCACAGCATTTCCTATTTGGGTATAGATACTATCGCGATTTCCACAAAAAATGTACTCATCTGGAAAGGATTGAATTTTTGCCGCTTCTTTGATAGTTATTCTTCTTAAGCGTTTAGGTGCTTCCTTAAATTGTGGTATTATTGTTTTATTTATAAGACCGTTATAATATGTTTTAACCCAATCACATTCAGCATCTCCATAGAGATACTCCTCATCAACAAACGGCGTTTTATTGCCTCCCATTGAAGCAGGAAGTGTATTCGCAAATCCATCAATATTTATTGGCCTGCCTTGTCCATTAAAATACATACCTGCGTATGGCGATTTCCGCATTATTGGACGTGTGGCAAATGTTATCTTCGCAGTGCAAGTATTTGGATTTATCTCTGTACCGGCTCTACCTAAGGGGCGTAAAAGCGTCTTTATAGTTGGTGCTATAATTTTTTGTTTTTCTATTAATTTATGAATATTGTTTTCAAACCCCATATCACTATTCTCTCTAATTCCGATAAAAAATACTCGCTCTCTTTTTTGCGATACACCATAATCAGTTGCATTTAATATAATTGGAACACATTTGTAGCCCAATTTTTCAGCCCTGCACAAGTATTTTTCTCTTACAGATTTCCATTTTTCTAAAATCCCCAATGCCTTCACATTTTCCATTACAAACATTTTAGGTTTAATTATTTCTATTACATCAAGAAACGTAAAAATTAATTTACTGCGGTCATCATCGGGATCCATTTTTCCAGCTACTGAAAAACCTTGACAGGGCGGTCCGCCAAAAACAATATCGACATTCGTAAATTGATATAATGAAGATAATAAACTATTGATATCTGCATTAATCATCACGTTATTTGGGCGATTGGCATTATAGGTATTTGCAGCATCTTGCATAAGTTCATTTGCAAATATAATATTTGCACCTGCACGTTCAAACCCTACATCCATCCCACCAGCACCAGTAAAAAGGGATATTGCTTTAATTTCTTTATTTTTCATAAGAATCTCCGGTGGTATCTTTTATTTTAAGAACCAATGTTCTATTTGTTGAATCTAAGAAAATATCAAATTCGGTTTTTCCTTTTTCAATATCAAGATTAGGCAATGTCGATTTAGGCAAACGAATACGCATATCTTGCTGTAAAATATAAGTATCAAGATAGATTAAATTATTCATTTTTTCAAAGTCTCCAATAAACTATTTATAAACTGATTTTAGCACAGATTTAGTCTAATGTCAAACTATATATCCGGCAATTTGTGCGATGTCTTCGGAATGTTTTTTCACCCATATATCGCCGTATACCTTTGTCGCATTTTTATAAAATACTCAAAGACGGTGGATTGCGCTCTTTCAAGTATCCGTCCTATTTCGGGATAACTCAATCCTGCGATACGGCACTCTAATGCAAGTTTCATATTGTATGTCAAATTAAGGCTTTCCACGATTTTATCATATACAGTATAATCTTGTTTGACGTCTTCTTTTATTTCGGTGGACGGTTCGTTTGCTGGCGTTAAATCGTCTGCGCTTATGCAGCGGTAATTATCGCTCCATTTCCGATTTATAAGTTTCATCATCTTTTTTATGCAGGCAATTCGAACGGTGATCTTCTTGCCCTTCTTGTTATAGCCTATAACGTCGCTTAAATGCTGTCCGTAATGTTCGCAAAGATACAATGCACATTCCTGCGCTAAATCGTAACCGTCGCTGAATACGTGGCTCGCTTCGTTCTTATGCTTTATGTCCGTATATAAATCCGCATACAACTTTTGCATACGACTACCCATATAGCCTATGAGATAGCGCGTTTCCGTAAACGCGATCAATTCCGACATAGCAAGTACGTTGTCGGACGATATTTCTTCTTTGAGAATATTAAAATCGAGAATGTTGCATTTCATTTCAGTCAATCTCCTCGAAATCGTTAAGAGATATTTTGTTTTCGTAGAACTTGCCGTACTCGAAATACAGATTGTCGGCATTGTCACGCAACAGGTCAAACATATCTTGCGTTATCTTTCCGCAACGGGATATGGTTACGGTAATTGTCTGACGGAGAAAGTCAACGTCTATGATATTAAACGTAATATCATATTCTCCGTCGAAGTATGAGAACTCGGAAAGATAATACTTTCTTTCGTTCCCTTGAGTTGTAACTTTTTCTTTCATTTTTGGATAACCTCCGATTGATTTAATTTGCCTTTTCGGCAACAATCGGAGTAGCACTGAGAAAAGTTTTGTATCTTGCCTTCTGCCTATCCCGTAACACGGAAGTCAACGACAAAGAAAAAAGTTTTGCATAAAAATAACGCCCGACATTTTGCTTGCCGAGCGTTACTGTTTTCTATTCAAATCTTACGCAAAAGTTTTTTCCGTTGACTTCCGCTTTTATCTGTGCTACCGCCTAAACCCGAAAAGGCAAATCAATCGGAAAATAGCAATACGATATGTATTTTCAAAATTTCACATAAAAAATCTATACTCAAATAATGCCCCTTCATATTGCGACAACAACCAGCCTATACGAGCGATTTCGTTTGATGAATCAATCGTACAGGGAAGTTTAGTGTATAAACCAAAGCTATTCCAATTCATTTTTGATAGTCCTAAGATTTCTGTTGCAATCTCTTGCATTGAACTACTTCCATAGTGGCTAACAACTTTTAATGGCATTGGTATGCTTTTCCCACCTTGAATATAGGAAAAGTTTGGATTATTAATAGCTGGCGCTATGCCGTGCGTAAAAAGTAACATTGTATTATTACTTATCGGCAAGCATAAACCTCTTTTGACAGGAAATCCGTCGCCGTCAGATATATTCCTATTATATGCAAAGCATTTAATGTCATCCTCAAAAGAAATTTCTAATAATTCAATATCTTTTATACCTGAACCTGATAAACTTTCTACTAATCCCTTTATTTCAGCTTGTCGAAAAGGCGTCCTCTTGTGAATAACAACCCGTTTGGGAATTTCGGAAAAAGAATCATAGAACAATTCTTTTATGGTAATACCAAGTTTATAAGCCTCATTTTCAGATAGATATGGGTTGTTCTTTTTATCAAAGACTACATCATGCAATTTCGACAATTTGTATTTCAATCCTTGTCCATCCGATGAATATATATGGCTACAACCTATAATCACATTAGAACTATTGTTGGATTTTTTGACACTATATCCTATTCCAGCAAAAGCCGTGTCAGTACGAGTGTTGGAAACTAACCAAGGCGTTCTATTAGATTTAACATATATTGCAAGAGATATAGCCCAAAGCACTTGACAAATCAAATTACTATCTATGGTTTTTTCTCGTATAAATTGAGTTGCTATTTGCTTTTGAGCCGCATACGCCTTAATATAATCATGCAAATCAAAACTGACATCCTCATCATTTTCTGACGTAAAATATTCATATTCTTTTGGAATATATATTAATATTACATCTACAGAAAGTGCGCTCAATTGATCCAATTTTCTTGCAAGTATATCGCCAAAAGTAATAGGTGTTGTAAATTGGTCAGCCGCTATATTGACCCATTCTTGAGATGATATAGTTGGAATATTAAGAGGCGTTTTAAATGCATTATTAAAGCCTGGAAAAGGAATTACATATTCAATATTAAATTTTACATCACTATGTGAATTAAGTTTTACGAGAAAATTATAAAAATCATTCTCATATGAATTGGGGCAAATCACACCTAATTTAATACTTGTTTTAATTTTACTAACATTAGTTTGAGCATCAATGGGTGCATTTTGTGTTAGTCCTCTCATTGGGTGAAAATCACATACTACTTTGTTTTGTTGCATATTATAAAATTGAAGTAATGGATCAAAGCACTCAGTACCATTTATTATTAAACGCTTATCATTAAAAGTATTAGGGGCTTTGAAATAATATTTTGTTGTATTTGATATTTTACCATTCGCGCTAACATTACTAAATTTAAATTCGAATGTTTTTTCGTGTGCATCTATGGGAAAATTTAATGTTAAATGTTGTCCCCTGGTTAATGCATCTACCCAAGATGTTACATAAGAACGTATATTCTTATTAGGTTGCTTACCATTAATGCTATTATTAAAATAATCAGCAAACGCTTTCTTTTCAGCTTTTGAGAGCGTAATAGTTTCCTCATAATGATAATCGGGAGTAATACTGAAAAATGTGCGATTCGAATAGAATATAATTGATAATTTAGCGCCTTTATAAGCCGTAATGGTTTTATCGCTTATCTTGAAATTAATGGGTTGATTTTGATCCCAAATGCAACAACTATTGTGTTGCAAATTTGCATTGGTAGCTAAAATTGTCGTAACAGATCTTGTAACAAAATATTTTAATGCGCTAATTGAAAAAACACTATCTTTAGTCAATGGAGCAACAGTAATATCACTTTTAGCAATGTCTTTAAAAAGTTTTGCAATAGTATCTTTTTCGCCCCAAGCATATATCATATCTTTATATGGTACTGCAACAATATGGTACGAGATTATATTTTTACAGTAACTCCAAATATCATTTCGCTTTGCTGCATCAAATTCAAATTGGTAACAATGATTAGGGAAAGACATCGGATATAAATTTGTATCAACTATTTTATTGATAGAATTAGGTGAAAATGATAAAAACTTATTTGAATCTGCTGTTATAGATGTCGCCAATTTACTTTTTATAGCCTTAATATTTTCAAAAAGTTTATTATTATCTCCATAGCACACCGAAGCCATTGCATATAAAGTATCGTCAAATCCATTACATGGAATATAATACGCCGTTCGATTATGTGAATTAATATAATCAATAAGATTCTCAACTTGTGTACTTGCTTTGTTCCCATAACCACACCAAAAAAGGCGACCTGCGCCCCTATTTGAATAGGCGGATTTTAATGCAGTCATTAAAGAAACATCCCGTCCACTATATCCAATAACAATAAGGTCTTTATCTGTTAAATCAAATGATAACGCTTTTACATACTCATCATTTTGAGAATCCAACTCGCTTGCTGTATTTTTTAATTTACCGAATTTATAATCGCCATGCAAAGGAACTATAAAAAGTTCATTTTTGGAATTTGTCTTATAAAATCGATCTATAGAATTTGTTGCAATGGGGATAGGCATAAGATTATATAGATGAGCACATTTTTCCATAAGCCCATCAAAATTAGTAGTCCACACACTCTTAAAAACATTAAGCTCAGACATAAATGAAATGATATGATAGCCTAAACTAGGCTTTGCATTCTCAAATAGACTTTGAAAATATTTATTTCTATCATCGGCTAAGGGATAAGCAATTTCAGCATAAAAACTGTATTCGTCCGCGCTATTGTCTTTAGGATATATTCCTTGATCGTCTAACCATGCTTGGATGTTTTTTCTTACACGCTCTGATTTTGTATTTGAGTAAATACTACTCATAGTTGGACGTCTAGAAACTACGATATCTCTTTTCCAATCCCAAATACAATCTATAGCACTTTTTACATTCGATTCAATAGAAGCACCCGCGCCTAAAAGCAAAGAATGTGGCCTATCCATATTTTGCTTAAAAGATCTTAAAAATTCATCTATGCTTAAAGTCCTCATACTAACCTCGACTGTCTACAAAGTTTTTAAGTATTATAGCATATTTTGTCGGAAAAGACAAGCCATCCACAAGTATGAAGTGTTTTTGTTAAGGTTCGACTTTGCTTGCGGTTAGTCCACCATGTAAAAGTCCTTTGCGTTAGCAAAGGACTTTTACAATGAAGCGCCGCTATCGCGGCATGAAGAATGAAGTCGTTATCACTAATGAAGTCGCTTACGCTAATTGAGTTGTAGTACGGCGCTTCACTTCATTAGGCGAAGCCGTCTTCATTTCTTCATTAGTTTACGACTTCATTAAAGGAAAATCTTATGCGCGACGATAAACTCTCAATCCAATCAGTTGACTTTGCTGTTACTATAATCAATCTTGTAAAAGAATTGAAAAATCAACATGAATCCATTATTTCCAATCAAATTGGGCGTAGTGGAACTTCTATCGGCGCAAATATAAGAGAAGCCCAATATGCTCATAGCAAAGCCGATTTTATTTCTAAACTACAAATTGCGTTAAAAGAATCTAACGAAACATCTTATTGGTTGGAATTATTATTCAAAACAAATTATATCGACGAAGCAAAATATAAAGAAATAGACAATCTTAATATAAGTATTCGCACTATGCTTATTGCTTCTATAAATACAGCAAAAAATAATAGTTAGTTTTTTCAGCGGCGTTGCCTTTGCGCGACTGTTTCGGTCCTTTCTTTGCGGCGGGTGCTTGACTAAAGCCGCGTAGCGGCGCACTTGTTATATATCAAGCACCCGCCATAGTGCCATTTTTAGTTTTTGCTGATGTAATACACTTGAAATAACCTTTCGTTTTTGTTATAATGATTGTACAATAAACAATAATTTAGCAGAGGATTTAAAATGCTCTTTACAAAACCCACCTATGAAGAATTAATGTTGCCATTTAGATACATCGAAATTTCTGACGATTTAAAATTGAGGCAAATTAATATAGAAGCGTATGGAAATGTTTTTGGCAAGAATAAATATTGTTATGCTTGGTATGAGCTTAAAACGCGCAATAATAATGATTTTAATGACGTGATTGAACTGCTGAAAAATTCCGCAGGCAAAAAGGTAAAAGTTATAATAAAACTTAAAAAGGGTATAGCAAAAGATTTTAAACTTGATATAGATAGTCTATCAGAAGCTTATAACGACGAGCGTTTTAAATTGTTATCATTGCTCGGTTGGGGCTTCAATGATAAGAGTTATGAAGAGCTCACTGCAAAACGATAAATTTCAATTTAGCGTACAATATTCGTTTTAGATTACTACTTCTCCACCAAGCAGACGGACGCAAAAGCGTCCGTTTTTTGCATAGCGGGCAATACAAATAAGGTGAGTAGCGCGGCGCAGTGCCGTAGAATAATCGGGAATACGGAAAAGAAATTTTCGGTATGTAATATCGAAACGTTATTTCGCCGCGCGGTTCACTATGCGCTCGACGCGTGCGCCTAAGCCCGTGCGCGATTTCCGCGCACAACCCTGCATTGCCCACCACAAAAATGCTCTGTAAAGCGGTGCTTTTTTCTTGTTAAGATAAGCAAAGGAAAGACATAACGCCGCCGAGCGAGAACACAAAGGCTTTTCGCCGCGGTTTAGCGGCGACGCCTTTGGTCGCTCGGCGTTTCGGTTTCGTCGTTCAGTCTTTTTGTTGCGGCGGGTGCTTGACGGCGAGCGTAGCGAGCCGCTTGTTTTATCAAGCACCCGCCATAGTGCCAAACATTTTTTTCTTGCAAAATTAACGTAGGTCTGTTATAATGACATAGCTATGGATTTATATCACTATTTCGATAAAAACTATAAACCGTTTATGAACTTGTCCGATATACCGATTGAACAAGCCAAAGCTATTATTGCCCAAAGAAGAATAACAAATCCCAAATCATTTTGTGCAAAACGCCAAGATGACTATATGGAAAATAGACGATACTATGAAAGCATTTTGCGGAATGAATTTTTGAAAAAGGGTGGAAAGATAGAAAGAAACGCCCCACACTATATGGTAATAGAAAAATGTGATTGGTTAGCATCTTGGTATGAGAATAGTGCGTTTATAAGAATACCGATAGAAGATTTTGATTTGTCGACATTGTCATTTACATACGGTGATTCACACCCGACGTTCAGTTCTCGCATCAATGATGGGAAAGAATACAGAAAAAAACTTTACTTATATGATGAGATATTGGATATTATAAAAAAATACGGATTACCGCAAGAATGGAATAAGAATGGTGAGTTCGGACCCGAACGATATATCGAAGTGCATATTTGGAGTGATAAGACCATTAAGCACTATCTTTAACAGTTACGACTGCTCCGCCACGATAAAAGCCGCATTATGTGCGGCTTTTATCGTTGGTGGATAATCGGTACGAGTAGCATACCGAAGTACAGCATAATAAACATACAGCATCAAAAAGAAAATTGTGTATCCTTTCATTGTTATGAAATTTCGCCGCGCGGTTCGCTAGGCGCTCGGCGCTTGCGTCCGAACCGCCGCAGTGAGATTTGCCCGACCATTACGCCGAAAAAAATTTTTCGTAAATTTTCTTAAACCTATTGACAATTCGGAAAATTCGTGTATAATGTAGTTAAACGTTTAAGTAGTAGGCGTTGTTATGCGCACCGCGACTTGGACCAAAAAACATTATGGAGGCAAATTGATGAAAAAGACAGTAAAGGCTCTTACTTTGGGCTTATGCTTGGCGTTGGGCGCATGCGCGCTTGCGGCGTGCGACGGAGGCAAAGATCCGAGCGGCCCTGCGGACGGTTATGCGCGCGTATCGTTTATGGACGGCACGTCGCAGATTTCATATACCGACGTAGAACTCGGCGGTAAGGTGGATAGGCCGACGGAGGACCCCTCGAAAAAAGGCTACGACTTTGTGCGTTGGTATGCGACTCCTTCGTACACTATTGCATTCGATTTCGACATGGAGATCGAAAAGAACACTTCCGTATATGCGGGATTCCGTTCGCAGGCGGCGGACGATCATACGTGGTTCATACTCGGCGAATCGCAATCTTCCGATCTTTTTAAGGAATGCGGTTGGAAAGACGTGGCGCAGGGTACCGACCCCGACAATCTTCCGGACGAGATAACGCTTAAAAAGTCGGAGACGCAGGGTAATTTGTTTACGATCACCGCAGATTTTTATGCCGGAGACAAGTTCCAGATAGTCAATACCGATGACGGTTGGTCGAATCAAATCGGATACGGATACATATCGCCCGAATTGCAATCGGCAGCCGACGACGCGCAGGTCAAGAGCGGCGGCGGATTGGGTGACGGTGCGAAAAAAGCCAATATTCAGATCGGCGTATCGGGTAATTATACTTTCAGTCTTTATGTCGATAAGGACGGTAAGCTGACGGAGGTTTCTTACATACGTAACGGAGACGCAGCCGAACTTGCCGTAGAGTTCAATTACTTTATCAAGGGCGAAAACATAACGCAATGGCAGGATATGGTTGTTCCGTATACGCAGTTTGCGACCGAAGATTGGAAGACATACGAGCTTGAAATCGGAATGAAAGAGAATGATGAGTTTATGTTCCTCACTACCAAGCGCGGCGATCTTACGGAAGCAACGACCGGCGTTAATTCGAGCGTGATGGCGCTTGCGACCGACGCCGATACTGCGGCGGCGGTGGAAGCTCCTACGGGTTCGCCGAACTTTAAGATCAAAGGCGGCGAAGGCACGTACAAATTCACCATAACCGAAGGTGACGACGACACCGTAACGCTCAAAGCCGCAAAGACCGCGGACACTTTGCCCGAATACGATTTCTACGTAAAAGGCAATATGAACGGCGATACAAGCTGGACGGAAAGGCACGCGATGACGCTTGGCGATGACGGCAAGTATGCGATAGAGATGGAGCTTGCGGCAGACGATGAGTTTATGATCACGGTCGCCGAGAAGGGAGATGAGGATAAAGTCGAGGTGATCGGCGCAGGCATTAAATATGCCAACAAGACGCTCATATCCAATCAGGTAGACATGACCGGAGCCAACTTCAAAGTGACCGCGGCGGATAAGTTTGTTATCAAGATCGACCCCGTCAGTATGCTTGTCGAAATAGAAGGCGAGCATGACGTCGTCACTTGGGTGACGAGCATTTACGGCAAAGTAAACGGCGGGACCGGATGGGCGGACGGCGCTAAGATCGACATCAAATCCGATTCGGCGACGCTTTCCGGTTCCATCACGCAGGAACTTAAAGTGGGCGACGAGTTTGGATTCAGAACCTGCAAGAACGGTCAGCAAAAGGGCTGGTTCAATGCGTCTAAAGAAGGTTGGACCGGTTGTGACGGACTCGAAGGCACGGGAAATATTACCGTAACGACCGCAGGCACCTATAAATTCGACTTCGTTATTCAAGCCGACGGTACGATAGTATCGGTCACTGCGAGCGTAGTCACGGAATAAACGCGTAATGAATAATGCGTAATGCGTAGTAAACGGCAATGTAAAAGTTCCGCATAATTACGCATTACGCATTAAAATTACCAATCAAATCTTGATGTCGTGTTCTTCGGATGTGTTTTGTATGCGGTCGATGGCGCGTATTACAGCGTCTGCCGCGGCCGCCGCTTTCAGCGGGTACGATTGTTCGTATAGCGCAATATGCGCACCGCTCGGCGCGTTGTCGCGTATAGCCGACAAAACGGTAGCGTAGCGCTTGCTTGTATCGATGCTTAAAACGTCGCGCGCCGTTTCGACGGTTATCACGTCGTCGAAAACCGCTTGCGCCGCCGCAAATACTTCAGGCGACAAAGCATAAGTGATCAGAGTTACTTCACTTGCGCCCAGTTCGGTTTTTGCTTGTTCATACAATCGTTTATAATCGTCGTTGATGCGGTAAAACAGGACATCGTCGAATATAGAATCGACGGCGACGACGGGTATGAGTTTTGTGTCGGCAAAAGTGCGGAATTCCTCTTCGGAAAGTGCGAGCGTTATGTATGCGTCGCAGTCCGTACTGCGTTTGAATCCGTCCGCGTAATCTACTATTTTCAAGCCGAAATTGCGTTGCCACAATATACGCGATAATTGGGCGAGCAATCTTATATAGTATTGCGACGCAAAAGGCAGGAAGTCTTTGATCAGCGCGGACACGGTGTTGGATTTTCCTGTTGCGAGATAGCGCGCCATTACGTTGCATTCGTAGCCGAGCAGGTTGGCGAACTGTAAGACCTTTTTGCGCGTTTCGTCGCTTATGGACTGACCGGGCGTATTATTGAGCACGTATGAGACTGTAGCTATCGAGACGTTTGCGGCTTTGGCAACGTCCTTGATCGTTACTCTGTTTTTGCGTTTTTCGGTTATATTCATATTATAATTATATCAACAAAAAAAATGAATGTCAAGGCGGATATATGAACAAGCAGGCATTATTGCATAAATCCGATTCTCTTTACAGCTTTGCGGCGGGCGAGGATTGTGCGGAGCTTAGGTTGCGCGCTGCGCGCGGCGAACTTACATCCGTCTATCTCGTATACGGAACGAAGCACAGATTTTGTGTCGAGCGCAAAAGCATCCCGATGGCGCTTGTTGCGACCGACGAACTTTTCGACTACTTTGCGGTAAGACTGACTCTTGCAGACAAGCGGCTTGCCTATGTGTTTTATTTGACCGATGCGGACGGCAAGCATTATTATTATTCGGAAGACGGCGCTACAGAGGAATACGATTTTTCGCTGGCGTTTTATAACTTCTTTCAGCTCGCGTATGTCAATCCCAACGACGTAATGCCGAAGGTCGATTGGCTGTCCGACGCGGTGGTTTACCAGATTTTCGTAGACAGATTCAACCGCGCGGAGCCGAACGGCGGGGCATCCTCCAAGCCCGCCGTCGGCTCGGGCTGTATAAACATGAAGTGGGGCGAAAAACCTACGCCTAAGAGCTTTGCCGGCGGCAATCTCGACGGTATAACGCAAAAGCTTGACTATCTGCGAGATCTCGGTGTAAACACGCTTTATCTCACACCTATTTTTACGTCTGTATCCAACCACAAATACGATATAAGCGACTACTATAACGTCGATCCGCACTTCGGCGGTAACGAGGCGTTCAGGCGCTTATCGGACGGGTGCAGGGCGCGGGGGATGCGCATTATACTCGACGCGGTGTTCAACCATTGCAGCGAGAATATCGCGCAGTTCCGCGATGTTTGCAAAAGCGGCAAAAAGTCGAAGTATCACGATTGGTTCGTCATTCGCGGCGACAAGCCGACGAAGCGTCCGCTCAATTATGACGTATTTGCCGAATGCTCGTATATGCCAAAGTGGAACACCGCAAATCCCGAAGTTATCGAATATCTGTGCGGGATAGGCGAGTATTGGATAAAAGAATACGGCATAGACGGATGGCGTTTGGACGTTTCGGACGAGGTGAGTCACGAATTCTGGCGCGCTTTCCGCAAGCGAATTAAAGCGTTTGGCGCGGATAAAGTTCTGATCGGCGAGAATTGGCATGACAGCCGTTCTTATCTTATGGGCGACCAGTTCGATTCGATAATGAACTATGCGTTCACTAAGGCGGAACTCGACTTTTTTGTGTACGGCAAACTCGATGCGAAAGGCTTGTGCGAAAGATTGAACGGACTGTTGATGCGCAACATCACGCAAGCAAATTATATGATGCTCAATCTTATAGATTGTCACGACACGCACAGATTTTTTACGCTGTGCGGAAAGAACGAGGAAAAATTGCTGTCGGCGCTTGCGGTCAATATGTTTATGCCCGGCGCGACGATGGTGTATTACGGTACGGAAATACCGTTGGAGGGCGGATACGACCCCGACAGTCGCAGATGCTTTATTTGGGGCGATCATCCGTTTACCGACAGAGTACGCGAACTTTTGCGATACAAAAAACTCGAAGCGCTCTGCGCCGGAGATGTGCGGTTCGACAGCGAGGACGACGTATTTATCGTCGAACGCAAAGCGGACGGTCAGACCGCGACGCTGTACGTGAATAACACGGACAAAGAAAAAACGTTGTTCGGAATGACTATAGGTGCGTACGGTCATAAAATTATCGTTGAAAAATAGGGAGCAGGCTAAGTGGAGAATTTTATGAAAAAAGCTATTTCCGCTCTTTTGTGCGGCGCGCTGGTAGTGCCGCTCGTAGCGTGTAACGGCGGCGGATTGCGCGAGAAGTACGCTCAACAGTCGCTCGAAAAGCTATACGAAAGGTTCGAGGGCGACATAGAGCGCGGCACGGCGGCAAAACCGATCACTTTGCACGTGCTTGAAAACGATACTGCGAAAAAATCGGGATATTTGAAAGAACTTCTTGACGGATTCAATAAAATGTATGCCGAATATCACATAGTGGCTATCGACGCCAATCAGGACCAGTTTTCGGATCTTGCCGAAAACGGTCCGTACGGCTACGGCCCCGACGTGTTGTATCAGGCGAACGATATACTTATGCGATATTGCGACGGAAAGCATATCATTCCGCTTCCGATCGAAAAACTCGACGCATACGAATATCTCCCCGATCTTGTCAAGGACACGTATACTTACAGCCTGGGCGGTCACGATTATTTTATGGGCGTCGGCGTCAATATGCAAGCGCCGATGCTGTATTACAGAAAAGATCTGCTTCCGGAAAATTGGGAGACCGAGTGGGATGCGGACGGCAACGGAGTGTTCGATCCGATAGAGGATATGCGCGCCATGTATCGATGGAGCATAGCAAGGAATGCGGCGAACAGCGATCAATACGGCTTTATGCAGTCTTACGACGATCCGTATTTTTCATGCGGCTATCTGTTCTCTTACGGCGCATATGTTTTCGGCGACGACAATACCGATATGTCCGACATAGGGTTCGACGCGGCAAACGCCGAGCTGGGCGCCGGCATAATTCTTCAACTCGCCGGAGTTATGAACAGCGGGTGCGTGGATAATTCGATAACTGTCGCTCGCGAAAGCGAATTTGCGCGCGGTTCGTACTTTGCCGTTCCCAATACGCAAGATATGTACGGCACGCTGTTTTCGGAAACGGTCGCGGCGTATCGTAAGCAGGGAATGACTGCGGCGGAGGCGAATGCGGCGGCGAATGAGAATATATGTGCCGTGCCTATGCCCGATCTGCCCGTGTCCGGCGATTTGACCGAGACCGAAGGCGATACGATAGAATCGATCGTAATGGGCGGCGTGAGCGCATATGCGATAAGCAGTTATACCGAATATCCCAAAGCGTCTCTTGCTTTTTTGAATTACGCGACAAGTTATGAACAGGCGCTTAGGCGCAATGAGGTTTTGGGTATAGCTCCCGCGCGTAGCGACGCCAATGCGGACTGTACCGTGCAGGCGGATGTGGCGCATTCCCTTTTGGATATGTATAATGATAATCGAATTTCCGTAATGCCGTCGGTATCGGGCGTTTCGCAAATATGGACGCCGCTTGCTACTGCGTTCACGGAAATAGCCACAGACCCGTATCGGCCCGGCGGGAAAAAGTTTACGAAGCAAGACGGAAGACCGAACTATGTAACGCTCAATGCGTTGTTGGACGATCTCTGCGACAACATTTACAACGCTATTTATACGTTGGCTTAAAGAGGGTGGATAATATGGAAACGGATAACATTTATCACGGCAGACCGCCGTTCTTCAAGCGGGTAGGTCAATGGTTCAAAGCCATTCCGCATCGGTTTAATGCGTATTGGCGCGGCGTAGGCAAAAAATTCGCCGGCATACCCAAAAAGATCGCGGCGAGAGCGCACATAACCAAAACGTCGCCCAAACCCGTAAAAGCGTCGATGTTCCTTATGGGTCTTGGTCAGCTTATGCAGAAGCAGATAGTCAAGGGCATTTTGTTTCTGTTGATGTTCGCCGCGTATGTAGTGTATATGGCGCTTGCGGGCGGACGCGCTATGTACGACTTCTTCTCGCTCGGTATCATACTTGCAAACCCGTGGCTGGGCATAAAGGGGGATAACTCGGTAGTGATGATGCTACTCGGCATACTCGCTTTCATACTGACCGGATTTTATATCGCCGTGCATCTTGCCAACATCCGCGACGCGCGCAGAACGTATGAGTTTGTCGCACGCGGCAATCCCACGCCCAACTTCAAACAATCGCTCGGCAGTATGTTCGACAAGTATTTTTACGTCACCGCGCTGGTACTGCCGGTAGTGGGCGTATTCGTATTCAACATTCTGCCTATTATATTTATGATCTTTCTTGCGTTCACCGATTACGGCGGCGAGGTTGTGACTACCGGCGCGCTGGTCAGCTGGGTGGGCTTTGCCAACTTCAAGCGGCTTTTCTCGATGAGCGGACTCGGATCTACGTTCGTAAAGATACTCGGTTGGAACTTGATTTGGGCGGTGATGTCGACGGCGCTAAACTATTTCGGCGGCTTGGGCATCGCTTTGCTTCTCAATAAAAAGATAGTTAAGGCGAAAAAGATATGGCGCGCGTTCCCCGTGCTTGCGTATGCCGTTCCCGGATTTATAACGCTCTTGGCGTTTAAATTTATGTTCTCCAATCAAGGTCCCATCAACTACTATATAGAGCAGTGGGGTGGGGTAGGCAAGTTATTCTTGGGCGTCGATTCCAAATGGAGTGCACGTCTTATAGGCTGGATTGTCAACGGTTGGCTGTCCGTGCCGAGCAGCATGTTGCTCGCGACAGGCATACTCGCAAACCTCAATCCCGACCTGTACGAGGCGGCTAAGATCGACGGCGCGAGCGTATGGACGCAGTTCGTAAAGATAACCTTGCCGTTTGTCATATTCGCGACGACGCCGGTACTCATCGGTCAGTTTATGGGCAACTTCAACAATTTCGGCGTGTTCTACTTCCTACGCGGCGGGATCTACTGCGACGGATACTTCCTCGCAAGTGATACGGACTTGCTTATCAACTGGCTGTATAACCTGTCGATCAACAAGAACTATTATTCGCTCGGCGCGGCGATAAGCATAATAATATTTATTATCTCGGCGGTAATATCGCTGTTCGTGTATGTCAAATCGCCGTCGTACAGCAAGGAGGATATGTACAGATGAACGCCGTATCCAAGACCGATAAGTATATCAATAAGCAGATCCGACGCAAAAAAGTGGGCGGCAAGTTCACTGTAAAAAAGTTCTTAGAATACTTTTTTACCTATCTCGGACTTCTGATCATAGCTTTCATTTTCGCGTTCCCCGTCATATGGTTGGTGCTTGCGTCGTTCAGCGAGAGCGGATCGATGTATACGTTCAAAGGCTTTTTCCCGAGTTCGTACAGCGTCGACACTTTTGTAAAACTGTTCACGGACACCGAGATGTACGACTATCCGCGTTGGTTCGGCAACACGATGATAATTGCGGTTTGTTCGGCGCTTCTCGGCAGTTTACTCGTAATACTCACAGCATACGTAATTTCGCGGTTTAGGTTCAACGGGCGCAAGGGCATAATGAAACTGACTATGGTGCTCGGTATGTTCCCGTCGTTTATGGCAATGACAGCCGTATACCTGTTGATGACGCAGTTCGATCTAATAAATCAGCTTTGGGGACTGGTACTGATCTATTCGGCGGGCGCCCCGATGGGATACCTGACGCAGAAAGGTTTTTTTGATACGATATCCAACTCGATGTACGAGGCGGCGCGTATCGACGGCGCGAGTAACTTCAAGGTGTTTATCCGCATAACGCTGCCCATAGCGATGCCGATGATCATATACACGCTGCTAACTTCGTTTACATGGCCGTGGTCGGACTTCATTCTGCCCAAACTGTTGCTTAAAAATCGCGATCTTTATACGGTTGCCGTCGGGCTTATGAGCTTGGGCGATACCGAGTTCGCTCGGTTTGCCGCAGGCTCGGTGTTCATCGCGGTGCCTATAATCATTCTGTACTTCCTGCTCGTCAAGTATATGGTCAACGGATTGACGGCCGGCGCGGTAAAAGAATAATAGATTTGTATCGGGCAATGCAAACAAAAAACGGGTTCGTTTCGGTCGAACCCGTTTTTTATATACTTATCCAAGCTGTCGGGCGTGAGTTTTATATATTCCATTATAGCCGTTCTTTTATAAGAAGAACAGCATAATTATATTACACTGAAATTATATTGTGCACTTGCGTAAATCTTTTATTTATGTTATAATGCCGCTATGAAATATAAGGGAGTAAATTATGACAAAAACGCTTAGTTTGATTAAGGACAATTGTCCGCAAAACCATCCTTGTCCTGCCGTTAAAGTGTGCCCCGTCGGCGCACTGTCGCAAAATGGATTCGACGCCCCCGTAATAAATCACGATAAATGTATAAGGTGCGGTAAATGTTCCGATTTTTGCCCAAAGAAAGCGCTGGTGCTTAAATAACATTTTAATCGCAACAGCAAAAAGCCTTGCGGATTTGTTATTATATTGTCGGTAAAGCGGTTGCTAAATTCGTTTTTGAACCGCCCGTTTGACCTATTAAAAAAGCACGCTAAGGCGTGCTTTTTACTTGGCGGATGGATTGGAAAACCGATTAAATCTTTCGGTTAGTCTGCAAGCTGTTGCGCTTGCTTTAGGCTTTCTTGGCTTGCCTTTAAATAAGGTTCGTTTGCGGAAGGGTTTTCCCATGTTAGGGCTTGGCGAACTTCTACCGCTTGACTGAACTGTTGCACCGCTTTGGCGTACTGCCCCATAGACATATACATTTCGCCGAAGCTTTGCAAGCAGACGCCCCAATAAAATTCAAAGCAATGCGGCGTGATTTGCGAATACTTTTTGCAAAATTCCAACGAGCTGTTAAAGCACTTTTCCGCTTGCTCGTAACGCTTTGTTTCGGCATACATTTTGCCTAACGCGTTAAAGTTGCGCGCGGGAAATGGGTTGTCAAGCTGTGGTGCGCCGGTGTAGCTGTTAAAAGTGCGTTGCGCGGCAAGCAGGTATTTTTCCGCCTTGTCGAACTGTCGTGTGTCGTTGTAGATAACGCCGATGTTTTGGTAAACGCTTGCAAGATCCAGCTTGTACTCTTCGTTAGTCGCTACAAGCTTTTCGCGGATTTGAATCGTGCGCAAAAAGAATATTTCGGACAAGTCTTGCTTGTCTGTCTTGCGGTAAAGACGACCCATTACGCTGTACAAACGACTGCGGTCGTAGTCGCTAACGCCGTACGTCGGGTCTTCGCAAAATGCGCGGTATTTTTCCGCAACCGCCAAAGCCTTGTCGCATTCGTTTTGCCCGTGATAGTAAAAGGCGTAGTCGTACAATACGCCGAGTTCCACGCGGTATTTAAGCGCCGCGGCAACAATCTTTTCGTAGCGTTTGTCGATTTCGGCAAAGCGTTCCTTGTAGTCGTACATTGTTTGCAACACGTCGATCGCCAGCTTGTGCTCGCGCACATACACCGACGCCTTGCGTTTGCTTTCCATTTCCTGTTCGCGTTCAAAACGTTCGAATTCGTCATCGATGTCGTCGGCGTCCAGCACCGCCATACATCCCTTGCTGTCGCCCAGCTCAAGCAAACGGTACGCTTCGCGCTGTCGGGGCGTGAGGTCGCCGCGCACTTCGTCGCGACTTAGATTAAGCGATAACTCGAATATATTTTGCTTTAACGTGTCGAGCATTTCCTTTAGCTGTTGCCTTTTTGCGCAAACGCGCACGTACTCGCGGCAGAACTCGTCGCCGAAATTGCCGCGCTCGTATATTGGCTTCATTTGCACATACTGTTCTTCGACGTTGTTTAGCTCTGCGTTTAAAGCGGCAAGCTCTTTATTGTTGGCAAATTCCGAAACGTTTTGCAGACTTAAAACGCCCACTTGGTCAACAAGGCATTTGTCGCCTTTGATTTCCACTTTGACAAAGTCCATTTCCTGCATTTTCAGATTGAGCAAAATGCGCAGTTTGATTGTGTCGATATTGCTGAAATGGCTGTAGTAATGCCTGTAGGTTTCGTCTATCGTGCGCATAAAGTCCATTATCGAATCGTCCACGTGCACGTCGTCGGGGACGGTCTTAAAGTAGACGTAAATCTGCGGCTTGTGCTCGGGGTTGCTGACAAACCTCTTGAACGCAACGTCAAATTCCTGCCGAGTAATTTCGCCCACCTTGGTAAAGAAGATAAAAAAGCACATCTCGCTATCTCGAATGAGCTGATTGAATTCTTCCTGCTTGCCGTCAAGCGCCATGCGCGTGTCCACGTTTTCGCAACGCAACGGAATTATTTTTGTATCGTAATTATCCTCGAATTTATCGCTTACGTTGCGAATAAACAATTCCAATTCGTCGCGTTCGCGAGCAAACTCAACAATGGACGAAGCTAAAAATATCTTGATCTTTTTCATAAACGGTTCCTCTCGGCAGTACTTTTAATGCCCTTTTAATATATCACAATCGAGGTGTTAAATCAAGATGTTGTTGTATTCTTTTTAAATTTTATAACGCGAGTTACATTGAAATATAATAACTATTCAACAGCATGGCGGTTTGTCGCGGCGGCGTTAACAATTAAATCCGAATCAAAAGCGCCCATATTTTTTTATAAAATATTTGTGCATTTTTAGGGGTATCACGCATATTATATACTAATGCTCTTTTGTAGTAACAGACAAAAAAAATATAATATAGGAGATATTCATATGGAAAAGAGTCCTGCGACCCCTACCACGACCACGCCTACCGCTACGCCTTCGACCCCGACGCCCGCACCGGTCACCACTACGCCTGCCAAGCCTCAGCCTTCGGCGGAAGAGATTTGCGGCTCGGTCAACATTCTTGACACCACGCATCTTAAAAACCTCGTCGACGATTTATCCAAGCTGTACAGCACGTCGGTCAACACCAAGGTCGCAAGAGATACAAAGATCGCGGCGGAAAAGCGCCTTATCGAAGCTATCCGCGCCAACCTCGACCGCTACGAGGGCTAAAAGGTAAAACTTTAAATATTAAACAACGCCCGGTCGAACCTGTTACGGTTTGACCGAGCGTTATATTATTTTTATTTAACGGTGATAAAACATTATAAACCTATATACTTTGTTCATTTCCAAAAAACGCGAAGCAATATTTGTTTCGCGTTTTTAAATGCGTTTGATTTTTTATCGGTTTCATGTTACAATAAATATTATGAAAATCAAGAAACGCTTTTTAGTAATAATTACGCTTATTGCCGTTATTGCATGCGGCATTCTTTCGGCGTGCGGCACAAAAGGCGAGAAGCCGCAAGGGAACGTTCGGCAATTAAACTATACGGAAAGCGTCGAAAAAATCGACAATCCCGATCAAGGCTTTTACCGCCATATATATGTGCGTGTGACGGACGACGGAGCGTCGTGCAACCGCAATATCGTAAACGACAGTACTCGACTGTACCATTTGCGCATAGATATAAGCGCGTTTTCGGCGGCGGTAAACGGGAATGCGGATAAGCTTCTTACCCAAGCGGCGCTTGACGGCATAAACGATTTGCTTTTGTTTTTGAAGGAAAAGGACAAAAACGCCGTCGTCAGGTTTGCATACGATCCGTCGTACGACGGCGCAAAGGATAAAGAGCCTTCGTTAGCTATAATTTTGCAGCATATCGACCAGGTGTGCCAAATTCTTAACGGTTACAACAGTACGATTACTGCGATAGAAGTCGGTTTGATAGGGCCTTGGGGCGAGATGCACTCGAGCGTGATTGCAAACGCGCAAAACATTTCCCCGATTGTGGACAAGTTTTTGACTTGCGCCACCGCCGCGCCGGTGCTTGTTCGCACGCCTAAGATGATTTACGACTACCTCGGGATTACTGCCGCCGACGCGGAAAACTATACGATAGGCGAGAACGAAAAGGCATACCGCCTCGGACTCTATAACGACGGGTATCTCGGCTCGGACAGCGATTTGGGAACATATACGGACAGAGCGCGCGATATTAAATTTTTGAGCGGACAGACAAATCACCTGCCGTATGGCGGCGAGGTCGTTATACCCGACAGCCCGCTTCATAATATCGAAACGTGCCTGCCCGAGATGCACGAGATTAATTTAAGCTATCTGAATATCGAGTGGAACAACGGTGTTATAGATAAATGGAAAAACAGCGATTATACGCGTGCCTGCGGTTCGGACAAATTATACTACGGAAAATCCGCGTTCGATTATATACAAAACCACATGGGCTATCGGTTTGTGCTTAAAAGCTCTAAGCTTAGCTGTTCCGATAATTTCGATAAGCTCAATGTCGAATTGAGCCTGCAAAACGTCGGCTTCGGCAATCTCAATAAAAAGAAGAACGCTCAGCTCGTTATTATCGACGAAAACGGGGATATTGCTTTTACTAAAGCCGTCGGCGAGTTTTCGGGCGGATCAAAGATCGAATATTCCGCGGAATTAAATCTTGAGTACGGCAAGTACGACGTGTACTTGCGTTTGCTTGGCGACGAAGCCGACGGTAATCCGCTTTACTGCTTGCAGTTTGCCAACGACGGGTTGTGGAATTCCACGCTTAAAGCTAACAAAATCGGCAGTATAGAGTATAAGGATTAAATTTGACTATGAATGTTATTTCGACGGCCGACTCGACGAGCGTGTCGGCAAAGATGTAAAAATAACTTTTTAACATTTTTCCGCTATCAATTACAATATTTGTAAATACGCTTTTTGAATATAAAAGCGGCACGAGATTTCGTGCCGCTTTGTTGTATGTGATATTTTAATTATTACGGTTTAAAGCGAATATCGGTTACTGTTATTTTGCCGCCGCATTCGGGGCAGGGCGCGCGGGCTGTCAGACCCTCGAACATATAGCCCATGTTGCCGTCGTTTACAAGCGCAAGCTCGCTGTTGCATTTGGGGCATTTGGGGGTATATAGGAATACGCGTTCTTTTTTGTCCTCGACCGAGCGAACCTTGAGGAACATGCCCTGCGTTAGCTTTTTGCACGTGCGGCAGTAGAATATCGCGTTAAAAGCCATAAAGCCTTCCGTCATTTGTGCCTGCGCCCAAAGCGCCATGCTCTTGTTGAGTCTGTCTATTTGCTCCTGGTTATACTTACCGTATATTGCCTTTATGTCTTCCGCAGCAAACATGTTGATTGCCTGACCGCAAACGTCGTAGTTTATCATGGACATTGTGTCGGCGTTGTTCATCATAAACGCCGTGCGCTGTGCTTCGTCCTTGTTCATGAGCATGCGGTTGACTGCTTCCAAAAGCTTATCCGCGTCGCGCTCGGGCATTTTTTCCACAGCGTCCTGAAGAGTGGCAATGTCGTGCGCGCCTATTGTAAATGTATGGTCTTTTCCGCATTTTGCGCACCGGAATTTAACGGTTTTAATCATCGCTTACGCCTCAATTCTGATATTCTGTTCTCATTATAACACACAATATCGGCAAAATCAAGTCTTTGGTCGGTTTTTTATCCAATCGACGGCAAACGAATGTTGAGGCAAAACCTAATTTAATTTGTTTGACTTATACTCAAGCAAATTGTATAATAATGGTATGGAAAACACGCGAACGGAAAGGTTAACGCCCGTCGAGCTGGCGTTTATAGGCGACGCTGTTTACACCCTTTACGTTCGAGAACGGCTTGTTTGCTCGTCGGACGCGGTAGTGGGAACGTTACATACTGCGACGACGGGGTACGTCAACGCAGGACGGCAGGCGGCGGTGTACGACGCGCTGTGCGCGCGTGGACTGCTTACCGACGCCGAGCTCGATATAGGCCGCCGCGCCAAAAACGCGCACCTGCATTCCCGCGCAAAAGCGGCGTCGATAGGCGATTACCACAAAGCGACGGCGCTCGAGGCAATACTCGGCTACGTACATCTTTCGGGCGATTCGGCTCGCGAAAATCGGCTTTTGGAACTTTGCGTAACGCTTAGCCAAAACAACGGATAACAGTGAGATTTGCGCCGACTCGGCGCTTTTCATACAAATTTAATTACATAAGGAAACATCATGCAAGTCAAGCCAAAGGTCAAGTTGATACGGTACACTGCCGACCCCGAAGCGACGGTCGCGCTCGCCGCCAAGCTGTGCTATTCGGTCAGCGAGCTGGACGATTTGACCGAAAATATTCTGGAGGGCGACAACAGCACCTTTATTAAGCGGCTCATGGATATGGGGCACCTTTCGCCTACCGAGCACGCTTCGTTTACGTTTTCTATCGAGGGCGTGTCGCGCGCTTTTCTTGCACAGATAACCAGACACAGAATAGCTTCGTTTTCGGTGCGGTCACAGCGATACGTGTCGGAAGCGTCGTTCAACTACGTGGTTCCGCCCGCAATAGAGGATATGGGTCCTGCGGCGGTTGCGCGGTATGTCGGACAAATGGAAACCATTATGGACTGGTACCGCGATTGGCAGAGTGCGCTCGGTCGGGGCGAAAAGTCCAACGAGGACGCGCGTTTTATTCTGCCCAACGCGTGCGAAACAAAAATGATAGTCACGATGAACGCGCGCGAGCTTATGCACTTTTTCGAACTGCGCTGCTGCAACCGTGCGCAGTGGGAAATCCGCGGCGTCGCCTGGAAGATGTTTGAAGAGGCAATCAAGGTCGCGCCCAATCTCTTCCGCGAATGCGGACCGGGATGCTTGCGCGGCGCATGCCCCGAGGGCAAAAAGTCGTGCGGCAAATCAAAGGAAGTCAAAGCGCTTCGCGACAAGCTTTTTGAGTCCGTGGGCGTAAATACGGATAAAGCGTTAAAATATAAGGAATACGACCATTAAGATATTCGGTAAAAACGCCGTTAGCGAACGGCTGAAAAGCGGCGGCGGCTTTATAAGAATCGAGCTGTTGCAGGGCAAGGGCGACGAGCGCGTGAGCGCCATACTCGATATGGCTAAGCGCGCGGGCGTGCCCGTCAGGTTTTGCGACCGAAAGAGCCTCGACCGCGCCGCCGAGGGTGCAAGCCATCAGGGCTGTATCGGTTACGCTTCCGACTTTGTTTACAGCGATATCGACGATATATTCGCCCTTGCGGAAAGCCGCGGCGAGCCGCCGTTCATAGTCGTGCTTGACGGCATAGAGGATCCGCACAACCTCGGAAGTATCTTGCGTACGTGCGAGTGCGGCGGAGTGCACGGCGTGATTATAGGCAAAAACCGTCAGGTCGCGGTGACCGACACCGTTATCAAGGTCGCCGAGGGCGCGGCGGAATACGTGCCTATAGCGCGTGTTACCAACGTCAACGACGCGGTACGCGAGCTTAAAGAGCGGCGTGTGTGGGTGTACGCGCTCGACATGGACGGCTCGGACGTGTACAAATCCGATTTGACAGGCGCGGTCGCGCTGGTCGTCGGCGCCGAGGGTAAGGGCGTATCGCGGCTTACCAAACAGCTGTGCGACGGCGTAATCTCTCTACCGATGCGCGGCAAAATCAATTCGCTCAACGCGTCGGTCGCGGCGGCGGTGGCTATCTACCGCAAGATAGAATGCGACGGCAAAAATAAATAACCGATAAAAAACCCGTTCGGAGGTCAAACTAATATTATGAGAAAACCTATCATTGCAGGAAACTGGAAGATGAACAAAACGGCGGCGGAGTGCCGCGAGCTGCTTACCGCGCTTGCGCCCAAGGTAAAGGACGCCGAATGCGACGTGGTCGTGTGCGTTCCGTTTACCGATATTGCGCTTGCCGCCGAGCTTACCAAAGGCACAAATATCGAGGTCGGCGCGCAGAACATTGCGTGGGCGGAGAGCGGCGCGTTTACAGGCGAGATTTCCGCGGCAATGCTTAAAGAGGCAGGCGCAAGCTACGTTATTATAGGACACAGCGAGCGCCGCCAATACTTCGGCGAAACCGACAAGACGGTCAACGCGCGGCTTGTTACTGCGCTTAATCACGGCTTTACCCCCATTGTGTGCGTAGGCGAACTTCTTGCCGAGCGCGAGGGCGGATTGACCGAAAAGGTTTGCCGCACGCAGGTGGTCGGCGCGTTTGAGAGAATTTCCGAGAGCGACGCGGCTAAGGTGATTATCGCGTACGAGCCCGTTTGGGCTATAGGCACGGGCAAGACGGCTACCGACGAGCAGGCCAACGAAACGATCGGCTATATCCGTTCGGTCGTTGCCGAGCTTTATGGCAAAAAGCTTGCCGACGGCATGCGAATTCAGTACGGCGGAAGCATGAACGCCAAAAACGTTGACGGGCTTATGGCTCAGCCCGAAATCGACGGCGGTCTTATCGGCGGCGCAAGCCTTAAACCCGACGATTTTGCATATATCGTCAATGCGGCAAAGTAACAGCGAGTATTTTATACGGCGCTTAATCATAAGTTAAACATAAGTTAAAAATGTGACGGGAGGTCACTGTTTATGAACGCTCTGATAATTTTAGACGGCTTCGGCTATACCGCCGACGAATACGGCAATGCGGTCAAAAGGGCGCACAAGCCATTTTTTGATTCCATAATGGAAAAGTATCCGCACACGCTTATCAACGCGTCCGGCTATGCCGTAGGCTTGCCCGAAGGTCAAATGGGTAACAGCGAGGTGGGACACCTCAACCTCGGCGCGGGCAGAGTCGTATATCAGGATATAACGACGATCGACGACGCTATCAAGAACGGATCGTTTGGCGCCAACACTGCGTTTAACGCCGCAATCGACGCGGTAAACGGCAAGGACGGCGCGGCGCTTCATCTTGTCGGACTGCTCAGCAACGGCGGCGTTCACAGCATGAACACGCACCTGTACGCACTGCTCGAGCTTTGCAAAGCGCGCGGCGTGAAAAAGGTGTATGTGCACTGTATTACCGACGGCCGTGACGTCCCGCCCGATTCGGGGCTGTCGTTTGTGCGCGAGCTCGAAAGCAAAATGCAGGAAATCGGCACGGGCAAAATCGGCACCGTCGTCGGCAGATATTATTACATGGACAGGGATAACCGTTGGGAACGCGTTGCGCGCGGCTACAACGCCGTGTATGCGGCAGTCGGTAAGCACTTTTCGACCGCTGAGTCGGCGATGTCGGCAAGCTACGGCGCGGGCACGATGGACGAGTTTGTCGAGCCTGCCGTTATCGGCGACTATAAGGGCGTAAACGCGGGCGACGGCATTATATTCTATAACTTCCGCGCCGACCGTGCGCGCCAGATCTCCCGCGCAATCACCGAGCCCGACTTCGACTGCTTCGAGCGCGCGGGCGGTTACAAAAAAGTGACATACGTCGGTATGACGCAGTACGACGTAAATCTTAAAAACATCATGACGGCGTTCCCGCCGCGGCATTTAAAAAACACGCTAGGCGAATACCTTGCCGACAAGGGCTTTACGCAGGCGCGCGTTGCCGAAACGGAAAAGTATGCGCACGTAACGTTCTTCTTTAACGGCGGCGTGGAAAAGCCCAACGACAACGAAACGCGCGTGCTTGTTGCAAGCCCCAAGGTAGCTACCTACGACCTTCAGCCCGAGATGAGCGCGTACGAGGTAGCAGAAAAAGCTGTCGAGCAGGTGGAAAGCGGAAAGGACGTGCTTATACTCAACTTTGCCAACTGCGACATGGTAGGGCACACGGGCGTGCTCAATGCGGCCGTCAAGGCCGTCGAGGCGGTGGATTGCTGTCTTAAACGCGTAGTGGAAGCTGTGCTGAAAACGGGCGGCACCGCAATAGTCACCGCCGATCACGGCAACGCCGAGGTCATGCAGTTTGAGAGCGGCTCGCCCTGCACCTCGCACACGACCAATCTCGTTCCGCTCGTGGTCGTCGGCGAAAAGTATATCGGCAAAACGTTAAAATCCGGCAAGGCTCTTTGCGACGTCGCGCCCACGCTGTTGGACGTAATGGGTGTGGAAAAGCCCGCGGAAATGACGGGCGAGAGCATTATCAATAAGTAATTCATCTAATCGGTAATATTAAAACGGACTGTCCCCTTTGCTACCAAGCGAGGGGGATTTTTTTGCGTGAAAGGAAAGCAAAAAAACGCTTTACTTTAGCCCGAATGACTATTATAATTATAATGAAAGAGCGCAAATAGGAAGGTACCGAATGGAACGTGTTTTCAAGGGCAAAAGTCTGTTTGCGTTCCCGTCCGATTATACCGTTGTGGATATAGAAACCACGGGGCTTGTATCGGGGGAATGCGAAATAATAGAGGTGTCGGCGCTCAAATACAGGGGCGAGGTTTTGCGGGACGGCTTTTCTTATCTCATAAAGCCCATGCAACCGATAAGCCCGTTTATAACCGACCTTACGGGCATAACAAACGAAATGGTAGATGGCGCACCCGAAATAAACGAGGTTATGCCAAAGTTTTACGAGTTTATCGGCGACGATATTTTAATCGGGCACAACGTAAACTTCGACGTTAATTTTTTGTACGACAATCTTTGGCATTACAGCGGGCTCGTGCTTGACAACTCTTTTGTAGATACGCTGAGGCTTGCGCGCAAGGCGTTGCCGTTTTTGTCCAACCATAAGCAAACCACTATTGCCGCATACTACGGTATATCGACCGACGGCGCGCACCGAGCGTTACGCGATTGCGAAATATGTAATGCCTGCTATATTAATTTAAAAAAGGAATTGCTCAAACGGGATTGACAGCGGCGGCGCGTTTTGCGTAAATTGCATATCGTAATTGACATGCGGCGGAAAAGGTGATAATATTAAGCTACAAAATAAAATCAAGGTTAGCGGTATGCTCAAAGACTACGGCGACGTTACCGACGTCCAAAGAAGTAAAATCAAGGTTGTATGCAACTTCCACACGCACAACTATCTGTGCGGGCACGCAGGCGGCTCGGTAAGCGATTACGTAAAACGCGCCGTGGATTACGGGTATGAGAGTATCGGCATATCCGACCACTGTATTCCGCCCGTCGGGTCGTATGAGCCGTACTTTTCGCTAAGCAATATCGACGACGAGTATTTGCCGCAGTTCGAGCGCGCGCGGGCGAGGTATGGCGACAAGATAAAGATTTACTCGGGCGCCGAGATAGAATACTTTGACGGGCACGACGATTACTACCGCGAGCTTTTAAAAAAGCTCGATTATCTCGTTTTGGGTCAGCACGAGTTTATGAACGGTATTCGGCGCAAAAATTCGTTTGTCGACGGCGACTCGGAAAGCAATTTCGCCGCATACTGCGACTCGGTCAAGCGCGCGATTAAAAGCGGATTCTTTTCCGTGCTTGCGCACCCCGACTTGATTTTTTACAGGCGGCTCGTTCCGACCGAGAGTATAAAACAGAGCTTTTCCGAAATGATAGGCGTTGCGGCTAATGCGGGCGTTCCCGTAGAGCTGAACGCCAACGGCATACGTAACCACGGTTTTAGGTATCCGACGGATCTTCTTGTAGACTGCTGTCAAAAACACAATGCTAAGGTCGTCATCTCGTCCGACGCACATTCGCCCCAAGAGCTTTTGGACGATTGCGTTACGGGTATGTACGTTTACGCGCAGGCGCACGGGCTTAACGTTGTAACCGAAATCCCGTTTTTTGGTGAGTAGTTTAGCGGTTACGCGGACGCCCTGTCGGCATAATCTAATTTATTTTTAATTAAATATATCTTGCCAAGCGCGGGTCGGTGTGTTATAATACAAGCGGATTTGCTTGCTCGCAAGGGCAAATCCGTGCCGTATTTCAACACGACTGCGTGTTTTCGTGAGAAAATACGTGCGGCGAAAGCCGCAAGGCAAAAGCTTGTCTTTGAAGCAGTTCAATGTTATAATACAAGCGGATTTGCTTGCTCGCAAGGGCAAGTCCGTGCCGTATTTCAACTAACGGCTATTATTTTCTTTTAGCAAATAAGTTTGCGAGGGGAAAAACAAAGTTTTTGTAAGCAATGTAATATTATCATATAAATATGTTTTTGGGCGGAGTCGCCCGAAAGGAGATTATACTATGAAGAAGCTTGCTAAAATTTGCATGGCGTTAACGTCGTTTGCGGCGGCGTCATTCATGGCTATTTCGTGTTCGGCGGACGTGGCGGAACCCGTGCTTAATATGTTCGGTCAGTTTTCGTACGGCGTTCACGTACTTACCGAAATCGCCAAGAACACGATTACGGCGGGGCAAGCCAAAAGCTTTGTTAAGCAAAATCAGCAAAAGCTCGTTGCAAGCGTGAAAAGCGGAATAAATACGTCGGCCGACGAAACGGCGGGCGATGGCGATACCGCTGTCGAGGACGGCGCCGAAGACGACGATCCCGACGGTATCAAGCCGTGCGACGAGATGATAAAAGCGCTTCAAAGCAAGTACGGCGGCGTCAACGTTACTACCAAATACTACGTTGAGGATTCGGACGGTCAACAGGTAAAGACCGACGAGGTAAGAGGCGACGACTTTGTATCGCTCGTAACGGACAACCGCTTCACGCCGTTTAATCAGCTTACCGCTCGGCACCTTTACGTGTACGAAGAGCTTATCGATTTTATGAACGCCGAGAACGAAAAGTTCGATTCCGACGGCGCGCCGTTTAAGGCGCCGTTCACTTACCACATCGACGGCAATAACAATTTTATCATACAGACTCATTACTTTACCGGAATTTCCTCGTCGGTGAGCGGCGGCATAAGCTGTTACTATCAGCAGGACACCGAGATTTTGTACGACGCGCAAAACAAGATTTCGCGCTGGCAGTCATCGCTCGGCGTTATCCTTTCCACGCCGCAGGGCACCGTCCATCAAGGCTATATCCTCGAAATGGAATTCAACTGGGTGGAAAAGATATAATTAGTTTGTGAATATCAAATAAAAACACCGTTTGTAATAGGACGGTGTTTTTTGTCGGCACACATGGTTTACGTATGTAGCATATAAAAATAGCGTTAACAAAATTTTCGCTTTAATATTGTTGACATCGGCTAAGTTAAATGTTACAATAAGACAGCTGAAAACGACAGACAGTTCGTAACCATCCTGTCTGAGCAGTCGGTAGTATCAGCAAAGATTACCGTGACTGCCAAAAAACAAAACTATGGAAGGGATGGGCGCATTGCGCCATTTTTTGTTTGGAGCCATGTATGGCTGACGTCTTTCGTTTACGGCATGATACGGAGGCGTTTTTATGTTGAAACAGAGGATTAAAAAAGAGTGGCGTGAATTCTGCACGCTGTTAAAAAGTGTTCCCGTGCTTGTAATAGCGCTGTTTATTATGTCGGTATTCGCCATGAACCTGCTGGCTAATAAAAGCGTAGACGTTTCGGTCGAATGGCTTGCGCTCGACTGCGGGATAATAGTTTCTTGGTTTGCGTTTTTCACAATGGATATTCTGACCAAGCATTTCGGGCCGAAAGCCGCAACGCAAATGACGGTGCTTGCCACTGCGGTTAATCTGTTTTTCTGTCTTTTGCTTTTTATCGGCAGCGTTATTCCCGGATCGTGGGGAGAGTCGTACGTGGAAGGAAGCGAAGGCCTGCTTAACGGCGCGTTAAACGCAACGTTCGGCGGTACTTGGTACGTTGTTTTCGGAAGCACGATTGCCTTTCTTGCTTCGGCAATATTAAACAACTTTTCCAACTTCGCAATCGGCAAGCTTTTTAAACGCAAGCCCGACGGCATGTGCGCTTATATAATGCGGTCGTACGTTTCGACGGCGGTCGGGCAGTTTGTCGATAATCTTGTATTCGCGCTTATAGTCAGTCATTTTTTCTTCGGTTGGACAATCGTTCAATGTCTTACTTGTGCCGCGACGGGCATGCTTGTCGAATTGTTGTGCGAGGCAATTTTCTTCTACCCCGGGTTTGCCATTACTTCGCGCTGGAAGAAAAATAAAGTCGGGGAAGAATACTTTAAAACGAGAGAGGGCGGAATGGAAGATGAAAGCGCTTGTAACGGGAACGAGTAAGGGAATAGGCAAGGCGATAGCGAATAAATTTTTGGCCTGCGGACACGAAGTCGTCGGTATAGACTTGCTTCCCGCGACTATCGCACACCCGCGGTACTTGCACGTAATTGCCGATGTCTTTTCGGACGATCTTCCTCAAGTATGCGGCGTGGAAATACTTATCAACAACGCGGGCGTGCAGGATTCCGGACGGGATATCGACGTTAATCTTAAAGGCAGTATTCGCGTTACCGAAAAGTATGCTTTACAGGAAAAAATAAAAAGCGTGCTGTTTATCGCTTCATCGAGTGCGAGGACCGGCGCCGAGTTCCCCGAATATGCGGCGAGCAAGGGCGGAACGGTCGCCTATATGAAAAACGTTGCGCTTCGCATTGCAAAGTACGGCGCGACTGCCAACAGTCTTTCCCCGGGCGGCGTTCGGACTGAGCTAAACGCGCACGTTATGAACGACCCCGAGCTTTGGCAAAAAATAATGAACGAAACGCTGCTTCCCAAGTGGGCGGAGCCGGAAGAGATTGCGGAATGGGCGTACTTTGTTACGGCGGTTAACCGTTCGATGACCGCGCAGGATATTCTTATAGACAACGGCGAACAGGCCAAAGCGAATTTTGTTTGGTAGTTATTTGACTATTCGGTCGAGCAGGCAACGCGAACTGTTAAAAACTTGACACGCAAAAAAATAAGTGGTATATATTTAGTATGTACGAATATGTACGACAAATTTTTTTGTGAATTAAACATGATTAAGCAGGAGAGATGATGAGAAGATCGCGTAGAATGACGGGGTTTATATCCGCTATACTTAGCGTGTTGCTTATAGCTACGCTTTGCTTGACGGCTTGCGGCGGCATAAATATTAACTCGCCGCAACAACAGCCGCAAAAGGAATCGTGCACGGTCGTATTTTTTGAAAACGGCGGAAGCACCGTTGCGCCCGCCACTGTCGAAAAGGGCGGCAAGGTCGCCAAGCCGAGCGATCCTACGCGCGACGGTTACATCTTTGGCGGTTGGTATAAGGATGTGAACTTTAAGCTTGAGTGGAAGTTCGATACGGATACCGTCATAGCGAGCACAACCGTACTGTACGCCAAGTGGACGTCCGTCGGCGGAGCCGTCGACCCTGTGGACCCCGTAGATCCGGATACGTGTGTGGTGGTGTTTGTAGTGGGTAACGGCGGCACTATACCGTCGCAAACGGTAGAGTACGGCAAAAAAATCTCTCAACCGAGCGACCCTGCGCGCGACGGATATACATTCGGCGGATGGTACACCGATTCGGGTCACACTTCGGCATGGGATTTTAACACGGCAGTCAACGCGCCGTCGGTTATTCTTTACGCCAAGTGGACGCCCAAACAACCCCAGCCCGTAGAACCGAGCGACGGCGACGTGTGCGTTACGTTCAACGTCGGTCTTGCCGCGCGCAAGGACGGACTGTCAAATCCGCCCGCAAAGACGGTAAAGAGCGGGAACAAGGTCGCCGCGCCGACCGTTGCGCGGGCCGGTTATACGCTCGACGGTTGGTACGCCGAGGACGGCGGCGTAAAATGGGATTTCGGTAGCGATACGGTATCGAACAATACCACGCTTTTTGCGCGTTGGGTAAGCGGCGGCGGCACGACGATAGACTATACGCCAACAATGACGAATAGTAACACGCTGTATATACACTATTTGCGCGGCGGCGACGATTACGAAAATTGGTATATTTATACTTGGAGCGACAACGGAAGTATCGAAGTCAAGAACGTCGTAACAATCGACAAGTCCGGCGCGGTATTTGCTCTTGACCTAACGAGCAACGTTTTGTCGGGATTGTCCACTGTCAACTTTATAGTCACTCAGCCCGGCTGGGTTAAGGACGGCGGCGACAATACCGTCACGCTTGCCGATGCGCAAAAGGTGGGCGGTAGCTATCACTGGTACGTCACCGAGGGCAAGACGGCGAGCGGCAGTAACAAGCCTACGGCGGCGGAAACCGTCGGCGGAACTACCGAGCCCAAGCGCGAAAGCAGATCCAACGTCGACCGCTCGTATGCCCAAAGCCTGCCCGTTATGAATACGGTAGACGGTTGGGACGAGACGGGCGTGGGCTATCAAATATTCGTTGCTTCGTTCTGCGACAGCGACGGCGACGGGTGCGGCGACATTCAGGGCGTTATCAAAAAGCTCGATTATCTCGAGAGCCTTAACGTGGACGTGCTGTGGCTCACCCCCATACAGAGCAGTGATTCTTATCACGGCTACGACTGCTACGACTATTACTGCATTGACAGCAAGTTCGGCACAAACGCCGATTACCGTCAGCTTGTGTACGAGGTGCACAAGCGCGGCATGAAGATAATCATGGACCTTGTAGTAAACCATACTTCCACGCAGAACGAATGGTTTATCAAGTCCAAGGCGGGCGTCATCGAGGAAGTGACTTATCAGGACGGCGCTACGGCAACGGTCAACTACCGCGACTTTTACAGATGGAAGAACAGCGGCGGCAACCGATATTGTAATGCGGGCGACGGTTGGTATTATTACTCGTCGTTCAATAGTTCCATGCCCGAGCTAAACTATGACTATCAGCCCGCGCGCGACGCCATGGCGGACGTTGCGGCGTACTGGATGAACTACGGATTGGACGGCTTCCGCATGGACGCTATCAAGCATATGTTCATGTGGGACGAAAGCGAAAACGAGCCTGACGACGTCGAGGGCGGCAGTGACGATAGACCGTTCAATTACAACATAAATAAAAATATAGAGTTCTTTAAAGAATTCAACTACAAGCTGAAAAACAAATACCCGCACTGTTTCCTTTTGGGCGAACAGCTCAGCGGAAATACGACGTACGTCAGCAAGTTCTATGCGGGCATGGATTCGTTGTTCGACTTTAACACATACTTTGACTTGGCGGGCAGGCTGGACGGCGGCGCGCAAGCGCAGGCAAACGCGTTTAACTCCAATGCGGAAAAGTATAATGCCGAGCGCCAAAACGGCAGACCTATAAACGGTATGATATCTTCCAACCACGACGTAGAACGACTCAACTACAAGACGGGCGGGAGCGTGGAAAAAGCCAAGCTGTACATGGCGGTCATAATGACAATGCCCGGGCTTAGCTGGATTTATTACGGCGACGAGATTGGGCTTGTGGGCGACAAGAACGGCGGCAAGGGCGACGACGGTTTGCGCCAGTCAATGAAGTGGACTGATGATTGGCAGTACAAGTGCAGTAAGATTTACGACTACCATATAAACGACAGCACGCAAAGCGTAGCCGCGCAGGAGAGCGACGGCAATTCGCTGCTTAGCTACGTTAAGAGCCTAACCAAGCTGCGCAACGATTACCCCGTTCTTATCAACGGCACCGCTACCTGCTCGGAAGAGAACGGCATGCTTAAGATTTCGGTCACTAACGGTAGTTCGTCGCTTACCGTATATCACAACTTCGGCGGCTCGAGCAAGACGGTCGGCGGCACGCCGATATTCGGAACCAACACGATCCCGGCATACGGCACGACGGTAGTCAGATAGTCATATTTGCAAAGCAGCCGTATGTATTCATGCGGGTTTTCTGAAAAAACTATATTAATTTGCAAAAAAATTTGTAAAAACCATGTTTTTTTCACACGTTTAACAAACTGCTATATTATAATCATAAGCGTGAAGAGTTACTCTTTGCAATCTTTTTCTTCCTTTGGTAAAGTAGCGTATTGTTCCCCCCTTTCAATACGCTACTTTATTTTGCTTTTTTTGGAGTAGGGTGGCACAACGGAACGATTCGCGCAATAGACGGTGAGATGCTTCTTTGTCTGTTTCAACCCCTTTGTCACTCGCAAGTTCGTGACGTTTCCCTGTGAGCGGGACAACAAAGGGGACTACGTAGCCGATCGAGTTTTAAATCATCGGCTCTTTATCTCTTCACGGCTTCTATCACCGCAAAGCCGTCGATAATTCGGCATTCCGAATTATCCAAAACTATTGACAAACTTTCATTGTGTGGTGTATAATAACTATTACGGGTGTTCAACTCCCAATAGACGCACTTGATAGCGGGCTGTTTTCGGCTCTATCATCGTAAAACTCGTTTGCTTTGATATAGTCTAAAACAGCCTCGCTTAAATCACATAGTGTGTTTTACGGAGCAAATCGCGAGGATAGACGGGAAAAGCGGAGTGCAGTCGTACCCTCTGCGGTACGTCAAACGACGGTTTGCGCGTATAGACCGTGATTTGCCCGTAAAAAAGTATCTAACGGGATTGAATACCCATATGAGAATTTCTAACGGAGGAAATGATGAAATTCAAGAAAGCGCTTATTTTTGTTTTATGCGTTGTTATGTGTTTGCCGTTGATCGCGTGCGACATGGGGATACAGCCCCCAAACAGCGACCCGAATAATCCCCCGAGCACCGGCAAACAGTATTCGGTAATATTCAACGTAGGTACGGAAGCCGAAAAGGCGGGCGTTACCGTAATGCCGATGTCCGAGCTTGTCGTTTCCGGCGGCACAATATCCAAAATGCCGACGGTCAGCGCGTACCCCGGATACACTCTTGTCGGCTGGTACGACGCAAACGGCAAGCAGTACACCGAAGCGACCAAAATCACGGCGGACGTTAAGCTTACGGCAAAATGGGCGACCGACGAAGAGATCAACGACCAAGCCAAGGCGTACGAAAACGGTATTCCGTCCTGGGCTAAGTCCGGGCACCTGTACATACACTACAAGCGCGGCGCGCATTTGAAGGCGGAAGAGGTCACTCCGCCGACGAGCGGCGTAGGTTCCGACGCGCCGTTGTATTCCAAAGCTTCCACATCGACGGTATACAAGGACTGGGCGCTGTGGTGCTGGCCCAAGAACGGCGAGGGCAGAACGTTTAACGCGGCTTGGATAGACGAGAGCGGCGCGGTGTACGATATCGACCTCACCCGCGAATACAACGACGGCGGCTGGCACGAAACGCTTGGTGTGCTTGATTCCAAGGTTAACTACCTTGACGAAATCGGCACTCAGCTGTTTATGGTCAGCTCGAGAGCGGAGGACGGATATTGGAAAAACGACGGCGGCAACAATTACATTACGATCAGCAAGATCGTCCGCGAGGGCGGCGACGCGCATTGGTTTGTAAGTGAAGGCAAAGTCGGCAAGGGCAAGCCTAAGTACGCGGCGGAAGAGGTAAAGGATCCGTATGCGGGTATCGCGGCAGGCTCGGCTACCACCAAAAAGTCGGGCGTCGGCTTTATCAACAGCAACAATGCCAATCCCACGGCTTACCCGCAGTGGTCCAAGCGCGTAGAGGACTTTGACGCGTCCACAGGCTATCAAATATTTATCGCGTCCTTCAAGGACAGCGACGGCGACGGCCTGGGCGATATCCAAGGCATAATCGACGAGCTTCCGTACCTTGAAAGCCTCAACGTAGACGTGCTGTGGCTCACGCCTTTCCAGACCTCTACCAACTATCACGGCTACGATATAGACGACTACTTCTCGGTCGACCCGCGCTGGGGCTCGGCAGAGGACTACCGCAAGCTTGTAGACGAAGCGCACAAAAAGGGAATGAAGATCGTAATGGACTTTGTTCTCAACCACACGTCCGAGGCTAACGAATGGTTTGTTAAATCCAAAAACCTCACCGTCGAAAAGGCGGAGGACGTCGATTTCGAGCTTTCCAACAAGAACATGACCGAGGTGGATTACCGTCAGTTCTACAGCTGGATCAATCAGGATCAGTACAATGCTCTGCACAACTGCACGCCCGCGTCCAAAAAGGCGGACGGACACAAGTGCGAAAAGGATCAGTGGTTCGGCGACGAGCACGGATACTACTTCTATTCGTCGTTCGGCAGCAGTATGCCCGAGCTCAATTACGACTATCAACCCGTACGCGACGCCATTTTGGACGTTTGCTATCGCTGGATGGATCCTACCAAGGGCTACGCGCTCGACGGCTTCCGTCTTGACGCGGTAAAGCACATCTATATGAAAAACGAGGTCGAGGGCAAGGGCGGCACCTGCTCGACGGGCGCTCCCCCCGAAGGCGGCGTAGTTGAGGACGGCTTGTATTCGCACGACCAGACCCGCAACTACAACTTCTACCGCGAGTTCAACTACAGACTCAAGAGCAAGTATCCCAACGCGTTTGTCGTAGGCGAAAACCTTGACGGCTGGAACCAACGCACCAAGAATTACTACAAGGGCATCGATTCGCAGTTCGACTTTAACACCTACTATGCCTCGCGCGGGTTTGCGAGCATAAGAGGGATCAACTCTATCGATAGCAGCTATAAAGTTACGGGAACAACGAGCGAAAGCTGGATGAGTAAAGCGTTTACGACCTACCTCGAAGGCTACGAAATGTTCAAGAAGGTCAATTCCAACTTCGTAAGCGGTCAGTTCACGTCCAACCACGACTTGCCGCGCGCTCGTAACCGCATGGCTCTTTCCGCAACGGACGGCGCCGAAAGAGATTTGTATGCGAAAATCGAAGGAAAGCTTATCGACGACTCGTACAACACGCTGTTCCTGTACTACGGCATGCAGTTCACTCTTCCCGGCGTGACCTGGCTGTATTACGGCGACGAGATCGGCATGGAAGGCGTTATGGACTATACGCTCAGTAGCGCCACGGGCAGTACCGACTCACTGCAAAGCTCACCGCACGAGGACAGAACGTACCGTCAGCCCATGAAGTGGACGGCCGATACAAAAACAAGCTTCGGCATAGGCTATAACAGCTTTAAATGCGAGCTTACCGGACTTAACGCCACGAGCAGTGTAAAGAGCGTAGCCGAACAGAAAGAAGATCCCGATTCGCTTCTTAACTGGGTAAAGAAACTTACCGCGATCCGTAAGCAATACAAGCTCGGCACCGCAACGAATATAACCGGCACCGGCAGTGGTAGCACTATAACATACACGGTGTACGGCGGTAACGGTAATATCAAGGTCACTATTACCGCGGGCTCGGGTGCATCCGGCGGACTTGCAAGCAAGACCGTTACGATCAACGGCAAAACCTGCGGCGTAAAAGTCGAGGCGGCATAAAAACCAAAACAAAAAGAGCACGCAAGTGCTCTTTTTTAATTCGTAATTATTCCGTCTTTCGCTTGACGAAAGTGTAATTTAGCTGTACAATTAAATTTATGGATTTTTCGGAAAGCGAAAATTTTAATGCCGAGCAGATCGCCGAAGAGGCGGAGCATTTGCGCATAGTCATCGACATGATTAAGGAGCAGATAGAGCTACTTAAAAACGACGGGTTTGCTTACCGCTTGGTCGACATCTACGACGAGAACGACGTGGAAGAATACCGCACGGATAAGTTCCGTCACGATGAGCGCATACGGGATATAAATATCCTTAAGCGTTCGCTCGGTACGCCGTACTTTGCGCGCATGAGTCTTGTGCCTATCGGTAGAGCGGGTGGCTCGTTTGACGCGCCGTCCATGACCAAAACGCGCACGTTGTCCGACGGTGAGTTTCTCGGCGACAAAGCGGATATTTATGTCGGCGCAAACGTGCTGTTTTACAAGGACAAAATAATCGTATTTTCGCACAACTCGCCGCTCGGTAACAAGGTGTACGAGCGGTTTGACAGCGGCAAGATAGAGTACGGCGGATACGAGTACAAGGTGGTATTCCGCCGCAAGTTCGATATTCGTAACGGCAAGCTCGAGGCGGTATTCCAGGACTATTCGTCCGAGTCGGGCGGCATAGTGTACGACAAGTTCCTCGCGCACATGCTCAAAGTCAAGCGCGGCGACAAACGGCTTACCGACATAATTCCCACGATCCAAGCCAATCAAAACTCGATAATCGTCCGACCCGCCGACGAGAACTTTGTGGTGGCGGGCTGTGCCGGCTGCGGCAAAACCATGCTGCTTTTGCAGCGGCTCGAATATCTGTCGTTTAACAAGAAAATCGAGCTCGACCGCGCGGTGGTCGTGTCGCCCGGAAAGCGTTATATCGAGCATATTCAGCCCGTTGTGGACGACCTAATGATAAACGCCGCGCGGCGCATAACGATGGGCGAGCTGTACCGCGAGCTCATACTTTCCATGCGCGGTATAAAAGCGTCCGAGCGGCGCACTCTTTCCGCGTCAGAAGTGGTAAGCGACGAGCGTCTGCCGGATAAAGCTGTTATCGCGTGCTACGGCGACGGAATAAAGCGAAAGCTTGTTTCCGCGCTTTCCGCCACAAAACAGGCGTACAAAGCGAAGCTTGCCGACTATAAAACGCGGCTTGAAAATTACGAACGCGAGCAAGCGTATTCGGTATACGGCACGACAGAAAAAAAGCCGAGCTATCCCGTGCTTGCAATCGACTTAAAGCGGTTTCCATTTCTGCCCGAGCTGGGAAGCGGACTGTCGCAGTGCAAGCTGTATCTTCTTCTCACGGCGTACTGCTACGTGCTCGGCAAACCGTCTTTTACGGACGCGCTGTTTATTGACGAGGGTCAGGACTACTTTTTTAACGAATACAAGCTACTCGCCGAATGTACGCGCGCGACCGTAAACGTCTTTGGCGACACCAACCAACAGCCGGTGCGCGAGCGCGGTTTAGGCGATTTTAATAAGTTGGACGGACTGTGGGATATCAAGCATTACGCGCTTAACGAGAACTACCGCAACGCCAGAGAGATAACCGAGTTTGTAAACGATTTGCTCGGAATGAGCGTAACCTCGCTCGGGCTGGACGGCGGCGAGGTCAACCGCATGCCTGCGTCGGATTTAGGCGATCTCGGTGCGTTCGGCGACGACCGCGTAGCCGTTATTTATTCGCCGACCGACAAGCCGACCGAAAAGTATTTAAGGTCGTTTGTGCCGCCCGAAATGCTGTACACCGTCGTGCAGTGCAAGGGTATGGAATACGAGCGCGTGTACGCGTGCGGAAGCATGACCGACGAGGAAAAGTACATAGCATATACTCGGGCGTTGCAAAGCCTATGTATATGCGAATAGTTTTTTAGAGAGGTCAAATTTATCATGATACATTCGATGAGCGGCGGCGTGCTAAGCGAGTACGGCGCATACACCTTTGTTAAGGTCAGGTTCGAGGGCGTGGGCGCGCCGTATTGGTATATAGCCGACTTCGAGGTAGTCGAGGGCGATCGCGTTATCGCGCCGTTTAACGGCGCGGGTAAACCCGCAGTTGTCGAGCGTGTGGAAAATAACGTTTCCGGTCAAGTCGCGCCCGTTCCGATAAAGCGCGCCAAAAAGCTTATAAGCAAGCTGTAACCGACTGCAAATTAACACTTGACAAATCCCGTTTCCGTGAGTATAATTAAGTTATGTTTTTAAGCGCAGTTCAACCTTATATAGTGGCGATAATCATCGCGGTGGTAGTGTTGCAATACGCGTTCGCGCTGTTTTGCCTGCTTAAGCTCGCGTACCTCGATATCGACAAAAAGTATTATATCATTTGGAACGTATTTATTCTTTTGGTGTTCTTTATAGGCGGCGCGGTATTCCTTGTATACTACTACAAGCATCCCGAGCTCAAGCTGTCCAAAGCGCAGACTGAAGAACAGCCTGCCCAACAGACAGAGCAGGCGCAACAGCCCGAACAAACGGAACCTGCCGATAACGCACAAACCGACGAAACGCCTAATAGCGAGCAGAGCGAAGGCGCTGAAGAGCAATCGGAATAAATTCGGTAGTATACCTCCGGTAAGCTCGTCAACTTGCACTCCAAGGAGCGCGGTATAACGCCCAATTTGTTTTCGTCGCATTTTTGTTCCCGCAAGCGGACAAAAATACTCATAGAATAAACTGACGAGTGGCGAAGGGAATACCCGTATGCCGCTTTTTAAAATCCGTCATGCCTAACAGAACGAAAACCGCAGTAGCCACTCTTGTTATCGGATTGGCGTTGAATATTATTTTGGGCGTAGCCAAGCTAACAGTGGGCATACTTACCGATTATGCGTCGGCTACGTCGGACGCGCTAAACAACATTTCGGACGCGGCGGTTTCGCTTGTCACCATAATCGCAACCGCGCTTGCCGCACGCCGCGCGGACAAAAAGCACCCGTTCGGGCACGGTAGGTACGAGTATATTGCAACCCTTGTCGTGGGCGCGGGCGTGCTTGCCGTGGGCGTCGAAGTCTTTACCGGCGGACTGGAGCGCACTGTCACGCCCGTTAACGCCGAGCTCGGTATAGCGCTGTTTGCAACACTCGGCGCGTCGGTTGCAGTCAAGGCTTTTATGGCGGTGTTTTATTTTATTCGCGGGCGCAAGACCGGTTCGGACACGATCAGAGCGGCGTGCTTCGATTCTATATCCGACGTTGCCGTTACCTCGGTTGTTATTTGCTGTGCGCTCATTCAAAAGTACGCGGAAGTCAATATCGACGGGTATGTGTCCATGGCAGTCGCAGTGGTGATACTCATCTTCGCGTTCGGCATTCTTAAACGCACGGTTAGCAGGCTGCTCGGCGAGCGACCCGATCGCGGTCAAATCGACGGCGTGCGCGAGATTATACGCTCGTTCCCCGAGGTGGTGTCCGTGCACGATATTATTATCAATGATTACGGCGTTGCCAACAAGATAGCCGAGGCGGACGCGGTGTTTCCCGCGGAGATGTCGTTTGTCGCCGTTCACGCGGTGTGCGACTCTATAGAGCGCGCTGTGTACGAAAAGACGGGAATACGTATGAGCGTGCACGCCGACCCGCTTGTTTCCGACGAGCGACAGACCAAGATACAAAGCCTACTCGACGAGATACTCGGCGGCTACGGTGCGACCGCGCACGACCTTGTTATCAACGACGAACAAAAGACGGTCGAGCTCGATATAGAGATGTCCGATTGCGACAGGATAGAGGGTGAGATAAAACAGCAGGTGTCGGCGCGAATAAAAACCGTACTGCCGTACGACGTTATTATCAACGTGGATTATTAATGGTGTTACATGGGCGCAAAAGCTAAAAAGGTAATAATAGGCATGTCGGGCGGAGTGGATTCCGCCGTTGCGGCGTACCTGCTCAAAAGGGATGGGTACAATGTTACCGGACTGTTTATGCACAACTGGGAAGAGGACGGCGAATGTCCGGCTACGCAGGATTGGCGAGACGTACAATCCGTCGGCGAAAAGCTCGGTATACAGGTGTATTCAGTCAACTTTGCGGCGGCGTATATGGACGGCGTTTTCGATTATTTTTTGCGGGAATACAGGGCGTTTCGCACCCCTAATCCCGACGTGCTGTGTAACCGCATCATCAAGTTCGGCGCGTTCCGCGACTACTGTGCCACGCTCGGCGCCGACTATATCGCGACGGGGCATTACTGTAGGCGGAACGGCGATATGCTTTATAAAGCCGTCGACGGCAACAAGGACCAGTCGTACTTTTTAAACCAAGTGTTAACCGAACAGCTCGGCAACGTTTTGTTCCCGCTCGGCGACATGATAAAGCCGCAGGTGCGCGCGCTTGCCGACGAGCTCGGACTGTCGGTCGCCAAAAAGAAGGACAGCACGGGCGTGTGCTTTATAGGCGAGCGCAAGTTTAAAAAGTTTCTTTCCGCGTACCTTCCCGCACAGCCGGGCGATATAGCGGATACCGCGGGCAACGTCGTAGGACGGCACGACGGGCTTATGTACTACACACTCGGTCAGCGTCGCGGTTTGGGTATAGGCGGAGTAAAAGGCGCGGCGGGCAGATGGTTTGTGCTCGCTAAGGACGTCGAGCATAACAGGCTGATAGTGTCGTGCGGCGACGAAAGCGAGTTGTATTCCTCGGTCGTCGAGGGCACTGATTTCAACGTAATAGGCGGCGGTGATTTTTCGGGCGAGATACGGTGCACTGCAAAAACGCGGTACCGTCAGCCCGACCGGGCGGCAACGCTTACAATGCTTGACGGCGGAAAATACAGGCTTGTGTTTGACGAGCCGCAACGTGCGGTCACGCCCGGACAATACGCGGTGGTGTACCTCGGCGACAGGTGCTTGGGCGGCGGCGTAATCGAGCGCACGGGAGAATAGTATGGTCGGTAATGTTTTTAAGATAATAGCGTTCTCGCTGTTCGGCATAGCTTTTGCGTTGGTGTGCGGAGCGATTATCGCTATAAATGCAAATAGTGAGGTAGGCGGTTGGTTACTGCTTGCGGCGGGTATAGTCGTTGTTATCGCAGCTATATGTGCCGTGATAGCAATTATGTTTGGCAATGGAAGTACCACCGAAAAAGCAGGTAAGTTTTTTCTTTTGAGTTCGCCGTTTGTACTGTTGTTCGTAATAATAGGTGCGGTGATATTGCTTGGCGGTATATTTTTATATTGTTGGCTTTTCTTTTTTTCAAACGCGTTTATATAAAACTTTACAAAAGCTATAATCAATGGTAGAATAGGTAGAGATTCTTCACTGCGTCCGGAGTGAGAAAAAAATCGTGTAGGAGATATAATGGACTTTACAAAACTGTTTACCGATCCCGAGTATTTGCTGTACGGGATAACGCTCGTGCTTATGATCCCGGTGCTTCTGTTTGGTGTAATCGCGTCGATACGGGTGCAAACGGTGTTTAATAAGTACAACCGCGTGCCATGCTCGTCGGGTGTTTCGGCGCAGGGGTATGTTCGCGCTTTCTTGGACAGCGAGGGCTTAACTGACGTCACGCTCGGCGCAGTGCGCGGCTCGCTTACCGACAACTTTAACCCGACGACAAAAAAGATTTCGCTGTCTGACAGTGTGAGGGGCTCGGCTTCCGTCGGCGCGATAGGCGTTGCCTGTCACGAGGCGGGGCATGCCGTTCAGCACGCGCGCAAATACTTTTTTGCCACGGCGCGGCTTAAGCTCGTGCCCGTCGTAAATGCGATTAGCACGCTCATGTGGCCGATATTCATCATCGGGTATGTGTTGGGGTTTGCTTCGTCGTACACCGCTATCGGCAGAATAATACTTCTTGTCGGGCTTATCGTAATGGGCGGCACGCTGTTGTTCTCGCTTGTCACGTTGCCCACCGAGTTCGACGCAAGCCGTCGCGCGTACAAGTATCTTAAACCGCGCATGCTTCCCGAAGAAGCGGTTGGGGTAAGAAAGGTTCTTACCGCCGCGGCAATGACGTACGTCGCTTCGTTCATGATGACGGCATTGCAGTTTTTGCGCATACTCGCCATTTTCCTCATGGGGCGCAATAAGAACAGGTAATTATTGCAACAAAAAGCATGCCCGTAAAAAGGTTTGCTTTTTATTTACGGCGTTGACAAAATACCGTAAATCGTATATTGTTTTACAGAAGTCTTAACAATAAAAGATAAAGCCTCGGCTTTATCTTTTTTTATAATACACAATTCCTAATTAAACTAATCGCATTCGGCGATGTCGTCGATAAACTCGTTTTTAAGTGCGTAGGCGTGCAGGCGTGCTACGCCGTTTTTGTCGATTAGATAAAACTTGCTGCCGTGTTCCCACGGACATTCTATAAGCCGCTCGTACGGGCCGAAAAACGCCGACAGCGTTGGCTTATCGATACCGCTTTTAAGCTCGTCGCTAAGCATGGCGTACGCCGCCGAAAGGTCGTCCGACTTGACAAACGAAAAAAGCCGCGCTATATGGCTTTTGGGCGGTACGGGCTTGGGCGTGCCGCCGTAAACTATTAGGTACCTGGGCGAGAGTGCAAGCAGATAATGGTCGGACGACAGCCGTATGCCGAGCGCAAGATCGGTGTTTAGGTTTTCAGTGCCGATAAGCTTGACGGTGTAGGGCAAAAGCGAAAACTTAAGCGGCAGTACCGTTATGTACACCACGTCGTACTCGGACATTTTAAGGCTGTCGGCGCGCTCGTAAAACTCGCCGTTAATCATATATATGCAGTCAAACTCGCTCTGTATATGCAGTTCCATACGCTATAATTATGACGTCCGATTGGTTTATATGTATAGAAATTTTGGGTATTGTCAATGATTACCTTGCAAGTAAAAGATTATCATGCAAGGAGATATTTATGGAAAATAACGAATGGACTATCGAGCAAACCAAGGCGCTCTTTGACAGGTGCCACCTCGCGCGCAAGAATGGCGAAAGCCTGTCGGCGGCATTCCGCGATATCGCGCAGGACACCTCGCGCTCGGTCAATTCCGTGCGCAACTATTACTATGCGCAAGCCAAGACGTTCGAGATGGTGCCCGACCTCGCCAAAAAGCTGGGTATCAAGCTGAACGGTAGCGGACGCGAGCGTTTTGTGCCCTTTACCGATACCGAGGTGGACTCGCTTATCCGCAACGTTCTTATCGCCAAGGGCAAGGGCATAAGCGTGCGCAAGGCGATAAACGAGCTTGCCGGCGGCAATCAAAAAGAGGCGCTCAGGCTTCAAAACAAATACCGCTCGTGCCTGCGTTCGCACCGCGACAAGGTGGAATCGATCGTTCACGAGCTCGAGCGCAATCATCAGCCGTGCTTTAATCCGTACGGAAGCAGCTACGATAACTTTACGCGCCTAACCGAATATATCGCGTCGCTCGACGACACCAAGGTCGGCAAGTTTCTCAACCTCATAGAAAAACTAACCTAATCGCGCCGTGTGCTTTATCCGTGCCGACCCGACAAAACGCTTGATATTTGGCCGTTTATATGGTACAATAGTGCCGGTCATAAAATTTAAGGCAGGGGGCGATTATTGCATCATGGATTCGACTCGAGATAAACGCGGTAAAACAGAGGAAGAGTTTTTGCGCGAATATGACGTCACGCAATATTTCAGACCGTCGGTGACTGTCGACGCGCTGTTATATTATCCCGTGCGCGAAAACGAGATAAAGCTTTTGATGATTAAGCGCGGCGGGCACCCGTTTATAGGCACGTACGCTTTTCCCGGCGGGTTTGTGGAAAAGGACGAGCCGTGCGAGGTCGCAGTTAGGCGCGAACTCGAGGAAGAAACGAATATCACGGGCGTGCCGCTTAGGCAGTTAGTCACGGTGTCCACGCCCGAGCGCGACCCGCGTTGGCGCAATATTACCGTTGTGTACGGCGGCAGACTGTCGTTGCTTCCCAAAGCCGCGGCGGGCGACGATGCGGCAAGCGCCAAGTGGTTTGACGTGCGCCGCGACGGCAACCGATTATATTTTTCGTGCGATGGCGAAGCGTTTACAAGCACGCTCGACATCGTGCGCGACGAGTTCGGCGATATCGATTTGAATAATACAAAAATCGTCGAGCGCGGTTCTACCGCATTCGACCATGCCAAGGTCGTGCTTTATCTATTCGCAAGTTTAGAGAAGGAGGAAAAATGAAAATCAATCTTGTAGCAACCGGCGGCACTATAGGCAGTAGACTTATCGACGGCGAGCTTGTTATTTCCGACGCGGCAACCGCGCAGATAGCGACCATTCTCGGCGCGGATAAGGTTTTCGGCGAGTTCAAAATACATAGCTCGTGCGTCGAGCTCAACGACCTTGTAACGTTACGCAAAACGATAGAAAAAGCGGTGGACGGCGCGGACGGCGTAGTGGTTACGCACGGCACCGATACGCTCGCGTTTTCGGCGTCGTATCTTGCGTTTGCGTTCAGTTCGACCAAAACGCCCATAGTCATGTGTGCCGCAGATCAGCCGCTTACCGATGACGACAGCAACGGCTACGACGTGCTTAAAGCGGCAAAAAGCTTTATAGCGCGCAAAAAGAGCGGCGTATTCGTGCTTTACAAAAACCCCGGCGAGGTAGTGCGTATTCACCACGGTGCACGGCTTATCCCCGCGCACATGCACGAAAACTTTTATTTTTCGCTCGGCGGCAACGTGCCGTTTAAGGACACCGGGCTTATGCGCGGCATGGACTTTGATCTTTCCGAAAACAAAGTGCTCAGAATCAGCCCGTATGTCGGCATGGACTACTCGGCGTATAACCTAAAAGGATACAAGGCGGTCGTGCATTCCACTTACCACTCGGGCAGGATAGATACCGCCGCGTTTGACAAGTTTGCCGAACAGCACAGCGACGTTCCCGTGTTTTTGCTTACGGGCAACAAAAAGTATTCGCCCGACATCTTTCCCGATAACGTAGTGCTTTGCCCGACAATAACGCAAACCGCACTGTATATAAAGATCCTTATCGGACTTAAAAACAACGTAAAAGACTTGTCGGCGTTCGTCCACAAAAACGCGTGCGGCGAGATCGTTTAGTTTATTCGGAATCATTTACCGCTTTGCGGCGATTGAATTATTGGCGCGGCTATGCCGCGCTTTTCCTTTTTTGCTGTGTAGTTTGTTTGTCATCCTGAGCATGGCGAAGGATCTCGCAAACATAAAGTAAGCAATTACGGTAAAAGGCTTGTAATTGCTGTTTTATTTGACAATTTTTCTTTCTTGTGATAAATTATTAGTGCAGCGTGATTTAGTATATTTATGCCGATTAGTACACCTCACTCCTTGTTGTTCGCGGGATTGTGTTGCAACAATTATGGAGTGTGCTGTCGGAGTGCGTTTCACGGTTGGAATGAGCTTTTGCATTATGGAGGAAAAGAGAATGGCAGTAACCAAACGCAAAGAAGTAGGTAGGATAACCACCACCAAACAACAAGCCGAAACGGCAGTCGCCCGAAAATGGGCTAATTATAAGCAGGCATTGGATTATGTCGGCGATACAATCGTTTGGGATAATGACGTCGTCGGTCCATTAGACGGGAAAATGAAAGAAACGGTTAAAAATAGTTTGGGCTATTTTTGTCATACGGAAACTGCGACTTACGAGGAATGGGCGCATACTTCTACCGAAACCAAACAAGAAGTCGATTATTCACGTGATTGCTATTACACCGTAAAAACGGAAACGTATGAGCCTATAACAAAAGAATGTTCGATAAGCGAATGCTTAAAGGTGGTAAAGCGAGGGCAATCAAAACGCGTTAAAGAACTCCAAAACGAATTTTTGGAAGAAGCAAATAATTACTGTGAAGTAAAGGCGGGTTATTCGTCGGATCTGCCGCGCAAATCTCTTTCAATCGCGTATAATATACTTCTTTTGCTTTCCGGCTTGTTTTTAATTTTCTTTGTGCTATTCAGTCCTGTAATTTTGCCGGAATATGCGCAATCGCTATCGGCGGATATTTTGTTGTTTAAGTTGATGGGCGCACAGAGCTTGCCTATAAACGCACCGGCTTGGATATGTTACGTTTCGATTATATTAGGCGTTGGGTGCATTATTGCTTTCTTCTACGTCAATTCAAGACTCTCAAAGTGGTCTTATCACCCGACCAAACGCGTTATGATTATTTATCCGATTGCGGCGATTGCAGCGTTTGCGCTCGGCTATCTTATGAACGATTGGTACAAAGGTATGATGACAACCAATAATCCGCTTTTGTGGATTCCTTTCGGACTGTTTTGCGCAAGTCGAGCCTTGACGCCCGTATTATCCGTTTTTGCAATTATATGGGCTATAAAGAATTTAATCACCGGTTATCCGCATAAAAGGATATGCGGAATAATAACCGAAAAAGCCAATCGCTTAAATGATTATATCAATTCGGGAAGATATCAAAAAAGCTGTGATTTGTTAACGCAAATAACTTCTTACAGCGTAAAAAATGTTATGTCCGTTTGCGAAGAGGTCGCCAAAATAGTAGCTAAAATAAATGAGATCAATCAAAAGAAAAAACAGTTGAAACAAATAGAGGACACAGAATTTACCGATAAAAGTAAAGAGATCGCCGAATTGGATATGCGATTGAATAGGGCGCAAGCAAGGATTAAAGAGCTGTGCGGAAATAATGAAATAACAAAGAGCGAGGATCCCCGCGCTAATGATTCGATCAACGTTATGCGGTAAACGATTCCGAATTAAACAATAAAAGAGCGGCTTACACCGCTCTTAAATTTTAATTTAAAATTTATTGCTATGCGCCGATTGTGTCGTTGATTGCAATCGTGTTGCCTGCAAACTGCGCGCGATAAAGGCTTGCGTACGCGCCGTCCTTTTTGAGCAGTTCCTTGTGCGTTCCGCGCTCTATTATTTTGCCTTTGTCCATTACGAGTATCATGTCGGCGCCGACGATAGTGGACAGGCGGTGCGCCACCACAAAGCCGGTGCGTTTTTTGCCGTCGGTGGGCGCAAGCAGTTTGTCAAACGCGGCTTGCACGCGTTTTTCGGTGCGGGTGTCTATGTTGCTCGTCGCCTCGTCGAGTATGAGCATGGGCGGGTCGACAAGCATTATCCGCGCGATATTGATTAGCTGTTTTTGACCCTGCGATATTCCGTCGCCGTCATTGATTACCGTGTCGTAGCCGTTTGGCATACGCTCGATAAACCCGTCGATGTCGGCGGCTTTGGCGGCGGCTTTGATTTGCTCAATCGTCGCGTCGGGCTTGCCGTAGGCGATGTTATCGCGCACCGTGCCTTTAAATATCCAACTGTCCTGAAGCACCATGCCGAAGCTTTTGCGCACACTGCTCCGACTGAATGTGCGCGCGTCCTCGCCGTCAAACAGTATCTGTCCGCCGTCGGGGTCGTAAAAGCGCATGAGTAGATTTATAAGCGTGGTTTTGCCGCAACCCGTACGCCCGACGATTGCGACAGACGTGCCTTGCGGAACGTCCACGTTCATGCCTTGAATAAGCGGCTTTTCGGGGTCGTACGAAAAGTCCAAGTTTTTAATCGTTATATTACCGTTGGACTCGAGCGTTTCGCCGCTGTCGTCCTGCGGTTCGACCTCGGTCAAATCGAGTATGCGTTTCGCCGCGGCGAGCGAGGTTTGGAATTCGGTGATAACGCCCGTCACCTCGTTGAGCGGACGGGCAAACTGATTGGCGTACAACAGCAGTTGGGTTATGCCGCCCACGGACACAAGCCCGTCTATTGCGAACACCGTGCCCATGACGGCGACTACCGCGTACACGAGCGAGTTTATAAGGCGCGTCGACGGGTTGACGAGCGACGAGTAGAAGGTCGCTTTAAACCCGCACTTTTTGAGATTTTGATTGGTTGTGCCGAAGTCGCGTTCTGCGCGCTCCGAATAGCCGTAAGCGGCTATGATATTGCGGTTGCGCACCGTTTCCTCGCACGTCGAGTACAGCTTGCCGCGGACTGAGGTCTGCTCGGTAAAGTATTTGTGCGTACCGCGCGCCACAAAGTACGACACGATAAGCGACAGGGGGGTGAGCGCCGCAACGGCAAGCGCAATCCACGGGTTTATCATTATCATAAACACGAGCGTGCCGATAATGGTGACTACGCCCGTAAAAATCTGCGTTGCGCCCTGGACTATTCCGTCGGCTATCTGGTCGGCGTCCACCGAAATCCTTGCCGTGACGTCGCCGGGCGAAACTCCGTCCACGTACTTAAGCGGCGCGTCGGTAACGGCGTTAAAGCCCGCTCTGCGGATATCTCTGACGGCGAGGTGCGCCGCCTTTTGCGCGCAAAGGTTCATCAGCCACTGAAACAGCAAAACTGCGCCGATAAGCCCGCCCAATATCCCTGCATACATGCCGAGCTTAGTGAAGTTTACGTTGTCTTTTGCGACAATGCAGTCCACCGCGTCGCCTATAATAACGGGTGTGAACAGCATTGCTACAGCGGTTATTACGGCGAACATAAACGCGCATACGATAAGTCCCATATGCGGTTTTAGATATTTCATTAGCCGAGCGACAGTCGACTTTTTGGTCTTTTCTTGTTTTGCCATATCAGTTTTCCGATTGCGACGCGCAGAATTCCGCGTATAGCGGACAGGTGGCTTTAAGCGTTTGGTGGTTACCCGCGCCGACTATTCTGCCGCCGTCAAGCACTAAAATATTATCACAGCCGGACACTGCGCTTATACGTTGCGAAACGTATATCTTTGCGCCGGGCACCGACTTCATTGCGTTTATAAAATCGCGTTCGGTCTTGTAGTCGAGCGCGGAAGTAACGTCGTCGAACAGATACAAAAGATTGTCGCGACAGAGCGAACGCGCAATGCCTACGCGCTGGCGCTGCCCGCCCGAAAGATTGCGCCCGTCGTTTTCGATAACGCCGTCGGGTCCGAGCGTTTCCCACAGTTCGGAAGCTTGCGCAAGGCGCATGGCGTTTTCTTCGCGCTCGAGAGTGACCGACTCGTCCGCTATGCGAAGATTGCTGTCCAACGTACCCATAAGCACGGCGGCGCGTTGGGGCACGTACCCGATTGCGCGGCGCGCCGCGGCTATATCGTATGCCGATAGGGGATTGCCGCATAGCTCGATAGCGCCGACGGCGGGGTCGTAAAACTTTTCGGTAAGCGCGATAATGGTCGACTTGCCGCTACCCGTGCCGCCGATTATGCCAAGCGTTTTGTCTTTTTCGAGTGTGAACGATATGCCGCGCACGTCGTAGTCGCCCTCGTAGGCAAAGCTTACGCCGTCGAACTTTAAAACAATCTGCGCGTCGTGAACTTCGGTTATACTGCCGTTTTCGGGCAGGGGATAGTCGAGTATCTCGTTAACGCGCGCGGCGCATGCCGAACAGCGTGTGAACGTCGAAAAAACCGTGCTGATATTTACTATTACGAAAAACGCCTGTTGAAGATAGTTGATAAGAGCAATCGTTTCGCCTTGTGTTAGGTTGCCGATATTTACCTTTACGCCGCCGAACCACAGTACCGCGATGATTGCAAGATTGACTACGGCAAAGGTGAGCGGAGTGAGAAGCGCCGATATGCGCACCGCGCTTATATTGGTCGACGCGGCGGCTTCGGCAACGCCGTCGAAATCGCGCTTGGTGTCCGCCTGTTTAGAGAACGCGCGGATAACGCGCGAGCCCGCTATGCTCTGCGAGGTCGAGCGCGAAAGCTCGTCGAGGTTCTTTTGTACGCGCTTGACTCGCGGCATGGTAAGCCGCAGTACTAGCGTAATCGTCGCACCCAATACGATAGTCATGGCGAGGAACATAAGCGACAGTATAGGGTCGATTATCATACTCATGACGAACGCGCCGATAACGACGAAAGGCATTCTGAGCACCAACCGCAAAAACAGATTCAGCGCGCTTTGGCACGCTACGGTGTCGCCCATAACGCGCGTGACCAGCGACGCACCGCCGATCCGGTCGCAAGCGGAAACAGGCATGGCGTTTACGTGTTTAAACGTCGCGTCGCGCAGTTTGGTGCCGTAGGCGTGGGCAACACGCGCCGCCAAAAACTGACCCGTCACCGAAATCAAAAATCCAGCTACCGCCAAAATACCGATAATAACGCAGTATTTTATTACGTAGCTCTTGTCGCCGTTTGTAATTCCCGTGTCGATAACGCTTTTAATTATCATGGGCACGGCAAGCTCGAAAATGGCTTCTATCAGCTTGCAAAGCGGCGCGGCGATCGTCGCGGGGATATGTCCTTTTAAAAACCGCATTAGCTTTAACATACTTTTACTATTATATAGTTTATGCGCTTTACTGTCAAGCGTGACGACATGATGATTGTTTGATAAATTGTGAAAGCATATTGACAAATCATAACATATATGCTATATTGAACGTATCCGATGCCGACCTGTGTTGAACACATTTACAATGGCAAAATACGGGTCTGCATCGGGTACATACATGTCAGTGAAAAATTTGTTGGTTCTTATTTTGTAATTGTGCAAGGAAGGTTGATATGTTTATTAAATGTAACGGTTTTAGAATTATAGCAAAAAAGATAATTGTAGCAATAATTGCATTTTTTTTGATTGTAGGCGGTATATTTTGTTTTATAGGCTGTAGCGGAGCAACTTCAAATTCGATAACGGTAGTTTTGCAATACGAGGCAACAGAGGGCGGGTATATACACGGGCAAACCAAGCAAGAGCTTTTGCCCGGGCAAAGCGGCACGCAGGTCGAAGCTGTAGCATACCCGGGCTATTGTTTTATGGGATGGTCGGACGGTCTTAACGACGAAAAGCGAATCGATGAAAACGTAACCGAGGCGCATACGTATATCGCTGATTTTGAAAAAAAAGGCGATGTTTTTATAGCGAAGTATCATAGCGGTGTGGGTGGTACGGTAAGCGGAAAGATAGGCGATAATCATTGGGGGTATAATGTTCAATATGTACATGGCGATGGAGTATTTTCCTCGACCTTTCCCGTCACCGCGACACCTAACGACGGGTATAAGTTTTTAGCGTGGTCGGACGGAGTTGCGGAGCCGACGCGCCAAGACGCTTTGCAATCGGACTTAAGCGTTACGGCGTACTTTAGACTTATCGATTTAAGCGATTTTTACACTGTGTATAACGATAAAGGCGGCAGGGTTACGATAGAGTATACCGACGACGGGCTTGACAGCTCTGCTAAAGTAACCGCCGTTCCAAACAGCGGATACGTTTTTTCCGGTTGGTCGGATTTAAATGCTAATAATACACGCACGGAAAAAACGGTACTGACTGCCGAAAAATATGTGGAATGTGCGGCGTTCTTTGAGTCTATCGCAAAAACGTTTGTATACGATTACGGATTTACCGAAACGTCGCCGCTTAAAAACAGTATTACGCTCAATCGCGACAGCTTGCGGCAAGATTGCACTGCGTTTGTTACGCCTACAAGATCCGGTTATGTTTTTGACGGTTGGTATGCCGATAAGGATTATAAAGTAAAGGTCGTCGATTGTAACGGAACGTATATGCTCGGTTATTACGGGCTGTCGCTCGAAACCGATACGTTATACGCAAAATGGAAAACAAGCGACGTTGACGAAGTTACTACGTTTAGGATATTATTTCTTTTTATAGATAGCATTAAAGCAAATTTACCTACTTACAACAATGAAGATATTTTTGTCGACGTTGACTATCAAATGACGGCAATCGAGCATGTGATTTTTGCAGAAACAACGCCGATAGTATCCCAATTGCTTAACGATTGGTTTAACGGTAACGTCTTGTTTGAGATTGATATGTATTTTACGCTTAATTCGGTAACCGAAAAAAATTTTCTACCTGTTGCCAGACCTACAGGTCATGCGTATTGTCCTACTTCTTGGGAGAAGTATAAATTTAAAGATAAGTATAACAGCATAGCTGAATATTACACTGAGCATGATGATGCGGTAGGTACGTATTCCGGAATAGTGGGCGGCTGTGCGAGCAATCGGTTTGATTGGAGATCCGGTTTCACTATGAACGACCGACATGCTTCTGTATTAGAATATTTAAATGCAGTTATTTTAAGAGAAGAAGTTGCTTTACAGGCTATGTTCGGCTCAGTATATCTTTTGTTAGATGGGGTTATAGACAATGCGGATAGTTGGTATTTTCGTGGATATCACCACGATAATGATATGTTATATTCATTGAACGATATTCCTGACCAATCCCGACCGCTTGAATATATTAGAGATTATTTGTTGAATCAAGCCGAGGGCAAAAAGTCCGGAATTCCGTTTAGCTATTGGACTATAGACTATATGTATGCTGACCTTTGGGATGATTTTGAGAATTTGGAGAGGTGTTGAATTAATATTATCCATCCGTCGGTATTTATATAACAACCTGCAATTTATGTAAATTATGTAAATACGGTCAATTAATTTTTTAAGGTATTTATTTCGTGTAAGCGAAATAAAAATATAATTTATTTTTGGAGGACTTATGACAAAAAATTTCAACCGTAAAGCTTTAACAATAGTATGCGCGCTGTTGTTATCGATGAGTGTACTGATTGCGCTTTTTCTTGTGGATTTTAATAAATCCACTGTGTTAGCCGAAAGTGATTCGATTTTCACTTTTGTGGAAACAAGCGACGACGAATGTAGCGTCAGATTAAAGGATAAAACAGTGACAAGGGCAATCGTTCCCAAGACCGCGGAAATAGACGGTAAAACGTATACCGTTACTTCGGTTGCGCAAAACGGATTTGCCTCGGCGAGGTCTTTAACTAAAGTGCGTTTGCCCGATACGGTAACGTCAATCGGCGCTTCCGGGTTTACCAACTGCTCTATGTTAAACTCGATTACGCTTCCCAAAGTGCAAACCATAGGCGCAAATGCGTTTTTGAGAAATACCTCTTTAAAGCGAATAATTTTGCCTATTTCGCTTACATCGGTCGGGAAAAATATACTGCGTTATAACGACACCAAAGTATACGTGCGTGCACAAGAACAGTCGGATGGTTGGGACGCCGATTGGAACGTCGGTAATGCCAACCAAGACGTTGAGTATAACAGCGATTTTACACCCGAAATCGTGTATGAGCGTGTTAAAATAGCTACGCCTCAAGGTGTATCGTTGTTTGCGGAAAACGAATGGTCAGACGGATATATCGTTGACGATTATCAGGAATTCACCGAAGATCTTGGTAATGATATTATCATCCCTGCCGTATACGACGAAATGCCGGTAGTCGGCTTAGCCGGTTATGCGTTTTATGATAATTATTTTACGAATTTAATAATTGAGAATTCGGATAATCCGATTTATTTTGATGATGAATGTTTGGCAGGTGGAATCGGAGAAAACATTATTATCAATAGAGATGTTATTTTTTGTAATACCGATAGCCAAGTTTCTCAAAATATTTTTGCCGATACTATTGTCAAAACGGTTTTTTTGCCGGATAGCGTAGAGGAAATAGGTGACGAGGCGTTTAGCGGCATAAGCGGTATTAAAGGGATAAAAATAAGCTCAAATATGACAACAATGGGCGAAAATGTTTTTGTCGATTGGGGAGATAAATATATCTAAAAAGACAGTCGGCGTAAAAGTTCGGCTGTTTTTTGATTGAGTGAAACGGTGCGTTCTCAAAGCCCGACTGTGCGGCGCGATTGCGCTTGACATTAAGCGAATAAAGGCGTATAATTTAATCATAGATTTAGACTAGGGTAATATCGGTTTTGGACGTATTCGCCAGTGTTTTATTATTAATCGCAGGTCTCGGCGTGCTCATGATAGGCATGCAGATGCTGAGCGAAGGCTTGGAGCGCAGTGCAGGCAAAGGCATGCGCAAGCTGTTCGGTAAAATCAGCAACAACCGATTTGCCGGTATCGGCGTGGGCGCTGTTGCGACCGTGCTTGTCAATTCGTCGTCGGCGACCACCGTCATGATTATCGGCTTTGTCAACGCCGGACTTATGACCCTTTTCCAAGCCGCGTCTATTATTATGGGCGCCAACATAGGCACTACGCTCACGGGCGTTATAGTCGCGCTGTCGGGCTTCGATATCGGCTCGTACATGGCGATACTTGCGTTTGTCGGCGTCGCCATGATGATGTTCAGTAAAAACGACACTGTTAAAAAAGTCGGCTCTGCCGTCGCCGGTCTTGGACTGATATTCGTCGGACTGTCCACCATGAGCGAGGCGCTCGAAGGCTCGGAAACGCTGTCTAACGCACTTCAAACGCTGTTCAAGTCTGTCGACTTTCCGCTGGTTCTTATTCTTATCGGTATAGTATTTACCGCGCTGTTCCAGTCGTCCTCGGCGATGACCGCGCTTGTAGTTACCATGGCGGCGCCTACCGTTATAAACGGTGTGGTCGGCGCACCGATTATCCCAATGGAAAGCGCGCTGTTCATAGTACTCGGCACCAACATCGGCACGTGCGTAACCGCCATTATAGCGGCTGTCGGCGCAAGCACCAATGCCAAGCGCACGGCGATAATTCACTTGCTGTTCAATGCAATCGGTACGATAGTATTTACCGCTTTTATTTGGATTTTCAAGGATGGCGTGGTGTGGCTGTTTGACAGGATGACGGCAAACAAGCAAATGCAGGTTGCGCTATTCCACGTGTTTTTTAATGTTATTACTACGCTCATGCTTGTGCCGCTGATTAATCCGCTGACCAAGCTTGCTACGGCGCTCGTTCGCGAAAAGCGTGGCGGCGACGACGAAGCGCCGCACATGTACTATATCGACGACAGATTTTTGGCAACGCCGCAAATAGCCGTTGCGCAGGTCAAGCGCGAGGTCGACCACATGGCCGACATGGCAAAGGCTAATCTCAAGCGTGCAATGACGGCGGTGTTCACTCTCGACATTTCCGAGCGTGACAAGGTAGAACGCGAAGAGCAGAAAATCAACTTTATCAACAAGGGCATAACCAAGTTTTTAATCAAACTGTCGTCGCAGTCGCTTACGCGCTCGGACGAAAAGTTTGTCGGCTCGCTTCACCACGTAGTAGGCGACATAGAGCGTATCGCCGACCACGCCGAAAACTTTATGGAAGACGCCGAGGCGATGAAGGAAAACGATTGTCCGTTCACGTCAGACGCGCTCGACGAACTCGAGGACATGTACGACAAGGTAGTCGCCATGTTCGACGAGGCAATGTATATATTCGAGAACAACGCGGTCGACCGTCTTAACGGGTTCGGCAAGCGCGAGGAAGAGATTGACATGACAAAGCGCCTGCTCGGCAACAACCACATTACGCGACTCAACTCGGGCGGGTGCAGTGTGGAGGGCGGCACGCACTTTTATTCGATAATAAGCGCGCTCGAGCGTATCGCCGACCACTTGACAAACATAGCGTTTTCTATCAAGTCGCCGTCGGGCTCGCAACGCGAAGCAATGGAAAAAATCGCCGACGAGCAAAAGCGCAGGTCGCACGAGCGCAGGCACAGCGGTAACAGTCTTGTAGCGGCAAAATCGAACGAAACCGGGGAAACGGAAACAACGGACAATACGTGAGGAAGATAAAATGATTTACGTAATCGGAAGCATAAATACGGATATATCGCTCGAGGTTGAACGCATACCCAAGAAAGGCGAAACGCTTATTGCCGACGGCTGCCAAACGGGCTTGGGCGGTAAAGGCGCCAATCAGGCGGTGGCTATCGCTCGGCTTGCGCAGCGGTACGACGACGGCAGAAAAGCCGTAAAGCTTATAGGGCAGGTAGGTAAGGACGCGTTCGGCGCCGAGCTTGTTTCCAAGCTTGACAGCTACGGCGTGGACACCGAGTACGTTCGTCGGGTCAACCGCGGTACGGGGGTTGCCGTTTTTGCGTCGAGCGGTAAGGATAAACGCGCTTTTGTTTACAGCGGCGCCAATTTGGGACTAAGTAAGTCGGACGTTGACGAGGCGCTTTGCTCAGCCAAGAGCACGGACACGCTGCTCTGTCAGCTCGAGGTGCCTACGTATATAATCGGTTACGCGTTAAGAAAGGCGCACTCGCTCGGAATGACAACCATACTGAACCCTGCGCCCGCCAAAGAGCTTCCGCCCGACTTTTATCCCAATATCGACATTATAATCGCAAACGAATCCGAAACGCAAACGCTTACCGACATCAACCCCAAGGATTGGATTAACTGCCACGAAGCAATGGCTGAGTTCCATCGCCGTGGCGTACGGTACGTGGTTTTAACGCTCGGCGAGGACGGCGCGACATTTTCGGACAACGGCTCGTTGGTCGGGCAAATCCCCGCGCGCGAGGTGTGCGTTACAGACACGGCCGCCGCAGGCGACGCGTTTGTCGGCGCGCTTGCGCTTACGTATCCGCATATCGGAATGTACTCGTTTAAGGAAGCCGCGCTGTTTGCCGCCAAGGCCGCTTCGATTACCGTATCTCGGCGTGGCGGCGTGGATAGCATTCCGTCGTTCAAGGAGGTCAGCGCACTGTACTATAGCGAAATAAAATAATAGTTCGGAATTAAAAATTCGCAACATAAAAGTCGGGCGTAATTAACGGCCCGACTTTTATGTTGTTTGTCATGTTGAGTTTGTTTCCTAATTAATCCGCAACGTAAACCGTTATGCTTTGTATAAACACTCTGTTGTCGGTATCGATTTCGACAGTCGTGGAAGCCTTGTTTGCGGCAAAGTTGAAGTACATAATGCCCCAGTCGTTTTTGCTCGCGGTCTGCGCTTCGGAACCGTTGACGGATACTTTATCTGTTTGGTCTTTATTCCACTGACGAGCCGTAATAACAACGCCGAGTATCTTTTTGTTGAAATTAAGCGTGATTTTGCCGTTGTTTGTTGCCGAGCCGACCTTAATGAAGCCCGTGCCCGTAACAACGCCGTTAGGGTCGTCGTTGCCGAGCGTGACGCGAGTCGCAGAAGCACTCTCGAAAATGCTTGCATTTCCGCACGCCAAGCCGAAAATGTAAGTCGGGTTAGCAAGCGCGCCCGTCTGCGTAAGCTTGGTTAAATCGAACTGAAGCGGCGTGCCGTCCGGCTCTACCGTTTCGGGATAGTAGTTGTACTGTTTGGGATCTTGTTCGCTGTCCTTATATGTAATGCCGTCGCCGATTGCCTTGACTGCGATCCACAGCTTATTATACATCTGAACTGCGGGTGTTTCGCCGACTTCGACGTATCCCTCGATATTAACGGTCTTGGTTTCCCAATTCGCGTAGTCGTCGTCTATCGTACCGTAAACGTTATACCAATAGCGCACTGCGTGATCAACCGTGTTCCAGGTCGCAACGCCCGTTTTAGGGTCGATGTTGATTTTTGGCGAGGCAAGCTGTATGCGGTCGTCGTGCGTGATAGCAAACATATACACAAGCTCGTCGTTGTATACGTCGTCGCCGATGTGCAGCATTGCAGAGAGCATGACAAGAACGTCGTCTTCGCCGCTTGCGGGGCAGGTAACGGTAACGTTGCCGTAATCGTCGACAGTAAACGCGCCCGTTTCGTCGTCAACCGTCCACAGTATATTTACGCCGTAAAGCTTGACGGGCAGATAGAAGTCGCTCATTATCTTGGAATCTTCTTTCAGCATATCCCAAGCATTAAGCGTTTCCGTTACAAGCGCGTATCTGTCGCTTTCCGAAATTCCCTCGAAATCAACCGAACGGTAACTCGAAAGCCCCTTGACCGTGCCGTCGGCGGCGAGAGTGCCGATTGCGGTTACGTCAAGACCTTCAAGTCTTTTGTCGATAGCGAGATACAGCTCCGGAACGTTTTTGCCGAAAAGCGTAAATCCGTCTTCGAGCACTGCGTCGCCGTTGGCGTTCGATTCTATAGTGCCCGTAATCATAAACTCGCGGCGGGAAAGATTTTCGCCGTAGTAATTCATGATTTTAAGGATTTCGGCTACGGTGTAAATCTCGTCGTTCGATATCGAGAACTCGACCTCGTCGCAATAATCGCTCGAGCCGCGGCGGTCGGAATAATCGCCGTCGTCCGCTACTTCTTCCGTGTTGTTGCCGATAGCTTTGACTTGGAACGCCCAGGTCGAATCAAGCTTTGTCGCGTCGATTGCGGTAAGGTCGACCGTGGCGGAATTGTCCTCAACAGTTACCGCGTTCTCTTCGTCGCCGTTAATAACGTACCCGTAACCGCTCGCTCCTGCCACCGCGTGCCAGTTTAAAATAACCTTGCCGGCGTCAGCGCCTTGAATTTCAACCGTGAGGTTTTCGGGTGCGGCAAGATTTTTTTCGGGCGCTTTGTACGTTTTGGGCTTTGACCAATCGCTGTCGGCATAGCTAACGCCGTCGCCCTTTGCCTTTACCGTAACGGCTTGACCGTTTTCAAGAAGAACTTCGCGAGTTTCGGCGGTTTGTTCCGAACCGTCGTTTATCTTAAATACGTAGCCGCTTGCGTTTGTAACCTCGTTCCAGGTCGCTTTGCCGCTCACGTCAATAGTAACCGTGGGCGGGTTAAGCGCCGTGACGCTCGGGTTTTTATCGTTGTTGCCGCCGTCTTTGTTGCTGTCGTCTTTGTTGCTGTCGTTGCATGCGGCAAGACACAAGCACGCACATACCGATAATACAAGGCTTAAAGCTACAAGCCATAACCGCCGTTTTTTCATACGACCTCCGAATAATTATCCTTCAACAATATTCTATCACTTTATTTTATAAATGTCAAAATAAACCGTGAAATTCTTCACTGTTCCGCTTGTTTAAATCGGCGCAGAATACGGATAATTCGAGCCGAAAAAAACGGAATGCCATGCGGCGACAAGTATTATGATAATCGAAATATTACGATAGCTCTGTTTCCGAACTTTTCGTTGCGCGCGGCGCAATCGTTTTACAGCTTATAAGTATATGGCATATTCCGAATATCACCGCGAACACGAGCAAGGGGATATTGGCAAGCATTGTGCCGCTGAAAATGAAAATAATCGTCGGAAGCACGGACAGCGACAGCGCTCTTAGTAAATCCCGCCTTTTCCAACACACTATCCAAAAAATAACGTAGGCGAGTAGCAGTCCGCCGTTTACCGATAAATAAACGGTAAGCGCAAGGTCGAACCAAAAATTAAAGTACGTATGCGGGATATTGAATATCATCAATACAAAACAACCGTACCTGCCTATCTGTTCGGCAATAACGGTCGCCTTGTTGCGGTACGCGCCGATTTCATCATTCTTGTGCGTTGCGGCGTAAACGATATTCGGTATCATGATCAGGGCCATGATTATAAGCCCGTGATAGTTAAACCATACCATAATCAGATTATATCACAGTTGCCGCGTAATTTCAAGCAAAGCTATTCTAAATAGTTTACACGTTTGCCCGTCGATAGCGCGTACTCTATTTCCGAGCGCGTGCTCGAGCCGATATAGCCGCCCTTGTTGATGACGAATATCTCATCCGCCATGTCGATTTTGCGCTTGTGCATGTCGTCGAGCATTGCTTTTACGTTGTCGTTCAAAACCCCGTCGCCGCCGTGCCCGAACAGTCCTACGGAAATGACTATATTCCCATCGAGCGTCAGCCGTTTTTGCTCATAAATAAACTCGTCTTTAAATTTAGTGCTTCCGCACAGAGTAATTACTTTGTATTTTCCGACCATCGGGTTCACCTTTATTGTTTTAGCTGTTGTTTTTGTTCCAAACAATATCCTTTGATTAGGTTTTTAATATTTTACAACATATTAACCGATAAATCAAGCGGCTCGACCTATGTCGTGAATATGGATTGGATATTTGACAGTGTAAGTTCTATTGGCGATATTATTGAATGGTAGCTAATCCCAAAATGGTGGGGTAAAAAAGCGCACAAATAACCACGCCTGTTTCGGTTGGATCTGTTTTACAATCGCCATTACTCCCGGTCGCGATCTTCGGAATTAAGCTTGAGCGCAAGCGCAGATATGATTTTGCCGTTAAAAGCTGTCTCGTATTTGCTCAGTGAAAGATATTCCCTTAAGTGTTGTGCTTGGCATATTGCGTACGAAATGCTTCGTGTAACAGCACAGTGATTGCTGTTGTATTTTTGGGCGATCGTGCCGTATATTTCTTTGAGTTTAATAATCGACCGTTCTTTTTTGAGAACTACAGCTTCGCTTAGTAACGTGAAACCGGTAAGATGCGGCGGGACAGATGAATCTGCTACAAGTTTTTCCGCATTCTTCAAAATTGATTGAGTTGTCATATGTTTGTTTCCTCCGTTATGTATCAGTTTATATATAAATCATATCACATTGTTTTAAAAAGTGAAAAAAACGAAGAAAAACAAACAATTTTAAAGAATGTACAGCAAAAAAGTGTATTAAGCTTACCCTGTATTGAGTAAACAGAAGAAAAATCATAATCGAGCGGTAATTGGCCGTCCGATTTTTATTGTTTAAACCTAAGTAGTAACAAAATACGGAATAATGCGGTATAATAGGGAATAATACAGAGTGGTTTTCTATATGGATAGTGCAAAAACAAAACTCACCACAATACATAGCGGTGAGTTTTAAATTGTGGGGTAGTGGCAACCTAAAACGAATTTTAACTCAATCTTTTTTTACAAAAACTTTTTTTGCCGCATTTCGGGCATTTCAACTTTCTTTTTGTCAACGTATGCGCGCCGCCGATAAAATCTTTCATTGACGGCACAAACTTTTCACCACACACGGGACATTCGTATACACCTGCATCAACAGTCAAAACGCAACACACCCCTACGCCGAGAATTATGATAATAAGCGAAAAAACGATACAAATGATTTTTAACCAAATAGGCGCGGAAAGCAAATCGCTCAAAAGAATTATCGAAAGACCGGAAAGAATTGTTATTAAGGCTACAATACAAGAAACAGTCAATCGCTTTTTTGCTTCGTTCCTTTTTTTCATTAAGTCAGTAAAGATATATTCTTCGGCATTTTCTTTATAATGTTTTTCGTCCAAACGTTCGCCCGAAAGCAATTCGTTTATGCTCACGTCAAACAATTTACTTAAAATTTGCAGCATTTCAACGGGCGGTAAATAATTGCCGTTTTCCCAACGTGAAACCGTTTTATTTGTTACACCTATTTGTTCGCCCAATTCGTCTTGTGTAAGATTTCTTTCTTTACGCAATTCGGATAAAAATGTTCCGACTTTTTGCATATCCATAATGAATATCTCCTTTCATTTGATAGCACTATTATAACACACTAATACTGAAAAGTATTGCCCATAAACAGCGAATATGAAGCAAACATTAGACAAATCATAGGACTTTGGCACCACGGCGGGTGTTTGATAAAATTTAAATTAAAGAAAAAAGTACGAACAAAAGCGGTTCGTACTTTAACGACATTGGTGGAGATAGTGGGACTCGAACCCATGACCTATGCGTTGCGAACGCATCGCTCTACCAGCTGAGCTATATCCCCATAGGTTTCCGACTTTTGTCGGCGAAATATAGTGTATCACATCTTTTGTTGTTTGTAAAGTAAAATTTATTCTTTTTTTTACGTAATGAAAAAATTCCTTTTGCATTTTAGTTGTGCGGGATTAGAAACATAAATCCTGGGTTCCGCATATTTGCGTTTGACCAGCGCAAATTGCACAGCGTTTATAATTTTTGAAAACCACTTGCAAATAAATACCCGGTGTGGTAAAATTAATATGGTAGATTGGGCGATATCGCCCGATGTTGCGGCTTAATCTACCGACAACAAACGGAGAAAGCGATATGCAAAACAAAAGCAGACGGTTATACTTAATACTATGCCTTTGTTTTGTGTTGCTCGTATTTTTCGGCGCGGTAGCTTGCGGCATGACGGAACCGCCCGCGACTATAGACGGTATTACCGCCGACGACGTCACGTGCGTTTACGACGGTGAGTACCATTCCATAACGGTGGAAAACACGCGCGATTCTGACGTGGTCAGTTATTCGATAAACGCCGTTTATTGGAGCGACGAGGTACTCGCGTATTCCATGCCGGGTGAATATATCATCTATTACAAGGTCAGCAGGCGCGGGTGCGTGGACGTCGTTTCCTACGCTAAGCTCACGATAGAACGCGCAGTGCTGACTGATATAATCGCCGACGAGGTTGAGGTCGTGTACGACGGCAAGGCGCACGGCATACATATCGACGGATTACAGGACGACGATATTGTTACGTATTCCACCGACGGCACTAATTTTTATAAAGAGCTTGCGCTGACCGATGTTGGCGTTTATACCGTGCACTATAACGTCAAGCGCTTTTACGGTGATTATTCTGCCACGTGCAACGTGACTATTCTTCCCAATATAAACGGTATTTATCTTAATCCCGAGTTCGGCGTAATACAAATCAACAACAAAAAAGCCACTGTCAACGGCGAGAGCAAGAATTTGTTTTACGACCTGACGTGCAGGGGCAAGATAGATAAAATCGACTTTGTAATCTTGGACAACGTGCTCGTGTACGACGGCAAGCTGTTTACCAAGGCGAGCATAATTTAGTTCGTTCTGTAAGCGAAATAATTTAATTTTTAAAAAACGGAGTTGCGTAGTGATAGAAAAAGAAGATTGGCGTTTGACAGGCGGAGAGGAAAGCATAAGCGGTCAAAAATTTAAAAAAATACAATTCCCCGATTTTTGGCGTAAATCCTATGATGAAAAGAACGACTTTTATCAAAAGGTTTTAAAAGACGCACACCGATTCGTAAAAGAATTTAATAGAGGGAAAGAGTTTTTGGAAGGGGATAAGGTGCAGGCGTTTTGGCACGAACATTGTTATTTTTGCTTCGAAAAGTTTATGACGGATACCGTTGCCGAATGTTATTGCACGCATGATTACAACGTTTGGATATGTAAAACCTGCTTCGAGGATTTTAAAGAAAAATTCAATTTGATTTTAGACGATAACTAAAATTAAAACACAAAAAGCACCCTAAAAGTTTTGTTCGGCTTTTGGGGCGTTTTTATACTGTTTAAGAATAAATACCGTGATTGCCCGCCGACAAAAGCGGGCTTTGGCGCGAGCGTCAAGCGCCGAGCGAACGGTACGGCGAAAATCTTTATTATTAATCATTAATTTTTTTTAAAATCTTTTACTTTTATTTTAGTTCTTCTCGCCGTTTACTCATTCACAAATGTAATAAGCATACAAAAATAAAGCACCGGATAGCGGTGTGTTTCATAGGGATTAAAGCAAGGACGATAATCAGTCCTTGCTTTTTTAGTACTGTTATGCTATAATGATTGTACGATAAACAGTAATTTAGTTAGGCAACTTTATATAATGTTAAAAGAAAAAGTATAGCGCACTATACTTCGCAAGCGAAGATAGTGCGCTGTTTCTTTGTCCACAAGGGAATCCATATAACAGATACCCTTAAGGGGCTTTTTGGGGAGCTGTTAGACGTTACGCTTGCCAACACCCCCGAAAATGACTTCGCCGCCATTCGTGCAAGCACGACGGCGGCGGTCATCAATTTTGGAGCTGTTACCGGGATTCGAAGCCGAAGTTGCAAAAAGTGCGTGCCCAACAACGCAAAAGCCTTAGAAACGCCCTAACAGAAAGAGCGCATGACGGGATAGAAACTAGGCGCGCCGAGCGCACGCGAGCTATGCGCGACTCCACGACGGAATAGGGAAACGGAAAGTCGTGCTTACCGACGACAGCGCGACCCTACGCCCGACCACTGGCACACCACCACATTCGCTACTCACACAGATAGGTAACAACTATCGACCAAGAAAGAGGGCGAAATGAAAAGCTAAACAACCAAACTTCGGCACAGCCGACTAAGCGGAAGAACACAAGCAAACAGACCGACACTCTTTTCGCGACAGCCCCGAACTCTGTTCGGCATAAGCGCGTGAACAGTTGCAGGCGCTACGGGTAGCAAAGCACAATTAAATGCAGATGTTTTCCGAAGCGCCGCGACTGTGAACACGCCAAGCAAGCGCCCGACGGGCGCGCGGTAGCAAAAAAGCCATAACAAGGAACAAGCACAATGCAAGTAGCGTACATTACGCGCAAGGTGTTTGCCGACGATAGCGAAGAAATAAGAATAAAAATAAACAAACAAATCACACCCGGAACAATCGCAAAAGCAAAAGAAACCCGCAAACAAAATAAATTTTTAAATGAAAATCGCATTGCACAAATTAAAAAACAAATCCACCAACTTAGATTTTACGACCCTCAATATTCACGCAAACTCCACCTATTAGAAAACGAATTAAAGTTACGAAACATTCAAAACGTATGTCGTTCGGCACACCGTTCGCGGCAAGCATTATATGATATATGTAGGTGCAATGAATTTAAATTCTTTGTTACCTTTACGAATGACCCCGAAAAGATTGACCGCAACAATGATAAGCTGGTCAAGCGTAAGTTCACACAATGGGCGAATGATATTCGCAAGAAATTTCCAAATATGTATTACGTAGCAGTGCCCGAGTATCACAAAAAAGGTGCACTGCATTTCCATTTGCTTATAGGCGGCGTGACGTTTGAGGAATTAGGCTGTGTGCCCGCACTGACAAAACGGGGGCGGTTGAAGTTTAAGAACGGCAAGCAAATATTTAACGTCACGGCATGGAAATGGGGATTTTCCACACTAAGCATAATCGAGAACGTAGAAGCAAGTAAGCACTATATTTGTAAGTACATAAGTAAGCAACACTTTGATGGTAGATTTTTCAATAAGCGTAGATATTATGCAAGCCATAATATTAAACGTCCGCTTATTGAAAAGCGGTGTGTAAAACCCGAGGATTGTTTAAACGGTATCGACGATAACGTTTACCTTGTCGAATATTTAAACCCCGAAAAGCAGTACTTAGTACTAAGCTATGACGGTAACGGTATTGTCAATGAAACAATGAATGCGCCCGCTGTCAAAGAGGATTTACAAGCCCTGCGCGGCCGCCGCAGTCGGGCGGCTTGTCCGCCCGATCGCGCGGCGCGTGTGCCTTACTTGACGGTAGGCACACTTAATAGGGAATTCACTGAATTTATGAATTCGCTGTATAAAAAATGCGTAGCAAGTAAGCAACATTATGCTTCGTGTGATTGGCAGTACGAAAAAAAATATATAGAGCGCGTATTCTTTAAGACATTACGCGATTTTAGACAGCCGCACGAAGATTATGATTGCGAAAAATGGCAAGAGCAAACCATATTAGACGAGTATTACGCTAATATGGCGGTTAAACCGTGCCGTAATGAAAAAAGTGACATAGAATATTGTCGCGAAGTAGGCTTAATAGATTAAAACAATAAAAGTTATTGGAATACAAATTGAATTTTGTTCTTATTATTTTTTAAAGTTGCGTTATTGAATAAAACTGTTGAAATACTGGTATTTTTTCTTTATCGTAGTAAAGAAATTTTAATTGTGAATTATACGGTAATAAAATTTCACATTCAATATGTTTTTTGTTGACGTCAGTAAAAGCAATGGCTTTTGAATTTTTGTTTATTAGTATTTTAATTAAAAGATTTTTATTATAGCGGTCATCATTACAAAATTTTGGGATAGTGGTTGTGCTTAAAAATTGCTTTATAGGTTTGATTTTTTTCTTATGTTTAATTAAATATTTATATTCGATTTGAGGTGAAAACCTATATAGAACCATGTTATTATTGAGTGTGTTATTGTTTATAAATTCTTGTATTGCTTTTGCTTTACAATATATTGAGTTGTTTGTTGAGATATTTTTATCTTGATTATATTCACGTAAAAATTTATTTATTTTTAAATAGCCGTGTCCTTGATAATAAAGTAATGGATTTAATTCATCAATTTTTTGGGGAAAAGAATAGATGTAGTTAATATAGCTTGAACTGTAGTTTTTTTCAAACCATTCATAATATTCGTTTGGTACTTCAAATTCTTTAAAATAATTGTTGTCGTAATAAATTGATTTCATTTTTTTTGTTCTTTGTGCGTTAATTTTGTATCAGCGTGTTCGTATGTAAATTCATACGCAGTTTCATATTGCCGTATTCCGCGCCCAACAAGCTCATCAAGGGAAATGCCGTAAAAATCTGCAAGTTGAACACAGAAATCTATATTGGGTAGTCCTTTATCGGCTTCCCACCAACTTATCATTTGTTGCTTTAATCCTGTGGCTTTTGAGAGTGCATTTTGAGTGTACCCATTTTTTTCACGTTGATATTTTAATGCTTCGCCATATTTTGCCATGTTGTAGCTCCTTTATGAATATTTTACAGAAATTTATGTAAAATGTCTTGACTTACAGAAATTTATGTAATATACTGTTTTAGTATTACAGAAATATCTGTAATAAATCAATCATAAACGAGGTAAACAAAAATGAAAGCAAAGACAATACAAGAAATTTTGGCGTCGTTGAAAAAATTGGAACAATATGTTCCTAATAGAACTGTGTATTATGTTTTTTGGTTCGGTGAATGTGTAGAAATTTTTAATGCTAAATCCACTTTGGCGGCAAAGCGCAAAACTTCAAAGTTTTGTAATTCGGATGCCGATTTATATAAAGCGGATTGTGTTTGTTTAAAAGATTGGAACGGGGAAGATGTCGGAGTTTATTCTCCCCGTGAGGGTAAATGGTATTAAGGACGGTGACAGTATGAAACTACGAGTAATGGGCACAGCGGAAGAGTGCAAGCAAGCACAATACTTTTATACTCGGTTAGGACATCAAAGCAACGTACGGTTTTGCACGGTAAGCGGATTATATCCCAATCGCGGAAGTATCGGCTATTACCGTGTGTATATTGAAATCGAGTACAAAGACGGTAGCAACATATATAGCGAAGAGTATGCGGAAGAGCGAGTGCGGCTTGCAGATACAACGAGTTATCCCGCATGCATGTCGGATAAAGGCGGTTAAGCATGGCGCATCACGATTACTACATAACGCTTGAAAAGAAGCGTAATCGAAAAGTATGGTGCGAAAAGCGTGGCAAGCTCCATGACGATAACCGCGCCAAAGCGAAAGAGCGTGAATGCTCAAAGAAAAAGTTATTACGTGCGGGACACTCGCGTTACGAGCCGAAAAAGGAGTATTAATCTATGGCAAAAAACAACGGTCGGAAACGCTTTTCGTTAAAAGAAAAGCTGGCACACTACACGGCGGTCGCAAAAGGCGAAAAGGCTGTCAAGAAAGACAGCAAGTACAGCGAAGCCGAACAACAAGCGTACGCTCGAGGACAACTCGACGCGCGCAACGAAAGCCGCAGGATTTGGAAAAGTAAGAATTCTACGGCAATGGAAAAGCAAGCATATAAGGACAAAAAAGCCGCCGAACGCGCGGAACGTAAAGCCAAGAAAGGCAAAGGAGCAAAATAATTATGGTAGGAAAGTTTGAAGGTATTTTGGTAGGTTATCGTACTTACGACAAGGCAGTCAAAGACGATAAAGGTAATAAGACAGGTACAAGCGTATCGCAACATGTTTATGATGTGTATTGCGAGGGCGTGAGAAAGGACAAGGCAACAGGTTTGTTTGCTGACGGGTGTAAAGTCATATCGGTTATAGAAGAGGAAGACGTTTTGCCGAAAAAGCACCACGGCATGCAAGTTCAGTTCTACGGCGAAACAAAAGAGTTTCGCGGCAAGGACGGCAATCCAAATACGCGCATTGAATATTCGGGTATCGTAGAGGTGACGAAATGAAAAAGAGCACCATGGGATTTTTAACAGGCGTGTCGGTTGTCACGGCAGGCGTGCTTGGTTTGGGCGCGGTATCGTCGTGGTTTACGAATTGGGATACAAAGACGTGGTTCGGTCGCGGTGGCAATAATGCCGTCGTTCAGCCCGAAAACCCGGACAAACCTCAACCCCCGATAATAGACGAAAACACGCATAACGGCGGCGCGATAATATCCGATTTTGAGAATAACGGTATAAGCGTGTTAAGTGCAAGGCTTCCGCGCGCGGCATATGCGGCTAACGGTATAAGCGAACAAGTCGATACGGCGTATCTGCTCACCGCAACGATTGAGCCCGCGGAAACTTTTGACAAGACGGTAGATTGGTCGGTCGCGTGGGTCGACCCCGAAAGCGAGTGGGCGGCAGATAAAACGGTCACCGACTACGTAACGGTAACGCCTACGGAAGACGGCGCGCTTACGGCAAACGTCGTATGTTTGCAAGCGTTTGGCGAACAAGTCAAGGTTATTGTAACGAGCCGCGATAAACCGTCGGTAAAAGCAAATTGTTTATGCGACTACGCAAAGCGTATAAGCTCGTTTGAAGTAACTATGCATCAAGGGCACAATCCTAATAATTATTTTATGCGTCTAAGCGATTCTTCTTTAGCGTATATCCCCGCTAAGATTGAGTGGCAACTTAATGTTACGCCAATATATACGTTAGGCACCGTTGCCGATAGTTTTAAAAGGTCGGTATATTTCATGGTTTCGGACTACGCAGTGGGTTCGGGCGGCTATCATGTTGAGCGTGTTGAGGTTCCCGCGGGTATAGGGGAAAGCGGTTGTTTTACTCTTGACAGTATTGCAAACAAGATATTTACCAAGTCCGACGGCACTCCCGGCACTGTCGGTTTTTATAATTGGCTTAAAGATTATCCTGTCGGCAAAGGTCAAATGACTTTGACTATACAGTTTACGGGCAATCATTCCGAATACACGTGGACGAAAGATTTTATAATTAATGCCGATTTATATAAAGTCAGTGCGGACTCTGTCACGGTGGACAATCCGAATATTATCTTTTAAGGCGGTATACATATGTTAAAACTACAAGCAAATAAAACCCTCCAAGGTTATGTTTTATTCTTCTTATTGCTTGCGGTTATGTTGGTAAGCGGGTGGTTTGTACTGCCCGCTTTTGCCGATACTACGCCGCAGTATACAAGCGCATTAGCGGACTTGCAAAAGGACAAAGATTTCAACGCAAGCGACTATCCCGACAAAGAGAACGACTACTCAATACAAGTCATACAGATTGCGGAAACGCAAAACAAAGAGTTGTTCGTGTATACATATCAGCCGAGCCAAAAGACAATGTATTTTGTTGCGACAAGTATAAACATGTCGTTGACCGACAGCGGCGAGGGAACTAAGCCTTTCGGTTTAACGCTTTTAAACTGTGTCGGCGTGTTCTGTAAGTACAAGGTCGAGGGCGTGACGGTAAGCGGCGAATTGGTGAGATACTATAACATCACAAGCATATACCGTCCGTGGCAAAAAGGCATTGACGAGGAAACGGGCAACGACAATACAGTCGACGAAGTGGTTTTTGACGTGTCGCAGTTGTGGACTGTTGTCTGTGTCGACGGCGATTTGTCGTACTACCGAACGGATACCGAAACAATAACCATAACAAAGAAGTACGTAGATTATTTGAGATACCCTAACGGTTGGAAGTTCTCTTTTGTAAAGGACTCGTGCGACAGTCATTACGTAGCGTTTTCGACGGATAGGGATATAGAGTATCTTTTCGACGCAACGGTTAGCTACGTAACACAAGCATATATAGGCAATACGGCTGTTACCGAGGACATGGAGCCGAATGGCGGCGAGCATGAACAAACGGTGCACCTTCAAGACGTTGACGAAGCAAGCAATAAAGCCGATGGGTGGTGGGCTGAAAAGCACACATGGAACAGAATAGAGCGCGTTGCGGACTTTAAAAAGAATGAGGATTTAACCGCCGCGGCAAATGAGGGCATAACGGGTAAACAGTGGGTTTTACGCTTTGCCGAAACGGGCGTGTCTTACAGTGGCGGCGCGGCTTCGGGCTCTGTTTTAAGTCATATTAAGGTCACTGATGTAACAATATTGCAATTACATTTCAAGAGCAACGGCAAAATATATAACCTTGGCGTAGTAGACAACAAGCAGTCGGGCGATAGTAAGCCGGGCAACAAAGTTGAGAACGTCAATTTTTTCACAGGTCTAAAAAATTGGTTTGAAGACACGTGGCAGCTGCTTGTGTCTATAATCGTTGTCGTTATTCTGTTGGTGCTTTTGATTGTATTTTTCCCTACGGTGTTCCCGATTATCTTGACGTGCTTAAAGTGGCTTGTAAAAGGCGTGTGGTTTATATTTATTAAGTGTCCTTATCGTCTTATAAAGGCTATCGTAGACAAATGCAAAGGCGGTGGGGCATGACTAATGCATTATTGTGGATAATCACTTGCGCGGCGTGTGGCGGTGTCGGTGTGCTTGTAACGTGTATCGTGTTGTTTGTGCGCCGTCACCGTGTTGTTAAATGGAATAAAGCCGATGAATGGCTTGTAAACGAATTTAGGCGTTGTAACGTAATGGTGTTTGGTAAAAAGGGTAGCGGTAAAGATGTTATCTTTGCGCACGTCATAGCGTTGCGTGGTGCCAAGCATTACAGCAATATTCCATATAACGAGGATACCGAAGTAATTGACCTTTGTGAGATTGCCGCAGGGGATAACACCGTTGAGGATATTGCAAAGGGCACAATACGTAAATTCGCACCACGCTTTGACGAGGGTTGCGACATATACGCATCCGACGTCGGTATTTATTTCCCAAATACGCTTTATCAAAAGTTAGACGAATTATACCCGTCGTTACCCGTTCACATGGCATTATCACGGCAGTTGTATAATAGTAACGTGCATACGAATTGCCAAGACCTTTTGCGCCCGTGGAAAAAGATACGCGAACAAGCCGACAGTTACATACAGGCTTTGCGAACGCGACTGCGCGATAATTGCTTATTCGTGGATATTGTAGGGTACGAACATCGAAACGTCAATGACGAAACCATAAGCCCTATATGCAAGCATACTTTGCGTGTACCGTTATCCGAATTGCAGTACGATAGCCGTTACTTCCGCAATGTTTTTCTTAATCGTGAGTTAACGCCGTTTGAAAGGCTTCAAGGTATGATAAACGGGGGTGTAAACCATGTATAACGATAAATCAAATAAGTGGTTGAAAAAGGCAATTAAAGCGCATGTTAAAGTTATAGTCGCTTGTTATCAATACAAGTATTTTATGACTACCGAAGAGGACTTCAAGCGCGTAAAAAAAGAGCTTGCCGACCTCGTTCACGAATTGAAGCTTATGCAAGCCGAATTAGCAAGCCGTCGGGGTAGGCTTTAATGCACGAACTTTATGATGTGCTTAATACCATATCAGCAAAGCTTGATGTTATTGCGGATAAGCTCGACCATTTACCGACAGCGACACCGCCGCAAAGCGATAGGCTTTTCGGCGATTTCGCACAATACTATTTTGACACTTTCCGCAAGCGCAAAGTTGCGGCTAAAACCATGTCCAATGATATGTCGCGCTATAACAAGCATATTGCCCCAATATTCGGTCAAATACCGCTAACAGCTATCACGCCCGAACAAGTGCAAAATATTGTCGACAGCCTATACGAACATCAAAAGACCGCGCACGAAGTGTTTACGCTTATAAACGTTATTTGCAAGGCGGCAATTAAGCACAACATCATTGCGCACAATCCTTGCGACCTTGTACTATTGACGGACTACGAAGCCGTGCACGGTGTAGCACTGACAAAAGACGAGGAACGTAAGCTTTTACGCATGACCGACGGTACGCCGTATCAAACAATGTTTGCCGTCGCGCTCTATACGGGTCTACGCCCGAACGAGTACAAGACGGCACGAATAGAAAACGGCTTTATAGTTGCGCGAAATAGTAAACAGCATGACGGCAAGCAACACACAAAGCGCATACCCATTACGCCCATGCTTGTGCCTTACATACCCGAAAGCAAGATTTTGCCAAAGGCGCACAAAAATAGCATGACGGTACACTTTAAGCCGATACTGCCTATGCACAAGCTTTATGACATGCGCACAACATTCTACAGTCGTTGTATAGAGTGCGGTATATCGGATATAGCTCGCAAGCTGTTCATGGGGCATACACTCGGCAAGCTTGGCAACGCCTATACCGACATAAGCGACGAATGGCTTATAAGCGAGGGCAACAAGCTTAGCTATTAGTTGTGCTGTTATAGGTCTATCCCGGCAACAGCCGATTTTGCCAAGTGGTCAAAACCGCTCGAAAAATCGGCATTATGGTAAGCAATTATTCAATTTTGGTTGTAGAACAACCCGAAAACGGCAACAAAAAGCCCCCTTGGTGGTCAAGAGGGCATTTGCCTTGGAGCTGTTACCGGGATTCGAACCCGGGACCTCCACCTTACCAAGGTGGTGCTCTACCTACTGAGCCATAACAGCATGTTAATTATATTTGAGTTTTGGTCGCTTGCGGCGAACCTACCTATGATGGTGGACCTACTGAGCCATAACAGCATGTTAATTATATTTGAGTTTTGGTCGCTTGCGGCGAACCTACTTACGATGGTGGTCCGACTGAGCCATAACAGCAAATAAATTAATGATTGACAATTTCTCAATCCGATACATTATACAATATTGCGCGGGTGTTGTCAATCGTTTTTTGCAAAAGATTTTATTCGAGGAATAAATTTGCTTGCAACGGTAAATTTGCGGCAACGACAAATCGGGAACAATGCGCGTGAAACGCGCGAGCCGCGGGGTGGGCAAAAAAGCCCGTGGGTATAATACCAAATTTATTCTTCGTTGGTTTGTTCGTTTGGCGATAACGGTTCGTCAATTTGGGTTTGAGTTGTTTCGGTTGTATCGGCAGTGATTTGCGGCTGTTCGGGCGGTATGTCGGTTGAGTCGGGTGATAGCGTTTCGGCTGTTGCGGGTTTGGTTTTACGGAAGAGCTTGATATATTTATTTAGAACGACCAAAAAAGATGGAATGAGGAAGCAGTTTGCTATCATCCACGAGCTACAGTTAAGCAAGCACACAATATCGAAGCTTGCAAAGCGGATAGCCAACATCGACACAGCGACGCGTATGCCTACCTCTGCCGCGGCGGAAAACAGCGTGAGCGTGCCGCGCCCCATGCCTTGAAGCGAACTTCGGGATATGCACAGCGTGGACAGCAAAACGTAAAAGCTTGCGTTAAATACTAAGTATTTAAAGGCGTAGGAAAAAAGCTTTTCGGTCCTGTCGGCGCGGGATATAAAGAGCATGACGAGCGGGCGGTGCAGGGCAAGCACTATTCCGCACATTCCGGCGCACAGGCACAGCGAAAAAAGTATGAATTGCTTGACGCCCGTTTTTATTCTGTCGTAGCGTTTTGCACCGTAATTTTGCCCGACAAATACTGAAACGGCGGCGGCGGAATTGTTTATTATGCTCGTGGCGATCCCGTCGATCTTGGTTGCGGCAACGTACGCTGTGACGGCGGTTTTTTCCATGGTATTGAGCGCGATTTGCCCGAAGATCATGCCTATGGATATTATCGACATTTGCAGTGCCATGGGTATGCCAAGCCGCAGGTGCACGCCGTAATTACGCGCGTTCGGCTTGAAGTGGCTCGGCTTAAAGCGCAACACGGGGTAGCGCCACCAAAGATATATAAACGTCAAAACGGCGGTAATTCCGTTGGCGAGCACGGTCGCAATCGCGGCGCCCTGTACGCCCATGCCGAGCGCCATTACGAAAAGACAGTCCATGCCCGCGTTGAGAAAGCACGATATTATCAACAGATACAGCGGCACTCGCGAATCGCCGATTGCGCGGAGCGTGGCGCCGAACAGGTTGGACAGACCCGACAGCAACATGCCGCCGAAGATGACCGTAATATACTCGACCGCGTACGGCAGGAATGCTTCCTGCGTGTTCATGGCGACGAGCATCGGCTTTGTTGCAAACAGCGCGGCGACGGTGAGAACGGCAACTATTGCCGTCATCAAAACAATACCCGTCGCAAACGATTTGCGCATGCCGTCATCGTCATTTGCGCCGCGGCGTTGGCTTATCAGCACGGAAAAGCCCTGCGCAAGCCCGCTCACAAATCCGAGCACCATAAATGAGAACGAGCCCGTCGAGCCCACTCCCGTCAGCGCGTCCGCGCCGATCGCCTGTCCGACGATTACCGAGTCGACAAGCGAATACAGCTGTTGCACGAAGTTACCCAAAATCATGGGTAACATGAAAATGAGTATGCGCTTAAGCGGGCTGCCGACCGTTAAGTCCATCGACGTATTATGCTTGATTGTTGCGCCTCGTTTGCTCACGGTTATGTATTAGCATTGTAGCAAACCAAAGTCAACGGTTTAAAAAGCCGCCGTGATAAAATGATACGATAGTGTTAATATAAAAAATAATAGTGTTAGTCGAATACGAAGTATCGCAGTAGCGCAAAGGTTACAAGCAACGCCACTATTACGGCGGCGACGATTATAATCGCAATGTTTATCTTTTTGGATTTAACCTCGTCACGGTCTTGCTTGCCGTAGATTTTGCGGTTGACCGAGTTGATCAGCCTCGATATGCGTTTGTACACGAGCAGTGTTACGATTATCGCCACGGCGCAACGCAACAGGTTGAACGGCAGGACGGACGCCCACAGATAGAAGTTGTAAAACGTTTCCTGCGTGCAAGATGGAAAGAGCGGCTGCATCAAACCGATAAGCGGTTGCCAATTCCCGCCGAAAAATACGGTCAGATAAAACGGCACGAGTATAACTCTGTTGACTATAATTGCGAGCGTGACCTCGACTACCGTGCCGACGCCCATTGCGAGCAGTGCACCCTTAAACGTGCGTTTGTTTTTGTAAATAAGCCCCGCCGTGACGGCAAACGCGCATGAGGTGATGAGGTCGGACAGCTCGCCGACAAACATTGTGGAAGTGCCCTTTACGACAAGCTTGATAAGTATTTCGACGACCACGATTATTCCGCCCGCACTCGGCCCGAGCGTAAACGCGCCGATAAGTATGGGAATGTCCGAAAGCTTGAATTCCAAAAAACTCGGGAATGCAAACGGCATGGAAAAGTTGAGGATATACAGTATCCCCGCGAGTGTGGAAAACATTGCGATAAACGCGATGCGTGTGGACGACAGCCGTCCGCCTGTTTGTTCGTAGCTCATAAGAAATCCTTTAAACGGTTAAAATATTTAAAGTCGTTCTTAGCAAAAAAAGCCCCGACAAAAATCGGGGCGGAAAAACGATGTGCGGTTGCCCTGAAGCGCTCGAGCGCCTCATGGCTAAATTCTTTTCACATCCGGACTATAACCGTCGGTACGGGAATTTCACCCGTTCGGGATCGCTTACGCGGTCTTAGTGGACTTCGCTATATCGGGCTTAAATTTCGATATAACGTCACCACCGGTGGGGAATTGCGCCCCGCCCCAAAGAATGACTTTATATTAACAGTATATATTTGTCGTATGCGCTTGTCAAGCGAATAAAGATAATTAAGAATTCGGGATTAGAAACGACCGTATTTGTCATTATTCATAATCACGAATTCCGAATTGATTTTTGCACATACTATACGCATGATATTTATAGATAGAAACGGCGAGCGTGCGGCGGCGGTTAACGACGCGCTCGTCGGGAATGATTACGTGACCAGGCTTGAACGAGCGGTGTCGGAAATCGTTGGAAAAACGGCGGTGGCGGTAAGCTCGTTTGACAGCGCTTTACATACGGCATTATTTTTGTGCGGAGTTGGGTTTGGTGATTACGTTTTTGTACCTACTTATACGTTTTATTCTTACGTAGCGCCCGTAGTCGGGGTGGGCGCTATCCCGGTGTTTATCGACTGCGATCCCGTTACGCGCTGTGTTTCGCACGGAGCGCTCGAGCAGGCGTTTATATGGGCGGAGCTTCAGGGCAAGCCGCCCAAGGCGGTGATTATAGATAACGCGTTCGGCTCTGTAGCCGACTACGACGTTTTGACACCGTTGTGTAAGGCGTACTGCACACCGTCCGTCGAGCTTACGCACGGGCTGTGCGGCGACTACAACGGTAGGGCGTGCGGGGCAAACTGCGACTACGGCGTTGTCGGCTTAGGCGCTGACGGCGGGGTAATAGTGTGCGGCGACGAGCAAACGGCGGCACGTGAGTTTTGCCGCTACGAGTATTCGGACGGCATCAGCTTCGATTACCGCTTAAACAATTTTTCGGCTTCGGTCGCGTGCTCGTTTATTCCCGTCGAGCGCAAGCTGAGCAGTCGCGGCAGAGCCAATCTCGCGGCGTTGTGCGCTGTCGCCGACAACGTTATTCCGCCCGTCGACGGCGATTCGGGGCGGTTCGCGCTGGTTCGTACGGGCAATGTTGCCGGCATTCGCGCGGCGCGGTTCGAGGTCAAAACGCCGCCGCCCGTACATACGCTCGAACGGTATTCGGCATGCACGTACTTCGAGCACGAAAAAGGCTATTCGGTTAGCGATTGGTACAGCGACTGCGCGCTTGTCGGCATGGATATTTCGCCGCTTCGGCGCGCGAGGCTGGAAAGATTAATTCGGAATTAAGAATTGTCGAGCTTGTGCCGGATTTTTTTACGCTTCATACTATTCACTCTTCACTGCTTTAATCACCGCGTAGCGCTCGATCATTCATAATTCCGAACTCCGCTTTTTTTGTAAATGCTTGCCATTCCGTTTAAACTATGCTATACTTAATCGGCTATCTTTAGTTAACTGCCCGTTTTGCGTACTGTTTTTACGCGTAGCGGCGATAATCAAAACATAATAACCGATAGGGGTATATATATATGAAAAGAACCGAAGTGGAAAATAAGTACCGTTGGCATTTAAACGACATGGTGGCAAGCGCCGACGTCTTTGACGGCATTTTTGCCGAGGTCGAAAAGGCGTTGCCCGTACTCGAGTCGTACAAGGGTAAGCTCGGCAATCGTGACGACGCGCTTGCGCTACTAAAGCTCGACGCGGAGATTTCGCAGAAGTTCGAGCTTATATACGTTTACTCGCACATGTACCGCGACGAGGACGCAAATAACGGCGAGGCTTCCGCGCTTGCGGCGCGTACCGAGGGATTGGCGGGCAAGTACGGCACAGCTGTATCGTATGTCAGCAGTGAGCTTGGCGCGCTGGGGGGCGACGTGCTCGTCGGGTACATTCACGACCCCGAGTTCTCCGACTTCGACTTTATGCTCAAAGAGATAGTGCGCCGAAAGGAGCATATACTTTCCGACAGAGAGGAAAGGCTTCTTGCGCTGTCGTCCGAAGCGCTTCGTACGCCGTACAACGTTGCGCACATGCTGTTTGACGCCGACCTCAAGTTTAAGCCCGTTACCAAAAACGGCAAAAAAATAGAGCTCAATAACGGCTCGTACGGCGAGCTTTTGTCGGACGGCGACCGTGCGGTCAGGCGCAAGTCGTTTAACAACCTTTACGACGGGTATATTGCGCATATCAATACCATTGCCGCAAACTATGCCGGTAACGTCAAGGCGGACAACTTTTACGCTCGCGCCCGCGGCTACGGCGATTGCTTGGAAAAATCGCTATTCGGCGACGGCGTGCCTACGTCGGTGTACACAAATCTTATAGACGCGGTAAACAAGAACTTCGCGCCGCTTCACCGCTATATCGGCTTGCGCAAAAGGATGCTCGGCTTAAAGGAACAGCACATGTACGACCTGTACGTGCCTATCGTGGAAAACGCCGAAATGAAGCTTCCGTATGAGGAAGCTTGCGAGATAGTAAAGTCGGCAATGGCGCCCATGGGTAAGGAATACGTAGGCTTGCTTAACAAGTCGATGACCGAGGGCTGGATAGACGTCATGCCGAGCGAGGGCAAGCGCGGCGGCGCATACAGCTGGTCGTCGTACGCCACTCATCCATACGTGCTGTTAAACTACACGCCGACGACCGAGGATATCTTCACGCTCGCGCACGAGCTCGGGCACTGCATGCACTCGTACTATTCGCAAAACAATCAGCCCTATGCCAAATGGGATTACCAAATTTTTGTCGCCGAGGTCGCGTCAATTTGCAACGAAACGTTGCTCGACGATTACCTTATGAAAAACGTCAAGGACGACAACGTAAAGAAGTATCTGCTGAGCCTCAGACTCAACCGCTTCCGCACGACTCTTTTCCGTCAGGCGATGTTTGCCGAGTTCGAGTACAACGCTCACAAAATGGATCTCGAGGGCAAGCCGCTAACCGTGGATTCTTTAAGCGAGATGTACCTCGAGCTTAACAAAAAATACTACGGTTCGGACGTCGTTTCGGACGATCGGATAGCCTACGAATGGGCGCGCATACCGCATTTCTATAATGCGTTCTACGTATACAAATACTCGACGGGCATGACCGCCGCGACGAGCATTGCGCACAACATTCTTAAAAATCCCGATTACGTCGACGTGTACAAAACCAAGTTCCTAAGCGCGGGAGGATATAAATCGCCGTACGACATTCTTTGTGACGCGCAGGTCGATCTTGCGACTGTCAAGCCGTATGACGACGCGTTCGACTTCTTTAACGCCGCGCTCGACGAGCTTGAAAAGCTGTGCTAAGCCGCTTTTCTCAAAAATCCAAGCGGATAATATTTCTTATCGCTATAGCCGTGTGTGCGATTTTTCTTACAGGTTGCGGTGCGACTCTTACCGTGTACGACTACACGGCGGACGGCGTGCACTACAATATGTACGAGCTTAATATCGACGCCGTTACCGCAGCGAATATGGAAGCCTCGGCAATCACTGCGCCCGACGGCAAAAAGTACACGGTAGCAAGCTACTTTTACGACTTTTTCGACGACTACGGCTACGAGCTTGTTTCCGCACACACGACGGACAAAGGCTACACCGCGTCGTACCGAAAAGCGTTGTACGGTGTAGGCGAGCTGTTCGAGTATGGAACGCCCGTCGAGTTTAAATACACCTACACCCAAAACCTGTTTTACCGCACGACAGACGCCCTGTCCGAAAACCCGTTCAACGGCGTGCGCGAGGCGTACGACAACGTAAGCGAAATGCAGTCCGTAACACCCATCGAGCGGCTGAAAAACGGCTCGGTCGCGTTCGATGAGAACGGTGATGTGGTAATCGGCCGTCACGCGCTAACCGAAGCGTTCCCGTATCTTAAAACGCTCAATACCGACGGCATGCTGTTAAACTACGTCAGGTACGGCTCGGCGCGAATGGACTCGTCGGGAACGGTAATTGCAAGTCGGGACAACACAGCGGCGTACTTGTTTTCGCGGTATTTCGACCGCACCGACGCGAAAATAGAGTTTATGTACAAAAACGCAGTGCCGTACGGCTGGTATATTGTAGCGATAACCGGGGGCGGGATTGCGCTCGGCGTGATACTTTTAATCACAAGACAAAAAAAGCAAAAGCCCTCTCTTCTCGACAAGTTTCCGTACAACCCCGAGGAATACCGCGATTACGACTCGCACTTGCCGATGAGTAAGTAGCTTTAAGGAGAAAAGATTATGCCCAAAAACGACAGGGAAGGCGCTATAAAAAATCACCCGCACGTAGTGGCGCGCCAAACGCCCAACAACTACGAGGCGGAAACGGCGCTATTGGGCGGCATGCTTATCGACGGACCGTCGGCAAGCAAGTATATGCCCCAGCTTACCGCCGACGATTTTTACACGCCGTCGCACAAATATATTTACGACGCGCTTGCCGATTTGTTTAACGCGGCAAAGCCGATAGATATCGTAACCGTCGTCGGCGCAATGGAAAACCGCGGCACGCTTGCGCTTGCGGGCGGCGTCGAGTATCTTTCCAAGCTGACAACCGCAGTGCCGTCGGTTGCTAACGCCGAATATTATTTTGATATCGTCAAAAAGAACACGCGCCTGCGCGCGATAATCGACATTGCAAAAAAGATGGCGGACGAAGCGTACGCACTCGACCCCGATGACAATGCGCTCGCTCACGCCGAGGCCGCGCTTTACGGTTTGTCCGAATCGACGCGGCGCGGCAAGCCGGAACGGCTCGAGGGCTACGTCGCCGAGGTGTTAAAGGATCTTAAAAAACGCGCGACCGAAACGTCGGCGTTCCGCGGCGTGCCGACAGGCTTTAACAAGTTCGACAGCGTGCTCGGCGGCGGCTTCCAAAAGAGCGACCTTATAATCCTTGCGGCTCGTCCCGGTCAAGGTAAAACGAGTTTTGCAATGAACTGTGCGGTCAACGCCGCAAGGCGCAGACGACCCGACAACGGCAAGCCGTACTCTGTCGCGGTGTTCTCGCTCGAGATGAGCGCGACCCAGCTTGCCAAGCGTATTTTGTGTTCAGTCGGCAGCTACGATATGTCGCGCGCCAATCGTGCGGTCATAGACGAAAACGAATGGGATAGGCTGTACGCCGCACGCGACGAGCTTGCACGCACAAACCTTTACATAGACGAATCGGGCAATATCACGCCTGCCGAAATACTCAGCAAGTGCCGCGCGCTCAAGCACTCGACCGGACTCGACTTTGTAATGATCGACTACCTTCAGCTTATGCAGAGCGGAAAGAAGGTGGATAACTTCGTGCGCGAGATAGCCGAAATCACACGTGCGCTCAAGCTCTCCGCAAAGGAACTCGACGTGCCCATTCTGTTGCTTTCGCAGATGTCGCGTAGCATAGAACAGCGCAAGGGCGTGGATAAAGAATCCAAGCTGTCCGACCTTCGTGACTCGGGCGCTATCGAGCAGGACGCCGATATAGTTCTGTTTATCGACCGCAAGGACGTGCCGGGCGGCGACGGAAAACAGACCTCGTCTGAGGTGTTCCTCAATATCGCCAAGCACCGTAACGGCGAAACAGGCAACGTCAAGCTCATTTGGATACCGTCTACCACGACCTTCCGCGAGGCGAACGATCACGGAAACCCCGAACCGCCGCCTACGTACTACAACGGTCGTGACGTCGGCTTCGATGACAGCGCGCCGCCTCCGCCCGACGACTATGCGCCGCAAGGCGACTATGCCACCGTCGATTACGCGCCGCCGGTTCAAGAACAGCCTGCGGATAACGCACCGACCGGAGAGGCAGCGGTTAAGGTCGCTACCGATAACGGGCTACTCGATTAACAATGGCGCTCGTCATAGGCGTTTCGGCGCACAGAAATATAAAACCCGAGGCCGCGCCGCAGGTGAGTTGCGCCGTCAGAACGGTGCTGACAGACATACTGCGGTTGCGCGGCAATAACGATATCGTAACGTTAAACGGACTTGCCGAGGGCGGCGATATGCTGTGCGGTCAAGTTGCGTGTGAGCTCGGTATAAATACGATGGTCGTGTTACCCACGACAAAAGAAGAGTATTTGTCCGCCGATTTTTCGGACGATGGGATAGCTCGGTTTGAAAGATTGTCGACGGCGCAAAACGTTGTTAAAACGATAATCGCGCCCGACGCGGAATGTCGGCAAAAGCTGACGGCACAGGAAATAAAAGATTACAGGTTCAGACAGCAGTCGTTATTCGTCGCGGCAAAAAGCGATATATTGCTTGCGCTGTGGGACGGAACACATTCAGACATGAATGTCAACGAGTGCGGAACGGCGTTTGCCGTAAGAGCGGCGCTCGAAGGAAAATCAAACGGCGCGGTTATTGCCGTTTTCGCCCCGCGCGAAGGGAAAGCATACATCGGACAGCCGAATACGATTCGCTTTTGTTTAAGCGGAAAAACTCACGGCTACTACGACGAATACGCAGAAATTCCCGAACGATTGAAAAAACTCATCGCAAATTAGTAAGGAAAATCGAAGCCCGCATAAAAGCGGGCTTTTGAAATGTCAAAATTATTCCGAGTGTTTTTTCTTCCAGGCTTTGATTTCCTCGAGTCGGGCTTTGAATTTGGATTCCAAGCCTTCCTCGGTGGGAACGTAATATTCTGTGCCGATGAGCGAGTCGGGCAGGCATTGCATTGTGGATAGCTTGTCCTGCATGTCATGCGCGTACTTATAGCCTTTGCCGTAGCCGAGGTCCTTCATAAGTCGAGTGGGCGCGTTGCGAATGACGAGCGGAACGGGTTCCGCAAGCATATTAATCGCGTCGCGCTTGGCATTGTTGTACGCCGATTCCATTGCGTTGGACTTGGGGTCGAGCGCCATATACACGACCGCTTCGGTCAGGTGTACGGAACATTCCGGCATGCCTATAAAGTGACAGGCTTGATATGCGGCGATTGCAACTTCAAGCGCGCGCGGGTCGGCAAGACCGATGTCCTCGGCGGCAAACCGCGTGATCCGCCGCGCTATGTACAACGGATCTTCACCCGCCTCGAGCATGCGCGCAAGCCAGTACACCGCCGCGTCGGGATCGGAGTTTCGCATGGACTTGTGCAGGGCGGATATGAGGTTGTAGTGCTCTTCGCCGTTCTTGTCGTACAACAGCGATTTTTTGGAAGTGCACTGTTCGATTATCTCTTTTGTGACAATGATTTTGTCGCCGTCGAGCTCGCCGTTTAAAACCGCCATTTCAAGTGTGGTGAGCGCGTTTCGCGCGTCGCCGTTTGCAAAGCTCGCAATCATCTCGATAAGCTCGAGCGGCATTTCCACTCGAAGATCGCCAAAGCCGCGCGGATCGGTTATGGCGCGTGAGAGTAGTTCGGTCAAGTCTTCGGTCTTGAGCGCTTGAAGAACAAACACCTTACAGCGCGAAAGTAACGCGCCGTTCACCTCGAACGACGGGTTTTCGGTCGTCGCGCCGATTAGGATAATACTGCCTTTTTCGACGTACGGCAAAAAAGCGTCCTGTTGCGCCTTGTTAAAGCGGTGGATCTCGTCGACAAACAGAATGGTTTTCTCCCCGAAGCGACGGTTTTTTTCCGCCTGTTCCATGACCTGCTTGATTTCTTTTATGCCGCTCGTGACTGCGGAAAAGTCGATAAAGCTCGCCTTGGTCTTGTGGGCGATTATGCGCGCGAGCGTGGTTTTGCCAACGCCGGGCGGACCCCAAAATATCATAGAGCCGATTTTGTCGCTTTCTATAAGACGGCGCAAAAGCTTGCCTTCGCCGATAAGATGCTTCTGCCCGAAAAACTCGTCAAGAGTTTGCGGACGAAGCCGCGCTGCAAGCGGTTGCATTCCGTCGTCTTCAAATAGTGTGCGTTGGTCGGTCATCGTACGCCCTCCGTTTGTATTATACCGCGTTTTGCCGAAAAAGTAAACCCGTTACGCGGCGTTTAATCAAGAGGGAACTCGGCTTGCACATAGGAAAGAAGCGCCGAATAGTCGCCTTGCGGATAAGACGAAATATCCGCGTTGTTCGGGTTGATAATCCGGTCGGGGAGTAGAAAGACCTTCATCCCCACCGTGGAAGCAACCATGTCCTCGCCGACGTCGTTGCCGACCATAAGACAGTCGGCAGGGGTTGCGCCTATCAGATCGCAAATCTGTCTGTAATAGTCGGGATTGGGTTTGCAGTATCGCATGTTTTCGTACGCCGTGATTAGAATAAAATCGTCGGGGTCGACACCTGCCCACGTCATACGGCGCTTGTGCGCGATTGCGGGGAATATGGGATTGGAAGCAAGAACTAACGTGTACCCGAGCTTTTTAAGTTGTTTGACCGTAGCGGCGGCGTCGGGGTATAAACCGCAGGAGGACTTAGCCGCGTCAAACTCGGTGCGGTAAAACTCGTCAAAGTATTGCTCGTCGTAAAGGCGACCGCCGTATTCGCCTGCATAGCATTTCCAAAACACTTCCGCGTTGGTTGCGGCGCCGTCGTTTTTAACCATTGCGGCAGTGCCTTTGAGGATAGTGTTTATAAGCCGTTTGGGTTCGAGCCCGTGCGGCGCGAGATGAGCCGCAATCGCTTTAAAGTATTCGCGCACAAATGCGTCTTGGTCCATGGGAAGGAGAGTGCCGTCCAAATCAAACAGTATGTATTTCATGAGTTGCTCCGTAATACTAAACGTTGATTGTGTTATAGATATATTATATTTGTAAACGCGAAAAATGTCAAAGAAAATAGGTGATAATTAAAATTGAGCGGAACATAACGAGTGGTATAGCGACAAACGAATTTAAACACGGAAGAATATATCAACCGCAATAAATCGCTTGACAAACAGATTAAACCGTGATAAACTATAAAAACTGTGGCCCCATGGTCAAGCGGTTAAGACATCACCCTTTCACGGTGAAATCATGGGTTCGAGTCCCGTTGGGGTCACCAGACGCGAATAAATCCGAACACACTTGTTCGGGTTTATTTTTTTGTTCTTCGATAATCGTGCCGAGTTCGGAATTTTCTATATCTTCAAAAGAAATCTTTTCTTCGCCGTCTTTGTAGTTGCAAGTGATAATCGCGTAATCGTCGTACAGATAGACCGCATTCACAAAACTATCGATCAATACTTGCTTACCTTTTTGCGTAGATAAATCCAGATCGCGGAATTTCGTCAATGCGTAAAAGATTTGTTCTTGCGTAAGCAGCGGCGCTTTGATTTGCTCGTCGGCAATTTCTATTTCCAATTCTTTCTGCCTTGCTTCCAATTCTTCAAGCCGATTTCTCACGTCGGCGACGGCAACTCCTTGCTGTATCGCATCGAGCATTCTTTCGATACCGTCTTTAACATCGGACAGCTGCTGTTTGAGCGCTAACAAAATCGTACTGCTTTGCAACTGCAAATCGTAGAGCGTATAAGACAAATGCTCCATAAGCTCGTCGTCCATTATTTTCGCCATAACTGCCCTGACTACGGCGTTCTCTATAAAATCCTTACCGACGGCTTTCTTGTCGCAGGTGTGCGTTTTCTTTACGTTGACGCACTTGTAGTAATGATAAACCGTACCTTTTCTGCCCGTTCCGCTTTCGCCGCACATCATAGCCTTGCATTTGCCGCAGAATAAATGCGTAGTCAAAAGATAGAGATCGCTCGCTTTATGAATGGCCGGCGCGTGTGCATATATTTTTATGCGCTTTTGCACTTTATCGAACAAATCTTTTTCGATAATCGCAGGAATGGCATCCGGTATAACTATGTCTTTGAAACGATATTCTCCGATATACTTACGGTTAGACAGCATATGCCGCACGCTATTGTAGGCAAGCGGTTTTGTGTACGGCTTTCTCCCCGGTCTTTTGACCATACGAACTTCGATACCGACACCGCGAGCATTCATATCGTCTATAATGGTTTTTATCTTTTCGCCGTCGGCATACCGCCGAAAAATCTCGCGCACGAACGGTGCTTTGCTTTCGTCTATCTGCAAACGCCTGTTGTCGTCAAGATAATAACCGAGCGGAGTAATGCTGCCGTTCGTCATAGCTTTTAGCGCATTGTCCGTCATTCCGCGATTGACCTTTTCGGCAAGCTCCGCCGAATAAAATTCAGCCATGCCTTCAAGGAGCGATTCAAGCAAAATGCCTTCCGCCCCTTGCGAGATTGTTTCCTTTGCGGAAATAACGCGCACACCGTTTTTCTTTAAGATATTTTTGTAATACGCGCTGTCATAACGGTTGCGGGCGAAGCGGTCTAACTTCCATACGATAATAACGTCGAACAGCTGCTTTGCGCTGTCCTTGATCATCTTTTGAAAATTCGGACGATTGTCCGTCTTTGCCGACAATGCGCGGTCTATATAGCTGCCGACGACTTGCATATCGTTGTATTCGGCATAACTCATACAGTCGCGTATTTGTCCCTCGATGCTTTCTTCACGTTGATTATCGCTCGAATAACGAGCATAAATTACTGCTTTCATATGTAAACACCTCTTAATTATTTTCTTTTATTTGGTTTCTATTAGTTTGAAGTAAAGCGGCACTATTCTGACTTTGCCGTCGGTCTTGTCGCGTTTTTCAAGTATGCGGGCGAACGCCGCAAGCATTTTTTTCTTCCAATGCTCGATGCTGCCGCGATTCTTGTTGTGTTCAATCGCATAAGACCGTATCGACTGCTTATTTACACAATGTGCTTCGAAGAACGGTTTATATTCAGACAACAACGTGTCGAATACTTCTTTCGTGAACTCCACGTCTTCTATAAGCTTCAATGTGTCATCATCGTTATATAATGACATTTCGGTTTTGCCCCACTTTATTATCTCGTACATTCTCAAATCGTTCTTAAAGCCGTCGCACAGCTCTTTCGCATAATCGTAGTATGTACTGCACGTTACTCGGAACGTATCGAAAGGATCGTCGAGATAGTATTCCTTTGTGTGTCTGACCGGCGGCGGAAAACCTTGCGCTATAAGCTCGTTCAAGTCGTAGCAATCGAGCGGATTTCGGCTCGTGTTCAAAGTAAAGCGTTTTACTTGTATACCGCCGAACTCTGTATCCGAGCAAAAGTCCGTATAGTCTATGGCAAAGTAGCCGCCCTTGCCGTACTCTCTGCGACAAAGTACAATTTTAGTGCCGTTACTGACGTTCTTAAAAACGCCGACGACGTAAACTTCTTTGCCGTCATATTGCTTATAGAATCCTGCGGTAACACGCCGTTCTTTCGGGTTATTTTCCATAAGGTTTAGTATATAATAATTCGAGTATAAAATCAAGCGCATAGCACTCCTTTATGACAATTTATGACGATTTCCACTATCTCGTATATAAGTGGAGGGTGTTTGCATAACACCGTACTGTTAGGGGCATACGGGATTGGATTAGGAAAGTTAAGCAATTAAGTATTAGGGGCAAAAAATAAAAATTAGTCATGTGTTCGTATAGAACGTAAAAGAAAAGCCCAAAGCAAAATGTCATAAGTATTAAAAGCCCGACAGGTGACGAGAAATCCCTTTTTCGCGTCGCTTTTTTGCGTGCAAAAAACATTGTTGGCAAGCATCCTTACGAACTTGTAAGGAGATCAAAGAACACATGGCTAAAAGAAAGAACACGACGGGGATACCCGATTGCGAGATAGAAAGTCTCGCTCGGGCGTTATTGCCGGCTATTCGAAAATTCTTCGAATCGGAAGAACATCAACGCGAATTCGAAGAATGGCAAAATCAACATCGTGATCAACAACACAAGAAGGGGATGTAATATGAACATCCCCGAAGCAAAAGTCTATTTTGACGGCAGTAATTACATAGCTATTGCTCCCAAACCGAAAGTACAGAATAAACCGACAACAACACATAAATCTCATGACGAAAAGAAAGAACTGTTTGAAAAGCTGTACAAGGACAACATAGATAAAACGAAAAGCGAACGGAAAGAAATAATAACCAATGAATTGAGAGAACACTTTGAAACGGACGAACGGTGCAAAGAGTTTATTAAAGAAAACATGAATCGCAAGACCCACAACAAGATAGAGCGTAAAATGCGGCTTATACGGAAAGTCAATCAACAGCATTGGGATTATTTTGTGACCTTTACATACGATTCGAATAAACACGATGAAGAAAGTTTTAAGAAGAAATTAAGAGAATGTTTATCTCGATTATCTACTCGAAAAGGTTGGAAATACATATGCGTATGGGAACGCAGTCCGGAAAAGCAACGATTGCACTTTCACGGTTTGTTTTCTATTTCCGAAATGGTTGGAGAATTGGTGGAAGTAAACGATTGGGACAGTCGAGCAAATAAACGACGAACTACAATGCAAAATACATACTTTACAGAACGCTTCGGAAGAAACGATTTTTCCATAATCGACGATCCGTTTCAAACGCAATATGCGGTGAAATACATTGTCAAGTATTTGGAGAAATCCGGCGAAAGAATAGTTTACAGCAAAGGACTGTACCAATACTTCATATCCGACATAATGGACGAAGATATACTGTGTCCGTACTATGGCGAAGACGAAAAGCATTACTGCGATAAATACATTCTTTTTGACAAGTTCCGTTGCTGGGACGAGGGCTTGTATATGGGCGACGTTTGCCCCGAGACGATAGCCAAAATGCGAAAGAGCAACTGAAAAGCACGCGCGCCGAAATATGGGCGGATCGCCGAGCGGTTCAGCGGCGACCGCCCGTTCGGCGTGTTTTTCAGTTCTTTTCGCTCGTTTTCGGGGCGTGCCCATATTGGCGGCGTAGCCGCCACTTGTATACATATGGGCACGCCCCACAACCAAGTTATGAGATAATATACTAAATTGAAGTATATTGTTATCCATATATCGCCACATACCGTGCTCGCATTTTTGTAAAGTATTCGTAAACGGTGGATTGCACTCTGCCGAGTATCCGTCCTATCTCGGGATAGCTCAATCCTGCCATACGACATTCGAGAGCAGTACGCATGTTTTCCGTCAAATTAAGATTTTCTATTACGTTATCTACTGTTGAATAATCTTGCTCGAATTCTTCTCTCATTTCTATAATCGGCTCATCTTCCGGCGTTAAACTGTCCACACATTTATTACGGTAATAATCTCTCGTACCTCGATTTATAAGTTTCATCATTCGCTTTATGCAAGCTGTTCTTAAAGTAATTGCTTTACCTTTTTTGTTGTAACCTATAACATCGTGTATATGTTCTCCGTAATGCTCGCATAAGAACGCTACTCCTTCGTGTACAAGATCATACCCGTCACTGAATATGTTGTTGATGTTATGCTTGTTCTTTATGTCGGAATATAAGTCGACATATATCTTTTGCATACGGTTTCCCATATAGCCTATTAGAAATCTTGTTTGACTAAATGCTACTATCTCGGATATAGCTATAACATTGTCGGGAGATATTTCTTCGTCGAGAACGCTGAAATTAAATATTCTGTTGTTACTCATCTTACAAAATCTCCTTGAAATCGTCTACTGAGATCTTGTTTTCGTAGAACATGCCGTACTCGAAATACAGTTTACCGTCTTTGTCGCGGAGCAGTTGATATGTATCTTGCGTTATCTTTCCGCAACGAGTAATAGCTAACGTAATCGTTTGATTAACAAAATCTATATCGATTATGTTAAACGTTATCTCGTATTCGCCATCGTCGTAAGAGAATTCCGAGAGATAGTAATTTTTTGCACTTGTTTCTTTCATTTTGGATTTACCTCCGAATTTATATTGCCTTTTCGGCAACACAAAAAAGAGCACAGGTAAAAGTCGGAGGTATCACCCTTAACGTATAGCTCATCCGAAAGTCAACGACCGAGCGACAAAATTTTACGTCAAAGTAAACGGTCAAGCTCAATTAAGAACTCGACCTTTGTCAATTACATATTCTTCGTAAAATTTTTCGCCGTTGACTTTCGGCTTTTATCTGTGCTAACCACTCCTGCCGAAAAGGCAATAAATTCGGAGATCCTATTATTTGATCATCTGTATTTAATTTACTGTAATTAGCTTATTTATAATATTTTTGTCGGTATGTTCATTTTTTATCACAATTAATAATTTTAATAACAATTGTCGGGAGGTATTGTAGAAAATATTCATATAACTCGTTAAGATTACATAAATAATCTACTACTAATCGCATATTAAGCCATAACAATAATAACTTTATAGCATCAAATAAGCTGACATCAATTAGATCCGAATCATAATCACCGTGTACTATGGAATTCCGATGAAGTACATTTAGTATCGGTTGCGTACTCGTAACTTTTTTAAAGTAATCATTAATTTTCAACCATGAGCGCTTCATCCATTCATCGCCGATTTGATCAACCAACTTACATATTCTTCCGGCTCGCTGTTGCCCGTTTTTTAATTTCTTAATCTTATAAGTAATACCATCAAAAGCTGAAGATCCTTTTTTGTGTTCACTATCTAATAAAGCGAATAAATTTCTTGTTGCTGTTCTATAATACCCGTTATTAATTAATTCTACTATGATATAAATATCTTCGCTTTTTCTTTGCATCGATAGACTGCGTGTATTATCGTTGCAAACAAAAGGGTATAATAATATTTTCAAGTTAGTACATTCATTAAAAACAAAAGATTCCAATATGAATTTTTCATCGCAATTGTCTTCCAGTAATGGTAAATCCGGGGTTTCCAAGAAATATAAAAAAGTACCTCCGTTTGCCAATTCGTCGATTTTATCATTATATTCCTGCGAAAATAACTTTTTCCTGTCATCCGCTATCTTTTTCTCGAGATTTATAAATGCAACAATATATTCATAACACGCTTTTGCAATGTCATCTATAAGAGCACTGTTTTCGCATAATTCGGGTATCTCCTTCATCTTCGATGTTATTTCTTGAAAATCGGATGTATTATTGATTGCTTGTTCAAGAGCATGCGTCATAATATCGATTTTTAAATCACCGCAAGATAAAATTTCTTTCAACTGAGGATAAGTACTTAATAACTTTTCCGTTCCGATTTGAATTAATTTAATCGATTTATCATCTAAAGCATATAGTACGGCTCTTTTTTCTTCGGCGATATCATGCAAACGCGATTGCTCTTCAATAGCTTTACGCATTTCCGGAGTTATCGCATCATGCTGTTTTTTCATTAAATCAAAAAATAATTGAATATCCATGTTTTTCTCCAAAAGAATACATACTGCCGAAAATACTTAACATTCTGTCGGTTGAATCAAGCGAATGGCTTTTAATATTTCTTCTCCGCTTGCTCTTACTAACCGTATAGGCACTGCATTACCTATTTCAAGAGCAGCTTTTGTCAAACTTTCTCCGAAAATATAATCATCCGGAAATGTTTGTAGGCGCGCCGCTTCCCTTACCGAAATTGCTCGATCCTCATAAGGATGACCGAACCTTCCTTTGGTATAACATAAGCATCCCCCGGTTATTGTGGGTGCGGGCGCATCCGGATTCATTATTCCGTATACATCACCATGCCCCGAATATGTTTTATGACAGTTAAGAACAAGTTCCGGAGGTAAAGCATTCCTGCTTCCGCCTTTTTCTCTTATGATTTTCATTCGCTTTATATTTATGTCGGAAAGACCCGCACAATAATGGTTTTTAATATGTTCGTCGCTATATCGTTCGCCGGCTTTAATTGGAAGTAAGCCACTAAAAGCTTCCTTAACCGTAACCCACGGAGATAAGTCCGCTTGTCCTTTTGCGGAATGCGTGGGCAGGGGGAGTTTAAACTCAATCCCCATTTGTTCGAGGTTTTTGTGTATATCTTCCCGCATTCCATGTAAAACAAACCTTTTACGCAATTGAGGAACTCCGTAATCGGCAGCGTTAAGAACCTTATCTACTATAAAGTATCTCTCGGAATCCGGTCTTTGCGGATCTTCTAAATCATCCTTAAACTCTTTTAATATGCTCCCTCCGAAAGACGAAATTATCCCCGGAACATTTTCCATTAAAATAAACGGCGGATAAATTTCTTTGATAATCCGTTTGAATTCCATAAGCAATTTTTTAACTTCGTCTTTTTTAGCCTCATCAGAATTATGAATCCTATTTTGCATGGAAAATTTTTGACACGGCGGACACCCTGCCAATAAATAAATTTCATCCTTTGCGATTCCGCCGGCTTCTAATATTGCTCGCCCCGATAAATCGCAAATGCTCTGCTGTATTACATTTACGTCTTTGAGCAAATGATATGACGAATACGCCTTAACGGCATCCGGGTCAATTTCAACGGCACAAACAACATTAAATCCCGCCTGCATAAGACCGATGGATACACCGCCGCCGCCCGAAAATAAATCGATAGCTTTAATTTTACTGTTTTTCATATGCATTAAAAAATCCTATATAGTAATCATCCAAAGTCCCGATCAAAAGACCCCGATCTAACAACTGATTTTTATTTTCGCATGATGTTTCCGGCAAAAGAGTGCAATTATGACACGCCGCCAAATTACATCCGTTTTGACCCTGACCGTCGCTTAGAATACAGACGGGATCCGCCGCACACCATCTCGCATTGCTTATTGCTCTCAAAAACACATCTTCTATTCTTCCCGAAACGCCTTGACGAACCAACCCGCCCAAAGAGCCTTCTGAATCGCCCGATGCGGTATAAATTAAAAATCCCGTCATACGCGGCATATCCGGATAGATGTATTTCGGACAGTAAATCCTTTCCCGGATTGACGCATTGGAATAACCGCTTTCCGCGGATAGTGCGTTTATTATACAGTGCGCAACTGTATGCAATAATATATAAACCGGATTGAGCATCTCATTACTCAATCTTTTACAGCGTTTCAGATTATTTTCAATTTTATCGACTCTCTCTATAACTTTATCTTGTTTCGCCCATATTTGCAACAAATCATAATCGAACTCAAACATTATACCCTCGCCGCAGTTTTTAACGGCAGGAAGCCATGGTAAATCTTTTAAAGAAATTCTTGCCAACGGATTATCGGCATTGGGAGTAATTCTTCTGAAACCCTTAAAAACTCTGGTTTCTCTCAATTTATGAACAAGCGAAATACTTTTTAGGTAATTCAATCCTTTATATTGGGATATGGGATAATTCTTAACGTATAACTCCTCATCGGTTGTGCCGCACGTTTTTGTAAGCACATCGAATTCTTGTTTACGGTAATCATCTTCCGTTTGCGGAGTATCTTCCGCTTCGTTTTTCTTTAATGCGGCAATGATCTCGGATACCGCAAACTCATAATCTATATCATCGTCAACAACCATACAAGCAGCCACAAATTGCTTGATCGCTACTTCATCCGGGTGACATTCAGTGCGAGACGACATAAATCTTTTACAGCCTTTCGAAACACAGTCTTTGGTAGTTTGACTGACCTTTTTGGGAAAATTCGGGATATAAACGGAACTCATAATATCTGCGAACCACACATTGGAAGCTCCTCGCTGAAGCACAAATAAGGATTGTCCGCAATCATCTTTCTCTTCGCCGAGCCACGGTTTACTGCCCGTACATGTGTAGCTGATTTTCTTTTCAAGAGCATCCTTTTCAAACGCCCCCGACATGTTTGCGGTCGCTCCGCAAGTGCAAGTGTACCTAACTCCGGCAAGCGACGAAGAACTGCCGCCTGTGCTCCTTATCAGTTTACAACTATCTTGAATCGGCTTACCGCTTTTCCTATGGACCCACTCCATAATCGGGAAGTCTTCGATATGCCCATTAGGGCACACCGCAATAAAACGCTCCGGTACAAGATAGGGCAACTTGTTCGGATGAGCTCTATTTTTATAACAGTACGTTTCTCTGCCGTTGGATTTGCGCATTTCACCGCTGCAACGAGGTCTTTGTTCGGCAGCGCCTATTTTTTCCATATTTCCGCAGACCGGGCAATAGTGCCAACGCGGAAATCGAACAGCCGGGATTTTCATATTGGAATGACTGGAATCTTGTTTGCTGTCTCTGAAATCGGGAGGCATTACAAAGACTTTGCCGTCAAGTCGTTTTGATAGTCTGGCGTCCTCTATGATAAACTCGGGATCGTCGAAACTATGATTGTTGTCAAACCAAAAATCCAATCCCGCGACCATTAAAGATTCGTCATGCGGGAAAGGAACGATAGCCCCGACTCCCCATGGCGAAATCAAAGCATCCCGTCTTATTGCATATTTATTATACTTGCTCGCCATATTATTCGTCCTCCGTAAGAATTAACGATTTGGAACAATCAAGTCCGCATTCTCTATCCACATTACGCATCGAAGTCGGAGAATCCCAGCCTCGCTCCTCCCATGATTGCAACCTTGCGGATCCCGCTTGGCACAGAAGGGGTGCAAGATCGCCCAAATTATACATCGAATAATTGTATTTTTCGGGTCGCCAGTCCTGCCATTCTTTATATTTTCTTTCAAGCTGCAGTTGTATATCGTCACATTCTTCGGGGTCTATGCCTCTCGCTCGAGACAAGATCGTTTTGACAATTTCCCTGAATTCATCCTGCGTAGGATAGCGTTTGGCGGTATATCTGTCCGAACTGTTTACAAAAAAACGGTGCAAAGCCGCAAACACGGCAGGCAGAGCTCGTTCTCTGAGCGGTCTTGAAAAAGGAGTAACGGATGTCGGTTCGACGCTATAATAAAGTTTTGCATGTTGCGATTGAAACTTTTCGTAATGCGATTTATCTCTGGTTTTTGCTGTATTATATATTACAAAAACCAATCCCGGAGCTTTAGAACGACCCACTCGACTGGTAGCCTGTATATACTCCGACATTGATTTGGGTTGCCCCGTAACAGTCATCAAACCCAATCTCGATATATCGACTCCTACCGAAACCATATTTGTAGCCAAACACATATCCAGCGGACGTTTAACGTCGGTTTTTTCCTTGTCCTTTCTCTGCGATTTGGAGCTTGATATTCCCGCGTATTCGACTTCGAGTCTCTTTAATATTTTGGGAATATCGTCGCTTCCCATTCTGCTTGTAAGCTCGGCCAGACCGCTTTCAAAAATGAATCTGCGCTTGTCTTTATCTATTGTTTGAAGACGATTGCTGTAAAGCACTTCCAATCGCTCTTTTATGTCCGCAATATACCAAGTTGCGGCTTGTCCCAGCTCACGCATACTTCCGAAGTATGCTAAATTTGTCCAATACGGATCTCGTTCCTTTTCATCGAGCACCGGTATGGCTTTTGCGGCATAAAGAAACGCGGCAAACGTATAAATAGACGCCGTAGCGGACGATGACGCCGCCGATGCATACAAGCCGACATATTTTCTTCCCGTTTGTTCGGCATCCTCATGTGCGAAAAAACAATCTTTGTATGACGTGCCCTGTACCGGAAATTGAAATACGTTTTCCTGCCCGCAACCGTACAGAGCATTGCATTGCTGTTTTGCATGACTTATTGTTGCAGTCGAAGCAATCACCTTTGGAGAATGCCCGTTCTTCACACATAATTCATCGATCAATGTCTCATACAATCCTACCGTAGATCCTAACGGTCCGGTTATGAGGTGGAGCTCGTCTTGGATTATCAATTCTGGCGGCGTTCTTTCGTTATCCCCGCCGAAAATGCTTTTTGCGTCGGGTTTATACGGCAACATAGCAAATTTATCCACGGTACCGAATAACAGGGTAGGCGGATTCTTATATATTTCATCATCGAAAAGCGCTAACGGCAATGTGTAATCATCGTCGCCGAAATCACAGTCGACATTTCCGCATTTGAATAATATACGATTGTTATCTATTTCATATCCCGGAGTATGACATCCGCTTTTACCTGCGAAAGTTTCCATACTTGCTCCGCACCAAGGGCACTTCAAAACAACCGAAATATTTCCTTTCTCCATCCCTTTACGTATGTTACGAATACGTTTGATTACTTCCGAAGAATTGTTTTCGGTCAGGGAATCTCCGACGTATAAACCGATTGTTATTCTCTCATCCCCCAATTCTTCGCTATATTCCGATCTTAATTTTTCCATTGCACATATCAATGACGCGGCTCTTTCGTATTGTTGTGCGGTTAAAAGCCTTAATGTATAACGCATCAAAACAGCGGTTCCCGAGTCATTCGGATTTTTAAGTCTTCTTAAAAATATTGTAAATGCCGTCAGTCCCAAATATGCTTCTGTTTTACCGCCGCCGGTCGGGAACCAGATAAGATCTACGATTTTTCGTTCTTCCGACTCTTTATCGAATATCGATTCCAGATTCATAAGCAAAAAAGCAATCTGAAAAGGTCTCCACCGTCCATATATATTTCCATCGGGATTGTCGGGTGTTTTCTTGTTATACCATGTCGATTCATCATGCAAATCCGGCATCGTTATAGTGCCTGTAAGCACTAACGAAAGATTTTTTTTGTCATAGTCCGTATATTCGGTCAACGGTAATTTATAATGCAACTGCTGTAAAAGCATTGCTCGATTGGCAAGTGAAAACGCTCGCCAAACAAGGGCGTTTGACGAAAGAAGCGATAAACCTTTTTCCATTCGATTTAAGCAAATTCGGCAAAGCTCTATTTGCTTTTCGGCGGTTTCCGCATACGCTTTCTCTTTAATTTCTCCGATTTTTTTCTCTTCCGAATCGATCCATGTTTTGTACTCATCGCATAATACTCGTAAATCGGATAATGCGGCATCTTTATTTTCGGCATACAATAACATAGAAAGCTTGGCATTCGCTTTTGACGGTACGATTGGCTTTACTTCATATTCCGGTAATACAGTTGCCGACACCACCTTTGGCACGCATGTATCATCCCATGTAGCGGCACATCCGTGCCCTATACCGTATGTCTTCACGTCACGATATAACAGAGAATTTAATTTATAATCCTCATCTTTTATCTCGGCACAAAAGTTCGATGGAAGCGCATGATATTCTTTGTCGATTTCGACGTAAAAATCACACTGAAACCAACACTCGGAAACTTTGATATTATCGGTCGAACATTTGTTTGTATTTATCAAAGTAAAAGTATAAATCGTGTAATCCTTTTCGTTGTCCGTCAGCCTAAATGTAATACCGACAGCGAGACCGCTTATAATATTACCGTCGGAATCCATAATGGCGTATTTGTCAATATATCTGTTTTCGGCATTCGGGAGCTGATTGCGGTCAACAATAAGACAGGATTTTATCGACTTACGAAAATAACACATTTTTGCTTTATCGACGGTTATTATTTTTCTTTCTCCGTCGACATTTTTTTCTTTCGGCGGAAAAGCTTTCCTTTCTTCATAAGCTCCCGCGCCGATATGCAAAATGACTTGACGAACATCGTTCGGCACACAAAGAGTGATGCCCATTGCTGACTGTCTATAACTGTTGATTTTAGATGTTTCCGACTCGGTTATCGGTTCCGATTCGGTTTTTTGCCCTAACATACTTTGTTCGGGATCGATCGTTTCGTCCGGCACATCACTGTTTTCGTCATCGGAAAAATCACTCTCAGGTTCCTGAAATGTTTCGGAAACAATCGACTGAGGAAACAATATGCCGGCAACGTATGTTTTAAGCGGCGAATCGTTAAATAAAATCTCCTCACCACTTTCTTGCGTATACCCGGGCAAAGGGTTAGGCCCTATTAAAATGTTTTTAACGGTTTGCAGTAATGATTCTCTTGTTGTCATTTTTCACCTCATTGATAGTATTTTTCTTCTTTGCTTTTGTGCGGCGGTAGATTCAAGCACAATCATTTTACTTCTTGCTCGACTTAACCCTATATACATTAGCCTTGTATTGTCATAATTTTCTATATCGACCAATATTACAATGGTGTTTTCAAGCCCCTTAAACGCTTGGATAGTAGAAAAAATAGCATAATATAATGAATTGTCATCCCCGTAATTCCCGATTAAATATCCGCTGGGATCATACTCTTTTATGATTGAATTTTCCCTTTTTTTCGGCGACAAAATTGTTATGGAATATCCGCCGAACCCTTTACTTTTTAAATCTTTAATTCTCTCATTTAATTTATCGATTTGCTCTTTGGAATCATTCCAAACATAATAATCGACAGGTTCTCCATCTATCTTTAATCTGTAACTTTTTTCGTCATATCCGGTAATATTGATTAACTCATTACCGATATTACGAGTATTTCTGCAATTAATTGTCAAACGCTTTTTGGCAAAATATGCGAAATTACTCAACGCCTCCAACGACGCGGAGTTATCATATATTGCCTGGCCTGCAAAGTCACCGAAAAATGTAAATTTACCGTCTGTCAACCCGTCTTTTAAGACAGCATCGAAAAACTCAAGATAGGCTGCGCTGCATATATCTTGAAATTCGTCTACAATAAGCAAATCGAACTTTTTACCGTCTGACAATGCAACTTCCTTTGCAAGTTCGGGTAGTAAAACAGCGAAAAACTTATCGTCTTTCTTCTCGTCGGATATTAAGTCGCCGCATATTTTAGTCATATAAGAATGTATCGAATATACGGAAATATCATAACCGATTAAATTCATTTTAAGATAATCCGCCAGATTTTTATTGAAACAAAAAAATCCTACGCATAATCCGTTTGCGGCGGCGCGTTTTGCCTCTTCCGTTGCCAATAATGTCTTTCCTGTTCCGGCCCCGCCGATAACTACCATACGATCGTTTATTTCAATATCGTCTAGACATGAATATTGTTCCTCGGTAAATGATAAAATATCGCGTTCGGTGTCATCGATAAATTTGCGGAGAGGAACGACGCAATCCACAATAGGTCTTAATTTCGATGCGATTTTCGATGCTTCGGAATCCGTTAGCGGAGTAGGGATGGTTTTCCCTAAATTTTTCAGTTCATTTCCGAAGTTAGTATGTAACGATTTTATAAACGCACAGTAATCCGGAGAATTTACATTTTTATATAATCGCCAACGCTCATCCTCTACAATACTTTGAAGCGGAAAGGCATCGTCATCGGTAAAAATAACGCCATATCCATATTCGATATTTACGGCACTATACGAATTGCCGAGTTCTTTGGTTATAATTTTTTCTATTTCGAACATCGCTTCTCGTGCTTGTTGAAACGGACCGCGACGTTTTTTGTTTACTTCGCCGTTTCTGTTTCTGAAAAGCCAGTAGGTACCGTCAAACCCGACTCCTCCGGACTTTATTTCCAAGATATAGACTCCGATATTAGGAGCAATAACAACAAAGTCCGCTTCACCGAAAACAACTTTTTTATGAGCAGGAAGTCTAAACGAGTGTAGAATGTACCAGTTCGCAGGGGCATTGGATTTAAAAAATTCAAACACTTTTCGTTCGCCGGAACTTTTGGAGTCTTCAGGGAATACATTCGGATACATATGAGCCATCAATATAAATCCTCCACTACATTTAATCTTGATCTCTCAATATATTCTTTTTCTAAAACTTCCTCAACCGTGTATATGACTACATCTCCGATACCTTCGATATTTCCTCCGGTTGAACCGTTAAATGCAATTTTGCGAATATCTCTTGCTTTGTTTTTTAGTTCCGATGAGATTTGAAAGCCCGCTCGAGTATGATAGTTTTGAACTCTTCTTCCTGCCGAATATACATCGTCGATCATACCGGCAAAATTATCGGATAAATCTTTAAGCGCCGGCTGCTTGGAAGCAACGCTTGCGATTGCGGACAAAACTCCTTTATCGTCCGGCATAATGGTTTCGCCCGCAAGCCAATACATAACTTGCTGGAATGAACAATCCGCCTGGGCATTATTAAGTGCCGACTGTATCGCCGATATTGTCTTTCCTTCAGAATATGCCTGTAACAACCTGCACCACATTCCGGCTTTCTCTCTTAATTCCAGTTCGCCGTTTTGCCGCATTAAAATATCCGCCGTTTCTCGCACAATGTCTTTATCGCTCGATCTTATAAGGATTTTGTCTCCTTTGTGTAACTTTTTCGCATCTTTTTTAACGGGTCGATCCAGAGTGCCGTACAACAATCCCGTTACATCTACTACATCGTGTGACGGATAAAATCTGGCAACTTTTTCGCCGGAAAGAATAATCGGAATACACTCCGAAACGCCGACATCGCTTTGCGATAAGAGACTTCCGGTATAAGCAGATCGCACTATTTGTTGATATGTATTATAGTCGGCTATCTCCTCATACTCGCTTTTATCGCCATCTCCCATATCAAACGGACGTTCATGTACTGCGTCTTCCAGAGCGATAAAAGCCGCGGCTTCTTTAACTTTATCATGCGGCAAACACTCGTTTATTCTATTACGAAACCTCTCTCTCCACTTGTTTTCAAAATCATAAACCAAGTAAATCAAATTGACATAGCAATACGATTGTTTGATTTTTATGTACTCGTCTTTTTCAAACCATGCAATAATCAGATGATTAAATTCTTCGGTACCTGCGTCTTGAATGGCGTAAAAATCGGATAAAGATTTAACGCAAATGTTTTTACCTGCAAACTTACTTTTGAAATGACGTTCTGCTTGCGCCGCGGTCGGATAATTATCGGGGACGATTATCATTACCCGTTCATTATCGGTTAAGTTGTTATCAAGGTAATTATATAATGCCGTCTGTTTGGGCGCATCCGTAAATTTCGCGAACTTCCGAAAAACATCTATAATTGTATCAAACATACCTATTATTTTTGTGTCGCCGCAGTATATCTTTTCAAAATCCCATATAGCATTTATTGCACTCAAGTCATCCGAAAGTTTTTCACGCAGACTATCGTTCATAAATATTAAGGACGTTAACGTGCGCTGCATTCCGTAAAGCATACCGATAAGTTTTTTTAGCTGTGTTTTAGTTTCATCTATATTTTTTGAAATTGAACGCAGTATGCGCAGTGACGATTTTAATTCATTGCTTTGTGCACCGATTACCCGAAATGATGAATTAACGGCATTATTGACTTTTTCGGTAATTCTGCCGAATAACGAATGTTTATTAAGCTTTCCGTCACCGACGGCAAGCACTTCACTCTTCATAGTAGAAGGCTTCCAATGCCAAAGCTTAAAATCATATTCTGCCAATACGGTGTATTTTTCAAACGCAGATTCGGGAACAAACGCAATAAAAGGTATATTTAATCTTAATACTTTTGCAAATACATCGGGATTATCCGCTAATTCGTCAAACTTATCAGCCGTCGAATATATCGAATAAACTTGTGATCTTATGGATTTGTCTTTTAACAATGTGCTCAACTCGTATATTTTCGAAGTAACGGTAATGCCCGGTAAACAATCCAATTTACCTTTATTATAAGCGGAAAACTTTTCTTCGGAATCTAAATCTATCTCCCCATATGAAACAACATCGTCAATATCCCCGCGCTGAACAAACAGATTTGACATCGAGTTTCTAAAATCGGATTTTGCGGTTAATAGGCAAATCGTTTTATTAAGCAAAGTCCTTTTTGACTTTAATCTGCTTATCAATTGGTTGTTTTGATCGATATTCTTTAAATACATCTCTTTCTCTGTTTTCCATGTCGTGCTAGATGAAAGTGCTGCATCTGTCTTTTCAAACATTCTGATAATACTTTTTAACGGACCGTCTAACGGACCCTCGTATTGCTCCCATTGACTTCTTCCGTAAGTAAATTTAATTTTACCGTCGGATATTCCGTCAAACTGTACTACGGCGTCACCCAATCTAAGATGCTGTCCGACTTCTATACTACTCAGAATATCGCCGCAATAATCTTTTTCGAAAAGAATATTGTCAAAATACTTCATAATAATCATCGGGATTATATCACAGTCATTATCCGGCAAAACTATGGCTATTCTATTCTCGCTGGCTTGAATACTTTTGTCAATTATTGCCTGCGATAAAATATATAGCGGATGTATCTTTTCAGAGGGTGATGTTCGCTCTTTTTCGGTCAATGAAAAATCTATGCTATTATAAACATAATGATTATCGGTATATTCTTTTAAGAGTTGATCGAGTGTCATTTGTGTTTCCTTATAGTACTATCGATTTTTAATGCATTGTTTTATTTTCAATACACAATCCATCGGATTGGATTTAATATCTTTTCCCCAAAACCGCAATACGATCCAGCCGTCGGTTTCGAGTTTCTCCGTAACTTCTTTATCGCGTTGCATATTTCGTTCTATCTTTGGAATCCAAAAATCTTGTCTAACTTTAAAATCGCTCTTACGCCGTTCCCAATCGTAACCGTGCCAAAACTCGCTGTCACAGAACACCGCAACTTTCTTTCCGATAAACGCTATGTCTGGATGTCCGAAAATAGATTTAACATTTTTACGATATCGCAAGCCGTTTTGCCATAATGCTTTACGAAGCAATAATTCTATCTCTGAATCTTTGCTTTTGACTTGCTGCATATTATATCGAATTTGTTCTTTTGTTTTAGGCATCTCAATCCTCGAACCGCAAGCCGTTTTTAATACAAAAATCACGAATTGCTTTCTTTGCTTTTATATTAGGTTCAGATTTGCCCGTTTCCCATCTGCAAACGGTAATAGCATTCACGCCGAGTGCGGTCGCCATTTCTTCTTGTGTCAAAAGCAATCGTTCTCGCGCCGATTTAACTTTTTCAGGATAAGTCATTTTATTAAACTCCCAATTGCATTTGATTATCAATATTTTAGCATTTATTTAGCATATTGTCAATCATTAACCGAAAAAGAATTGTGACGCGTTTTCCTGCTAATGAGCTTTTTATGGACATGTAAAATCATTTAGCATAATACTTTCTTTTTACCATAAAGTATGCTATAATGTTAAAAACGTTCTCAAAGGTATTATTATGAATTTAGGCTACGAAACCGAACAAATTGAATTTAAGAAAAGCACGGCAGAGCTGAAAGAAGGCATAATCTCGCTTTCGGCAATGCTTAATAAACACGGCTCGGCTACGCTTTATTTCGGCGTGGCAAATAATGGGGACGTTCTTGGTCAACAAATCGGCGCTAACACATTACGAGATATTTCGCAAGCCATTGCAAACAATATCAAGCCGCAAATCGTTCCGAGTATTTCGGCAGAGCTGTACGATGACAAGACCGTTATTGTTGTTTCCGTTTCGGGCACTCAAAAGCCGTATTCGGCATACGGGAAATACTATATCCGTTCGGCGGACGAAGATCGGGAAATATCGCCGTCACAACTGCGCGAGCTTATGACGGCGCATACATCGGAAGCGATAGTCAATATCGAATCCAACGAACAAGTACTGTCATTCTCGCAACTTAAAACAATGTATTTGGAACAAGGATTGACGCTGCGTGACGATACGTTTTTGCACAACCTGCACCTTCTCACCAAGGACGGCAAATACAACTTAATGGCGAATATTCTTGCCGATAGCAACAGCTTTTCTATCAAGGTCGCGCGCTTTCAAGGCACGGACAAAACGACACTCATCAAGCGCAACGAGTATGGATATAAGTGCTTGCTCGTCGCTATGAAGCAAGTTTTGGACTATGCCGAAGCGCTCAACGAAACCGCGGTGGAACTTGTCGGCGCTCAACGCAAAGAAACCAAGCTGTTCGATTTTGCTTGCTTCCGCGAAGCGTGGCTAAACGCCTGCTTGCACAATAAATGGTCGCGTCTAACTCCGCCGGCAGTCTATTTCTTCGACGACAGAATAGAGATCATCTCGATCGGCGGCTTGCCTGTCGATTATTCGCAAGACGACTTTTTCAGCGGGCGAAGCCGTCCCGTCAATTTGGAACTGCAACAAATTATGGTTCAACTGCAATTCATAGAACAAACCGGTCACGGCATTCCGCTAATCGTAAGCAAGTACGGCAAAGATGCGTTTGGTTTATCCGACAATTTTATCACAGTCACGATTCCGTTAAACCGCAAAAATGCAACTGTAAATGCAACTGTAAATGCAACTGTAAAATTGACGGAATTGCAAAAACAAATTATCGATTTACTTGAAAGCAATCCGAATATCACATATACCGAAATAGCGACCACGCTTACAAAAGACAGGGTGACGGTAAGCCGCAACTTAAAGAAGCTAAAAGAACTCGGAATCGTCGAGCGTATAGGAACGGATAAAAGCGGTTATTGGAAAGTAAATCCCGTACAACTTAGTTAAACCGCATAACGAAACCGAAGCATTTTTCCGTCAAAACAACTATGTTCGCTTTATTAATCTGTGTGTCACCAAACAAGTTAAAGGCGAACCCGTTTCCATTAGGAGACGGATTCGCCTTTATCGTATATTTTAATTGCAAACTGGAAAATCGATATGAAATTAAAAATAACAAATGACGTAGAAGTTAAAAAAAGCCGATTATTGATTAAAGGTAAGGCATTCCCAAATTATCAAATTTTAGACAAAATCGGTAAAGGGGCAAACGGCGTTATATTATTGGCAAGAAACGAAATTTTAGGACGAGATGAAGCAATTAAGGTATGGTTGCCAAAAGATGGCGACAATAGGAATAAAAATGAGCAAGCCTCATATGAGTTAAAGAAATTAGCAAAAGCATATGGAGAATATACAATTCAACTGTACAGCGCTATAAATTTTGAAAATTATACCATTGCTACAATGGAATACTTCCCCGGACAAAATTTAGATAAATTTACACAACACAAATCCATTAGACAAGTTTTTATATCACTATATATGTATTTAGACGCCATTGAAAAAACTTCACTGCCTGAAACATTTCATGGTGATGCCCATCCAAGAAATGTATTATTGAAAGTTACCGAAGAGAATTATGAAAAAAAGCTGGTATTAAAATTATGTGATTTTGGCACCTCCTACTTTGCTGGCAAAGAATACTCTTTTGACCGCCATTGGCGAATTGTTGGACAGACTATTTTTGACCTTACAAAAACTTATAAATATTATAATGAAGCAAAATTACTAATGCCTGACTATGATAATATTTTAAAAGAAATTAATAACTCCTCACGTAATAGTATTATTAACGAAGACCATTCGTCTTTTTATGATGCTCGAACTTTCACGGCTCCTTTTAGAGATTATTTAGAATATATATATTTTAAAAATACCGGTAAAAACATTCGGTTTGAATAAAAGTTTATAGCGGCGTGCAATTATATTATATAACTGCACGCCGCTATTTCATACTCAGTTTTTACGTTCTTGCCATTTCGGACAAGCTGATGCCATTGCCGATTGTCCGCAGTTGCCTCTACTGCTAATCTTGCAAACATGCATACCATTTTCAAATTCCACGATACTCCCTTTCAACTGCGCTTTGCCGCCAAAATGCTGACAAGTACAACAGTATTTACTGGTTTTTGAAAGACTGCTCATCAATTTATCCTCCTTGTTTTATTTCTCAACCAAGTCATAAAACTTGAATTGTGAGTACTTCAACTTGTTCTGCGCCCAATTCACCGCGAAATTTCTATCGCCTCCAATCGTTTCTGTAAAAGCAGGTATACCCGCTTTATAAGCGTTTTCCGTTAAATAGTATCTAATGAGCCATTGTTTTGCCATAATTATATCTCCTTAATTCTGTTAAACATATTATAACACATCATATATCCCAATTATGGGATAATCGGCAAATTGCACGCATTTTGCAATAAGTTCAACATTTCTTTTTCATGTTCTTCGCATACCTGATTTTTCCACTTTGCATCGTCTTTGGTTAATTCGCTCATCACACGCAACTTTAAGCTGCCTTTTTCAATCATTTGTCCGTATGTATTCTTTTTAGAAGCTGGACTTAAATTCGAGAACTTAGAATTGATATTCCGTTGTATGATACAAAGATTTCCAAACCGATCAACATCATCCCATTTCGCAAATGACTGTTCCGAAGGATGCTGCGGATACCAATGTTCCACTGAATTTCTAAATTCGAAAGCGAACTGTGCAAAATCAAGTTTTTTATACTCTGCGTTATCACGCTCTATCCAGAGCAAGTAATCGAGATAATTCAAAACAATGTGCGGTGTATTGACCCCTTGTCTGTAATTCGCATTGTCTTGTAAAAAAGCGATAGCATTTTCTTTGGCTATATTTTCAGTATAGCCTTGATATTGCGATAATCTTTGTCTATTGTTATCATCATACAACCATAACAACAGTTTTGTAATCCAATGCATTATTTTAGGAGAAGTATAAGATACACGCAAACACGATTGCAACATAAGATTAATTTCAGTACGATTCCATTTATCCTTGGTCTTTTCGTTGTATTCTCCGAAATACGTATCCTTATAATACGCTTTCTTTTTTGATCTCGCACCAGAGACCTTTAATTCTTTCAAACTCCACGCACCATTATTATCTTCGTTTTTGTACTCACGCTTAATGATATATTTATCAAATAAAAATCTACATTTAAGCAGGCATTTTATAAACGCCAAAGAAAAATCTTTTTTCGTAATAGATTTACCGTTCTTCATTCCATTATCAATAATTGGAACGAAAGTATCCAGCAATTTTTTATCGTCAAGCAAATCGGGAATAGAATAGCTCTCTTTATCTAATTCAGCAGCTGCAAAAACTTTTAAAACATGCATAAGAAAATAAGTAAACCCTATTATGCTGTCAAACCTAATGCGATTGCCAGTTTCGTCTTCACCGTCAATCGTAGTAGGTAATGCATCTTGTTTTATAATATCCAATACCGAGCGGCTTGCAATGGTCGTATCTTTTTTCTTACATAGAAAATCATACCTATCAAGATACAGCCAATCCCAATCGCCACCAAACATAACTTCTCTCTCATCTTTTGGAAAGTGCATCTGCACATAACCTGTCATATCGCGACAAGCATCCCAAACGGCCGCAAAAGCAATACGCGACTGTTTGTCAAGCGGTTCCATCAATTTTGCTTTCAAAATATCATGCTGTTCTAACTGCTCCCCGCGTACGTTCATAATCTCGAAGTATCGATTTAAGTCAGTATGCGGTGGCACTTCAATTCTATAGAGAATTACTTTTTTCAAGTTGGAGATGAACTTATTTTTATCGATTTTATCAGTGCTGAATTTATCGCTGATTATTTTTCTTCCCGCTATTAGCGTTTGTTCAATTTTTTCGGGGTTTGCCAAATATGCTTCAACGCTATCATTTGTTAATTCTGCTAAGCCGTTAAGCGTAAAATTAGAACGATCTCTACATTCATAACTCAGCCTGTCTTTTCCCCAATTATAGTCTCCCACATAGTCCAGAAGTAAAAACAGAGCAGTTAATCTTTGTTGCCCATCAATAACCTCATACACGCCGTCCTTATTCAAATTTACTATCAGCGAACCGAGATAATAATGGTCGGCAGTAAAGTCGTTAATATCATCAATCAACTGACAAATCTCCTTATCTGACCAGGCAAAAGCTCTTTGGTATAAAGGTATTTTATATTTGTCTTTTTCAAAAAGTGTTTTATTTGAATCATCTAATATCGTCAGCGGTAAAATTTTATTGATCATTTTACACCCCTCATAAGCGTTTTTAATGATTGATACAGTTTGTTCCATAAGTTCGATCCAGCTTTATCTGGATTTCTGATAATTTGGATCTTCATATTTGCTATTTCGCGATTGCTTCGTGCATTTGCTATATTAAAGAACATGGGGATTAGATTCGTATATGTCTTGTCTTTGTTGCCGATAGCATAATTGTTTATTGTGTCCATACCAAGATTATCCATATCTACTCGAATCATCATTGCCCATACAAACAGTTTCTTTACAGCCATTTCATCAAGCATATGAAATCTATCATAATAGAACAATAGCGCGCAATAAAACAAATTTACGGCATAACGAAAGCCGGTAGAGTTGAATTGTATTGTATTATCTTTTCTGCGTTTAATGTTAGCTTCCAGAATATCGTTAACTGGCTTAAAGGTTACATTAGATGATATTTCGTTTTTTAAGTCAGCGATTAAGTTGATATAATGTTCTACCATCTTAAAAAATTCACTTCCTGCACAAAACGGCTCGTTAATTTGGAAACACGGCATCGCCTTACGCACACGTTGCGCATAAGTATAAGTACATTTAGCATCAACCCCTTTATAAGCATCAATTTCTTGCGCAACAAAGGCTCGTGAATTTTCCTTGTGCGACCAGTTCAGTATCGGGAATAAATACAACGAAAACAGCTCTCTAATTTGATAAGGTGGAATATCTTCCCATTGTCTTATCAAGTTTAATTTTTCAAAAGGATAGTCATTCATTTCTCGCAAATGGTATGCCTTTAATAAATCATGTGGATCAAGCTCTTTGCCACGCGTATTTTGCGAATCAAATAATTGAAACGCTTCTGAAATTTTATCTACTTCTAATAAGACAACCTCTAAAATATTGTCAAAAGCGTTTTTGTAATCAACGATTTGTTGTTCGGATTGCATAGCCAACCATTCTTGAATAAACATGTTATTATCAAATATGTTCCCTACGGAAACACTATCATTAAAAACATGTTCAAGCAAATTATTCTTATATTGCGAATCAAGCGCATGCTTAATCAACGATAATGTAATCAGTCGTTGTTGCCCATCAACAATATCATATTGCCCGTTGTTATTATGTAAAATTACCGAGCCGATACGATACTTGAAATCCATATAATCAGGACGGCGGCTATCGTTTATTGCCGTATCAATATCACCAAACAAATCGGATACATTCTTGCGCGTCCACTTGTAGGGGCGTTGATAATTCGGAATATTTAATGGCATTTTAAGTAATTTATCAATTGAAATTATTTCACTCATATTTACCTCGACGTTTAAATCATATTGAATATTTGTTAGCTGCGCTCTTCAAATTTGTTATAATCTGTTCCCGTAAAGATGTAGGCGATAAAATCTCTACGTTATTCAAATACTGCATTGCCCAATATTCCATTGCGGATGGACTCGCTTTTACGGTAACTATTATTTTATCGTCCTTGTTCTCTGTCTTAAAATCGAAACCAAACCAATCGACAATTTGATCTATCATCCATTCTCCATCTATGGAAAAAGTTATCGTTTCTGGTTTATCTGAAAACATATACGGAAGAGCAGATGAAAATTGTTTGTAGTCTATGCCGTTTTGAAAGCCGTCAACCGTCCGTATATCGGTGGCTATGTCGTCCACGAGCGAGATATTAGTAATTCTATCAAGCCGATAATAATTTACATGCCGCCATTTTTCCTGATGTGCCATCAGAAAATATCTTTGATTATGCAATATCATTTGATATGGACTTACAATATGCCACTTTGCACGGTGTAACTTTTTGTCCATACCGTATTTGTTGTAATCGAACTGAATTTTGCATTTCTTTGTAATTGCCTCGTCTATAATCTCGATATTGTAAAAAAGAGCAACATTCTCCGACTTATTCCAGTCGTTTACAGAATAGACATTTTTGATATGCGACTTGAAATATTTATTGGAAAGTGATGCAATCTTTCCGATCAATTCTTTTGAGTGCTGCGCAGTTATATGCTGACTTGCAAGAACGCTATCCGAAAGCAAACGGAGTTCGGAATCCTCAAATAAACGGCTCGCAAGATACGAACCTTTTTTTGTGGTCTCTATATCGTATCCTGCCTCCTGCAAAAGGGCAATATTGCGCCCGATTGCTTTGCGTTCAACTGTAATGCTACAATCGCTTTCCAATTTTTTTACGATCTCATCGTGTTTCAGCGGATGATCGCAGTCGGTATAATGCTCTAAAATTTGCAAAATGCGAATAAGTGCAAGTTTTTTCGGTTCAAAAGAATCCATATTCTTCTCCTTTTCGGAATATGGATTTATTATACCAAAATTGTCGCAATTAGTCAACTGCGTATTTTTTTGCGATGGCATATATTTCATCGTACAGCAATACTTCTTTTTTATACAGCTCTTGCGCCAATTCATCAAGAAGGGCTTTATTTTGCAATAAAAGCATTTTCGTACGCTGATAGTATTCTTCGATGAGGTGAGCTTTTCTATCTTGATTTTTATCAAGTTGTCTATTCGATTGTGCGTTTGCGTATCTATCACGCACATAAAGGTACTCAAATCCATTAACGGCAAGCCATTCTAAATTGTCTTCAATTTCGTTCATTGCGGATTGCAAATCTTTTATCGCACCCAAATCAATTTCTCCGAATTGAATTTCCACACTTGCTCTGCCCGCAAGCAAAGACATAATATAATTTTCAGAATCCTGACAGGTAAACCGCAAAGCGGATTTGGACATACAGCATACACCAACGCCAAGCCCATCTTTGCCACACTTTCCAATAGCAAGACATCCAATAATTCTATTCGTCAACAGGTGAGCTACTGCGTGTCCCGCCTCATGATAAGAAACACGCCATTTTGTTTGATCATCCATCTCTTGTGAATTTTGCCGCTTCAACATAACGCGGGTAATCGCATATTTTATATCCTCATACGCAATTTTAACTCTGCCTGCAAAAATAGCATAGATTCCTGCTTCGTTAATAACATCCTCAAGCATGGCGCAAGAATACCCCGATAAAATATGTGCAAGGGACTGTGCGCTGATTTCATCTGAAATTCTTTTACTTGCAAGAAAATGTTGAATTATTTTTACGGAGTCGTCGAATGTTGGTGCAGCAAATTCAATTTGCTTTCCAAACCACCCTTCGCGCATAAGAGAATCGGGCAAATAGTAAATATCATTTGCCGTAGCAATGACAAATACATCCGCATCGCCTATATCTTCTAAGCCCGTTTGAATTGCAACAAATTCTTCCTTATTGCAATTTTGTTGAAGATTGTCCTCAGCGAATTTATCCATATCATCAAAAAAGATAATAGACGGTGCGTCTTTGATTGCATTTTCAAACGTGGATTTTATTTCGGCAACAAATTCACCGTTTGACTTATTTTTCTTACAATGAAAAACTTTTCTGCCAGTTGCCGCAATAAAAGCTTTTGCCATCAATGTTTTACCGAGTCCCGGTTCGCCATACAGTAATATTGCTTTTGACAACGTAATGCCCAGTGCTTCATATTTTGTGCGGTTACGCAGCACATCGCATAAGCGGCGCATTTCCTGTTTCTCATTTTCATACCCAAAGATTTTGTCAAATTCGTTCATGGTTTTTCTCCTACGTCAATTTTATGATAAAAGTGTAGCATATTACTTGTACGCTTTTTGGTACAATATAAAAGCCTTGCGGATTTTCCGCAAGGCTTCTTGCCGTTTTACATATTACTAATTGGCAATCCCCATTAAGGGTAAATTCTAATTTATATACCGCACGCTATGGCGGTTTTCCTGTTCCGTCTTTTTCAACGGCTATCCCTATACAATTTAACGGGATACTTTTTCTTTATTCAATTTTTTATTCGATTGTTTTTGTTGCCTTTCGGTTTGCCATGCCTTGAACTCTCAAATACTTCCGACCGACGCTTATACGGGTTTTGAGGTCTATAACGTAAACAACTACGATATGTTCCGTAATCCTATCGAGGCAAGAGAACTTATATTGCAGGCTCTGGAAGTTCAACCGTTTGAAACGAGTAACGTCTATGACGGTGAAAAAGACGGCAGAATGATAAAAGTTATGTCCGTAAATAGAATTGCGACAAAAGCCTATTTGCAAGGCTTAATTGCCAACTTGCCGTATAAATCGTTTGAGAAGAAAAAGGAAGAAGATCCGAACACCGTCGTTTTGAAACTCACTCTCGTTTGTATGGGGCACGAGTCGGATTTGGCTGCCGCTCTCAAACAGGAACTAAACGCCTACAAGGTAGATATTGACGTCGTGGATATTCTTCACGACAGAGCGGACTTACAGTTCAAACGCGACGCCGAAGCAAGTGTTGTAATCGAATACGGCGAAGTGGTAATCAAGAATTTCTATCCGCTCAACCTTATGCAAAAGTTGTCGCTCGATAAAGAAACCGTTGACGAGTGGCGTCAACTTGTCGAGTCTATTATGATTGACTTCAACTATGACGGCGCAGTTATGCAGCCGACTGTAATTGACATACCCGAAAAGAACGGAATGGTTTCGGGCAGATATAAGATACCGCACGACGCCGGCAGAATACGCATTAAGATAACCGACGTTCTCTCGGAGTCTTTGGAAGTCGAGGTGAACAATGGCTAAACAATCAACAGCGCAGAGTTCTTTTGCATTCTTCGATTTTTTGCGACAGTTCTATACGCAAAACAGAGGGCGCATAAGAAACCGTTATAAGGATTTAACAAAGAAGTTTTTGGACTACAACGACAAGTCGAAGAACCCGAACGCCTATCTTCGAGAGCCGCAATTCGAGGCTTTGGAAATCTATGTGTTCTTAAAAGAGTTCTGCTCCAATCCGCAGATTTACGACCTCTTTGACAGATGGTATAAGCGTGAGGGCGATTTTGCCGCCGAAACGGTTTACACAGTCAACAAAAGCGGCGCAGGACAGATGTCGTTGTTCGATTTGGCGGCGGTCAACTATAAGGCAGTTTTTGACTATATGCGTAAAGGCGCAACGTCCTATCCCAACTATATTTACGCTCTTACTATGGGACTTGGAAAAACTGTCCTAATGGCGACGTGTATTTTCTATGAGTTCTTACTTGCGAACAAATACCCCAAAGACACAAGGTATTGTCATAACGCGCTTGTGTTTGCGCCGGACAAAACGGTTTTGCAGTCGCTCCGTGAAATCGTAACTATGGATAAGGAAAAGGTTGTGCCGAGCGAATATTGTAGAGTTCTCGACCAAAATATAAAGTTCCACTTTCTCGACGATACAGGCATAACGCTTAACACGCTCGACAACTCGGACTTCAATATCATAATTTCCAACACGCAAAAGATTATTAAAAAGCGTGTTCACAAAGAAAAGACGCCTATCGAGCGACTTCTCGAAATGTCGAACGCTCCGCAAGACGATAAGCAGCCGACGGATATTATCTCGTCTATTCTCGGCTCGGTTTACACCGAAGAAAATACCCGTGATGAGGGCGAACTGCTTTCCAACCAACGCTTTGAAAAACTTACCCGTTTAGAGCAACTCGGTATCTACGTTGACGAGGCTCACCACCTTTTCGGCGGCGATCTGCAAAAGTCTATGAACAGCCTGCGACTAACTATAAACGAACTTGCGGCGGCATTGAAAGAGAGCGGCACGAGAGTTGTCGCTTGCTACAACTACACGGGAACACCGTATTTGGAAAACTCCGTTCTGCCCGAAGTCGTTTACAGTTACGGACTTAAAGAGGCTATTACCAACAAATATCTCAAAGACGTAGATATTAAAGGTTACGATAACGTCAAGAGTGAAACATTCTTAAAGACCGTAATCGAGGACTTTTGGAATAACTACGGTAAGAATACTTACGAGGGCTTACCGCCTAAACTCGCCATATTCGGCGCCACGATAGACGAGGTTGTAAACGACATTCGTCCTGCCGTTGAAAAGGTTTTGTCCGAACTCGGTATTCCGCTCGACAAGATACTTGTCAATACCGGCGACGCTACCGTTACCAAAGACAACGACATAAAGGCGTTCAACGATCTGGACGTTGTGGGAACGCTCGGCTCTCAAAAGCAATTTATCCTTCTTTGTAACAAAGGGCGTGAAGGTTGGAACTGCCGCTCATTGTTTGGCGTCGCTCTTTTCCGTTCGCCCAAATCAACGATATTCGTTTTGCAGGCGACAATGCGCTGCTTGCGTCAGATAACCGACAATCAGCAAAAGGCTATTGTTCGTCTTTCCAAAGAGAATATGGATATTCTGGATGCGGAACTTGCAAAGAACTTCCGTGTTTCGATTAGCGAAATTTCCAACAGCGGCGACGGAAAACATAAAGAGTTGTACAAAGTAAAACTGTTAAAGCCGAAAACTTTGATACTCAAACGCATTTCTCACAAGTACGGGTTGAAAGAAAAAGGTTACACTGCGCCGATAGACTTTAATATCGACGGCATAGACTTCGATAAATACGATACGCACGTTTACGAAAAAGAAAGCCTGACCGATCAGCGTGTAGTAAAGAAAACCACTGCCGAACTCGGCGACAGTCGTGTCTATTCTTCGTATATGCTCGTTGCCGAAATTGCAAAATATCTCAATCTTTCGTGCCTGTTTATAGAGCAAATTCTAACCGAGAGCGTGGACGGTATAGATAAAATTACAACCACCGTTTCAAAGTACAATGACGTTCTGTACGACGTTATTATCCCGACGATTTTCAATGCGCTCTACGAAGTAACCTGCGAAACGGTTTCGGAAGAAAAGCAAGTTGACTTACTTCAAATGCCAGAAGGCAAAGACGCTTACGAGTTCCTTGCACTTCCCGAATTGGTTGCGACCAACGGCGACTCTCAATTTATGAAAACCGACACTTTTGGCAAACCGTACAGCGATAGAAGTTTCCATACGGACAAATACTGTTTCGATAGCAAACCCGAACGCGAATGTTTCTTGCAATACATTTTCAGCGACAAAGTAAAAGAAGTTTATTTTACGGGAATGTTCACAAGCAAGTATAACGGCTTAGCTATTCAGTACATTGATCCCGAAACGAACGCCATTCGCTCATACTATCCGGACTTCGTAACCGCGCTTGACGACGGCACGATACAAATAATCGAGGTCAAAGGCGACAACAAAATCGACGATGCGGTTGTCCTTGCAAAAGCCGCCGCCGCAAGCGAAATGGCAACGGAAAGCAAAATGCAATACCTTATGCTTGCAAGCACAAGAATAATGAAAGAAAAAGTTGTATAATTAGTCATTACACTTTTGATGATTCCTTAATTTAGCCAATTCTCTTTAAAGCCTTGCTTTATGGCATTTTTTATGATATAATTTTTATAAGGAGAATTATTATGGGTACATATGAAAATATTGAAATACCGGTTAAAGTAAACGGAAGCATTATTAGCGAACTCTCGGAAAGAATTCCTTCAAATATAGTTGCTTTAAATGAATTAATTAAAAATGCTTATGATGCGGGCGCATCTAAAGTGGAAATAATTATTGATACAGTTAACAATTCACTCAATATTATCGACGATGGCGAAGGCATGAATCGCGATGACATATCCACATTACTTCATTTAGCACGTAGCACAAAAAAATATGGTACGGTGAATGAAAAATATAATAGATATGTGCAGGGATCAAAAGGGCTTGGATTTCTGTCTGTATTTAAATTCGGTCGTGAGGTTTGTTGGAAAACTAAAAAAGATATCGGCTATGAGTTTAGTGTTAAATTTGATGATATTTTATCTGAAGATGATATAACTCAATATAAAGCTCAAATAAAAGTTGACAATACAGTACAAAAGGGAACGAATATTTTGATCAAATTAGATGATTATAGTAAGGCATCGTTAATTAATTTTTTATCGCTTGAGAGAAATTATGCTAAAATAATTAATTCTTTTACTGACAATAATTTTTTGATAATTTTAAAAGTAGACGACAATGAATTTAGGAGTGATACTTTTACTGGAATAAAGGATCATTATACTGATCGGCAATTGTTTTACATAGAATATCATTCTGACAAAAAAATAGTCGAATTTTATCATAATCGCCATTTAATTAAGTCTTATCCCTATGACTTCCCTGGCGTAGACTATTCTTGCGATATTTTCTTGTCAACTTATAAGTTCAAGGCCAAGCAAAAAACCAATATTTATCACCTTTTTTATAATGATTTTGATGAGCTTACCCCTTTGATATACATAAATAATAATTTATTTAACAATTATGAAATATTTGATCCTAGTGTAATGAAAACAATTAAAACAGGTGATATGCTTAATCAAATGATAGGCTATATTAATATTTACTCCAATAGTGCATTGTTACAATTTAATTCCGACAGAACAAAATTTGCGCAAAATTCTTTCACTGATAATATAATAGCTTTCTTGAAAGAGATTAATATTTTTATCCAAAAAACAGGAAGCTCAATGAAACAATTTTTAGTTGATTATAATTTTTTATTAAAGAGTGAAATAAACTACACTGATGTTAATCTACATGATACAGATTCATTAAAACAATTTATTGATAATAATTTTATCTTTAAGGATGATGTAGAAATTAAAGTTCTGCCTGATAAAATCGAATACAGTATTTTTGGCAAAAGCACATTCATTATGCTAATTAATATGCCTAGCACCATTCAACCCGCCAAGATAATACTCAAGGAAAATGAAGTTGCGATTATAATTCCTTCTAACCAAATTGATTTATTAGATTATGTGTCATATGCTCAAGATAGCAATGGAGATGACATTAGAGATAAGCTATCAATCAAAATTGATGATACTCAGGTAGGGCATTATATATTACCGTCAATTACTTCCCAGTGTATAAGGAGTATAACTTATAGTTTTAACGACGAACAAACCGGTCTTATAGAACAAAAATTGTTATTAAAGTTTGTACCGCCTATATCAAATATAGTTGGCACATTTAAAGATGAACATAGATTGTTGTATGTGCAAATGAATCAGAACTACTGCGTTAACTTTAACAATACCATAAGCAATCTAATTAACCAAATAAACGATTTAGAGCCATATGATAAATATATTGAAGTAATAGCTTGTTCATTGCGAGTGCTTTTTGAGTACTCTATTAAAAGCATAAACCATTCAAATAAAAATCTATCTCTAAAAGCACAATTAGCCTATAACGATAATGTTAATGATATTAGAAAAATTGTTGATTTCTGCAATTTAGACGATAACGCTAAGAAAATTGACTGTAGTACAAGAATCGGATACAAGAACTTAAGAAATATGCTAATTGTCGATGATTTCTGTAACGCTTATAAAAAGTCAAATTTGGGACCTCATGCTGCAAGTGCCTTTTTAACTAAAAAAGACATTGAATTTATTGCACAAAAAGTGACCATATTTGTTGTTCTTGTAAATGAACTTCTAACTAATAATAATTTGGTATAGGCTATTAATTATGCTAGACGCTATTGAATTTTCAAAGTATACTAAAAAAGAAGACATCTATGGTACTGTCATGTATCCTGCTGTCATGGTTGGTCCGGTGCAAAAATTATTGCTAACTCAGGTCCTTGAAAATAAGATAGAAGCAAGGATAATTGATCCTTTTCATGGATCTGGCACAGCTCTTTACGAGGCTTTTGAAATCAATCCTGATTTTGAATTGTATGGTATTGATATTAACCCTTTTGCTAATCTAATTACCCGGGCAAAGCTTCAAGGCGTTGATGAAAATATTCTAAATGACATAGAATTTATTAAAAGTAATTTATTTGATCAGGCATTTCAATATAGTTTAGTTGACTTTAATAATATAACCAAATGGTTTAGAATAGATATAATTAATGATTTAAGTAAAATCCGATGCGCCATAATGCAAGTAAAATCATCTAAAAACAGAGCATATTTTTGGTCTATGATGTCGAATATAATTAGAAAATATAGTAATTCTAGGTCGTCTACTTATAAATTGCATATAAAACCACAAGAAAAAATTAATAATATGAAGAACAATGTAATAAATGATTTTATTGCTTCAATAGAACAGAATTATCGTTATTATCAAAAGTCTTCTAATCGATTCAAACTATTTAAAAGTGATACATTATATGAACTTGATAAATTCCCTGATAACTATTTCGAAATATTGATTACTTCCCCACCATATGGCGATAATGCTACAACCGTTACTTATGGACAGTTCTCTATTATTATTCTGTATTGGATAGATAAGAAAGACTTGGTTTTAGATGGCTGGGAATTTGATAATTTCTCAAAAATCGATCATGAAAGTCTTGGCGGATACTATAAAAATAATCGGCTAGAAAAGTATGATAAATATATTAATAATACAATAGAAAGAATACACGACGATAAAAAGATAAAAAAAGTCCAAACCTTTTTTTATGATTATTTTACTTTTTTGAGCACCGCATATAGAGTTGTTCAAAGCTATATTATTCTTACTTTAGGAAATAGAACAGTTGACGGGATCAACATAGAACTAACAGATTTCACAAAAAGATTCCTTGATGATTGCGGCATGAATTTGATATATGAAGGTAAGAGAAATATATATTCAAAACGGACACCGAAAATATTGGCTAACAATAATGGATCTCCTATTTTCTCTATGAATGAAGAATATGCCGTAATTTTTAAAAAATGATTAACAATACGAAATCTCACTCTTTTAAGCTATTATCTATGTCCTGTCTTGAATTTGCACGGACATGAATCCCTTATCGCCATTGTCTATCGAAGAATTTGATATATCATAATTTAATCCATGCCAATAACACTTTATTTTAGCCGAAAAGCATGCTATAATGATAGAAACGTTTTCAAAGGTATTATTATGAATTTAGGATACGAAACCGAACAAATAGAATTTAAGAAAAGCACTGCGGAGTTGAAAGAAGGCATAATCTCGCTTTCGGCAATGCTTAATAAACACGGCGTGGCAAAGCTGCATTTCGGCGTGGCGAACAGCGGCGACGTAGTAGGGCAACAAATCGGTACAAACACGTTAAGGGATATTTTGCAAGCCATTGCAAACAATATCAAGCCGCAAATCGTTCCGAGTATTTCGGCAGAGCTGTACGACGATAAAACCGTTATTGTTGTTTCCGTTTCGGGCAATCAAAAGCCGTATTCCGCATATGGAAAATACTATATCCGCTCGGCTGACGAAGATCGGGAGATATCGCCGTCACAACTGCGCGAACTTATGACGGCGCAAACATCGGAAGCTATCGTCAATATCGAATCCAACGAACAAGTACTGTCATTCTCGCAACTCAAAGCAATGTATTTGGAACAGGGTTTGACGTTGCGTGACGATACGTTTTTGCACAACCTGCACCTTCTTTCCAAGGACGGCAAATACAACTTAATGGCTAATATTCTTGCCGACAGCAACAGCTTTTCTATTAAAGTCGCTCGTTTTCAAGGCACTGACAAAACAAAACTCATCAAGTGCAACGAGTATGGATATAAGTGCTTGCTCGTCGCTATGAAGCAAGTTTTGGACTACGCCGAGGCACTCAACGAAACTGCGGTAGAGCTTGTAGGCGCTCAACGCAAAGAAACAAAGCTGTTCGATTTCGCTTGCTTCCGCGAAGCGTGGTTAAACGCTTGCTTGCACAATAAATGGTCGCGTCTCACTCCGCCGGCAGTATATTTCTTCGACGACAGAATAGAGATCATTTCGACCGGAGGCTTGCCCGTTGATTATTCGCAAGACGACTTTTTTAGCGGACGAAGCCGTCCTGTAAATTTGGAACTTCAACAAATTATGGTGCAGTTGCAATTCATAGAACAAACCGGTCACGGCGTTCCGCTTATCGTAAGCAAATACGGCAAAGATGCGTTTGATTTATCCGACAATTTCATAACTGTTACAATTCCGCTCAATCGCAAAAATGAGCCTGTAAATGAGCCTGTAAAATTAACAAAATCCGCTCGATCGGTTTTGAGTGTCTTACAAGAAAACGCCGATTTAACAATAGACGAATTGTCGATACAACTCGGAATGAGCAGAGAAACCGTAAAGCGTGCTTTGAAATTATTGCGCGATAGCGGCTATATCGAACGCATTGGCTCGGATAAATCCGGCTATTGGTCGGTAATCAAGCAATAGTTTGCTGTCATTACTCTAATCTATTTGCATCACAAAAACCAACGTATTTTTTACTATATAAACCTTGTTCATTTTATTAACTTGCGTGTCACCAAACAAGTGGTATGAGAACACCCCGAAAGAGAAGTCGATTTATCGGCTTCTTTTTCTTTTGCGCTTTGTTCGGTTTCGCTCTCGGTTTCGCCGTTGCCCGTAATAACGGTTCTAACATCGTCCTTTAAATATTGCTAACACGGAAGCATCAAGAGATTTGTTGAATAGCGTATTCCGTAAACGGTATAACGATAACACCCGTTATAGCGTATGCAGGCAATCAGGCGCTAACTTGTGCGGAAGATAATATCGTTGCAGTGTAGCCGCAAAAACTCGTTGACGGCCCTATTAAAAAGAAGAGATTAAAAAAACGAAGTTGTGGATAACAGCGTTGAAAGATATTACTATTTAGTTCATCATAAATTTAAAAATTTCAGTCAGTCGCAAAAGAAAATCGTATCGACGGCGCTTGCGTTTTTTGATTTTATATAAAAATTTTTTATTTTTACCAACAAATCGCATGTTTGCTTTGTTGTATATAGTGAAAGGGCAAAAAGCGCTTGAATATACACCGAGGAGGTAAAAAACGGTGAAAAAGAAATTTATATTGGTGGGTTTATGTTTAACTATGTCAGCGACTATGGCATTGGCGGCGTGTGGCAATCCCGACAAAGGCGAGATAAACGCTTTATCTTCGCCGAACGACGTTTACGGAATGGGCGCGGTATCCAGCGTGAGATTGTTGGGCAGCAATATGTCTGCAAGCGCAGTCAAGTCTTTCTCGGCGGTCAATGCTAACACAAAAACACGCGCGTGCGGAGTTAAGTTAGCGTCCGCTGTCGCAGATACTTCGGAAAACGAGGTTAAAGAACAGTCGGAAAGATTTAACGAATACTTTACCGCACTTGACAGTTTTCTCGGCGATGACGTAGTATCTACCTCTACCGTCGCAAATACGGACAGCAATTACGAATATGAAACGAAAATGACGGTAAGCGGAAAAGACTTTAACGGCGCGACTGTAACATACACTATGTATTATACCGAAACGCTTGTAAAAACAGATACCGACACCGAAGACGAAGAATCGGAAAGCGAATATCGGCTTGTCGGCGTAATGGTAATCGACGGGGTAGACTATTATCTTGAAGGCGAACGCTCGGTAGAAAGCGAGAAGGACGAAACGGAAACGGAATTGAAAATCCGCGCCTATGCCGACAAAGAAGAAAAGACTTCCTATATCCAAATGGAACAGGAATATTCCGTTGAAAACGGCGAAACCGAAACGGAGTATGTATATTCTATTTATGCGGGCGGCAAACTGTTAGAGCAAACCGCAGTCGAGTTTG
>CAJTPT010000006.1 GCA_910578545.1 uncultured Christensenella sp.
TATTGGACTACTTGGACGGACAGCCTATACGAATACACGGACGGCACTTTAACCGCGTGGCTTGTTATGATACGGTTTACATTGTTTCTAATATACCGCTTACGGAGCAATACACAAAAATACAACAGTCCGAGCCTGCAACTTGGGCGGCGTTCTTACGGCGTATAACGGCTGTATATAATTTCGACATAAGCAAAGATACGCCCGTAAACAAGCATACGGGCAAACCGATAGAAAAGACTATAACAACTTTAATACCGCTTGATGATGACGGCGAAAGTCCGTTTTAGCGGCTTGCTGGGTGGGTTCTCTTGGGTGAGCAATAGAAAAAGCACAAGGCGTTTCAACCTTGTGCTTTTTCCTTACCTTTCGGAGATAAAACCCGCATACCCGTTTACGAATATGTAGTTCGGGTTCAATCTCTGTCGTTTCTGGTGCCGGTGATCGGAGTCGAACCGATACGGGTTATTAGCCCACCGGATTTTGAGTCCGGCGCGTCTGCCAATTCCACCACACCGGCAAGTGGTTATAGGCTATCATATTTGAGCCTAAAACGCAAGCGATTTAACCTATTTTCTCAAATTTTTACTCAAAAAAGCTACATTTCAGACAAATTCGTGTTTTAAACGATTCGCACGCTTTTGACCAAAAACGACTTTACCCAAATCGTACCCAAATCCAATCCGAACCCATTGCATAACAAAATGCGCTTATCTTTTTTCCAAAACCACCAAAAGCTTTTGTAGCTCTCCTTCTGTCGGTACGGATTTATCGTTCTCATATTCAAAGAGCTTTTTAGCTGACACTTTACAGCGCCGAGCGGCTTGCTCAATCGTGAGCCCCTTTGTCATGCGCAAGGCGCGGAGTTTTTGCGCTAGCGGTGATAGTTCTACATTCGCCGTAAACTCACCTTGCTTTTTTGCGCTATTCGTTGCTTTATGCGCATAATAAGCACGAGCGCACGGATAATCCGCCTCTTTATCGCAACGAACGCAATATTCGTATGTACCGCAAGTGTCGCCGCTTATTTCGCTATCAGTCCATTTGATAGCATCGAGTTCATTTTGCTTGTCTTTTAGTTGTTTGTTGGTTGCCATAATATTGTTATAACCTACTGCTTATATTTCCTATATATAATGAAAGGAAAATTACATCCCTTTCATAGAATTTTTATGAGAATGGCAACGCTCGAGCAATCGCCAAACCATAGCCACATAAGACCAGCCTATGTGAGCGCTCCGACTTCGCGTGGTACGCATTATGAAGAGGCGTGCGAAGTTCTGTTCATGCAAGACGGTTTTGTTATGCTCGTCAGCAAACTGGAAAACCGCCAAACCCGTTCCGAAGCCCCGAAAGCATTTCGGAATCCGGTCTTGTGGAAAGCATAGGAATTAAACCTATCAGCTAAATCGAGCTATTCTCGATTAGCGGCTAACCTGCACTATCCATACGGAAGCGAGAACTATGCGCTCTCGCAACCTCATCTCTTTCTACAATTGGTAGATGAGCTATTGTTTTCGCCAAGCCACAACATTCTTTCGGGGCGCACATTCATTATGCCCATTATTTGCGCATGCGTCCATACAACGTGTCGTGCTGTCCCAATGCCAAATTTGCAACTTTGACACCGCATATACTTAACTTCCCCATTTTCTATCCCGTTGAGGCGACACGGTTTTGTTTGGGGATTTCCGATACGACTTCCGAGTGCCTGCGGCCGTTTCTCTGGTTATGTTGTGAACCCTCGTTTTACACGGCAAATCCCTTTGGTCGCGGAAATGGGGGTCGAACCCATATCAATCGGGCATTAGCCGATCGAGTTACCTATTACTCTATCCCGCATGGGCGCTGAATTTTTGGCATTCTCTGTGGCGTGACGCGCACAACATCCACATCATTCGGGTGCGACCCGACCTCTGGACGCGGAGGCAAGAATCAAACTCGCACTTTACGCCGACATTCAGAGCAAATGCGAAAAAAACTCTTTTGTCGGTAATTAAGCTGCCAACACTCCGCGACGATGCTCTTACCGTTTCTTTATCTCGCCATAAGAGCAAATACGACCCTTTCCGCTCGCGTCGGAAGTAGATAAAGTACATCCGCGCAATAAGGGATAATTACAAAGCAACAAGCAAGAAAGTGCTGAACTTGTGCTTTGCGAGGTCATTATAACACCTACTTTATAATTTTGAGTAATTGAATTTAAAATTTTTTCAAAAAATTTTCGGCAAGAAAAAAGACCGCTTCCAATACACGAGTAGTAAGCGTTCTCGGGTGAGGTTTCGAGCTAAGAAATTCTTGCTTCTCTCTTTCAAACTCCGCTTTGCTGTCCCTATCAAATTCAACTTCAGCAATTCTGTGCTCATCCCCACTTTTAGTTTCTTTTGCCGAAGTAACTTGAAAATGTTCAATAAAGCCTTCGTCGAAAATAAAGTCTGGGAATTTACTTACATCGTGATTGGGTTTCGCTAATGCCAAATATGAGGAAATAGGATTGCTCGGTGAGATGAGTTTTTTTACTAACTCTAAACAATCATATTCTCGCTTACAATGACTAATTTTCTTGTTCATGTTCTACCTTACAATTGGAAACGTCACTAATACGCCGTGATTATAACACGGTACGCGGGTCATTGTCAATTCTACTTGCATGTAATGTAAGACTATGCCAGCAGATATAAGACGATACCCATGTTGTCTATATTCTACATATTTCTAAACTTTTTTTGTGCCTTAATTCTTACTTCTTCCAATGCACGACAGACAGAAGAAAGTTTTTCATTATCCCGCTGTAGCTTTCGGCACTCGTCCACATACTCATGGCTTTGTAAATACTTTTTGTTGTAAATGAAATTCTGATAAGCCTCGTGGCACCAATGGTTACGCTTCTCTGCCATTTGTTTTAAGAAGTTATAATCGCTTTCCGATATGTAATGGTCGGCAGTTTCAAAATCAAGGGCTTTCAATTCTTGCACAACTTTACCAAGCGTCCACTTTTCCACCCTTGCTAAATTGTCGTAGTAATCACCATTGTGCATTGCGGCGTAAATTCTCTTTACATCGTGCTCTATAACTTGACAATACATAATAGTTTGGCCTACTAGGAAATGAAAATCGTCTAAATCCATATCACACTATTCATCAAGTTCTTGTATTTGCAATCGATTTTCCAGAAGGAGTTTATGTATTAAATTTTTACCTTGTTCTTTATTCGTCAGCGATTTGCCATACTCACTTATAAGTTTGTAAATTGCATCGTACTGCTCATATCCTTTTGAGTAATAAAAAATTAAGCTAACATCACTATTTCCATACAAATCGTAATAATCAAATATGCTTTGAAAATACGAATAATCCGCTTCGCTCAATGAGTGTCCGTAGAATTTTATTTCAATCGGAGCGACGTCTTTCAAAGGCAAGGCACTTGAGGACCTCTCTAGCGCAAGCATTTTTCGATAGGTCTTACTATAGATTCGCAAAGGAGAAGCCGCTGATTGTCCCTGAATTAATATATCATCAATTCCAAAAATGATATTTGATTCTGCGCAATTTTCTACACACTTTTTCCTACACAATTTTCCGTGTACATTGTTATACTCACAAGGGCTTTTAACTGACAAAATATCAAAAAGAGCTGTATAATTAAAACTTAAAATATGTATAGATTTTAATTTATCAAACTTTTTAGCTAAGACATTAAAATTTGTATAGCGCACTGTTGAACTATTGGGTCCGGTCTTTTCTTCGATTTCTCCATATTCCTGGTGAATTATATTATTAATATCGCTAAAGGTTGAAGTAGAAAAACCAGTAAGTTTTGCAAGTAAATTTACTGCATTAACAATGTATTTTTCGTTTAGCTCGTTTTCGTTATCTGAATTGTTAATTTGGCTTTTAAGATACCGACAAAATCGTTGTTCAAAGTTATTCAGTTGCTGTAGAAGATTTTCACATAATACTCCTAAACCTTTTATGGGGCTGAGTACATTTAAATTGTTTAGTGAAATAAAATCCAAACAATAATCAAATAAAAATTTTTGTATGTTTTTTAGTTTGGTTCTATCAAATGACTGAGCTATACCAGTATGGTAATTTAATGCTTTCATATATAGACCGCGATCTATATTCTCCTCCGAGCTTTTATCACCAAAATAAATAGACAACAGTGTTTCTTTTATTATTGATTCAATATCACACCAATTATAATTATTTCTATCGTATACTTCATAATACTCGAGCAACAAAATTTCCCAAAAACCTCTAACGCCTGCTCGCAACTCTTTTCTACCAACCGATTCCCCAACCGGATCAAAAACCGCATTACGAAAAAAATCATTATAACTTGATTTCAAACCGCAATGTACATCGAATCCGTTTCCCAAAATCAAAAGCTGCGAAGTCATAAACAATATTTCTCCTTTGTGACTCTCTAATATTATAAATCAAGCTAAGTTAATAGTCAAGATTTTAGTGCGAACAAGATTAGTTATAATGACCGAATACGGGACAGCGATTACTCTATATAGTAAACTCACACACTACGCACACAATCCCATGCAACACACGACTTGCCACTCAACCGGACCACACACACTACGCACCCGGAGTATTCCTCCGCAGCTGCCACTTTAATCGATTTTTTGCCTTGAGGTTGAGAACTTCTTCATGTTCATCTGATAAAAACCGATTCAGTTCAATTCATCGCCATATATTGAAAATCTACTCAAGCACATTTAACTCGTGTCCATTCTTTGAGAACCGATTAAATCAAATTCAATCCAAGAACAGTAAGTCAAATTGAACTTATCCACGCCGTAGTGAAACTGACTCAATGAAGTTAGAGAGAATGAGCTTGGGATGGATTTGATACAAAGGTTTTTAGGTGAACAATATCAAGATGAGTTTAATTGCACGGACTTAAATCTAAACACCTATCGCTTTGTACCAAGAAACTCCAATCGGGCGCACCTTTTTGCATAGGAACCAATCGGCATTCCAAACTTTCCCAACCGTGCGGATTAGACCATTTCACTTGGCAACCGCGAGATTTGCACAAAGCTTCAAACTCATCTCGTTTATGATTAAAATATTCGGTTCGTCCCAAGTTGCCGTAACGCAAGTTGTCTACATAATATTTCGCGGTATCACGCATTTGGTGAAACGCTATTTCAAATTCAGTATCTCTTTCCATAAAGAATCTCCTTTGAGAGTTATTATAACACAGCTTTCTATGTTTTTAACAAATTGATTATAATTTTTTTTGAGAGAATTTATTTGTGAACAAGATTACTGTGAGTTGTGCTATACGGCTTTTGGTTTTTCTTTTCGGCTTTTCCCCTTGAAAAAGTACCCCCTCCCGCTGGGCTTTTGGTCGTTGGGTTTCCTTAATATGTAATTAAGGAAACTAAAACAAGCCTTTTATCAAGCCGATCAGAACGCATAGCCAAAGCGCGGCGGCGTGCCGATTCTGTTCAATTCTGTAATAGCTCACTATCAAGCAATGAACAATGCGCCGATGTGATGCCGTGCTTTACACTTCTATACAATCAATACCATAATACAATATCTATATCAATCTATTACTATTCAATACAAGATTACCACATTAAACAATCTTTAATCACACTATATAATATTTACTTAACACTAATTATAATAAATACTTACAAATATAATTACTTACACCCCAAAAGAAAAGAAAATATATAAAAGAAAAGAAAAGCGGTAAATTTAACTTGCGTTTAACTTGCTTGTAAGTTGCACAAATAATCAAGCTTGATTTTGTTTGATTGGGTTTTTGTAAGGGATAGACATGTGATAAAGGTTAACGGCCGACAAACGAACCAGGCGGCGGGGTTGCTGTCGGTTGCGCCGGAATAATTTGGCCGAACCCGGCGGGCTGTTCGAGTTTAGTCTGTCGGCGGCTCGGTGGCGGCGGTGCTCTCGTTCTGCTCTGCGTATTCGGGCGGTATTTTTAGCGGCTCGCGCTCCGTGCGGATTGGCTGACCGTCGCGCAAAGCTGCCGCAGCTCCGCGCAAAATCTCGGACGGCTTCACGCCGTACCGCTTAAAAATACTTGATATATAATTTTTCTCGGATTCTGAAAACGTCGCGCCGATTCCCTTTTGCGGATTGTTTGTGCGGTATTTGTCCACAGCGTCGCGCTGTTTGTCGTATGTTTTTAGTTTTTTGCGCTTTGTCATTCTCGCCGCTCCTGCGCCCGTTTACGGGGTTTATTTTATGTGCTTAAGATTATATCACGGTAGCGCAGTTTTTGTCAACGGTTTTATACTATTTTAGAAAACTAATTTATATAAAAAATCTTTTAAAAAATCTAAATTATTTTATACAAAACGCTTGACTTTTAATATAAATTAGTTTATAATAGTAGTATAGTTAAGGAAACAAAAAACACCACTTCGGAGGCATAAAAAATGATAAAGAATACACTAAAAAGCATAATACGCGCGGGCGGCGCAACACTCAACAAGAATGGCGCAATGGTGGACTTTTGCACGGGCTATCAAGTAAGTCGCCGCGACTGCTACACGCTGAACGCCGAGAACGTAAACGAAATTTTAACGGCGGTAAACGGTTTATTAAACGAAATCGATGCGGGCGAATTTGTCGGCATTTGGGTTGATTCTGGGCTTGTTTATATCGACATCTCTGAACGCATTCCGAGATTGTCTGACGCTCTCCGCCTTGGCATTGAACGCAAGCAAAAATCAATCTTTGATTGGTGCACGCGCCTTTGCTTTTCGTGCGAGGTATAAAGCCGTGTACAATACTATTAGATTTTACGATAGCAAAGGCATAACGCGCTATCAATCTGCATTTGTCGCCGCTTATGAAAACGCCTACACAAAATTATTAAATCTTGCGCGGCATTTTTACGGCAATATCACGGGCGCACGCTTGCTTACCAAAACAGAGCAAGCCGAATATATGGAGGGCTGAACAGATGGAAAAATTATACACAATAACAAAAGACCGTAAACGCTTTTATGTTTGCAAGTATAGCGAAAACTTATTTTCTATTGACCGAATAACAAAATCATTCGGCGGTATGGTTAAAGCGTTCCGCGACTTGCAATCCCTTGAAAAATGGGCAAAGAAAAACGGCTATAAAAGAGTGAGAAAAACCGCTTGAACAGAACAGATCACCGACGGCGGAGCGGTTAAACTAAGCCAAATAAAAAGCGAGGTAAAAGGATTATGAAATACTTTTACAAGATAGAACTTGAAAACGGTTGCACCGTTTATTATGCAAGCCGTGGAAGATTTGCAAGCGTGTTTACGTTATTGCGCTATCTGATCGACGGCATCAACAAATATTCGGCGTGCGACGTTATCGGCGTTAAAGCTGTAAAGCGCCTGCCGACACAAGATTATTTTGAGATCGACTAAAACACAGAGCAACGCCGGGCGCACGGCTCGGCGGTAATGTGGCGGCAACGGTTGCAAGCCCGTTGAACAGTCCGACACTATCGAAAGCGAGGTATTAAAAAATCATGTATCAATTTACCATAACGCCAAACTATGAAAATTGGACGGCAAACGGATTACTTAAACAGTACGCCGAACAGAACGGAATCGAGCGCGTATTCACCGATTTCGGCGAACAGCTTTTGCACATCGACGGCGTACTGTACAAGTACGATCACATTAAAAGCATATATGAAAATCCCGTCACAGTGTATTTAAAAGAATATCAACCGCCGCAACCGCATTACGGCACACCCGGCTGGTATAGACAGCAAATAGAAAAACAATTTCACAAGAATAAAAAAACACCGCTGAACGGATGAAGCCTAGGGAACTTGACCGAACAGCGGAACACAGAGGGCTTGCGCCTCCACCCTCTCAAAATATCACAGACGGCGCAGAAAGTCAAATTATTTATTTTGGAGGACTAACAAAAATGAAAACTATCAGAACAGCAAAAGAAAGCCGTTTGACTTATACGGCAAACGGAATTAAAGGAAAGAACGGCGAAATTATAAGCACTTGGGGCGAACTGTCCTATCTTCCCGCCTACTACGATTTTGACCCCGTACGGTTTGAAATTCGCTTGACCGTAAAAGATTATAAACAACTGCGCATTATTCCGAACGGTTGCAACGTTCGCAACGATTCCGACGGTATGACGGATTACTACGACAACGAGCACTTAACAATTCCGGCAACGGCGGGCGCGGAGTTTTTGGCGGCGGCTATCGGATATAAAAAGAATATCGAAGTTAAACGCAAAAAGGGCGAAAAATACGACTATTACAAGCGCGAAGCCGAACGGGCGGACAGATACGCCGACGCGCTCCGCCTTGCCGAACAGATAGCAAGCGGCGAGCTTGACAACGGCGCGGAAATCATAGCCGAACGCATACAAGCAGACACAGAACAGCAAAAGCGCAAAGAGCTTGAAAGCAATATCGCTTGGGCGTTGGAACTGCTCAAAGAAGGCAACAATGACGAACACACCGTCGAACAGTCGGGCGATGTGGTTATATATCGCAAGTGTACACGCTATCAAGTTTTTGACGGAAAGCCGAACGGCTGGGGACGCAATGAAACGCTCGAAACGGTTATAGCAATCAATATCAAGACGGGCGAACGCGAACAGGTTACAGACGTAACACTTGCCGAAGCATACGAATTTTACAAGAGGGTTGCGGCGTAACTGCAGCACCCTACCCTACACGGAAAAGGAGAAAAACAAAATGAAATATACGCTTGAACAGTTAAAAGAAAATAACAGAGCATACGCCGAGCAGATAACGCTGGCATTGCTTGAACAGGTCAACCGCCTTGTAACCGCCGTTGAACAGACAAGAACGGACAAACCGCAACCGCTCGACAATGTAGACTATACAACGGAATGCGGCGAAAGAACAGAACACGCCACCATTGACGGGCAAAGCGTAACAAATAACTATAAGTCCACTATCTGCGAACATTGCACGCCCGAACCCGTTATAAAGGACAACGGCGCGGTAACTGCTTATATTGGTTGTGGAGGTGCTTCCTACGGCTACAACGCCGATAAAATGAAATATAAAGGCACAACTGCGAAAACCTGCAAAATATACGGCGGCGATTATTTAAGCGGCTACTTCCCTATTTATTTTGATTGCACGGTATCAAATTTTGAATATGACGCAAGAAGCCGTAAACAATATGCCGAACAGATAAGAGAAAAAGCGATTGAAAGGCTTGTTGCGTTTGGCTATCCTCGCTCAACAAGTGAAAAATCTTTTGACAGCATAACCGAAGAAGTATACGCAAAAAGATACAACGCCATTGACGAATACTCCCCCATTATCTGCCATGCGCACGAAAGCCTTTACGGTTGCGGTATGATTGACGATATTATAACCGCTTGAACAGTCGAAACGGCGTACTTTGCGCCGTCCGTAAGGGTTTGCCGCCTTGCGCTGATGATGACAGGCAAAAGGACAAAGCAAAATGGAATTAAAATTTGAAGTAAAGCGCAAGCGCGGAAGCGTCACGCAAGGCGAAGCAACTGTTTTATTAAACGGGCAAGAAGTTATAACTTTTGCCGACAACATAACATTAACTACGGAAAACAGGGGCGCGGAATATGGCGATCTTATAGGCGATTGGCAATCATGCAAGCCTGATAGCGATTTTATAAAAGGCGTGCTATTCCCGTTTTATACAAACGCAGAAAAGATTAAAACACGAATTTTGCAAATAATCGGCTGAACAGAAGAACAGCGGCTGACCTATCGGCTTTTCGAGGAAACAAAACATGGAGCAAAACGGAAATGAAAATTAGAGCATATACGGGTTACTGCGAAAGAAGTAACACACATTACTACACAGACTTTGAAATCGTGGATAAACTGCCCGAATTGGGCGAAGTCGTTTACGGCGATTCTGATAACTGCACACGCATAGATTACGGCGAACGCGAACGGGTTACAAATGTTTGCAAAGCATGGCTTGATTGCGAGCAAGGCAACGACGAAGTTTACGACTACGATTATTACGAAATTCAAACACAGCTTGAAGAATATGACGAGCAATCCGGCAGATACGAAGTCACCGACAAGTCATATAGCACTTATCACTACGCGATCAAGCGCGTAGAAGAATAAAACGACAGCACGGAAAGACGGCAAAGTGAGGATAACAAAACTATGAACAGCGCAATGAAAAAATACTTACAACAAGGCGGCAACCTTGATTATCTACTTGCTTTATGCTTTGAAACTTTGGCGCATTGGCAAGAAGAAGAACAAAAAAGACATTCCGATGTAAACATTTTTAATATCGAATATTTCAAAGGTTTTATCGACTATATCAAACAAAACAAGGAGAAAAATTGAAATGACCCGCGAATATTTTAACAACCGTTACGCTAAACGGTGCGAAAAAATCAAAGAATACGCAACCGCCGGAAAACTTACCGACGCTCAACGAATTTGGGGGCGCATCTGCGAGCTTTGCGAGATTGCGCAGGAACTCGGAACACTCAACAGACAAGAATACTCGGCACATATTAAACAAGCCGAAGATTGCTTTTATAACAGTCTGTAAGCCGCATAGAACAGCCGTACAGCCACTAAATACGGCAGAACAGCCGAACACTCATAGAACAGAAACAAGCCCACAAAGGACAAACAAAACGATTTAAGGAGATATATTTTATGGAATTGACTTTACAAGCAATAGAACAGCAACTGAACGACGGAATAGAAAGAACACCCGAAGAACACAAAAAATGCCTTGAATGGTTAGCGGAATTTTGCACAGCAAATCAAATTTCGCTTAAAGAATTAAATGAACTATGTTGGGATGACAGTGATTGGGTATTCTCTCAAATATTCGGCTAACTGCCCTATCCGCTTGAACTATCTGCGGAAATTTGATAAAATAGGAGATGAATTTTATGAAGCAACTTAAATGGTATTTTAAGAACGAAACGGCACAGAAACTTTACGATATTATATATGAAGATGAAAAACTTATTGCCGTGCGTAATGTTGAAAGCGGGAAATACTCTTATGGTATGCGTAATTGCTTTGGTACGCTTTGCGGCTTCCCCGTAGGACAATCGTGCTTGACGCCAAACGAAGTTATAAAGAACTTAACTGCCGATCTTGCAAGAAGTCAAAAAAATTGGGGCGAAACTGACCTTGATTTTGTTGTCAAAGAAAGGCAGGCAAAAAACGAAATTATCAAACGCTTAAATGCATAAAGGAGAATAGTTATGAGAAACATGTCGTTTCGTGGAAAATGTGTAGACGACAACGATTGGGTTAATGGGTATTATACTGAATTGCCTGTTGGTAGTTTGGGTGCAACCATTTTTGCAAATACCGATGAGGTTATTACTGAAGATACCGATTCGTTTATTATTGCAATCACGACAAGACAATATAGTAGTCTATCCCCTGCCAATCCATTGGAAGTCGTTGAATCTGAATTGATAAAAGTAATCCCTGAAACTATTGGACAGTTCACGGGTTTGCTTGACAAGAACGGCAACAAAATCTTTGAGGATGATATAATCAAAACAAAGTTTTATGGTAAAGATACGGGAAACGGTGTAAATTTCAATGATTATGACTATTTTAGAGTCGTATATCACGAAGCAAGTTTTTGTATAGAAAACGCAACTCGTCGATTTGTCATAACTTCCGAATCTGCCAAACGATTTGAGATTATCGGCAACATCTATGACAACCCCGAACTATTAAAGGAGAACAACTGATGACACTACCCCAACTCACCGAAATAGTTAAGACAGCCGATAAAAAGGCAATTACAAAGCAGTTAAAGAAACACGGATACATCTTTTGTAATAAAGACAAAAAGCTCGGCAAGCTCAGTATTGTCGACTTATTCAATGGCGATGAACAACAGTTGGAAGATGTTATCGACAACGCGCATATGTACGTTTATGACGGTTGCATTACGCGCAATGTCAAAGGCTATGAACAATACGAATTTATCACTATTACAGTGTGCAAAATTTGTCCGTCAACCGACCCATTTGACAATGAAGAAACGGCAATACAAACCGAAATGCTCATTTGGGCAAAGGAGATATAATTATGGCGTCTTACAAATGTTCCAATTGCCCCTACGCACAGAGAACATCTAGCTTATTTACATGCTACTGCACCTATTGGCGCAAGGTTGTTTATTTAACAAGCGGATGCAACCGATAAGGAGAAATCACTAATGACCGCATACGAAAAATTCAACGAAATAAAAATGGCGTACCTATCCTCTTTGCAGACAATATCGAAAAGTACAGCCACATACGATAAATACTCAGCCGTCATAAATGACTTTGCACAATGGCTTGAACAGAACAATGGCGAAACATCTGATATTACACCAATAATGATACTTAACTACTCAAGAGCAGTTAAAGATCGTGGCATATGCAACAACACGCTTCGGCACTACCTTATAATCTTGCGTTCGTTTTTTACTTGGTGCGTAAATCATAAATTCTACACAGAACAGCCTGTGCTTGAGGAAGATATTCCGAAGCAAGAACGAATCGAATACAACCTGCTGACTGAAGAACAAATTCAAACAATATTGGATGGCAAGCTTCCACCCTATATAAAGCAACCACTTCGAGATCGAGCTCTTATAGTTTTGCTTATAGAAAGCGGATTGCGTGTCAGTGAACTCACCCACTTACAGATTAAAGACCTAGACTTCGATGCTGGAACTATCTATGTTCACACTTCCGCAAAGGGCGATAAAACGCGCCATACGACACTTCCCGCACGTTCCAGGGAATTTATATCAGAATACCTTTACAGGCGCTACAGCGGTTATTCTTGGGACGAGAATGCACTTTTATTCGCAAATGATGGTGGAGAGCCGTATACACGCCAAAATATTACAAAGATTGTGCGTGGATATATTCACGGACTATTTAATCGAAATGATATAGGCGCACACGATTTACGACACGCTTTTGCCTCACTGCTATTAACGCGAGGCGCTAAACTCGAACAGATACAACAAGTTCTTGGTCATTCGAGCTATGCTACAACCGTTATTTACGCAAACCACCTGTGTCCGAAACGGGTCGGCCAAGACTTAAATAAATTGTTTATATAAGACTATAAACCCTTCCTATCATATACTGTAGAAAGGGTTTTGCTTTTTTTAAATCTTAATAAACTGCAGTAAAACAACACATATCTATATTGGGTATTACATATTTACTGTGTATGGGTTATATCGTTGAAAAAGTTTTTCGTTTTATCCTCCTAATTGAATGTAAAATAATATAATGTGCTTTGGTATCGACGCGAGTTTGAAGATGGACTTACGTTATTATTATAAATTACAACAGCAGTATTAGAGTCAACAACAGAAGCGGCTATATTTGGAGCAGTTGCACTTCCGACAGTAATCAATAATGTTCCACCAATATAATCTGGACTTGCAGTAAATCCAAGCCTTTCAAGGTTAATAGTGCTGCCTATTAAAAATGTTGATTCAATAACGCCTGTTTTATCTTTACTTGTAATATGCGCCAACCTATGCGGCGGATTTGCAGGCGAATACGGCACAGCGCCATTGACATATACCTTTGTACCGTCAGTATGGAATATCCATTTAGCAAGTTGCCTATCATATATCCCTCGATTCACACCGGAGCTACCGATACCGAAATAAATCATATTGCCTGTATCTGTCCGTTCTGCATAGTAATATGTGTCACCGGATGGTCTACTAATTGTAAACGACTGAAAACCACCCCTATACACACCCTCATTCGTTCCAAAAGGATAAGGGGCGTTGTGAAACTGCAAAAATTCCCCATAGCAATAACGCGGCAAGTCATTCTCAAGTTCAGCAGTTGAATAAATACTTACGAATATCCAAGCCTGGGAACCGGGGTTAGTCTCTCCTATAAATAACCTATGCTCATTTTTTGCTTCAGGATATAAAGTACACAAATGTTTGATATATGCTTGTATAAACTCATCTCTTGTGTTAGATGTGGACATACCGATTGTTGACCTATCAATATATGGAACCAATACAACACTGCCCCTATAACCGTTAGTGCCATTATTAGACGGGTACATGAAGGGCACACTAAGCGGGCCCGTCATTTCCCCTCCAGTCTTTGGCACGGCGTCCACATCGTTAGCAGTGAGAGTAACCACGCCTGTTTTGCCGTTGACGCTCAAAACATTTCCTTTACCAATTTGTTCGACAAGTTCTGCTGTAATCCCGCTGTTGATTGCGTTTACTTGCGCTTGTGTAAGCGAAGTATTGTTAACTATGTATTGGAAAGCCCACTGCCCGTTTGGATATGTACCGCCTTGATAGGAATATCGAGTCGTAGGATAGCTGCCGTCCACTCCTTTCGACTGTGATTCATCCGCCAACACGATTGCGTAGTCGTTTTGTGTTGGAATGCGTGGTTGTCCGCCACTATAAAATGTTGTGGCACTTAATAATGCGGCTCTTGTAGGAAATGCCTCGTCGCCAACGGCTGTAGGCGTGATATAAAATGCCGCAAAAGCATTTATTGACGAATTAACAAAAGCTTTGTCGGCGAGCTGATTATCGGACGAGGCAGTTGAAGGAATTTTATCGTTTATATCTGCGAACTGTTCTACAATGTTTTCGCCGTTGCCATCGTTTTGAGCGTTTATCGCATTTCCTACTATCATTTCCGGATATGTACCGTTGGGAATAACGGCACTTCCGTCATAGTTCTCAACCATCCAAACTTCTTGCCACCCTTGCGATACAAAAGGCTCAACGCCTTGATTTTGCTTTTTAGCAAGCAAGGTTACGCCACTACCGCCAGTGGAAACATAGCGAACCTTGTTAAGTTTTTTATATTGCGTAGTTGCGTTCCACTCACCCATAGGGACTTCAGAAACAATACCCAAATCCTTCGTTTGGGAAGTGGATTGCGCAACTGTTTGTCTTGCTTTTACTTTTACATTTTGAAATGCCATATTCTTCTCCTTATATCGTCCATTCGCCGTCTTGCATTACAATGCCATTAGATAAGGACTGATAATACCAAACGCTGACGGTGGATTGTTGTAGTGTTGCGGTCTGTAAATAACTTTGCATTTTGGGGCTGTACGGAAGTTCAGTCGCTTCAATATCCGGATTGAAAATATCGGGCAAGAACTTCACTTTAATCGTTTTATCTTGTGTGTTAGGGCTATCCCATACAACCGCCTTTTTGACCTTGATTGCCGACTTGACAAGCGGGTGATTTTCTATCATTTCGTCCACTATGCCTTTAAGCATTTGCTTAAACTGACTTGCTTCACTGTATGTATTCATTGATTGCCTCCTGCATTAAGAAATTTACTCATTGATACTTCGGTTACTTCAGGGAAATCTGAAACCGCCGTAGCCGTTAGGCTCATAGCCGAAGTCCTATTCAATGGAATAGTCATAGCTTGTATCAAGTGCTTCTCTATCGGCTTATTGGGCTTGTCCGAGCGTAATACCGAAATCAAGTTATTTTCTTGCACGTGGAACATTTGGCTGCAAGAAAGCGAAATTGACTTTTGCAATACCGTTTTACGCTTTAAGTACCAATTTGCCAATGCTTGACATTGCTCATTGCTATATAAAATATCACTACTCTCCACATAAGTTTTAAGACCTATAAGATTGGCGTTTGTATCGCTTTTCGGGTCGTAGTTTGTTGCTCTTGCGCCAACCACGCCACCGTCAAGGTTTTCGCCCCAAATAATTATGTCATTGTAAACTTGCGACGGATTAGCAGTTTCGTCCAACCCGAAGAATGTTTTACTATTCTCCGAAAAATTCCACATAACGGGTTTATCTGCGTCGTTCAAATCGTCCGCCGAAGCGTCAACCCGAAGCGCGCCGTTACTGTCGTACCCTATCCATCCCGCAATTAAAGCGTTTAGGTCAAGCAATACTTGTCCATATGTACCGCCCATAGAAGTTGTAACAGTTTTCGGCATAAGGTTCATAGCAACTTGCTGTCCATTTATGGTTGTATAGCGGTTATTGTAATAGTCCGTAAAAATAGGTTTTATATTATCTAATTGCTTTACTTTATCAGGCGTGTATTTATGGTCGAATATTGAAAGTTGCAAAATACTTTGCATTGCTTCAAAGATATTAGTGCGCCGTGTTGTGCTATCGCCTACAAACGCAGGCACTTCGTAAGTGTTTTCAAGATTGCCGAAAAGTGTTCCGTCCAAATAAGCCCACTTGTCAACGAGCGAATATTCTGCCGTTCTGCTATTGGGTCTCCACCCTGTTTTGGGCGAGTTAAGATAGAAAACGCCTTGCGAAATATAGTATTCGCTTCCGTCTTTCAATGTAACGCCTTTTAAGAGCCTTACACGCCGCCCAAACCACAGCTTGTTAATTGCATAGTCAAACGCATTATCAAGGTTTTCAAAGCGTACAGCAGCCGTTCTGCGCTGTCCATTATTAAGGGAAATGTTTATAGCTCCATCTTGTAAAAACGCTCTACTGTCGGGATAGCCGTATCGCCGTTTGTATGTACCGTCCAACGCATACGCTACCGTATTGTCGGGATTGAGAAACTCAATCTTTGTGAGCGGTTTCATAAAATCGGGGTTAGCAACTATGCGTAGATATTCTTGATATTTTTGCGATTCTGTCAATGCCATATCAGTTGTCCTCATCTTCTGTGTCTATGTCAGCCAATTCATACGCTCCCCAATCCATATCGTCATCAAGACTGTCCTCGCTATTGACTTTTACCATTGCTGTAAGCTCGCCGTCGTCGGGTTGTGTTGCCGTTTCGCTTAACTCAAATTGCGCAGGAGTAATTCCAAGCGGTGTTTTAGCTGTAAGATTTTCTTTATTTACGCCTGTAAGATAGAATTTTGTGCCGTTATAAGGGAAAGGATATGTAGCGGAAAGTTCACCCGTTTCAACGTCCACGTCAAGCGAAACATCCAAAACTTGATTGTCGTTATTCCAACCGTAATCGTCTGGCGTTTGAATAATTGTAACGTCGCTTGCGTCGCCCACTTCTACCCACGGAAATGAAATCGAAATCGCCTGTTGTTTTTGCTTAATATTCGTTGTCATTGAAATTGCACCGCTTGTCGCTATCATACGCAGTCTGCCCTTCATATCGCGCAAGAAAAGCTGATACGGCGCGGTTGATAAGTCATACAACTCTTTTTCAAGGTCAACGCTATCGAAGTAATCAAGCGTAGACGGCTTTGCGGTGTACTTATACTGCCCTATCTGTTCAATGAGCGCTGGAACGGTGTAAATTGCCCCTATAAGCCCTGATAGCGTTCCGCTCGCGTAATTCTGCGCGGACGGCATTCTTGTCGGATATTGCGTGAAATTGGCGTTTAGCGTGGGACTATTGTTGTTGCCTACACTGCCCGTGCTTAAATTCAAAGCAAATAAGTATTGCTTGCGAACGTGGTATTCGTCGTTTGCTTCATCGTAGTCACATACAAGCAATGAGTAATTCTTGAAGTTGGTAGCGATTATGTTTTCTGCTTCAACTGCGCTCATAAACGCATCGGTTGTATCGTACACATGTAGCGAGTATTTATACGCTTTACGGCTTGATATGCCATAATCTTTAAGGGATGTGGTTGTTCGAGACAATGTTGCGATAGGCGTTAAAGTGTTTTTACCAACTTCTTGCCGATATATTCGGAAACCATTTCCGGAGCCACCATTCAAGCTCTTAATAAAATTGGCATTCATATAAAGTACATATTCTGCGTTATTCCAACTGGGCTCAAAATTAGGATTTTCGTATAACGATAAAATATTGTCTCCGTCGCCGTCATAAACAACCACATTTTCAAATGTCACACCGTCGTCTCCGCCATAAGCGGCAATACTTGCTATCGGTTGCTGAATATATGTTATTTGGGTAGTAGAGCGACTATCAACTTCGTCGTTTACATAAAAATAAGCTGTGGCTGTGGTTGGAGTTATTAATATAACAGATTCTGTTACATTATCAGAATAAGTAAAGTTTGCTACTGTTTGCGCCCCATAGGTGACGTTCAAAGTATTTTGCGACCCAGAAACGGTAAAATTATCCACCGTGTTTATCTTGAATATTTGCCCTTGCGTTCCCCATACCGTTTGGTAAGTTGCGATATTATTGGTAAAAGTTCCACCAATAACAAGAAGGTTACTAACAGTCGAAAATTGCGCTGAATACAAATAGGATCCATAATCAATATTTAATTCTGTTAAATATTTTTTGAAGTAGACATTTTCCCCTATTACGCTACACAATGTCGCTGCATTTTTAAATGTATTAGCTAAAAGCGACATAGTTCCATCGTGCGAAAAAGAAATAATAGATATTGATGTGAGAGAAGTATCTGTAAAATCTTTAAAATAGGAAAACTTACCGTTTTGAATATTAAATATTGATACCCCAGTTTTGCTTCTCTCGGCTAATAATAAAATATTACCGTTTGGAGAAATGGACTGTGCATCTATAAAGTCACCTTTTCCTTTTATATCATACAACCATTTCACCTCCGACCCGTCCACAGAGCAAACCGAAACGTATACAACGTCTCCGCCAAAAACAACTGATTCCCCATTTGGCGTAAAGGTAATTCGCTCTACGGGTCTGCCCCCCAATAAAGGTTCATTGCTCTCTCCTTTTATATCGGATAGCCACCCGCTTTTCACGGTGTCGGTATCTTCGATTATGTTAAAAACACTTGTTGTGAAGCCATTGTTTTCACTCCCGCCAAGGATAAACATTTTACTGTTAATTGGGGAAAACGATACGTCGTAAACATTATTGCCTAAAGAAGTATTGTTTTTGGTTACATTTGAAACGAACGTAAATGTTGAATTGTTTACTGAATAGAGTGCGGCTCCGCCCGGGAAACTACCCACTGCAACTAAATATTCCCCATCGGCAGAAAATGCACAATTTGCTACATTTATAAGATTTGTCCCGCCTCTTTGAAGGTTGGAGATTTTGGATAATGCGCCGCTCTCGCTCACAGCCCAAATACTTACAGGGTTATTTGAGTTGTTTTCAACAATTAGCAAAAGCGAGCCATCAGGGGAAAATATAAGTTTTTTTATCGTAGGAAAATCACCGCTTTGAGATAACCGTTTTAAATCTTTTCTAAGCTGTAATTTTATTACGGCTGTCCATTGGGGAACTATTTTATCTTGCATTGGTTGCTCGTTTACTTCATTCCAGCTCACGAATGATGATGGCGGAAGAGTGATATATCCGTCAAATGTATTTGGATAGATTTCGCCTTCGGCTACAGCGGGAATTGAAGTTAATTCATCCCATTTTAAAAGTGTGGCGTTCTCTTTTTGCAAACACTGCGCTGTAAAAGCGCCATTATAAGTTTCAGCTTTAAAGCTTATATTAAAGAAAATCCACCCGTCTGCATTTGCACCTTGCAATTGAGTTGCTTGCCCACTCTCACTTTCTCCAAAACAACGAATTGCATATCGGTTGCCGTTAAAAAAGCCGTTAAATTCAAAGTTAAGCGTAGGTGTATAGATGTCGCCCGTATCTACGAGAATACTCCCCACAACGCCGTTATTTGCTGTTGCGATTTGCCATCTTATCCAACGAATAGAATCGTTTTGTTCTTGTATATAATTTGCGTGGAAATAGACGATTGATGTAGTAAGTGTATCTAGTAAATCCATAGGGTTTAGATAATTCTCGTCAGTTTGCTGTAATGTCAGCGTGGGAGTTGTACGAGTAATAAAGCTATTGCTTGAGGTTTGTTGTATGAAATTTTCTCGTGCCGTATTAGCTTGCAATGAAATAGTGGCGGCAACAGGAGTTGAGCCGATTGGTTGCGTTGCGGTTATATTCATTGGAATTATGTGTAACACATTCTCATCTGAAACAAACCAACTTTTTTGATTTGTAAAATCGTAATAAAAAATAGGATTTCCTACCATAAACTTTACATTTTCGTCGTTTGGCGTAAACGAAACATATCCCAAATATTTAGTGGTGCCGTTCTCTTGTACATAGGGTCTAAAATAATATGTCTTACCACTTTCCAAAGCAGGACGACCATTTGGATGTAAAGCTCTTGCTACTAAAGGATTATCTTTATACCACTGCGTAATCTTGTACTTATACTCGTTGCCGTTGGTAAAACCTTTATCTTCCCAAGTTATGCCTGCATTATAAGGAAAAAACTGCGGTCTGCCGAAACGGTCTGTGCCATAGAAAGGCAAGCCATGTTTTTCTTGTTCTTCCGCATTAGGATACCCGAACTCATCTGTTCCAATTTTACCCGTGCTATACACAAAGGTTGAAGCGGCATCGTTCAAATAAAAGTCAATCTGAAAAGCCGTCATTGCCGAATTGCCATTGACTTGCCATGAGATTTCCATATTATCGTTGACATCTACCGTTCCCTGCGTGAAAGACGAAGGTATTATGTTTGTAGGTTGATAAAGTGCCATAAGTCAGTTACTCCTTATACATTTGGTACTATACTTGCAAGCGATAAGATTTCGTCAAGGCTGTTACCGCGCTTGTCCGAGCCGATTGCAACGCCATTCATAATTACTTGTCCGCTGTTGTTTACTCTATTGTCTACTGCGCCGCCCACACGCTCAATTATAGGTGCTTGTGCGTATTGGCGCGAACGCTCAAACATTATTCCCATATCACGCACATAACGATTAAATTGTGCATTAGATACGGGCGAAAGTATCTTTCTTGTAAGTTCGGGGTCGTTTACGCTTTCAGGTTGGCTCGTTGCCTTAACCATAACGCCAAGATCGTTAGCAACACCGCCACTATCATATGATTTTTCTTTACTGATAATTGGTTGCGATAAATCTACCCCAGTCTTGTCTTTTATCGCATTTTGTACTGCGTTAGAAAAATCTTCTCCAAGCAACGGCGCAACTTCTTTCAAAATGGCAAGTATGCTTTCATTGGTTGCCGTTTCCTCTTCAAGCTGTTTAATTATCGTATCATACGCTTGCTTTTCAAGTTCTTCACGAGCTTTTTCAACACTCTCTTCTTGCTTTTTAACTGCTTCCTCGGCTTCGGCTACTTTCTTTTCATCAACTTGCCATTCCCATTGACCTGTTGCTTGATTAAAACGGCGGACTGTTGCTTCGTTCCTTGCACTTTCAAGAGCTTGTTGCGCTTTTATGAGTTCATTCTGTTCGTCTATTAAGTCTTTCTTTTTCTCTGCAAGATTTACGCTTTCATCTTCATAATCACGAAGTTCTTTTAGTTTGGAAATTAAGTCGTCGTAAGCACCCGTTACTTTGGTTATATCGTTTGTCTGTTCGCCGAGTTCTTTGGATATGTCTTTTTCAATTCCGTAAACAATTTTAATGTATTCGGCTTCATCAATAGTGCCATTAAGCCAATCTTGCGTTGCTTTTGCTTTTTCAGCAAGTAATTGTGCTTGTTTATACTCTTCGGAATTAAGCTGGTTGTATCTATTCCCTAATTCGGTTGTAATCGATACAACTTGTTCAGCACTTAAACCAAGCGAATCTTTGTTGGTTGCAATATAAGTTTTGAGTTTTTCAATAGCTTCAATTTGCTGTTCTACTGTACCACTGAATGAGAAACCGGCGTTTGATTCCCCAATATACGAAGCCTTATCGAATACCGTGCCAAAACCGAGAAGTTCTCCTACGCCGTCCCAAAATCCATTTTTGAAGCCCTCGCTAACATTTTTACCATAGTTATGGAAAACGCCATAAGTATTATCTTCATTTATGGAAGCAACATCTCCAACTCCTGCGCCCGAAATTGCAGTGTTGATTATATCTCGAAAACCGCCCCTGTCCCAGCCTTCGCCAGAAAATAACATATCAGTATTTGTAGTTGAATTGCTCTCTAAACGATTTTTAGCAATTTCAATTTCGGATTTGTTTTGAGTCAAAAAGTCGTTAGCTTTTTGTTTTAGTTGTTCAGTTGTAAGTTGCTCAATTAAGCCTAATTGCTCTTTAAGGCTTCCATTGGTAAGGTCAAGACTGTCTTTATAAGAATTATTGCTATCAATAAGTGTATTTTGAATTTGAAGAAGTTTATCTTGTGCTTTCGCTTTTTCTTCTTCGGATTGCGAACTGTCGTCAAGAATTTTGCGTAAGTTTTCAACAGAAGTTACTACTTCATTCATTTGTGCAACTTCTTTCTTTTGCGCTTCTATGCTCTCATTTGATTTTGCTATTGCTTCATTTTGCTGTTCAATAGCCTTGCGCTCTTTTTCTTCGTTTTCTTCGTAGTAATCACGGATTGCCTTGTCTAATGCTGATATGGCAATAATTATCGCCGTTACAATGGGCAACGCCGCTTTTGCGACTTGTCCAAAGGTAGCTGTTGATTGCCCCAACTTTACAACTTGACCATTCAAAAGGGTTGTTTCACCACGAAATGCGCGCCACGTTGCAATAAGGTTAGGTATCGCATCTACTGTTAGGCTTTTAATTGTTTTCCCTACTAATTGTAAGCCAGCAACAATTTGTGCGCCTTTCACTTGCATTACAATAGTACCAATCACAACGCCAAGTGCGATCAATACGGTTTTAAGTCCACCCGCGTATTTGATAATATCAAGCACTCCACTACCAATATCAAGCAAATCTTTCTTAATTCCAAGAAGCCCCTGCTCGTCATTGGCTATATCTTGCCATTTTGCTTGCAATGAGTTTACTTTTGCGGTATAACTCTCTAAGTAGTCTTCATTCTGCTTTTGCGAATAGCCTGCGGATTGTTGCATATTCACGAGAGCTTTATCGACTTCATCCATATTCCCTAAAAGGGCTATAAAATAGTTTTTACGAAAAGTATTAGCAGTTGTATAAACACCCGCCAACTCATCGTACATATCTTCAAGGTCATCCGCCATCGCGTCTTTGAAAGCCGAACCGTCTTCGGTCTCAAAGTAACTATCAAGCAAATCGGCTTGTTTTTCAGTCAAATGTTGAATTTCGCTGGATACAGCTCGCCATACCTCAAGTATCGTAGCCGCACCTTTACGATAGCGTCCAACAACGTCTGCGACATTTTCGCTTAATCCAGCAAAAACATTCAACGCGCTGTCTTTACTCGAATACTGGATTAGTGAGTTTAACGCAGTACCAATATTTTCACCGCTCCGCCCTGTCGCAGATGATAAAGCCGTAGCGAGTGCAACGCTTTCTTCCAAGGAAAGATTTGCATTCTTTGCCGACGATCCCATGCGTTGTAAAGCGGCAAGCAATTTATCTGTAGTTACTGCCGCATTGTCCTGCGTAATATTGAGTTTATCAATAACGCTTTCAAGGTCGCTTGCTTCGAGTTTGTATTGCTGTAAAACAGCAATTAAGCCGGTAGCCGCACTCGTAGCGTCTAATTCTGCCGTATTAAGACCAAGCAATGCCGCTTCAGTGGCCTTTATCGTATCATTCCACGATAAGCCGGTACGTGCAAAATCAAGCGCTATTGACTGAACATTATCGAATGTTTGACCATAGTCTTGTGCTAATTTATATAGTGCACTTGAAATAGTGTCACCGGAAATATTCTTCCCAACAACACGTTGAAACGCAATGACCGTATCTTCTGTTTTAACGAGTGTATCATCTATAGAACCAAGTAAATCAAGCAACGTGCGCAAAGGTTTCATTACAAGCGTAGTAGCAATTTGCCACTCAAAAATACCTCGCGCCATTGAGAGTATACTTTGCCTTTCTTTTTCAATAGCCGGTTGCAGCTTGTCCGTTTCCAAACGAACAAGAGACATTTTTGTTGTAAGGTATTGATAATTGGTAGATAGAACTTGTAGGTCTTGTGCAAATGTTTCACTGGTCGCATCGAGCGATTGAACTGATTTTAGACTTTTTTCGGCACTTTCTTTTATTCCATCAAAAGTGCCTTCTGGATAACTCTTTTCAAGACCCTTGATAGTTCTAAGCAAATCGGCATAACGTTTCTCCAAAGTTTTTATTTGGGATGATGTTAACCTAATCGCCTTTTGTTTTTTGTTTTCGTTTGTAATGTTTTGGCTTTCAATTTTGAGAGTTTCTCTCGCAACTATACCCATTTGCTTATAGTTTGCAGTAAGTGCTTTGATTTGAGCCGTTAAATCTTTATTGACCTTAATTGAAGACAGCGTTTTAGAAAGCGTTTGAACTTCTTTATTGAGAAGAGCAACACTCTGCGTTGCCTTGTTATCTGCTGATATTGTTAAAACTATTTTTGCCATATCAAACCACTCTCTGTTGTTTTCGTAGTTAATTAAAAAGGTAAATCGTCATCACTTGACGAGCCATGTATATCGTTAAAAGATAATTGTTGTTCAAAGATTGTATCGTTGCTGTCGCGTTCAATTCGTCCGTCACGTTTGACTTGTAAGGTTGGCTCGGCTTGGTTCATTGAGCGCACAAACAATTTCTCTACCCAGCCGTGTGGATCCATTGCTTCGTCAACAAACATGTTCCAAAAAGGTCTCTTCGGAATATCATCTGTTCCGCTCCAAGTATAGTTGCTATTCTCAATAGCGTTTATGAGTTTATCTCCGTCAACATATTTTGAAGTTGGATAACGGGGGTTGTAACCTTTTGGTTGATAAATAAAAGTCAATGAATTGCTATCTTTTTGGGCGTACATAAAATCGGTAGAAATTATGCCGCCGTCAGCGCCACGCCGTATGTACGCTTGAGGTTCATAAACCGCATAAACATCTTGCTGTATATGTCTTTGCAATTGCTTGGTGAGCTCAGATCCGACAACGGTTAATCCCGCTTGCTTAGCTCTATTTACTTGAACCATAAAGTCCTTATATTCTTTGCTGATGCTATCTACACCTATTAGTTTGAAATCAAACATAATAAACTCACCTTTAATAAAACACCCTAACCCCGACCAACTTATTGTCAATCGGGGCGGTGTTTTGTTTGTTTAATTTTCCGTTACCGTAACCGTTGCCGTTGCCGTTAAGGTGGGCTTTGCTGTAACCGTTGCCGTAATCGTTGTCGAACCTGCTGCTACTGCGGTAATAAGCCCTTCCGCATTTACGCTTGCCGTAGCGTCCGCGCTGGGCGTTTGCGTTGTCGCAACAGCTTCTTCCGCTACTTTATACTGTAAATCCGTATATGTAGGCGTTATAAGTTCCCCGTTGTCCATTACGTAGAACACGGGAATTTGCTTCGTTGCACCTTCGGCAAGCGGAATTACCCCGCCGACAATCGAAAGACTCGATACGGCCGACAATTCGTCGCCGCCGCACGGTACATAAGTTAAGAAGCCGTAAACGGAATCTTCATTGCCGCAATCGGTGCATACTTCGTCCGTAAGCTCGTCGTAAGCAAGCGCGGTAAAGTTAAGTCCCGTAGTCGATGCTTCGGTTTGCGAACCGTTTACGCCCGCGTCGCCGCCGATAAACTGTACTCTCGGATAGAAACCGTAAAGATAACCGGCAAGCGAGCTATTTTTTGCGCTCGCCCCGTTCTCGGAATACATAGGCGTTTTAACCACCATATATCCGACAGTCGGCGAGAAGTTTGCAGGAATAGCAAGCTGTTCGGCGTTGAGAATGTTGGTGTAATACTGCACGCAGTATTCTTGTCCAACGGTAGCTGTAAAGCCTTGTATTTCCTTTGTTTCAGGGTCTACGCCGTAGTTTACGCCGTCGTTACCGACATAGCAGTAATAAGTGTCCGCGTCGCTTGCTTGTCCGTATGCGGGCGCAGGAGTGCGTGTTACGGTAAGCGTAGTCGTAGTGGCGATAATTTTCTCGCGCACCATAGACTTTGCGTTGTACTGTACGGTCGAACCCATTTGCAAGCCACGCGCTTCAAGCGAGAAGTCCGCCGCTTCAAAAGTGCCCGTAAGACGGATAGTGTCGGGAATGTTCATAAGCAGTTTGTTGCCTACACTGCCCTCAATGGGACCGTCGTTCATCGAGGTCGAGGTACTACCCGTTTTGAGCTTATTCGTCCAATACAGCAAATCGCCTGTTGTAATATCGTAAACTGCGGCTTCCGAGAAACCTTTTGCATAACGAGGCGGCTTGTTTTTAAGAAAAGCCATAATGTTATTTCTCCTTATAAGATTTGATTTTGATTATTCTTGTGTTTGACTGCCTTGTGCGACAGTCGCTTTCACATCACCAACGCCCTTATACTTACCTTGCATTTCGTCAACAGTAATTAGTGCGCTGGTTAATGTTTCTGCCCTATCGTAACACCACGACGGGCAAGGATTTCCGTTGTTGAACTTTACCATTCCGCTCATTTCGGCTTGCGAGTAGATTTGATAGTTTAGTTTTCTATCTATCGCCTGCCTACGCCGTTCAAACTCCGCTACTGTCCATTCGTCTATTTCATACTCACGCACGTTGCAGGCGTTCGCCACGGAAGCAATAAGTGTTTCAAGACTGAATTTGACTTTGCTCGCCGATTCTTCGTTCATGGCTTGTTCGGTTTGTAATATATCGGGGTTTTCGCTTTCGTCCGGTAATTCAATACCATTGATTTCAGCAATTAGCGGTCTTACTATGGTAGTAAAATCCAACGGTGTTATTTTGACTACTTGAGCGATTTTTGTTTCGTCATTTTCGTCAGGTATTTCGACTTCAATATGTGTGAGTTGTCGAGGGTTTTCACGCTCGCAATAGATTCTGCCGAAAGCCTTTTGACTGTCATATCCGAGCCGCAAAGATAAATACAACAACCTTATTACTCTTTCAAAAAATCCTATTGCTTTCCCTGTCGCTCTTACGCTATCTAATTCCATAGCCCATAAAGCGGAGAGAAACGGCATTGACAAGTATTCGATATTCATTTTCGCTAAACTTGTCAGTCTGATTGCCAAAGCGTTTTTACACTCTAAAAACTCCTCATAATCAGCCATAAGTACTGGGTAGAATTGCAGTCCTAACGCTTCTATGGGTAAACCCTTGCGTATTCTTGCTTTTCGTTCCCGTTGTGTTAGCTTTTCACTCATTGTTATTCTCCTATGATTGGCTAACTTTATCTTCAAGCAAATCGGTTAAGACTTGCTATGAAAATCGTAACATTGTTTTGCGTTCGGCGTATTTTTAACGCTGTTGCACTCGTTGCACCAATATTGTGAGGCACAAAACACGGTCAGTTGGTTTTCCTTTAAGTTGTAGTCAACTCCGTCTTTCATAGCCTTTTTACAACTGAAATACCTTTGACCTTTGAATTTGGTTGCGAAAGGACATTGCCAAGGCATAGTACCACCCCATTTCAACAAGTAACTTTGGGTTGGTAGGGAAGTCCAACTATACCCATTGACTTACCCTCAATTGTGCATTTCTTGTTTGCCCTATCGTAATAACCGCAAGTCTCACACACCGAAGTAGAAGTTTGCGTATTTAGTCCTCGCACCGCCCAATTATCGCCATAAGGATATGTAAGCGTGGGCCTGTTATCCATATAGTGCTTGCACGATATTTCAAACGGTTCTTCAACCTTTTTATCGGTTGCCTTGTCCTTGAACTTGCATATTTCTTTGTGAAGACATTTCTCGCAATTTTTGCTCATATAGCCTACTCCTTACTTGTTCATTGTGCCGAGTACGCCACGCTCTTTTCTATCGGCTACACGCTTGTTAAGCCACATAAGAGCTTCTTCGATGTGCGTAAGTGCGCAAGCGTTCTCTCTCGTGCGATATTCGCCATCTTGGAAACACTGAAGCCTGTGGCGCACAATTTCCAAAAGGTCAGTTTCAAGCACGCCTGCGGTTGAGCCTTCTTCATTTCTTGCGCCGTGCTGAAACTGAATTTGAGCAAGCGGTTCGCCGTTGCGCTCTACTTCGTAATAATGCCTGCCATTGCCTGCGCCTACGGTATCGTCATAGACAACTGTGTTCAAGTTATCTTCGCGCTGTATACGCATATTGAGTGTTGTCATTTCTTGCGTGCTGGTTCTTTCGGGCATTTTAGCCCACCCTGCCCTTACGAGTTCGCTTGCGATAGCAAACTCGGTATCAAGATTTGCAATACCTTTCATATCGCTAATCATTTGGTCTCGCTGTAATTTGATTGCATTGTCCATATAGATTTCTCCTTTAATACCCAAGTAGGGCGATATTTGTTGATATTGATTTGCCTTCGCACTCCGCTGTAACCGTGAGCGGAATATTGTCGGCAAGCACGCAGTAGATTTCAACCGTGTTGCCGTTAATCGTGGTTGTGTAACTCCGCTTATTTGCACCACTGAAAGTCCAAGTGATTGGCTTATCGGTTGCCACACCATTTTCATAGAATGTTGCTGTGAGCGTTGCCGTATCGTATTGCTCAATGCTTTGCGGTATAACGCCGTTAAATGCGACATAAGGCTCGTTTACTACTTCGGCGACAACTAATTCAACTGTTGCCGTTACTGCCGTATTCTGTGCCAATGTAGCCGTTATTTGAGCTATTCCGCTTGATACTGCGGTTACTTGTCCGTCCGCATTTACAGTAAGGATTTCGGGGTTACTGCTCTCCCATTTCCAAGTAATCGGGTATTCTTCCGTAGGCTGTACTTCCGCTGTATTGTCACCGTTACGCTTTATAAATACCGCCGATAAGTCAAGCGTTTCGCCTACCGATAATTCCTTTTCACCGCCCAAGATTTGAGCCGTAAAACTGTATATCTTGCCGTTAGCAATATGGTTAGGCAAATCGTCCCTATCTTCGGGTTCTTCCACTCTTACGGTGTAGTAAAGAATATGAGTGCTGTCGTAGTTCCCGCTGAACTCTTGGTAGAAGTCATTAAAGCCCGTAATGTGGTAAGCCTTGCTACCGAGAATAATGCGTTGGTTAAGTCCTAACTGCTTTGTATTATAGTTTAACTGACAAATGACATTGAAGTAGCCGTCCATCATTACAAGGTTTTGCGGTTTATCGTTGTCATTCCCCATCATTGTGATTTTTTCAAGCACGATAGGTTCAGTCAATATGTTGCCGTAATAATCGTAGAGATTGTAGGAAGTGTTGCACCTACGCACTACTGCGCTTGCATTTACGCTTGAAAGATTTGACGGATTCGTGCAAATCCAAGTGCTTCCCATTGTTTCGAGTTTTGCACCTATCGGGAAGTAGTCAATCTTTTCTTCGGCAAAAAGAATATTCTTGGTTTCGTCAGTCGGTTGCGTAATCGTAGGCGTACTGTGCAAATCGGAAAAGCGGACATAGGTTGTCAAGTAGCGATAGAAGTCGGAGTTATCAAGTCCTTGTACTTTTGCTTGCACAAAGTCGCTTGAATACTTCGCCCTTTCGCCTACAAACTGCCGTGTCCGTCGTGCCATATATTGGGGTTGACGATCTTTATACTGAATAGGCGCATTAACCTTGACATTAGGCGTACCACCACCTTGCAAGATTGCTCCTTGTATGTACTTTTCCGATTGATTTTGCGCCATAGTTACTCCGCTTATTTTTGTTTATAATGAATAATCTTCAATGCACACGAACTTCTTACGGACAGCTCTGTTTTACCGCTTTCCAACTCGGCGATACATTGGTTTATATCATCTTGGTCGAAATAATCAAACTTGCCGAATATCCAAAAATCAGTGCCAATTGTCGGGTAACTTTCAACAATGCTATTTTTGCTAAATGCGGACGGCGTTTTCTCGCAAATTGAGTAAAGCGGTTTTCCAAAGCAATTCCTTACCATTATGAAGTAATTGTCCGATACCGCTTTGACAGTGAGCGGTTGCCCCCAATCGTTGCATTTAACCAAGTCGCCAACTTTGATTTTGTCCAAATCTTCTTTGCTCGGTCTAACAACCGTTATGTATTCTTTCGTCATACTCTTACCCCGCAAAAAGTCCGTTGCCTATCGTAACTTCGTTGTTTTCTTCGTTGCCATTCAAGGTTGTGCTCTTTACTTCAATGCCCATTGTCAGCCGATAGCCGATATTGCTATCCTTATCGGACAAAGGCTCTGCGCCACAATCGGGGTGCTTACTCCTATTGAAATAGAAAGTACCTACGCCCGACATATTTACGCCGTGAAACGCTTGTATAAGGCATTGGAGTATCGCCCAAGAACGTGAATACGCTTCATTAAGTTTTGTGTTGCTCTCTTGAATGTAGTGCGTCCAAATGTCTAACACGACGGACAGTTGCATTGTAAAGTCGTTTTCCGCAATCGGTCTGCCGAGATAGCAATAAATACGAGTTTGTGCGTTCTCTTGCGCAGGCTTTATATAGATTTGCGGAATAAGCCGCCAACCCTTTTCGGTAGGCTTTTCCGCTTTGTCAGGATTAAATAATACAGCTTTCTTTTGTGCTGGTGTAGGCAACTTATTATCCGTCGGTCTTGCACCATCGTAGTAAAGGTATTTCCACAACCGAGTACGCGGATAGGTGTTATCCTCTTTCGGCACATACCCATTTCCGTCGGGCATATCAAGTAGATAGTCCATTATTTTGCGCGAGATTTCGTCCGTGTCCGATAGGTCGAAAAAGCCTTCTTGGACTTTCGTATATGGATACCATTGTGAATTAGGATTTGGCATAGTTTACTCCTTAAAAGGCTTTACATTCCATTGGCAACCGCATTTTGGACATTTGAATGTGATTCTTCTATTCTTTATCTTGTAAAGCCAATCGTCATCAGGCGCGACTAAAAATCTTTCACACATTCTATAATCCAAAACGCTTTCGCCACATATAGGGCATATTGCCGACATTGTCTCATAGAGAGCCTTGTCTTTTATGTCAAATCTTTTGTTTGTTTTTATGCCCTTTTCGAGTTTCATTTCTTACTCTCCGTCGGTTCAGCTTTCTTCGGCGTCGCTCTCTTCTGCTTTACTTCGGCTTGCTTGATTTCAATGTCGCCGATCGTCTTTTGTAAAAGGTCAGTAAGTTGCTTTATGTTTTCCGGCGACGCATAGAGCGAAATGCTGTCTTGAATACGATTGAGAGTATCGTTCCTACTCTCTTTAAGATTGAAGATTTCGGTATCGAGCATTTTCTTCAACTCTTTAAAGTCGTAGAGAATATCGAAAACCTTGTTCTTGATTTCGGCGTTTCCACTCTTAAAGCGTTCGAGCTGATTAAATATATGACTGCCAGCGTAGTAGTCAAACCGTTCGTCATTCCACTCGTCCGCTTTTATGTCGATATGTAAATACTTCGTTAGGAAGTAATACATAATGAAATACTGCTTTGCACCACAACGCTCTTTGTAAAGTTGCGGAATAGGCAACTGCGTTTCTGTTGCAATGCCGTCAATCCCCTTAACGGCTTCTATGCAGCTTTCGGCTAATTCATTTACGATTTCCAGCTTCTCTGTAAACGCAAGATAGCTCGTCGCCTTATCTATCATTTCTTCCGTAATAACGAAAGGTTCTTTCTTTTTCTCGGTGGTTTTGTTTGCCATAATTAGTTACTCCTTATTTGTCTTTTTATGGTCTGTAGTTTATATCAAACCCGTTCCTCGCGGAAACATTTTTTTAATAGCATACCTTTGCTCTAAGCGTCGCATTGCGCCGTATGCTTCGCTCATATCAAGTGCATATCGTCCGTCATCGGCTTTTATCTTGTTGGCTCGGTTTTGCTCATAGAATGACTTGTCCTCTACTTTGCTCACATTGGATAGCCAATCATTATTAAATCGTTTTTGCCATACGACTTGAAAGCATAAGCCGAGTATGCGCATTATTTCAGCATCGAGATTTTCTTCAAATTGTCCGTCGGCGTAAAAGTCTATATTATAGACTGTACCTTTTGGTATGGGGTTTTCTTCTGTCCCATGAATTGTGATTGAGCCGTTTTCGCTATCATAAGTCACCACACCACTGTCGGGCAAAAGAATTACGTTGCCAAAATCGTCATAAGTTTGCTGTTGACAGCAAAACAACTCGTAGCCCTTACCATTTTCGTCAAGCGAAACGGTTAAATCTTCGGTCAAATCTTCCTCTACGGTGTAGAGCATACTACCGTAGCGCGGCGGTGTGATTTTCGGATTTTCGTATGTACCGCACAAATATTCAAGCATTCCGTTCGGTATGGTAAAAAAAGGAATAGCCGCTTGTAAATAGCCCCACATTTGTCGAGCATAAAGCGGTTTATTTTCCTCTGCTGTTCTTTCTAAGACTTGGTCTTTGATAATCACAGCACAATATTGAGTTATCACTTGGAGAATGGGCGTTGCCATACGATTTCCTTTTTAATAATGATAATTGATTAAACTATGTTGGTGGGCGCATACACTAATGAATTAGGCGGTCTACGCCCACGCATAGCATTTATATAGAGTTATTTCTTGGCGTTTACTTGGCGTGTTAAGGCGACTTGTTTATCTATGTAATCGCCCCACTCTTCCGCTATAAACTCAACACCTTTGGCTAGGCAGTCGCTTTGAATTTTCGTCATAACGCTGTCTTTCTTGATTGCGCCGCATGTTTTGCCTTGACCTTTCATAATGCTGTCTACATCTTTGTAAAGGTTTTCAGCTTCGATAATAAAATTTTGTGCGTTGGTTTTGATTTCGTTTTTTGCCGCTTGTTTTTCGGCTTCCGTTTTCGCCGCTTTATATTTTTTCCACGACTTATACCACATAATTAACGTAGGTATAAGCACCGTGAATAAAAAAGTGGCGAGTGCTATCAGAATAGTGATTTTATCTTTAATAGACATTGTCTGCACCTCTCGATTAAACCACGTTTACTTTGGCGGGGTTCGGTGCGGTTGGGTTTGCCGCTTGTTCCACGGGTTTCTCTTCCGCTTTCTCTTCGACGGGCGCGTCCTCTACCTCGTCTATGTATTCGTCGAGCAAATTGAATTTGTCCGCGTCTTCACCCGACAACCCGTTGTCTTCCAGCGTTTGGAACATATCGATTGTTTCAAGCGTTTTATCTTCGTCAAAACCGCGCTTTTGTGCGTATGCGCGAGCCTCGATCTCGATTTCAGCAAGTTTGGTTTCTTGCTTTTTTGCAAGTGCTTCATAGTCTGTAAGCACTTTGTCTACGTTGACTTTCAATGCCATAATAGCATTACCTCCTAAATTTGATGATTTTGATTGATTGTTTTTAATCTTCGTCATCGCTTTCGGAATCATCGCCCAATGCCTTTGCCATATCTTTCAATATCGCGGTAAACATACCCGCTTTGTCCACTTCTTTAGAAGCTTTTTGTAACTTCTGTATAAGCGGCTGATTGATACGATTGTCGCCTGCATTGTAGGCATCGCCGTAAAGCGACGCGATAAGTTGTTTGTGGCGGAAGCACGCCTTTTTGAAAATCGAAACCACAGTCTTTTCGTCCAAGTCAAGCAACTTGTAGTAAATATCTTTACCGACAAGCTCGCCATCCTTGTAGTTCACGCCGTAGCGCTCTCGTTCTTCGTCCGTCATACCGTCCATAACGATAAGTCGGCGGTCTTTAAGGCGGTTAATTACGTTGGGTGTCATATTCTCAAAGAACACCGTCTTGGAGATTGTGCGCGTACCGCCGCGCCCCATAATTTCACCCAACTTTTCGCCCAAGTTCACTCTCGAACCTTCGGCTACCGCGCCCATATAAAGCAAAGTAACCATTTCTTCTTTTTGCGGCGCAACTTGCACCACGGTAGGCTGTTGATTTGCAAGTGCCTGTGCAACCATAGACTGCATAAACGCTTGTGCTTCGGGCGTTTGTAAAACCGCTTGTATATCTTCCGCCGAGAATTTCTTTTCGGTTGCAGGCTTTCTTCCGCGTTTGTTCGGAGTGGGTTGTTCCTCCACTCCATCCTCGATTTCAAGGGTTTTGATTTCATCTGACATATTTATTTACTCCTTACAGATTTTCTATTTTTGTCATTGAATTGGAATTAAACGAATGTATTACGGGAAACGGCTACAATTAAGCAACCGCTCCCGTAACTATTTCGTTGCCGCCGTAGTGACTATATCGCCATCTTAACGATTTTCTGACTGAAGGCAGGTGCTATATCCAGCACAAGCGTTTCCGCAATGTCGATAGTCATATCGGCGGTTTCTCTCGGCGTGAAGTCAATCATTATGGGCGAACCTTCGGCAATCTTACCGATCATAGGCGCGTAGCCGATTTTCGCCATAATGTAGATATTTTCGCTCGTCGCATCGTCCAACGATATGAACTTCGGATTGTAGTTCTGCGTGCCGGGTACAACCGCAAGACCGGTTTCTACAAGGTCTACGCCCGCTACATTGCCCAAGAAGCCGTTGCGTACCCACTCGTCACCGATCATACCTTGAATACCTGCTACGGCTGCGGGAGTTCCTACGGTCGGCAACACGTTGCTCAAGCCCATAAGCGTACCCATAGCCATAAGCTGGTCGCGCCTTACGCCGTTGATTGCCGCAGCCATCATAACTGCCTGATTCCAGTTCTGTGCGCTGTAGCTATCAAAAGTAAGACCTGCGGGTATGTACTGCGTATTGCCCACGGCGGCTTTGAACTTGGAGAGCATCATCGCATACATTTTGTTGTACGCGCCGCGCATAAACGCCGCATAGTAACGACCTGCCTCGCCGCCTACGATGTCCTGATACCACTTGATTTTGGTCTTTGCGGTATAAGGCTTCGGGGTAATCGCAATTTGCGATTTATAGAGATATTGGTAAGGCTTGCTCGAAACGCTACCCCAGCTATCGTCATCGAATACGAAGAAGTCGTTGCTCTCGATGTCGATAAGGTCGGTAACGCCCAATCTGCCGTTAGCACGCCAATCTATAAGGCGTTCGGTCGCCGCAGGGATAACGGCGGGATAAAGCGGCTGAATAACGTCTTGCGAAATGTACGCAAGGGTGTTCCAAAACGCTTCGTTCTTATAGAGCTTGAGGTCAGCCCCTACTTCATCCATTGTGGTGTAGGGCTTTCTATCCAAGCCTTTCATCGCAACGGACGCGCAGTACAACACGGTATCTTCCCAAATCTTCTTTTGGTCTACCGCGCCGCGCGAGTTGTACTTTATGGTATTCTTCGAGTCGGCGTTGGCGACTGCTCCGAAATATTCAAGCGTTGCAAGTCTGCCTGCCGCAACGATTTTATCGCGGTTGAGTTCACGAATTGTCGAGCCGTCTTCGGCGCAAAGTTTCATAACCTTGTTTTCGTTGTTCGTGGACTTAAACGAGAAAATGTCGTTGGAAATGCTGTTAAGTTTAAGTGCATTCATAGTTCCTATTTATCCTCCTTCTTTATTAAGCCGCCACAGTTGCGCTTCTCAAGCAACGCAGAGTGTATTTCTCGCCCGCGTCGAACGCACCTTCGGTAAATCGTCCGTCCAATCTCATAACTTGGAAGTAAACGCTACCGTCGGTCGGTGCTGCCGCTTGCGCTACGAGCAAGCCGTTTGCGATTGTGCAGTAAAGCAAATCTTCGGTGGGTTTAGTCGAGAAGTTGCCCGCGCCGAAATTATACTGTTCACCGACGATAAGCTCCGTGAAGTCGCCCCTCTCGTTTGCGGGAATCGCAAGTCCGAGCGTCTTGCCGGGAATGTTAATCGACATATTGTTGCCGAGCGTCGCTTTGTTTACGTCGTAGGTATTGCTTGCGTAAATGCCGGTGTGGTCGCCCGTAAGCCCCGTAGCCTTACCGTTGGTTGCGGCAACCATATACCAACTGTTGCCGTTACGAAGTCCTGTGGCTACCTGCCAAGGCGTATCGGTGCCGCGCGTGATTGCGCTTTCGTAACCCTCGTTGGGAAGTAAAGAGTTCTGTACGCAAAGGAAACCTGCCGAGCAAACGTCGGGAGTAAATGTTTCACCCGCGAAAGAACCAAACTTACCCGTAATGTTTTGCGTGTCGTTACGCTTACTGTTGGTAGCGTACACTTCAAAAGCCGTGTTTTTTATGTAAGCCATAATTCTGTTTTCTCCTTATTAAGATTTTTTTACTGCAGTGCCGTATTCGTTGAGAAGAGCGTCAACATCGTTTAGCGGTTCACCACGCACGCCGTTAAACCCGTCTTCAAATGCGTACTGAATACGCACGGAATTGTTCTTTGCCTTTTCTTTCTTCGCGTCGCGGACTATTTTATTGCACTTTGCGTTTACATCATCACGCGCTTTTGCGTCGCCGATAAATTCGCCCTCTGCGTTTACCATTTCGGCGTACTTACCTATGCAATCGTCGGTAAGCAGTTCGTCGCAAAGGTGTTCGTCGAGTTCGGCATCATCTTTGTAGGCTTCGCGGTTTTCCGCAAATTCCGCCTTGATAGCGTCCTTTACGAGCTTCACCCTACGCTTGCGCTCCGCGTCGGTCATTGCGTTGATTTTTGCCGTAAGCTCCGCGTTCTCTGCGGTGGCTTTGTCAAGTGCTGCTTTGGTCGAATTGAGCTGGACTTGTACGCTTCCAACAAGTTGCTCGATCGGAACGTCAACCGCGTTTTCACCCTCGCCAAAACTGCAATTTACGGTTATCTCTTCAATCCTTTCGGGTAGCACCGTATCTTCGTTTTCGCCAAAGGCATAAGCGCAACAACGACCGTTCGACTCATTGAGCAAAGCGACATTCAAACCCTTTACGCCAACCACGGTATAACCGTTGAACTTACTGCGCAAATCGTCAATGTGCATCTTTTTTGCCATTGTTCTTGTTACTCCTTTTTTTGATTTTTGTGTTTTTTGAGTTTGCGGCTCTAAAATTTGGGTTTCCTGCTCATAGTAAGAAGCAACTCTCAATTTTAATTCCCTAAGCTGTTCTCCAAAAGCAGATAACTTTCTAATGTTTGCACCTGCAACCGCAGGTTTTACGCCACGACCTAATATCGTAACGCCCACGCACTTCCAGTCCATTTCAAATTCTGTGTCACCTTCCGTGCGATTTTTATAAACGAGTGTCTCAATGGAAATGCTCATTTCACCGCCGTTACTTTCAAGCTCGTCAATGAACTCTTTGTTGTAATAGGCGGGCAAAAATGCTTCTCTTATACACACCCATTGCTTGCCGTCAATATTGGCGATATAAGCATTGAGTTGTCCGTTTGGTAATTTATCAGTAATCCAGCCTGCGATGTGTTCGCATTCCGCGCCGATAAAACTTGCGTAGGTTTCGCCTTTCTCATCTTTCTTCATTTCGAAGTCATGCGAGTTGGCAATTTTTCCGTCTATAACGCTGTATAAGAGCGGAATATTGACAAACTGTTCGAGGTTGCGTTCAAGCCCTTCGTACACCCAGCCGTTGCGGTTGCGCCCCTCGCTTATAAGCATTAACGATACCTTGTAGTTCTTGTTCTCGTCTACGCTGTTAACCTTGAGGAAGCCGTCTGCAAACACTCTCCGCGCGGGGTTCTGCGCTGATGCCGTTTTGAATTTGCTCATTAGTCGTCAGCCTCCTCTTCTTCTTTCATATAAGGCGCGTGGTGTCCTACCCAATTATCGAACGAAGTATAGGACGGGTTGTTATCCCACATAGACCACGCTTCTAAAAGGAACGAACGCTCGGCGCTATTCTGCATTTGCAAGTTTTCCATTTTGCGAGCAAGCGCGGAAAACTCTTTGTGCTGTGTGTCAATGAGCGTAATAAATCCTCTTAACGCCTCGTCTGTCTCGTCGATAATTCCCACGCAGACCTCGAATACCTTATCAAGATCGGGAAAATCTTCAACCAGCTCCTCTATGGTGGGATATTCGACCATTAAGCCGATTTCCGCCAATATCGCTTTGAACGTGTCTACGGCATCGGGCTGAATATGCTCCAAAGCGTGTATATAGTTAGTTAGAGACTTCGTACCGAACTCTGCCCAAGTGATTTCTTTAATCAGGGCAAAGTGCCGTTCAGCTTCGCCGTAAGCCGTCATAACCTTGCGCATAGGCTCACGCAAAGGCTGAAACTTAGGCGTTTTGTAGTTGTAGTAATCTCTTTTTTTCATAAGACTATCTCCTATGGTTTTGGTAATAAAAAGAGAGCCATAAACAAAGTCTTTAACTCTGTTCATAGCTCCCATTAGCTCTTTCCCTTTACCCCATTGCAAAGGTGTTTTAATATTTAGTTGCTTGCTTCTCCCACGACTTCTTTCGTTACCTTTATCACCTTAATACCTCTCGGCGATATTCGTATTTCGGCATCGGAATTTTCGGGAATTGCAGGTCTTAAAAGTTCTTGTATCTTTTTGCAAGTAAGCTCGTCAAGTTGGTGTTGTTTATTCGTTGCCATTCTTAACCACCTTGCCAATCAAAACTTTTTCATATAAACAAGTTTCGCCGTCTTCATTGTTGCCGATTTCGTAAGCACACTCACCTTTCTTGGACTGCTCAAAAACGAAATCGCACATTTCTTTTGTGTTTTTAAATTCTTTTGTCATTCTTTCTTACCGTCCTCATACCCTAATTGTTTTAAGAAAGCCTCAAGCGTTTTAGGCTCTAACTCTACATTTTCGCCCTCAACGCCGATTGTCTTTATATCAAACGGAGTAGCAAGCAAATATGCCTTGTCGCCTAATTCCTTTCTAACCTGCGCCATAAAGAAATCTACACCTTGAAGTGATATTCTAAAAGCGTCCTCTATTTCAGGGTTAAGCGGTATTTGAAAATGAATTATCGGTTTATCAAGTTGTGCCATTTTTACTCTCCGTAAAGTTCTTGAATTATTTGCGCTTTCACTTGCTCCCAACGAGCGTCTAACTGCTTTATCGTATTATCTTTTGCTTGTGGGGGCAAATCTCCATAAAAGAAGTCAAAGCCGAAAGATTTGTCTTGCAAGTAAGGTTTATGTTCGTCGTATATTCTCGCTCTTATCGTGATTTCGTTAAGGGTGATTTTATCGTTTTCGTTCATTCCGTACTCTCCATTTGCTTTTCGATTTTGGTTTCTGGACATTTATAGCGTTTCCAATTTCCTTTTTGGGTGGGTGTGTATAAAGCATTTTCAACATCCCAGCCCCATTTTAGTCGCCCTTCGAGCGTAGAGCAACTAACCACGCAATCAAATTCTTTTCGCAACTGTCTTATTGTGTATTTCTTGCCTTGATATTCAATAGTTGCTTCCTCTTTACGAGATTTAACAGGGCTTTCAATCGCTTGCGCTACAGTCATACCCTTTTCTAATCTTGTACGAAAAGTCCTTTTATCTATACCAAATTTCTTTGATATTTCTCCTATAGTGTAATGTTCGCCATTGTACTCATAAGTTTTATTGTTATGAGCTGTACTCTTTTTCTCATTGAGCGGAGTATCAACGGCGGTATCACAACCCCAACCTCTTTTTATTCGCCCAAGCATAGTATTATAGTTTAGCCCAGTCATATCAGTCGCTTCAGCAACTGTAACTTTGTTACCGCCCAAGTCTACCAAGTGATTGTTGCGCTTATTATTAGCTTGAGCTTTTATGTTTACGAAACGGCAGTTATTAGGCGAATAACCTTTATTGTTATCTATACGGTCAATAGTGCATTCGCCTTTTGGCGCATTCTCGTCATATCCATTAGTCATAGCCCAAGCATGAAAGTGTTCAAAGCCGTTTTCGCCAAGCCATTCATCACACACTGTAATTCCCCTACCGCCGTAGTTTTTATAGGAATCGCTATGTGGACTGTAGCACCTATATTTCATCCCGTTCCAAACTTTACGAAGTCTATCATTACTATTATTCATTCAACGTCTCCGCTTTCTATGGTGGAATCTTCTTGTTTTTGTTGCTCTGTCTTAGACGGCGCACCACCTGTATCGGACTTCGGCTGACTTCTCGTGGTTTGCGTAAACGCCGTAGGGGGTACACTCAATTTTGAAAGTAGTCCACTCGATTTCACCAAATCCGTCATTGATACCATTTCTGTCAACGATATATCGTCAAGCGCACAAAGTATTAAGTACGCATAAGTTGAGCCTTTATCAATCAATTTTAAGCAATTTGCTCTTACTTGTTCATCGCTATATATATCTCCGAAGATTTGGATTCGCCAAGAATAATTTAGATTGAGTTGCTCATCGAGTATGTAATTCAACATTTTCTCAAAACACCTATAAATGTTTTGAGCGAACTTTGGCTCTAACTTCTCGGAAGCCTTAACAGCTTCTTCCGTAGGTCTATCCGTTATAGGCACGACTCCTTGCAAGCCGCTCTTTGACATTCCATATTCCAAGAATTTTTTGGAAATATCGTTGGCGTTGCTTGATTCGGGATAGTCCCAACCGTGTATGTTTTCAACCGGGGCTGTGTAAAACGCAGTTCCAGCGGTCTGATTAGCCGCCATCATTTGATTCCAAAACGCTTCAAACACGGCTCGCATTTCGACCGACAAACGAAATCCGTCTTCTTCCGTCGCGCTGTCAGCCTTTGTATAAGGTATCTCGCCCGTGAATATCTTAATGAGCGGATTCATTATGAGCGAGAGTTGCGCGGCTTCGTAATCAGACTGTTGGGCATAGGTTTGCATAAGACCTGCGAACGGCGAAGCGACTATTGCCGTACTGTCGTCAATCTCGAAAGTCCATACTCTATCTATGGGCAACGAAACATAGTAATACCAGCGACCATTTTGCATAAACATACGAGGGTTGCCCTCGCCGTTGCGATTGACGTGATTAGGATATAAAGTGTACTCACGCCCTTTAACCTTATAAGGCACGGAATTGTCCTTTTCGGTGGCGTAAATGTACTTGCCCTTCGGCGCTTTTGTCTCTTCCACGAATACGGCGTTAAAATCATCCATATACGGAGTAAACAAGGCTCCAAATTGTCTGTAATCCGTGCCGGGTGTAAGAAAGTACATAAGATTGAATGACACGGTATAAGTGCTTATGTTGTTCAAGCCGATTATCGTAGTCCACGCTTTCGGCAGTTCTTGCATAAAAAAGTTGTTGACTGCGTTATGCGACTTGTCTACCGAATAGCGCGGAACATAGAATACTTTGCCTTGCGACAACGCTTGCGCCGTTATTTTATGCCCTGTAGCGCGTAATTGAGCTGCCTTGCGGAATTTATCAACCAATCGTAATTCGCGCTTAAATCCGTCGCTTTCGGCTTCGTCCGAAGTGATATGTTGCGGTATGGCGTAAGAGTGCCAAGCAAGCATATCCGAGTAGCTCTTAATGGTTTTGAACCACGAATAGTTAGTCCACTTTAAGCCTTCGCTTACTTGCTGTAAGGCAAGCTCGTTGTTTTGCGGATTGCGAAGGAAGTCGCCTAACTCTTCTTTGGTTACATCGGCAGGAAGTGGATTTATCGCCTTGACGCGCTGATTTTGAATGCTCGGCTGGTTCGCCCAATAGTTTCCCATTGTTTGATACAAAGCGGAATAAACCGAGTTCATAGGCAAATCCGAGTATTGACCGAAAATCGAATTAAAACGCTGTAAAGCCTCGTCCCAAGAACGCCGTTTATTTTGGGGGGGTTCCTCTACTTGCGTATTCGGTTTTGCTTGCACTCGACTTGCCATTTACTCACATACCTTTATATCGTACATTATAGCACAAGACACGATATTTTGAGTAAATTGCTAATACGAAAGTGTTGTAAATTTTTCCAACTCTCAAAAAAAAATTAAAAAGACAGCGGCGAACTGTCTTTTACGGGATTAGATGAGTTTTAATTCTTTGGCGCGAGCAAATGAAAAGTTCAATACTTTACGCAAAGAATAATAATAAGCGTCTTTCGTCATATTTAGTTTCTTCATAATATTGTATCGGCTTTTGTGTTGCCCATACCGCATATCAAGTAGAGTTTGCTCGTTCTCATAGCGGAATTTCGCCAATGTATCACAGTAAACTTTCGCCCACTGTTTGTCGGGATTATTTTCTCCCAAAAACAGTTGCTGTTCAATGAGATTTTTTTGTGAGTTCGTCATAAAGCTATCCTCCTATTATAGCGTTAATTACAAATCCATTTCTGCTGATAACCGATTTATAGCATAAAAACGGATTGAAACGCTCGCTTGCTTCTTCGTAAAACTGTGGCTCGTCAAGTTTCATATCTATGATAATGTTCTTTGTCGCTTCTTCAAGCGTAATGCGCTTGTTCAGTTCATCATACAGCTTAGTCGTTATCTCACTACCTATTTCGCATAAAAATGTTGCAAATTCTTCGGACGTAAATTCGATATTACCCTTTTCGTTGCGTTTGATTTCCATTACTTGTTTTCTCCTTTCATTTCTTTCAGCCGTTTTTCAGCCTCTTCTCTCGTGCCAATTAGTAAATCTTCGTCAATACCCATACTTACATTTTTTAGGTAGTAGGTTATCTTTGATTTGCCGCAATACACGCGCCTTACTACAAATTCAAAAATTGTCGGCGTGGCGCATTCTTCTATCGTTTTTCCGTAGCCTTTGATATGTATAAAGTAAACAATATCGCCGACTTTGTATTTAGGTTTTAGCCTTTCGTAAAACCGCAATTCCCCTTTCTCAATCGCGTTTTCCAATTCCCATAGCCTTTGCGTAAATAGGAAGTATTTTGTTAAATCGGTAGTGCCTTGATTGACATTAAGATTTAATACTAAATCCCGATCAGTTATGCGTTCGTATGACATATTGCCCTCTCATATTCTTTGTTCGCTTTTCCTGCAAATTGCGAACCAAGATACTCTCGATACCAGTCGTTTTCGCTTGAATAAAACGGCATATAGCCTTGTACGGTTCGCTTAATGTAATAGTCCGCAAGATGTACGCCCTTGCTTTCTAAAAACTCGCCAAAGTATTTTGCATTTATTTCGTCGTAAGTTTGCCTTTCGTGTTCTCTTTTGATTGCACGTTGCGCCGATTCAAACTCCGATATTAGGTAAGCGCCGAAGCTGTTTGCTTTTTCACTTTTTATTACGCCAATATCGTGAGCATACAATTTGACTTTTAACGCAACTATCTCGTCGTTCGTCAGCTTCCTAAAAGTGTACTCTTTTATTTTTAGTCCTTGAGGCGGATTCCGCAAAACCTTTTTGATTATGCGCTTGAATTTTAACTTTTTAAGCATAGTCTTGAATTTAATTCTCATTAGGCTTTCTCCTTCCGCTTTGATTTTCTTGTGTCCGGATTCCAACACGCACCGTCAATCGGATTGTTTAATATTCTTACGAGTTCCGCTCTATCAGCAAAGTACAATAGACTTTTCAAAAGCGCAATATACGACTTATCGCTAATGTCAATTCTATAATCGCATTCAGTCGGGCAGTTATCAATCGGCATTTTCTCGACTGTTCCACTCGCAGTTTTATCGCAACCATTTAAGCACATTGAAATATGTACACCGTTATCATCTCGTGTCGCATAGCATTTAGTAGTGCCGTCAAGCGTTATAATTTGCATTATCTTCTTCCAATTCCTTATCGTAAAAATTTTCAATCCCATACGATTTACATTTCTCGTAGTAGAACTTTGCTTTTGAATTGTCTAAATGTTCAAGCAAATCCAAGCATATTTGGAAAGCATTTTGTTCGCCCATATAAAAAGTGTGTTCCCAAGAATCGGCTTTCAAATCTCGTTGCGCGTGAAAGCAATCTTGTTTAAGATCGTAGATGACTTGCTTTAATTCCGACGGGGTGAGTTTCTTATTCTCGTCATCAAGAATTTGGTGCAGTTCTGCGTCGGTCATTCTACACTCTCCTCAAGTAATTCGGGGTTATCGTGGATATTCCCAGCAATTACTCTTTCATTACAAACAGTATAAAGGTCATCATAACAATCTCTTCCCATAGCATCTTGTCCGTAAAAAGACACAAATTTGCCTTTATAAAACTTTACAATACCTTTACCTGTACTCTCAAAGGTGCTGTATTCCTCAATAATTAGAATATCACCCTCAAATATCTTCTTATCGTTTTTATCGGACAAACTTGTATATTGCCCGATTGTCGCTCGGTCAATATCAATACCGCTCACGCCATCTTCGTTTGTCATTTCGTCGTTATGATAATACTTGTCAAGTCTACTAACCAAACCGTAAACCCAGTCGCCGTTTTGATATGTGGTGCGATACGATTGATTCGGGTCGCGGTTTATTGCCTTACCTCTATAAAGTATGTCTGTCATTTTAGTCAACGCCCTCCAAGCGTAATTGATTTGGATTCAAATTTGCAGTACACGATATATTCAGCGATAGTGTCGGATTTTCCAAGTACAGCTTTTGAATCCAATACTTCTCTCTTTCGAGTATGTTCTCGCCTTTCGGCACTATCTCTATGACTTCAAATTGATAGTCCAAGATACCTTTAATGTCGAAGCGTTCGGTTTTGAGATGTTGTCCCCAACGAAAGATAGGAACATATATTGTTTGCCCAACATAAAACTCGCCCGTGCTTTTCTTGGTTATCTTGTATATGTAGCCTGCCGTATTCTTCTCGGTGAACATATCTCTTGACACATAAAATTCGTGTTCTTCGTCGGGTTTAAGACGTTGACGTTCCCTACCCGAATACGCCTGTTTACACTTTTCACTACAAAATCGTTTCTCTTTGTAATCGGCAATGTTGAAAAAATGAGTGCGAATTTCGTAATCCTCAAAACAGATCGGACGCCTTATATAAGTAGTAACCGTCGCGCCGCAGCAGTCGCACATAAAGGTTATTTTGTTAAAGTAGCGTTTGGTATCGTAGCAGTGTTCGCCTATGATTATGCAGTACAAGTCGCCCGCTTTAAGTTTGCCCTTACGATAGGCAAAAGCTATGTCGTTGCCGTACTCCGATCTTATTAGTTCTTTGAATTGCTCCCGACTGTCGCACGCTTTGCAGTCCATAACAAGTTCGGTGTTTTCGGCTTTGCTCGTCGATGAGAACAAGCCAAATTCTCTATCGGATTCGAGATTGCGCTTAGCGGTTTCATCGTCCGCTACTTCATAAATGCGGTATAGGATTTCAAGCATTATCGTCTGTTCCTTTCTTATCGTCGGTGGTAGAATCCGACAACTTTTTCTTTTCTTCCGCGAGCGCATTTTCGAGCGCGTTCGCAAACTCGTTAAACGCTTCGGCATACTCTTGTTCGTGTTCTTTAAGGTATGCATTATTTATCGCAAGTTTCACGCTCGTAAGCCACGCACGTTCTTCTTGTTCCAAATTAACGCTCTCGTCAAGCCGTTTATAGCCATTTTCAAGCACTTTATCGGTGTACAGTAAAATGTACCGACCTTGGCTACACGATGGAATTAAGCTGAACTCTACGCCGTCTGGCACCGTCAAATTGCGCGAGGCGTAAAGGTTGTATTTAGGTCGTTCAGTCATTTGCTTTTACCTCGCACACACTTGAAGATACCGCCGTTCTTGTTCTGTTAAAACAAACTCCACCCCGTACTTTTGCAAGTACAAAACGGTCGGCATAAAGAAAACTTTGGGGACTTCCATTTTGTTATGTATGTTCTCTCGCGCCCAAATCAGCAGTTGATTATCTTCTTGCATAGGATAGTCGAGCGTGCAGTACACTTGCAGTCGATTGAGTTTTTCCGCGACTTCTTTGTCCTTAACGACTTTGCGCAAATCTTGCAAGTTCGGATTCCAAGTAAGTGCAAAATCATACTTGCGTTTGATTTTCTCGGTTTGCGATTTAGCCAAGAAAGGTATCAAAACCAAGCCGTCTTGTTCGCAATCGTTCTCAACGAACCACCGCTTTATAATGTCTATATCTTGTTCTTTGGTAAGTCTTTGCTCGCCTACCATTTCTTTAAGTGTTTTCATTTCTCTATCTCCCACGGCAGTTTATCTTGTCTGAAATCGTCGCCCATAATCTTGCGTAGGCTCTCTTTCATAAAGACAACGCAATTATGCTCGTCTGCTTGCCTTACAAGGCTATCAATCCACTCTTTCTGCGGAATTACCTTACCTTTGCGATTGCCTGTTTCTGCGCCGATTATGAGCGTTTTGCGCTCCAAATTCGTTGGTAAGTTGATAGGCTCAAGAATAGGCTCTATGCTTAAAAAATGCGGATTATAGAATTTAAGGATAGATAAATCATCTTGCTTTGTAACGCTAATACCAATCCAAAGATTGTTGATTCTTCCCCAACAACACCTATTCATAAGTTCACCGAGTCTTGCCGAGCGTTTAGTCAACGCTATGTAGCGGTGCTGTGGATTATCGTTGATAGCCTTTACAACTTCGTTAAACCACTCTTGTTCCCAAGTGCCTATGTCGCTCATACTGTCAATGAAAATACTTTTCGGCTTTTTGCTGTAAAAATCTTTCAAGTGTTTGGGTTGCCATTCGGGGACTTTCCAATCCTTGCAATAGTGAAAGCGGTTGTTCATTACTCTGCCGTAGCAATACTTACAGCCGTTAGGACAGCCGTACACACAATTTATTGTACTGTCGCACCAATCTATCTTTGTGTTTTGCATTATTTCTTATCTCCTATTTGTAGTTCTTCTTGCGCCCGTCTGATTAGTTCTTGCTTCCACCGATTCGCACAGTCGTGGTATAATCCCTCTTCGCTATCTTTGCAATTATCAAATATGCCGTAATCGAAGAGCGGACAAAACGAGCAACTTAATGTGTCAACTTGCGATCGCCACTCATAGGCAAGTTCGGTCGCCTTACTTAGTGCAAGTTCCAATACCTTGATTTGCTTATCCTTATCTTCGGGTGCGATTTCGCTAACGATACCCCTATCGGCAGTCGCACTACTCGTTATCTTTCCGTCGTTTTGTATAACTGTCATATTATTCACTCTCCGTATGCTCTTCGCCAAGCCACTGTTCAAAGTCAAGGCTTGTGCCGTCGGTTATATCGAAAATATCAAGTTCCGAGTTAAAGTTCTTTTCTTCCAACTCGCTTGCCTTTGCCAAAACAAGGTTAGTAAACTTGTCGTTCGGCAAGGTGTTAAGATATTCGCGGTTTGTCATTCATCCACCTCACGCCTAAAATCGTTGTAGTTAATTCCATACTCATACACGATTTCTTCTACATAATCGTTAGAATCCTCGTTTACCGTAGCGATATTGTTTTTCCACCACTTCTTCAAAATATCCATTGCCGTTTCTTTGCGGATTTGTTCTTCGCTTTTCGGTATAGGCACAAGCGGAGTGGCGACAGCTTTGTTAAACTGTTCCGTAATCTCTTTGATTAGTTCAGGCGTGCAATCGCCTAAGTCAATTTGCATAATTACTTCTTTTTGTTTGCGATAGTCTAAATCATACAACCTTTCAGCAACCGTATGACAATCGGCAAAGAAAGTATCATTACCATAGTTTGCACATATATCGTCTAAAACGGCGTTATCTATAATGTCATTCGCCATTTCTTCGATTTGCTTTTGTTTATCGTTCATACTGTTTATCTCCTTTCATTCTTTTATGTCTTTCCTTGTGGCAACTCGCGCAAAGTGTTACAAGATTAGTTGGCTCATCGCCACCACCCTCTGATACTGGCTTGATATGGTGAACTTCCGCTCCGTTGTCAATCGGAATATGTACGCCGTGTTCGTTCTCATAGGCAAGGAATACTCCACAGTCTTGACAAGTAAAGTTATCTCGGTAGAGAATACGCAAGGAATACGGGTCTCTACCTCTTTGCCATACGGTTGCTATGCCAAAGGCTTGACTGCATTCGTTTGAGCAAAACTCTTTTCTACGCTTGTTCTCTATTTTCTTGCCACACCATTTGCAATAGCCGCCCGCAACATATTTAGGCTGTTCAAAGTAAACATTTTCAGTTCCAAACATTTCAACGGCTTTATATAACGGTGGAAACGGTCGGCGTAAATCGTGCCGTTCCCAATATGGTCTTTTATCAAACATCCTATCTCCTTGTGTTGGGATTCCGAAGCCCTATAAGGTGCACCCTTGTATTTGTACTTGTTGTAGTTGTCGGCGTAGTCATTCCGCCGTTCATAAAGCGTTCTTTTTCGCGCTCCCACGAAGATTTCGGTTTCTTGTTATTCTTCTCTGCAAGCTTCGTCTCAAGGTGCTGTTTCATACGCAACCCATATTTGCCTGCGCTCCATATATCTCGCGGTATTCTTTTCTTCTTGCGCTCTTCCTTGACCGTTGTGCCGCTTGCAACTCTGTTAAGGTTTTTAATTTGCCCAACAAGCTCGTCCGTCTTTTTATACGGCGCAACAATCTTGCCGTCAGTCATATTGTCTTTGATATTGTGATTGCGCTTATATTGTTCAAGTCCATCCAAGGCGCGTGGTATCAACAACTCAACATTTCCGTGGTCGAACTCATTTTGCGCGTAGTCAACCATATCGCCGTCGGGATCTGTTGTTCCTCGCGTTCCCGCTTTCATTGGATAAATCACTCGCAAGGCGTTCGGCTGTTCAAGTTCGCTGTGATAGCCACCGATACAGCAAAGCGGTCTACTGCCGTCGGTGGTCGGTTTCATAAGTTCTTCCACGATTGCCTTGCCGTGTCCGCCTTGACAGTCTATAACCAAGTAAGTGGTTTGCCCACCGTCCATACAGTACCTACTCCAAATTTTCTTTAAGTTCATCGCTTGTTGGTAGTAGCTCTTATGCGGTGCAAAGCTATCAACCCACACCCACTGCGATAAATATTTATCGCGCTTGGCTATGGTCTTAAATTCGGTTAACTTTTCCGCAACAACACCGCACTTTGCATTATTTTTGCCGTCCTCGTCCGCAACGTCGTAGATTACAACATATATTGCGTTCGGATCGCCACAATGCTCTAACTCCGTACAAGTAAGTTTACGGCTTCGCGCAAGCGTTTCGTCGGGTATCATCGGATTTTCCGTCGAGCCTATGTAATGAGCGCAAAGCTCTCGCTCTTGCTCATCGGGCAACAGCTCTTTGAACTGCTGCTTAAAATACTCAATATCGCGTATGTTGCATAGCAAGACGGATTTCCAAGTAAAATCCATACAAAACGCTTCGTACTTCTCTCCAAATAGCATTGACATTAGCGCATTATGACGATAGGTGCTGAAACAAAGGTTATTGCGGTCGCTCGCGTTCGTTATGACCGAGCGTTTGAAATTTATGTGAACTCTATCTTCGACTTGGTTCACGGTTCTTTTTAATCGAAGCGTGGGGCTAACCGTTGTCTTAAAGTTCTTCATATCGAACGGTTCGGGTTGTTCTTGCCCCATTTCTTCCACGCCGAGTTGGTGCTTATTCGAGCCGCGCGGAATGTACATAGTGAACTCCGAGCCGTAATCAGTATAAATGCGGAATTTATCGTCGCGGTCGTTCTTTATCTTCCAAATGGAAGTCAGTATCGGGTAATCCTTTTCCAACTCTTTGTACGCGTCCGAGCCGAGATTAGCCGACTGCTTTTGTGCCGGCGCGGTGTAACCCATTTTCTCGCCCGGAAAGAAAGTGCCTTCGATTTGCTTCTCCCCATTCATTAGATAAGTCTTTGTACCGCCACGACAACCCGTAATATGGGTAATCCTATACCTTGCCATTACGCGGAGAATAACTCTTTGCAATAGTTCGAGTTTATGGTCGGCACTGTCCGAGCGGATTAAATCAAGGTAGTAGTCGGGGTACCACCGAAAAAAACTGACAAGCAACGCCGCGCTCTTTTTGTTGATAGCGTCATAGTCAAACGCTTGCTCGGTATTCTTTTTTACAAACCGTCCTTGCGATTTGCTGTAAACATAACCCTGCGGCATTTTATTCTCCCAACAAACTCTCGTAAACCATATCAATTTTTTGTTGATAAACAAGTAAATCCTTTTCTTGAATAGCGTTCAATTTGTCAATGATTTTCTTTCGCTTAACTTTTAACTTTTGTCTAACGAAATAATTTTGATACTCTTCCTCGCTAATCTTGTGTATGTAGGTTGAACTCCACTTCCCCGCACCGCGCAACTTTCCGCTTTCGGTGTATAGATTATTATTCTTTGAAAGGCGAATGTTTCCGCCTTTGGTTATTTCAACTATGGTATCTACACCCATCGTTGAACTATATTGTGTTATTTCAACTCTATCGCCAACTTTCCAATCGTACATTATTTTTTATCCCCTTTTTTATCAATATCTTTGAGTGCTTTTACATACCATTGATTGTTAATGCACTCGTCGGTTATATCTTGCAGTTCTTCGGGGTTATCAATCTTTCCCCACCAACTTTCACAACCGAATATAACTTTATTCAACTGCGGAACAAAAATCGCTGGATTATTGTGAGTAAAAATATGGAGTTGATATGTCGCGGAATTATAACTTTGGTGTATTGATATAGGCAAATCGCCCAAGTAAAATCCCAAATAGGTTTTGTTGCCGTATTCTTCACCACACGGACGGATTTTTACAAGTTTTCCCGTCTTATGTCCTAACCCCTTGTTATATTCGGGTTGACTACACTCTACTTCGGTAACTGCAATCGGGTATTCAAGCCAACGGGAATCGAAATCGTCGCAACAAGTATCTTCCATTATATCGTTGCGTTTAAGCCATTTATCATTTGACGAAGAATATACGCCGTCTTCATACTGCACTCCGTTATCGGAAAACAACTTGTTTAGTTTGTCGCACCTATCTTCGCCAAAACCTTTACAACGACAATTATTACAACACTTCTTTTTTATATCGGGCGTTGACTTTTCGGCTTCTTCCTTATTCTTGTACGCCGTCCAAGTCTTGCCGTAGTCTGCGATACGGGCAGTCGTTGACACTCTATTTATCGATTTGCAAGTAAACATTTTTGCAGTAAAATTTATGTCCGTAACATAGCCACTTGCTCTCTTGTTGTTTAACCGAGAAATCCACACCCAATCGCCTACTTTTAAGGCTTTCAGCTCGTCTATCGTCAATGGTTTACTCATTACTCGTCATCTCCTTTCTTTTCTTCTGTAAACCGCACTTTCGTCAGTCCTGCAAATGCCTTGCGTTTCTTTTCTTCTTCCGTTTCTTCGGGTTCAAATTCGCCGTATTCGTCTTCTACCGCCAACTCAATCGGCAACTCGCTCAACTCCAACAAGTCGGCATTTTTGCGCATAGCGTTGACAATATCAAGTACAACTTGGTCGGCTGCGTCCAACGAATAATCATATTTCTTTGACTTGACAAAGTTATCTCGCAAGACTTCAACAAGTTCGTCATAGTTGAGAAAATCGCCATTCTCCATACAACCGAATTTTTCAAGAGCGGTTACGAGCGCGTCCATACGGAAATGCTCAACGGGCTTCTCGTCTTTCTTACGCATTTGCTCGCTCGCCAAAAGCAAGTCGATATTCTTTTGCACGTCGAGAGCCGCTTTGACTAAACCCTGTCTCATAAGGTGGTCGTATATGACATTACTCTTTGCAACCTTGATTAAGGTATCGTCCATTTGCGGCGTTATAGTTTGACCTTTGTAAGAGTTGGCGCGTATCTCATAAAGACGATCGAGTTCGTCATACATTTGCGCCGAAATCGGTAGTCCTTTATAGAGAGCTTGTTCGCCCCATTTAGCCCTTTGCTCGGGTGTGCCGATTTGCTTCTTAATCTTTTCCTTTTCCAAAGCAATGCGTTTTTCAAAGTTCGGTTCGCCCAACTTATTGCCAAATAAACCCCACAAAGTTGTCACGCCGTCAGCAAAGCCAAGCACCTTGCCGCTTTTGGTATCTTGTCCGCTCTCGCTCAATAAATTGATATATAAAAGCCACGCATCGCTTTCTTCGTCCAAATTCACGCCGTCCAATAAAAGTGGCTTACAAGGCACATTAAACGCCCCACACGCCGTGAGTAAAGCGTGATACTTGCCCTGCGACCGCGCAAAATGGTTGTATATACGCGATTCGCACTCTACGCAATACGGAGAAAAACCCGACTGCGAAAACTCACTTTGCACTTGTCGGCAGTCATCTTCCGAGAGCGGTTCGCCACACATTGCGCACCTATACGTTGTTTCGTTGTTTCGCTGTTTTGCCATAGTTATTCCACCCATACAACCGCACAATCGGTTAAATCGTTTTCGTCGCCGTTACCATAACCCCACTTAAACCACTTCACCATATCAAGACAATCGTTATAAAAGTGCAAAACTCCGTCTATCGTTCCCCAACCGTTTTTCGCCTCATACTGTTTATATTTTTTCGGATTTCTTTCAAGTTCGGATTTTCCGTGTTCGATTTTTTCCGCCCATTCTAAAACACTTCCGTTGGACGCACAGTTTTTTATCTCCCACCCACTCGACTGTTTTATGAGCTCTCGCACATTCCAAGTGATATTCGCATTACCGACACCCAAAGACACATAAATCGGTTTATCTTGTACTTTAACTTTAATAGACACATCGTAACTCATTTCTATCTGCTCTCCTTTTTCCGTATGTAAGTTACGCCGTTGATAATCAACTCGTCGGGCAGTTCAGTCGTCGGCCTAGTGTTTTCGGTCTTTTCAAAACGGTGTTTGATTGCCCAATATTCGTCTTTGCCTACCCATTTGAGCCACCGACCGCACTTCTTGCAATACAATCCCGTTGCATTCCCTTGCTGTCGCAATTCCACTTCATTGACTGCACCGCATTCGGGGCATTTATAATCTTTCATAGGTGTTGCTCTGTCCATAGTTTAGCTCTCCTTTTTAAGTTCCGCAAGACTATGTTCAGCTTTCTTTAAGTAGTAATATTTCCAATGCTGTGTGCAATCACCACTTACACAAACTTCTTCGGCTTTCGGACATTTACTACAAGATAGTTCTTCCATATCAACCGTATTAGACATCACATCTTGAATTAAAAGTTCAATAGCTTTGTCAAGCAAATTTTTGCTAGCAAGAAATTCTCCTGCTTTCAATCGGTGTCCTTGCGACCTTTCACATTCGGAAATAAAGGCATTATGTTCGTTGTTTAATGCTTCCACAAGCTCGGAAACTGTATATCCATCGAGAGCTTTCGCTTCTTCTTTGTTCCTATACGCCACCCACCCTTTGCCATATAAGGCTTTTGGCGCAACCCAACGCGCCGCTCCTTGATTAAGGTGTATATGGGTTTTTGCAAATCCGTGAACTTGCCAATAGCCCGAACCGTGTTTTGGCGATTCTATATCAACCACCCACACCCAATCGCCCACTTGCAGAGCTTTCAGTTCGTCAATCGTTAATGGTTTCATTCTTGCGTTTCTCCTTTCATAAAGCAAATCCAATGCGTTTTGTTTAGCTTGCCGGATTTATGCCCAAACACAGGCTTTTGGTCTGTCAGCTTCAATATTTCACTAACCTTTATGTCAGTTTCGTTCCACTTAAAGATTAAAACGCCGCTCGGTTCAAGCACACGAAAGCATTCAGTAAAGCCTTTCCGCAACTCGGTTTTCCAATCGCCTTGTAATGCGCCATACTTTATCTGTTGCCAACCCGTGATTTCGGTGTCGGCGTTATGTACTAAATGCGACGGATCGAAAACAACTAACTTAAACGAATTATCGGCAAATGGCAAGTTTGTGAAGTCGGCCACAATATCGGGATTTACTTCGTACTCTCTACCGTCGCACAAATTTGTCTTGATTTTCCGCTTGTCGCAAAATAACACTCTCTCGTCTTGCTTGTTGAAATAAAACATTTTGCCACCGCAAGCGACGTCTAAAATTTGTTTCATTTTTTCTCCTATTAAAAATCGTCAAAGTCGTTATCGTCAGTAGCGTAATCGGCTACTTCGCCTTTCGGCTCTTTTGCTAACTCGCCGTTGCCGTGTGATATGACAGTTAGGTACTCTAAATTACAAAATGCGTTACGATGAATTTTTTGAGTTTTCCAATTTCGGTAAGACGATTTACGCAGTTTGCCGAAGACAAATACGCTGTCGCCGTCGCTCAAAGAATTGACTATCGGCGCGAATGGACTGCCTTTATCGCAACTGCACCACAGCTCTTGCTTTTCCCAAATTTTCTCGCCCGATTCAGTTGTTTTCTTTGACAAGTGCCACGCGCCTATCAATTTGAATTTGAGTTTAGCGTCGCCGTAATCGTTCGGTTCAGTTTCCGACACCACATTGCCGTTGTAATCGCCAACAACTGTACCGACACCGATAGCTATGTAGCCCCACTTGCTCTTGATTTTTGCGAAGATAGCCATTATACTTCATTCCCCAAATTGTCAGTACCAGTATTCATTTTCTCTCCATGAGTGCTTTAAGTTTCTTCATAGCTTCGCCCATATCGGTAAACACCTTTTTTCCAAAGTCAAGAAAATTATGCCAATATGTTAAACCGCCGTCATATCTAACTAACGCTTCCTTACAGCTTGCTTGTATGTTAAAACATTCCACCTTACCTTCAAGAATCGCATAGAATATACTTTCGCCGTCATCTACTTCGTCGGGGTAATAAACCGTATCGCCAACTTTGCAAGGCGGTATCAATATTTCTCCGTTTTCGAGTTTGTCTTCCAACTCAGCAAGGCGTCGAATGTAATCAAAGCATTCGTTATAGACTACACACTCGCCTGCGCTTACATCTCGGCTACATACGCCGATTTGATATTGACTTTTCCAATCTTTTGGCGTTAATCTCTCCATTGAATTTGCTCCTTGTTTCTCGCATATTTCACTTATAGTATATCAAAAATATCTTATAATGTCAAATAATTATCGTATTTTTAACTGATTTCATAAGACTTTTTTCTTATACCGTAAGCAAATCGCTTGATTTTATCGCCACGCTATGATATAATCATTAGCGTAATGATGGATATGCGAAAGAAAATTGAATTGGCTTGCACTTATGCGGGCAAGTCGCAGGCTTCGATAGCGCGGGCGTTGGGTATTACTCCGCAAACCTTTAACGCTCGGCTTAAAACTTGCAAATTTTCAGTAGAGGAATTGCAAAAGATCGCCGAAACATTGGGAGCTACCTACAATTACTCATTTAACTTTGAGGACGGAACGAGCTTTTAACGGCTCGTTTTTCTTTTATTGCTCAAATGTTCAAATCGTCGAAATCGTCATCTTCTTTCTTGCGCTCTTGCTCTATGCGCTTAACCGTCGCGTCGGCAATCGGCTGTCCTATAACGAAGTCGCACAAGATTTCTTCTCGCGTGTTGCCTTGATACTCGCTCGTTTGAAGTTTGCCACACACTAATAGGTTGATTTTGTGTTTGCTATCGTCAAGGCTCTTTATGTATTCCGCCAAATAAGCAAAGGCGATGCAGTTTATGTGCTTGTTTTGCACTTGGTCTCCAAACTCGGCTTTTTCCGTGCCGTAGGCGATTGAAAATGTCGCCATAGCTTTTCCGGATTGTGTTTCTCGGTGTTTTAGGCTATATACTCTACCGCTTGCCTGGGCGTAGGCTTGTCCGTCTTGTTCGTACTTAATGAGCATAGATTAGTTCTTTGCCCTTTTTATGACTTCCCACTCATCGGAATCGTACATCAATCCCGACCTTGCACAATATGTACCCATAGGATAAAAACAGCCCTCTTCGATTTTTACGACATCTACGCCGTGTTCGCTTTTAACGGTATCGCCTGTCATAATTTTCTTTCCGTTTTTGTCTTTAAGACCAGACCAAATTCGTTTCATAGTTTTACTCCTTGAAAATGATGTTAAATGTGACCTTTATAAAGTCCGTGTAGTTTGAGCCGTTTCAAAGTGGCTCGCTGACGATTATTTAAACCAAATTCGCCTGTCTTGTATAGTTCATTCCATACTGCAACAGCTCCACATTTCGTCAGCAACCATGTCATATAATCGCACCAGTATTCAATCGGACACATATTTGACAATTCTTCGAGCGTGATGTGCAACTGCTCACAGCAGAGCTGTTTAGCTTTTTCCATATGCGACGGAATAGCATACACTATCGTGCCGTTTCGCAGTATCATAACTTCCAAATAATTTATGTAAGTTTGCTTGTGCTTCTCTATATCGAAGTCACAGTAGATGTCGTATGCCATAGTTACTCCGTAAAAAATGTTAATTGACCGTTCGCTTGAATGTTGTTTAATCTATCGCAAGCTATTCTGTGCCACTTCGGATTGATTTCAAAGCCTATATATTGTCGTCCTAAATTCTTGCAAGCAACGGCTGTTGTTCCGCTCCCCATAAATGGATCAAAAACTATGTCGTTTGCGTTTGTGCTGTTCAAGATGTGATTTTGCACAAATGGCAACGGCTTAATTGTACTATGCTCAAACTTGTCTTTGTCGCTTTTATTGCACGGCGATATGTAATACTTGCTTTTCGTTGACATTGCCCCCCCAATTTTGGTTTTTCCCTCTTCTCGGAATAACAAGCAATATTCGGTATCGCTCAAATACTTACCGTTACAAGTCGGTATAGGGTTCGTTTTGTGCCAAGTAAGAATTTCAAACCGACAGTCTTTCTCTCCCACAAAGTAGTTCATAAGTGGTAATACTTGCTTTTTACTACACCAAATGTATACATAGATTGCTTTTAATACTCGACAAAACTCATCTAATATCGCGTAGTCAATTCCGAAAGCGATGTCGGCATTGTCAGAATAACTTTTATATGCTTGTCGCCCCACACGGCTTTTTTGCGTGTTTTGCGCTACTGCTTCATAGTCACTGTGATAATCGCGTTTCTTTTCGCCGAAGCAACCGCCACCGCCATTCGCTTCAAAATCGTATGGTATATCGGTGTATATCAAATCCACGCTTTTATCAGGCATCTGCTTAATTGCCTCGTAGCAATCGGCACAGTAGATATTATTAGGTTCGTAGATCATTCTTCCGCTCCGTAGAGTTCGGTAAAGAGTTCGTCTAAGTCTTTATTTGTAATTACAAATGGTTGACTTATATCAATTTCTATCCCACTGCAAGTACAACGTGGTGTACGACTTTTGCCAATCTCTTGCAACCTCTCAAACGCTTCTATGACGGCTTGCTTTTTGTCGCCTATGTCTGCGTTACATAACGTTTCCGCGACTTCACGATTGATAGATTTTGAGTGAGCAATATTGCAATCTTTACGGCTATCGTAATGGTGGTGTTCTTTTACCCACTTCGCTGTTTCGTCAACAAATCTCTTTGACGCCGCTCGTGTCGCCGTGTCAATAAGTTGTTCCATTCTCTCGATTTCTTGCTCGTTATTCATTGTCCACCTCTACGCCGTATCGTTTAGAGATAATGTTTTGAATAGCTGTGTATTCCTTATCGTAAAACATCTCCTGCACTTGTTTCATCAGCTGTATAATATCTTTCGCCGTGTCCTTGCGGATATGTTCTAATTTGTCAACACATTCTTCAAGATTGCCGCGTAAATTGATTTCGTCATTTTCGACTGCGTTAAGCGTATCTTTTAATTTTTCATTCTCCGCTTTAAGACGGTTTATGTAGTCGTGCATATCTCGAATAAGCGTATTACGGCAATTATATCCTTGTATAGATATTTTCCAATACGCGCACTCTTGACAAGGCAAATTCTCGCTTTCGCAAAGTTCTATTGCCTTTTCGATTTCTTTGTCAGTCATTATCGGTTTCTCCTTGTAAAAATGCGTAGAACTTATCCAACGCCTTTTGTTGCGTTTTATTCGGCGTAGGATTGACTGTAACGGCTTTTAAATGCAAGTCGAATAAGTGCTTGATTTTCTTTATCACGTTCCGCTCGCCTTGCGCCACGCCGTCACGGTAGCCGCGAGCGGGTTTGCGATCGTTGATGTCGATTTTGCCGGTTGTACCGCCACTTTCGACGTTGCGGAGCTGCCACCCATCATTTGCATAAAACCGAATATAGTCTTGTTCGTATTTATCGCACTCGCTTGCGGAGCAATGAACAAGGACGCGAACCGACCAACCGTGTGGATTATGTAATGAATGATAAAGTCCGTGTTTGCGAAGTGACAGGTCTATATGTTGCTTATACCCCGACAAGTGTTGTGCCATTCGCGTTATCACGCCTTGCGTCTGTGCCTTACCGATATAGGCATATCTTATACCATTCTCGTCCGAACGGATAAACGCATAAATTCCGCTATCGTCATCTTCCTCATGTCCGAGTACCGATAATATTCGCTGTTTGTTCTTTTTCTCAATCGCTTTCGCGCGAGCATAATTCTTTTGATTGTCGGTCATTGCTATTCGTCCTCCACATCGAATAGGCTCTCGCCCTGCGGTAGCTCTTCATAGAGCCACCAATTGAAATATTCCTCACCCGTTTTAAATCCGTACTTATTAGGCAGTCCTTGTGCTTTACGCTCGCGCATGATCTTGTCGCAGAGCTTTATGTAAAGCGCCTTATACTTCGGATACCGCTCAAATTCTTCGATCCTATGCTTACTTGCCAACGGACACCCGATGCACCCTACACGGCAAAAACCTTGCTTGTACAACGGATTGATTTCTATTTTCTCGCTCTCTATGTAATGCCATAGGTAGTTGTCCGTCCAATACGCAAGCGGATTTATAATGTGGTAATTCTTGGTATAGCAGGCATCCGTTTGCTTAACTTGTTCGCCGTTATCGAAGTGAAAGCGTTGTATATCCGAATAGTCTTTACGGTTGCGCAGCTCGATACTGTCACGGTGCAATGACCGCCGTACGCTTTCAGCCTTTCTTACACCGAAGCTATGTGTTGCAAACCTTAATTCGGCGATATCGCGCTCTTTCAGTTCTGAACAGCAAAACCGAGCTATGCGCGACGGTAGCATTTTCTTTTGCAAACACAACGCCCAAAACGATTTATCCGGGTAAAAGATTTTACACTTTATGCCCGCCGCCTCCCACTCCGCAAATTTCTTGCGAACATAGTAAACGGTTTCGGGCGCATCAAGCGTTGTGTGATTATGTATGACGATAAACTTAACACCCGATTTACGGAACAGATCCACAAGCACATCGCTGTCCTTGCCGCCGCTGTATCCCACAACGTAGCCGAGCGGATTACGCTTTAATGCGATACTCTCAAAGCTTCTAATAAGCTCTATCGACTTGTTGAATAGCGATTGTTCAGTATCGTCAAAGAATGATGGTTGATACATCAGCCTCTTGCCTCCACATAACACCATGATTGCGGCGGGCGAACAATCTTTTTAACATTGCGTTCCTCGCACGTTCCGTCACTGTACAACGGATTTTTGCAACTGAAACATGATATCCGGCATCGCGTTCTAAACTCGCTCAACTCTTTCGGCTTGTCGCAGATTTTGAGATCAGAGATATGCCAAAAAAATAGCGGCTCCCCAAGGTTTGCATAAATAACAAGCTCTTGGTCTGTTAAGCAAGTTTCGTCAGGGTTGTTGTGATAGTACGCCTGCACCAAGTTATCTGCTCCGCCTTTGCGGATATAATCGCACACAAACTCGCCGATAACTTTGCCTAAAAACTTTGCCATTAAAGACCGATATTGCTTAGGAATACGATTAAACGACTTCCTATCCTTACTGCAATAGATATGTACTATCTTATTCCATGCAATGTCTTTCGGAAAATCTTTTCTGACTTCCTCTGTCTTATGTTGCGGAATATCCCACCCCATATGCCATGCGATAATGAGAAACACATAGTAAGGCTGTATTGCTAATATAATTGCTTTCATTTCTCATACTCCTTTACAAGTTCGTCGATACACCGCCTTACCGTTCCATATTGCATTGATTGCCCGAACATTGATTTCAACCTTTCCGCAAACTCTTTGACGGCTTGCTTTGTGTCGCCGAGTTCGCCACTCTCGATTTTATCTTCAATGTCACAAAGACGACTTCTCAATTCTGCCGCTTGTATTGCAACAATATTCAAAATCTCCACTTCGCAATCGCACTCTCCACAACTTTCGTCCATTATATCGTCCGCAGTCCGAGCGCAACCTTTTTGGGTTGCAAGTTCCGCAATATAATCCACAAGACGTTTATAATCTTCTCCGTTAGCGTATCGCAGATAAACGTCTTTGTTGTTTACGTACGCATAGTTAAGCAAATTATCCATGTTGTTTTTTGGATTGTTGGTCGTCAATCTCTTATAATCAGTCATAGTTCTCACCTCTCAACTCCGCAAGACGGCGTTCGGCTTCTTTTATATAAGTAAACCACTCTTTCCTATATAGCCCCAACATAGAAGTGTCATGCTCTGCCTCTAAGTCCTCGTAAGTCCCCATAAGATAGCGCTTGGGCTTTGCAAAGAACACTTTAACGAAATTACCTGTGATAACCTTATAGCTGGTTAAAGTTAAAGTGCGCATTCGATAATCGCCGTCTTTATCTTTTTTGACTATATAGCAATCTTTTCCAACAGTACACGGCAGCTCCACAATTTCGCCCTTGCACTCCGCTTGCTCTTTGTTTTTGTAGGTAAGCCACTTTGTACCGTAGTCGTCGTACATATACAAAGTATCATTTGGTATTCCGTACCACTGTATCGTATTAACACCGTTATAATGAACCTGCAAATATCGCCCTCGCATATACATCGGGCTTACTATCCACACCCAATCGCCTACTTCAAGGCTTTTCAACTGTTCAATCGTCAATGGTTTCATTCGGTCACCTCAATCGAGAATTTTATATGTTCGATAAAATCACAATTATCTGTAAGTTCCTGCTTAAATGCGCCCATTAGGTATGTCCTAATTTCCTCGGTCAATTGCAATTTAGTTTCTTTTTGAATCGCGCTCATTATTTCATCGTCAAATGTAACTGTTAGTTTCGATTTCATTCGCATACCTCCCACTTGTTGCCGATGAGTTCTATTTCATCAAAATCCACTTCACTTGGAATAAGTGCATATCCATCATCCTGCGTATATTTGTCCTTCAGTTTACATTTAGCATAAACTCCGTAATGGTTACATTGGTACTCGTCACAGTGACTAAACGCAAATTCGCCGAAGCAAACTTCACCGACTCCATACCATTTTGATTTGACTTTATCGCCCTCAAACAAGTCATTACCGTTCTTATCGGTTGTGACCCATTGCCCAACGGTGTCAAATTCAATGAAATTGCCTTTCAAAAATCTTACGTTCGTCAGCGGTACCGTTTTTGTTCTAGGCTCAGCCAACATTCCTAATGCATTCCAATACAGCCACTCGCCGCGTATCTTCTCGCCGTTGAGCGTAATCGTAGTCTTGCCGTTCTCGTCGGGGTGAAAGCCCCGAAATAAATAGCGTTTGTCAGTCATCTCATAATCTCCTTTGTGCCGTCCTTTTTGTACAGTACGGTGTAAATTTTGCCGTTAACGTCGTTGTACTCGTGTAAGTGCCGGCATGCGCACACACTCCGCTTTGTATGTTTGTCTTTCACGGCGTTGTGCCACAATAAGGACAAACGATAGATTTATTATGATTCATTAGCTTTATTCTCGTATTTGTCGCGTAGCCTGCCATAGAATGTTTCTTTTAAGCTGTCGTAGAGTTCCAACTCAGAAAAAATGGAATGCAATACCGTCTTGATAATTTCGCGCTCGCTAAAACGTAGTTGCTTGATAAAGTATTCATCTATTACAAAATCTACAATATCGCTTTCTACGTCGTCATCGTCAATTTCGATGTCTTCGTAATATCCATCGTACCCATCAATATCTTCAAACCCTTTATGGTAAAAGTGTATCTCTCCTGTTTTTTTGAATATCGTGAATGTCATGATTGTTTAAGTTCTCCTACGAGTTCGTTTATTTTGCTGTTGTAGTCAACTCCGAAAAGCTGACCGAATATTGCCATTAGGCAAGCGGTTACAATACTGTCGCCGGCAAGGTGATATAGGCTTGAAGTTGATTGATTTTCAGAAACTCTCTCGAAATCTTCTTGCTTTACACCCATTAAACGGAAACATTCTCGCTCGGTCAACTTGCGGATTCGGTAAGACGGTTCTTGATAAAGGTAACTGTAACCGCCCGCATTTCCAAGAGGTTGAGCTGTTAATGCACAAGCCACACCGTCAGCGAAATAAACCCTATCGCCTTGTCTATTTTGTTTACCGAAGTCGTGTTCTCCAATGCCACCCACTAATTGAGGTTCAACCACCAAATTATCTTTTTGTACTGTGGTAAGTGTGTTGCTCGTTTCTTCGCTACCGATTTCAAGCCTTTGCTCTGTCGAACTTCCTGCCGTTCTATCGCTCGGATTATCAGGGTTTCGTCCACGCATTGCCGCTATTCGGGGTTCTATAATGCCCTGACCGTTTCGTTTTAAGTCAGCACCAACATTTCGCGTAATCGTTCCGCATACGCTACTATCGGCGCGTACTTGTTGATTAAAGCCATCCCAAACCAGTGGTTCTACCACTCTATTGTTGTGTTTTGGACTACTGCCGTCCGTAGTTAGCGTTCCAACACAGCCGTCTTGTCTCAAATAACCGTTTTGCTCGTCATAGGCGATTGGCTCAACAATCTTTAATTCTTGTCCACCACCGCCCATTGTATGTACCGTCGGCGCAAGTCCGGTTGCCGAATAAACTCTACGGCTTTGTTCGTGCATTTTATCCCATTTGTCGCCCAATAGAGTTCCAAATTGTTCACATTTTATTTCTTCCATTCGACTACTCCATTAGTGCCGTTACAATCTATTGTTCTACTTAAATCGGTTAATGTCCCGCGAAAGAAAGCGGGAGTTTTATTTAGAAGCACTCCGTCGGCTTTTTCTCGACCACTGCCGCCATTCCGTATTTGCCGAATCCCTTGTAGTTCCTCGCCAAAAGTGTCGGCGCACAGTCCACAGTTTTCTCGTACTTCGTTCCCTTGTTCGATAACAAAATTGTCGCACGGTCGTTCTCCTGCTCGAGTGAGGATTGATTTAGCGTACCCCCCCCCATTTGTAGGTTCAAACTTAAAACCGTTGCCTTTTTCTTGTTGCTTGCGTGTATGCTCGATAAACATTTCTACGGTCTTGTCTGACAAGTAGTATTTCTCGTCCACTTTCTTATCGAGAAAGTCTTTCAAGCGTACTGTCAACTTTTGCGGCTTCGGGAACGAATAGTAGTAATCGCCAAGCAGGCTTACCATAAAGCACCGATTGCGGTTCTGCGGTATGCCGTAGTCTTTTGCGTTTAGGTCTTTCCAATAATTGTGGTAACCAAGTTCTTCAAGCTCTCTGATCCAAGCGTAAAAGTCGTACTTATTGCCTTCACCGTGAACTTGGGGTACATTTTCAAGTAAGAGAATTTGCGGTAAAGATTTTTGCTCGTTTAGTTCTTTAAGCAGTCTTTCGACCTCCCACAGCAATGCACTTCTTGTTCCGCTACCCTTTGTCATACCTGCACCTTTGCCGGCGGGTGAACAATCTTGACAGGGATAAGAGTAGGTCATTATGTAGCAATACTTGTCAGTATCGACTACCGCCAAATCTTCCGCTTTGATTTGTGTGATAGATCCGAGATTATGCGTAGCTTGCATATTGTTGTAAATCGTTCGCGCTTGCTTTTCGGTCAACTTATCTATTGCTTCATCAGTCATTGGCGTGTTATAATCTCTCGATATTTTACCGTAAAGCCACGCTTTGACTTCCGCAACTGTACACTCACACGAATAATCAAAATCGTTTTTGGGGCAGTGCATGTCCTTGTATGCTTGAATGCTCTTGACTGCCCACTCGCTAAGGCGGTAGTGTTCAAACGGAATGCCGAGATACTTCAACGCGAGCGATTGGCTGCCATAGCCGCCAAAAAGCTCTATCAAGCGAATCGGTTTGTCATTATGAAATTCTTGCGTTCCGTGAAAGAACGAGATTTGTCCGTCTATCATATCAACACCCTATCAATGCGTTTGCCGTGCATTTCGTATCTCGCGCCGTTCTCGGCTACTGCCATACTCAATCGCGGAAGTTCTTTGTTCCACTCCGAGTTAAACAGCTTGTAATCAAAGTTAAGTGCCGACTTATGTACGAAAAGTATTGCGTCAACAGGAACATTATCGCGCTTAAAGAAGTCAATCACAGTACGATCGGACAAATGCGTTTCGCGCGTTCTCGCGTTGCGCATAGCCACGCTCGCGCTTTCGTGTTCGTCGTTGTACGCCATAGTCTTTTCGCAATAGTCGCACTCGATAATCCAATAGTGCCGACGGTCGGTTTGCAAATATTCGGCACTCACAATAGGCTCAACGGTATCGGTTATGTAGTGAAGCATAATGCCCTTGTCGGGAAAGTCCACGTGATAACCGCGACACTCTATATCGTGCTTTTGGTATTCGCCATAGACTTTGAAATTACCGCAGTCGATTTCGCCCGTAGTATATATAAGCCTTACACCCATATTCATAAATTCTTCCATAAAGTGAGCATGGTCGTTATGTGCGTGTGTGACAAGCATAGCGTTTATATCAGCTATCTTGTTTTGATTAAACGCTCGCACTTTCGCGGCGGGCATTCCTGCATCCAAAAGCAGTTTGCTATCACCCACTTGCACAAGATAGGCGTTGCCTTTACTGCCCGTTCCTACGACGGCTATTTTTACTGTTTCGCATTTTTGTCTTGACATGGTTTATGTGTTCTCCGTAAAGAAAGAGAGTTGTCCGCTAATAGCATTTTCGATACACGACAAGTCTTTTTGACTGTCGTTTATACGTTGCTGTGCGGTTTCAAAATATTCGTCTTGCAACTCAATACCTATAAAGTTACGGTTTGTGTTCACGCAAGCTACGCCCGTACTTCCGCTACCCATACAGTTGTCAAGGACTGTTTCGCTTTCGTTGGTGTAGGTCTTGATAAGGTATTCAAGCAAGGCTACGGGTTTTTGTGTCGGGTGCAACCCCCTGTCTTCTGTTTTACGATTATTGAATAGTTGCACCGATGACGGGTAACGCAACTCACCGTAATTGCGCGTATCGCGGTCGTGTTTTATTCCGCCATACACTTCGGTTTGCACTTTTTCTGTTGATACTTGTCTTGCGGCTTTTCGTGTTTTACCTTTTTCATTTCCGCGCCGTTCTTCCATTTGCGGAAAATATCGCACGGTTTCATTTTTGCGCCCAAACACCAAAATTTCCTCGTGTTCTTTGAACGGTTGGTATTTTAATGTAGCAAAGTTGCTTCCTGCGGTTTTCTGATATATCCACTCATACTTAAACCCACAAATATTACTTTGCACGAGCAAACTCGTAAATGGTTGACTTCCGAAAATAACTATTGCGCCATTATTACAAATAATTCGATTGTATTGCGCCCATAGTTTTTCAAAAGGGATTACAATATCCCACTTACAGGCAGTCGTTCCATACGGCAAGTCGCATAAAATCATATCAATCGACTTGTCGGGTATAGATTTCATTATTTCAAGGCAATCGCCTTTATGTAGTTGAACTTTACTCATTTTTATTTGCAATCCTTTTGGCACATAAAGCAAAGCGGCTTGCCGAACTTGACCGAGCTGTAATTATAAACTTTATCGCTTATCTTTGCTCCGCAGTTGGCACATTGTAATTCGCTATTACTTTGGCTTTGCTCGTATTCTTGCGGCGGTTCGGGTTCGTAATCGTCAAACGGCAACGGCTCGTCGGTATCGTTTATCACCACGCCGTCTACGTCGATATACGGCGGTCTTTCGGCTTGCGGTTCTTCGTCGTCTTCCAAGCTCTCATAAAACTGCGCTTGCTGTTGCGTCGGATTCTTTGTTTTAGGCGCGAGTTTGCCGAGCTTCCGATACATTGTTTTAAGGCACATAGCGTCAAAACTATCTGCCCATAAGCCGACGAGTTTTTCTGCCTTTTTGCTTTGTGCCGAATACTTCAAAGCATGTGCTTCAAGCGATTCTATTGAGCAATATATTTCTTGAACTGCTCCCGAAAACATCTCATAATAGCCTAAATAGCCGATTACCTTTTCTGTGCCTTTCGGGGTGTAGGTTTTGTTAAAGATAGGTACTCCTCGCCTATAATCGTAGCCGTCTATGCTTTCTTTACAGATGCGCGAAACGGTGAAATACTTAAACATTCCCGTTTCCATAGCGCGACGTTTTATGCCCATATATCCCGGCACGAGCGTAGCAATTTTGCGCTTTTCCTTACTGCTCCAAAACGGCAAGATAAATGCGTCGCCGTCGGTAAGCGTATAGCCTTGCGAATAGCAATCAACTACACGCGCCATAAACTCGTTCGGGTCTAAATCCGCTACTACGTCGGCGTGAGCATTAACATATGAATAAACATCATTAGGTATTTGCTTTTGTTGCAGTTTGGGCAAGTGCGACATAAATTGCGCCCAGCTCGTAGATCTTGTCATAACTTCCGTAAGCGCGTTATTTGTTTTAACCGCTATTGCTTGTAATTGCGTATCTGCAACTTGTATGTTTGCCATAATTGATTATCTCCTTGATTTTAGTTTTTTGAGTTTAAGAACTGCCTTACGATCGGCATATCTCTATCCAAGACGGTCAAATGAACGAGCGATTGCCCGCGAATGGTCGAAAGTTTCTCATAAACGATTAACGGGTTCTTTCGTCCTTGCTTTGTGGCTCGTAGTGTTTCCCAAGTTCCTTTCGATTCTTGTATTTGCCAGTCGTCTTTTATTAGCCATAATTTGAAGTCGTTAAGTTGGGTGACGCAAAGCGTGTTTCGATTAGCCAACACTATTCTCCTTGATTTTTGTTGTTGAGTGAGTTCAAAAACTCTTGTAGGGTTTGGTCGATTTTACAACTATCTTTCAAAACCCAATCTCTAAATTGCCATACGCTCATTAGCCCGTCGCCCGTAGTTTCGTCAAGCCACCCCTGCGTATCGACATATTCAGCTAACATTTCCTTGATTTTCTCCGCAAACTCCGTAAGTGCTTGCTCGATATTCCCCCAACCGTGATAGACCATATTTACCGCATAGAAGTCAAAAGGAATTTCATCTAATACGTATTCACAAGGGCAGTTCGCTCTCAAAGCCTTTTCCATATCGTCAAATCTTTCTTTTCTTGTCATCGCTCATCTCCTTATAAGCGTTTGGTTTTGGTAGTATTGCGTTTGCTTGTACAATTCCGTAATAGCAACGATTTTGTATGCCGAATGAATATAACCTTGCTCTCTGTATTTCTTCATTTCACACCGCCTTGATATGTAATTCTTGGTATTGCTCGTCAACCTTCAAGCATATCGTTTGCGCGTCTATCGACGGCAGGTCTATCACAGATTCTTTATCGTCAACCCACACAGGCGCAATCACGCCGTAAAATTCACTCAACAGCTTTATAAGCTCTATACCGACTTGCACTTTGCTCGCCGTGTTCGTATTTGCATAGCTCACGCCGTCGATAAGAGCCTTACAGCAAGATTTAAGTTCACCGTTCGTTTGCATATCGAATAGCTTGAACTTTACGCGCTCGAAGCGTTTGTTAATGTTCTCGACAACGGCTTCCGCTTTCCGAATAAGGAACATCGAGATTATATCGAGCTTTGTCATATCGGCGGCAAACTCGCTGTCGAGCTTTTTCTGTTCGTCGCGTAACGCTTTGATTTGTGCTTGCACTTGCTTTGCTTGCTGCAATTTCGATATTTCCACCGACAGCTCGGTATGTCGCTCTCGGAGCTTTTCAAGACACGTTTCAAGATTTTTACGCTCTTGTGCCGACGTGTCGTTTACTTTCGCTTGTTCGGCTACTTTGGCATTGTATTCTTGCATTGCTGCGTCGTATTCGGCTTGCGCTTTTGAAAGTTCACTTTTTGTGTTGTCTAAATCTTGACGCGCTTCTTCGACTTCGTTTTCAAATAAACCAATCTTGAACGAATTATCCGTAAGTATATATCCGCAATTAGGACATTTGCCCTTTTCTTGCTGTTCTATCGCGTCTTGCAATTTCCGCTTTTGAATATCTAAACACATTTGCGCCGTATCGAGATGAAGCGATAATTTCTCTATTTCCATATGGCTTGGTTCGGGCGGCAACATAACACCGCTAATGCCAAAGCAATTTTTTAACTCGCCTTTTAGCTTCTCGCCTTGCGCTTTGACTTCCGCTTGCTCTTTCTCCAACTCCGCTATGCGCCCGTCATAATCGGCGTATTCGTCGCAAAGTCCGACAAGGCTATCGACTCTCGCCGGAATTTCGTCAAGCCGCTTTTTCGTAGCTTTAATAGTTTTCTGCAAACCGTCGCGCCGTTCGGTAGGTGTAGCGGTAACGCCGCAAATCTCCCGTACTTTGTCGTAACCGTCTATTTCGCTGTCGGAAACGTCGCCGCACGCCGCAGTAAGTATCTCGCGTTGCTCGCTGTCTTTGAGCATAAAGAACGCCATAGGGTTGCTCAATATTGAGAACTTGTCCTTATCGCACATAATCGCGCCGAGCTTGCCGTAGAATATCTTGGCATCATACGGCGCGTTGTCGATAAAGTAATAACTCTTTTTCGGCGCAATCGCTTCCGGCTTAAGTTCTTGCTTGGCTTTTTCGGTCAAGTCCTCAAGCTCTTCACGCTTGATTGTGAAAGTATATTTTGTGATAAACTCACTGTTTTCTTCTACCAATTTTTCTGCAATCCTGAACTCACATTCGACCGAAGTTATAACGTCGTGGACTTCGTTACCCTGCTTGTCGCGCGGTCTTACTTCAAACCTCGCATTTCCTGCCATATTTTTGCCCGTAGTCGCCCAAAGGTACGCGTCCGCAATAGTTGACTTACCTATACCGTTTGTGCCCGCTATGAGCGTATTTTTGCCGTCAAACGAGATTGCAAGGTTCTCTATGCCTTTGAAATTCTGTATTCGCATTTTGTTAAGTGTGATCGTTCGCATTTTATTCTTTCTCCTTTTTGTCGCACGGCTCGCTTTCGTAGCCGATCTTTTCTATACACTCGTCACCACAATACACGCAGTTTTCGTTAGTGCATTCGCTTACCCAAACATCGTTGATTTTATACCAACTTAAATACTTGCATTTGTTGACGGACATTTTATGCTATCCCCCAATACAAAGCCAATGTTACGAATAAACAAATGAACGAAGCCGCGCAAGTCAATGCTGTTGTAAGCCTAAACGCGAATATGACGCGCTCGCTTTGCTTTGTGTAGCAAACGCCGAATAGCGTTGCAAGGTTGATTATGAATAGGACGGCAAACATTATCGCCAACATGTATGTAGTTCGTACCATTACTGCTTATCCTCCAAAAGATAGGTTTGCTTTATGTAGTCACGAAGTTGATAAAAGAGTTCTCCTGCGTCGTTGGCCTTTACAACTTTGTACTGCTGTTCAAGTTGTGTAAGTATATCTTGCGCAATGGCTCGTTGTGTTTTCGTGTACTTTTTTATGCTCATAACTCTTACTCTCCTAACTTTGTTTTACGTAGCCGCTTGATAATACCCAAAATATACTTGGGTAAATCAGTGATTTGTCTGCGTTCTCGACCGCAATACATTGAATCGAGAATTTGCGATATAAGCTCATGCGATATATCGTCAATAGTCATTTTTCCGTCATCAATTAACTTAAAAGCCACGTCACGTACTTCACGATAAACTTCTCCGTTAGGATAGTTTTCCCAGCCCTCACATTCTCCAAGTTCTTCAAACTTTTCGACAGTAAGTTCTCCCTCGCGCACGCGCGCACGCGCAGTAGTGTTTATATTATTATTTAATTTACCACCACCATTATTAGAATTAGATATAGATGGAGAGAATAGAGCATTTTCGTTACATTTTAACGTTACCGTAGCGTTACTTGTAACGTTACATTCACCGTTACTTTCGGCTAACCTTTTTCGCTCTCTACACCTTGCAACACGCTGTCTTGTTTGCTCTTTCAATTTTGCCAGCTCGTCAACATTTTGATATTTACACCAATTTGACACGCTAATCACATTATTAACAAGCACAATCATTCCGAGATTTTGCATTATAGCAAGGGCGTAGTTTACCTCGTTGATAGTCTTCTTAAACTTGTTTGCCAAAAGCGCAGGGGTGTACGGTATTTCATTGGTAATCATAAGATTGCCACCGTCGTTACATTTACTTGCCAAGCAAAGAATTTTAACCCAAATCACCATAACGCAATCTCCGTCCGGCAAAGATTCTATGTATTGAATTTTGTCGTCATCAAACATATCGTTCATAAGTTTAAGCCAATAAACATTGTCAGCCATTTTTCACTCCTTAAAACGGTAAATCTTTGGCTTCTTCTTGCGGCACAGGTGTTAAATCGTCAAAAAGTGTCCTATTTTGACCGCCACGGCTCGTTTTCGGTGTCGGTCGAGTAGTATTTCCATGTCTCGACTGCTCCGTGTCACTCCGTTGATTTGACGGCGAATTTTCAGCACTCGATTTTCCACCCAAAAACTCCACTTCGTCCGCCACGACATCGAAAGTTGTTACTTTTATATCGTCACGGTTTTCGTATTGCCTACGCTGTACACTGCCAACGATTCCAACCTTATTGCCTTTGAAAAGATATTTTGCACAACGATCCGCAAGATTTCGCCATGCTATAATATCGAAGTAATCTGCCACACGTTCGCCGTTGCTATCGGGATAAGGGCGATTGACTGCTATCGTAAACCGCGTAAAATGAACACCGGTCGGCGTACTACCCGATTCTGGGTCGCGTGTTAGATTGCCAATACAGATAAACTTATTCATGCGCTTCCGCTCTCCTTTCCGCTAATACTTCCGCAAACAGTCATCTAATGGGCGGTCTTCTTTCATAAGCCTATCCCGTATCTGGTCGCAAATATTGATAGCCTCTAAATCTTTAATCGACATTGTATTTGTAATACCTCCCTCGTGGCATTTTAGCTTTCGCCTTTTGATAACAGGTGTATGAGCAATAAAACTTTGAGCCGATACGGTAAACATAGCCAGTGAAGTCTATGCGACACCACTTTTTGCCGCAAATCGGACACGTTTTCTCAATGAAATAACTCATAGTTCCTCGCATTTTTGTTTATTAATTTGATTTAGGTTTGAGTGTGGTCGTTTACTCCCCAAAAGCCTCGACAAACTCTTTGTAATACTTGCCGAGTTTAATTTTGCCCTGACCGTTACGACTGCCTTTTGCGACGGTCGCCCTCGCTATACGCAAAGTAGAGAAAGCGTGATGGAAAAGTCTTTGCACATCGGCCGTGCCTTCTTGCTCTGTTGGTATGTAATAGCCTTTGTTGTAAGCTAAAATTACCTTATCGAACTTCATATCCTGGCGTATATCGTGAATATAATCACGCAACTGTCGTTCGGAGATATGGAACATTCCGCTTAAATCGGCTGCGCTTATTGCGTTTTGCTTTCCAACATGATTTTTAAGCTCGTCGTAAATTCGATAAGTCGTCGAATCGTGATGTTTCGTTTCAATCATTACTCAAACCTCTTCATTCTGTTGATTTCTTTTTTAGCTTCATCTTCGGTGTTGCACCACAAAAACCTTGTGTCGGGTTTTTCTGGACAATGATCACCGACATATCGTGTAATATGCAAGGCTTGATATTTGCCTAATACTTCGATAATCGCATAAAGGTCTTTAATTAAGCAATAGGTGCCTAACTTCTCTGTTTCATCTTGGTAAATAACAGTCATTTGACTATCTCCCATTCAAATAATCGGTCGTTACGTCAAGCACATCTGCAAGCGCATTCATCATCATAGTGTTTGGTATTTTATATCCCTTTTCCCATTGGACGATTGCAGGTTGCGAAACAGCGAGCTTGTCCGCAAGAGCGCGTTGCGAAAGATTGTTCTTTTCACGCGCTTCTTTTATTCTTTCTCCAATTAGTTGCGAGTTTATCAAAATTTTTTTCACCTCCGTTTCCTTAACTACTGTGTGATAACCCGTTGCTTATTGACAAGAGAGTCTTTTTGTGCTAATATGTAATCGTCACAAAACAACTCGCACAGTTGGCTCGCTTGCCAACAAGCGACCGTACATTAACAATTTGAATATCCACTACCTGCTTTTTTCTTGACTTACATTGCCTAACAAAGGCAAAAGGGAGGTGCTTTATCTTGAAAAGCATTTTGTTTTTGCCCGCGTGTCACGTTGTCGTTAAGGTATGGAAGCGATAGCAGTTACCAATCCTTATCGGCTCGTTGTGTAGGCTACGGGCATCCCCTCTCCGAATGAAATATTTTCGGAAGAAGCAAGGTAGAACCAAGACTGCCTAAACTACACAGCACCGCATTTCTCGTTGCCCAAAAAGCGAGAGAAACAGAAAAACACAAATTATAGTTTCTGTGCGGGACGATGCAAAAATTTGGCGACCGAAGCGTTGTGTTTGGGCGCAACGCTTTTCGGTTGATATTTCCCGTCACCCCTCTTTGTCAGCCAATGTAAGCCAAGTAGAAAGAAGCAAGCGGGCAACCGCCGTTTTTAGGTTTGTGGGTATTCGATTGTAAATGTGCGGATTAGGTTATTGCCTACCCCTTTGTGATAAGCATAGTTATAGTATATAGGATATTTATCCAACTGTCAAGCGTTTATGGATATTTATCCAAAGAAAATCAAAAAATATTCCACTCTCATGTGGGAACGGAAACAAAGGAGATAACTTATGACGAAAGAAGTATATAACCTAATTATTTCTATTAAGGACAGGTTACACGATTTTGACGAAGATAAACCGTCCGACGTCGCAAGGCTGTATAAAATGGGTTATCTTGAACATTACCATTATTCCAAAGATGGAAAAAGTATATTTGCGTGGCGATTAACCAATACAGCTGTAAAAGAAATGGAAGAATATGAAAAATCTCTCCGTCAACAAGAAAGAGAGATTAAAAGTTTGCAAATCGCAGAAGAAGCCAATAAAAAAGCGGATAAGGCAAACAAAATTAGTAAGTCAGCTATTATAGTTTCAGTAATTGTAAGCACCTTAACCGTCCTTGCTTCGGTTTTAATTGCTATTTTTGTCAAAAGCTAAACGAAGTTTGCGAGGTAACTTTTCTCGATACTCTTCTAAATCTTCTTGATATTTAGCCCAAAACTTTTCAAATCCGTCCGTATCCCACCCCTTATCCGTTTCAGGACACAATCCACTTTGAATAGCTGAAATTACCGCCAATCCCTTATGTGTTAAGAGGGTTACTTCCTTCTTTTTTTTACTCATATCAATACAACCTCACAAAATAATTTAACCACATTATATAGGATAAATATCCAAATGTCAACCACTAAAAGGAGATTTTTTATGAATAAGTCAGCTGAATTAACTACCGCAACACAAAGAGCATTAGATTTGTTTGACAATGCTAATATTGCCGCAAATTTATTTGAAAAGACTATTGGCTTGGCGCAAGGGACAATCAAAAACTTAAAGAATGGGAAAAATCTAATTTCAGCAGATTGTATAATTAAGTTCGCTCGTTACTTCAACGTATCAGCGGACTACTTACTTTGCCTAACGAACGAGCCAAAACCGCTCGAAAATCACGAAGTCGGAGAAATGTCTAACAATACGCCTACTGTATTCGGGGAAATGTCCGGCTTATTTAGCGATCAAAGATTTGTTGATTCGGCAAAAATGTATAGGGCGTTGCCGAACGAATATAAGCAAGAAGTATACGCTTACATTTGCGGAATTATTACGGGTCTGGGTTTGCCAATTCAGCAAATTTTAGGGAGAAAGTAATATGTCCGCAATCACCACTATTGAAAAAATGATTAAAGCATTACTAAAAACTCACCCTGACCCAGCACCGCCTATTCAAGACGTATATAATATATCAACCGACGAGCGAGAAAAGAAAGAAATCAAAGTCATTGCTTGCAGTTGGGGAATCAAACTAGATGATGAAGGCAAATAACACACTCTCGCTTATTGCGAGCCACACCTAAAAGTGATATAATGTTCTCGGAGGCTTAAATGAAATCTTTATTTACAAAAATTATCGGAGTATTGACAATTCTTTTCATATTCGCAAGTCTTTGTGGTTGTGCAAACAAAACAAGTGAACCTAATTGCAACGGTAATCACACTTTGGAACTCACTTCCACAACCGCTACTTGCTTTGATGGCGGTATTGAAAGTTTTAAGTGCGAAGTTTGTGGTGAAACCAAGACGGAAAAGGTTTCAGCTTACGGACACGATTTAGTACAATCGTCCTATACTGCGCCGACCTGCAAGACAAACGGAGAGAAAGTAGAAAAATGCTCCCGTTGCGGATTTGAAAGCAAGCAAACACTTTTAGTCATAGACCACGATTATCAAGTTAAGTCCACTACTCCGTCAACCTGCACAGTTAAAGGCTCACAGCTTTTAGAGTGTTCAATGTGCCACGAAACAAAGACGGAAGCATTGGAATTAAAAGACCACGTTTATGAGCTTATAAATACAATTTCGTCAACCTGTGTAGTTCACGGTTCAAAGCAATATAAGTGTACAGACTGCACTGCGACCAAATCAGAAGAATTACCGTTTGCAGAGCATAAATACGAAACAAAGACAGTTGAGGCGACTTGCTTTACTCACGGAGGCACAGTTGAAATTTGTAGCGTTTGTCAATACCAAAAGCCTATAAATGAAACTCCCCTACTCAAACACAACTTTGGCGCAGACGGTTACTGTTCGCATTGCGGAATTTATGAAAGGCTGTTTGACGAAAACAAACTAAATGTTACCATAACAAACACAACAACCGAACTTGGAACTATAAGGGGTTATTTAGTTCCACTTTTCAAAGATAATAACGGAACTATCCCTGATACTTATTTTGCAAACCAAACGATTACTCTTACACTCACACTCTTTGATAAAGACGGCGAAGTACTAATTGTACAAGAATTTGTTTCAAATTTAGACGCAAATGGCAAACTTACCATTGGCGCAGATGAAAATTCAACTCAATTCGCTAATCGGTTTAGACTGCTTTTAATTGAAGATAATAGATTTTCTGATGAAGTCCTTACTAAAAGCCGTTCATTTAAGATTATTTTTTCATCTGACGGTTATGAACCATTAGAATATACTCGTCAAATTACAGAATTAAATTAAAATAATCTTCGGAGATACGAATATGAAAAAAGAAATCATTGACAAAAGTACTTATGAAAAATACAAATCGCTCGAAACCGAGAAAAACGCTCTATTGAAGAAAATCAACACGATTTTAGCATGTTTGGTAGGTATGTCACTGATCCCTTCAATAGTTTTAATACAATTAGAGCCACCCTTACCTTATGGCTTTATCGCTTTTGGAATTTTACTTGGGGCTTTACTTATTGCTAATATTGTAATCGGTTGCAAGTACGCAAAAATTACAAATGCTATTGAGGCTTATGAAAATGCGCAAGATGAAGGAAGAAAACGCATTGAAGAAAACTTGCGCCAACAACAGCAAGCGACCGCGCAAGACGCAATGTTGCGCCTTGACGATATTAAAAAGACCATTATTGTTGAAACTCATACAGGAAAGGATAACGACAACGCTATGACAAGGGGCGTTGTTGGCGGACTTCTTTTTGGTGCAACAGGCGCAATAGTCGGAACTGCTACAGCACAAGAGAAATCCTACACTACCTTTTTAATAATTTACAATGATGATAGCCGTACAACACAAACCGTAGAAAATGGCTCAACTCTCTACAATCACTATATAAAGTATTTAGAAGTTTGATATAGTATACAAACCGAATTGGAAAATATTGGTAATTTTTGTATAGCAATCAGTTATTCGACTATAATCGTCATTTTTAGTATAATTTACCTATCAAATCAAACTATTGGAGGTAAAAGATACTATGGACGATTTTATTAAACAATCGCTTGATAATATAGAGCGATACGGTCGGCAAGTAATAGCTGAAATATATAATATATTTGGCTACTGTAATGGAATGGAAACAACGGCAAATCACTACTATTCCACACTTGCTCACGCACATTTACAACTCAATACAAATAATTTAGGCAATGGGTTCGGTAATCAACAAACTACTCCCGTCACTAAAACATCGCAAGAGATATTAAAGGAGCTTGAAGAAATGATTGTCGAACTGAAAATAAAAGGCTCGGTAAGAGAACGTCCAGACGGACGATTTGAATACCGTTCCGCACTGCTCGGTTCTATCTACGGCAAGAGCAAAGAGGAAATCGAGCTGAAAATCACACAAAAGTTAAAGGAGGTAAAAAAGAATAAGGGCAAGCCTATTGGTAAGAAGAAAGAAATTCCGCTACTGTCGGAATTTTTTATTACTCAATATTTGCCATATAAGAAACAAACACTCGCAGAACGTTCCATTATGGACATACAAATCGACTACAACTTCATTGTTGGTAAAGGAAAGTTTGATAAACCGCTTGACAAATACACAACCGCGAATATTGAGATGTTTCTCTACTCCATTCCACAAACGCGCAAAAGGCAGAAAGTGCGTGGTCTACTCAACAATATGCTCACCTATGCCAAGCGAATGGGAATAATCAAGGTTAATCCTTGCGATGACGTCGAAAGAGTTAAGCATGAGCAGAAGATTGGCGAAGCATTGAGTTTTCAAGAACAAGCACAGTTCTTCGATAATCTCTATGCGGCAAACAATATCGATCTTAATCACAAGCTTTACTTTACTTTTGTCTATCTTACAGGAACAAGGCGTAGTGAAGCTCTCGGAATTACGACCAATGATGTGGATTTTGAGAATAACACGTTACATATTCCCGGCACAAAGACAAAAGGCTCAAATCGCACTATACCGCTATTTCCACTTGTAAAGAAAATGCTGCAAACTATTGTTCCCAATAAAGATGGCGTATACTTCCCCATCAAGGCCGACCTCGTAGATAGCATTATGCGTAGAGTGAAAGACAACACTCATCATCCACATGAATTGCGCCATACCTTTGGAACAATCAAAATGTGCGTGGAGAAACTAGACCCTAAAACTGTATCTTTGTATATGGGGCATACGACAACCAGCATGACGCTCACACGCTACACTCATCCCGAACAACTTGATAAAGGCTTATTTTACAACGGAGCACTGACAGAAGAAGAAAAGCTACAACGGCTGAAAGAGCAGTACCAAGTCATATTGGATAAGATTTCAAGCTATCTAAGTGATTTTACCCAATAATTACCCACATTTGGAGCATAAAAAAGCCTCGACCATATACAACATGTTGTGTTAGTCGAGGCAAATATGCTAAATATTGTGCGTTGTGTAAGTTTGAACGATTTTGAGTCCGGCGCGTCTGCCAATTCCACCACACCGGCAAAGCATAATAATTCTACATCATTTGCGTAAAAAAAGCAAGCGTTTTTGCATTGTTTGCGTTAAGAAATAGAATTAATGCTTATATGCCTAAAATGATGTAAACGTTATTTACCCTTTTTGGCGAGCATATCCAACATAGTTTGTTCCAAAATCTGTTGGTTGCGCTCCAAGTCGAGCTTGTAGTTTACCCAATCGCACGCGAATTTTATCATGTAATAAGTAATTACGCCGCCGAGCGCCGCACCGACCATGACGGGCGCGAGAAGCCACCATGTGTGCATGAACGACAATATTATTCCTGCCGCCGAGCCGCCGATTACTACCACCACAGGCACGATTACCGACAGACGGCTGAGTAGCCAAGCAAGCGCTTTTATCATGGGATATTTGGTTTTGAGCTCTCTATAGCACGGCGTTGTCATGCTGTTAAACAAAATCTCTTCCTGACGGATTCTTAAAAGCAGAGTACGTTTATCGACCTCGAGTCGGCGCTTGAGATACCACAAGAGCAAAAATCCTATTGCGACAGCGCCTATACCAGACGCCAAAACGATAACAGCTTCCTGCCACGTCCGAACTATCATGTACGCAGTAAATACCGCAAGCGAAATCAACCCTGCAAACACGGCATACACAACCGGATTGACGACAAACCTAAACGCATGCAAAAATCTTACCGCGCCGACGTGCCCCTCGGTTGCCACGTCGTAGTTGGTTTTGGGGCGAGTATCGCGCTTGATTTCCACTTCGGGACTGGTAACCTTTATGCGTTCGTCGTCGATTTTGGGATTTGCCGCCATTCTCGTCTTTTCGGCTACAGCTTTTCGGCGTTCCTCGGCGCGTTGAACCTTGGGCAATTCGACTGTTTTGGGGCTTTGCTCCGCACGTTGCGCCGTCTCGCCTTCCGTCTTTGGCTCGGGAACCGATTCGGCGACTTGAGCGGCGAGTTGTTCTTCTTGCTCGATTTCCGCCTTGGTTTCCAAAAGCTCGCGCGTAATTTCCTCGGTATCGGCCGCGAGCGATTGCTCGACCTTAGCCGCTACGGCGCGCCTTACCGCCGCATTTATCCTGCGACGTTCCTCGCGTGCAGGCGTCAAAATCTTTGCCATTTGCTCCTCAGACAGCGTTTGCGGCTTAGCCCCGCCCGTGGGCGGCGCCGTCATCTGCTCGGCAAGCTCGTCTATATCGTCATTTTCGTCTAACGAATCCGAGCCGTGCTTTGCAATAAATCCGTCGTAACACAACTTGCAAACCTTAAAAACACGCCCGTTGTCCTCTACCGAATAACTGTTATCCGGCAAACCGCACAGTTCGCACGTTCCGCTTTTTGCCATAAATTACTCCCTTGCTTATCTTAAGCGTAATGTGTATTTGCAATTATCCTTGCTTTATTTAGTAAAGGCTTAACACAGCGTATCACTTTTATCCGCAAAAGTCAATTATTTTAGGTGTATGCGTGCCAAAAACAGTTTATTTATGATAAAATTACATCAATAGAGAGCCTCCCATAATCGGTGTTTTTTTGCCATATCCCGTTACGGCTACGGTATAAACAACTACCAAACAAAAAAACACCCCGCTTACATACCTGGAAGTCGGGATGTTTTTATACTTACAATTAAAAACAAGAAACCTATACAAACAAATAACTAACCGTTGTTATCTTCGCCTAACAATGCGGCGCTCTTTTTGCAATTTCGCACCGTCTTTTTGGCAAGCTTAACCACGTTGTCAACGTTAAAGCCGCATATCTCGAATAATATGTTTGCAGGCGCAGACATGCCGAAGCTGTCGATACAGCACAACTCGCCGTCCAAGCCGACGTATTTATACCATATATTAGAGCGTCCCGCTTCTATTGCCACTCTTGCGCGAACGTTGGGAGGAAGTACGGAATCACGGTACTTTGCCGTTTGCAAATCAAACAATTCCATGCACGGCATACTTACCACGCGCGCGGCGATACCTTCCTTTTCGAGCGCGGTTTTGGCGTCGATAGCAAGCGCCAACTCAGAGCCCGTAGCTATGAGTATAACGTCCGGCGTTTCCTTTGCGCTGTCAGCCGCGATGTATCCGCCGTAAAACGCGTCGGTACCCGTGTGCTCGAGCTGAGGCACGTTTTGGCGCGAAAGCAAAATCGCCGTCGGACTCTTTCCCGTCCATGCGGACTCATATGCAGCGGCGGTTTCCTTGGAATCGGCAGGACGGAAAACCTTCATACCGGGAATGGCGCGAAGCATTTCGAGTTGTTCGATAGGCTGATGAGTCGGTCCGTCCTCGCCTACGCCTATAGAGTCGTGAGTTAGCACGTACACGACGGGAATATTCATAAGCGCGCTCATGCGGATAGCCGCTTTCATGTAATCAGAAAAGGTTGCAAAAGTCGAGCAGAACGGCAATAATCCGCCGTGCAAGTACATTCCGTTGCAAATCGCGCCCATTGCATGTTCGCGAATACCGAAGTGAATATTGCGTCCGCAATCAGTCGGCGAAACGTCGCCGCCGTCTTTGATAGCGGCAAGCGTAGACGGCGCGAGATCGGCAGAACCGCCGATAATAAACGGGTTCTTTTCCGCTATGGCGTTGAGTATACGCGCGGACGACACGCGGGTTGCTTCCGCCTTTTCTGGCACGTCGTAAATGTGGTCGAGCTCTTCAAAGTCGACCGTGCCCTTACGCCAACGCAAAAACTCCTCGTATTCCTCGGGATACTTGGTTTTGTATGCTTTAACAGTCTTATTCCAGTCGGACTCGTACTTGGCAAAACCTGTGGCAAGCTCGGAAATATGATCGGTCACCTGCGGCGCTACCTCGAATGCGGGCGTCTTATAGCCGAGCGCCTTGCGAAGCTCTTTTATATTGTCTGTGCCGAGCGGTGTGCCGTGAATCTTGCTTGTACCCGCAAGCGGCGATCCGTAGCCTATGGTCGTGTTTATTATAATGAGCGACGGCTTTGTCTTTTCATCCTTGGCAAGCGTGATTGCCGCGGAAATAGCCGTTATATCCTCGCCGTTATTTACGCGAATAACCTGCCAACCTAACGCTTCGTGGCGCGCGCCGACGTCCTCGGTAAACGCTATATCCGTGCTACCCTCTATTGTAATACGGTTGCAATCATACAAAACGATAAGCTTATTCAGCTTTTGCGTAGCGGCAAACGACGCCGCTTCGTTTTCGATACCCTCCATCATACAGCCGTCGCCGCAAAGCGCGTAAGTGTAATGGTCGATAAGCGTGCAGTCGGGCCTGTTGAATTTATTTGCAAGAATACGCTCTGCAAGCGCAAAGCCGACGGCGTTTGCAATACCCTGTCCGAGCGGGCCCGTGGAAACTTCTACCCCCGCCGTAACGCCGTACTCGGGATGTCCCGGCGTTTTGCTGGTGTGCTGACGGAAGCGCATAAGATCTTCTTTGGTCAAGCCGTAACCGAACACGTGCAAAAGCGAATATAATAACGCCGAGCCGTGCCCTGCCGATAATACGAAGCGGTCGCGGTCGAAGAAGTTAGGATTTTTGGGATTGTGTTTTAAGTGCCGAGCAAAAAGCGTATAGGCGATAGGTGCGGCGCCCAAGCATATTCCCGGGTGTCCGCTCTTTGCCTTTTCGATAGCCTCGACGGATAACATGCGTAACGTTTTTACGGTAAATTCTTCGTCTGTCATTATATTCTCCTTGATGTGTAAAAGGTTATTTTTTATGGTTTACGCCGAAACAAATCGTGCAAGCGGTTCAACGTCAAGACCGCGAAAGTCCTTTAGGAACGAATACAACAATCTTGCGGCTATCTTTGTGCCGCCGTCCTTATCGGACTCGATATATATCGGAAGCACGGGATCGTGCACACTGGTGCGCACTATAAAGTATGCGTCGGCATGCGACACGTAAGCGCGTACGCCCTCGTAGTTATCGTCCGAAAGCTTGAGCATGCGCTCGGAAATTCCTTTAAGCCTGACAATAATCTTTTCGGCGGTATCTCGCCAATCCTCGGAAGTGAATTTGAGCCTAATATCCATTTCCTCTTTGGGTTGAGCAAGCCCCTCGATAAGCGAGGACAAATCCTTGCCGTACTTGCGAAGATTGGCATACTCTATTAATATCTTGGCTATTAAGTACGCGCCGTCGTCCAAAAAGTAATGGTCGGAAAAAGCCGCATGTCCGCTGCTCTCTATCGCAAGCGGAGCGTCCACGCCCTCGGCGCACAAGCGCTTTGCCTCGTCTATCACGTTGCGATAGCCGCGTTTAAACCGCTTTTGCACACCGCCGAGGTTTTGTATAAACTCTCTCAATCCTTCCGTCGTTACCGAATCGGTGACGATTGTGGCGTTAGGATGGTCGCGAAGCACGATTGCCGAAGCGAGCGCGATAAGCCTGTAACGGTTGATTTCCAAACCGTCGGACGTGACGATTGCACATCTGTCTACGTCCGCGTCGAATATTATGCCGAGGTCGGCGCCCGAGGACAGCACGCGATTTTGCAGCGAGCGCATTGCCTCGGCGTTTTCCGGATTAGGCGGGTGCGCGGGGAACGTTCCGTCGGGTTCCAAAAACTGCGACGGCGATACGTCCGCGCCGAGCGGTTGGACGACGCGCGTTGCAAAAAATCCGCCGGCGCCGTGACCCGCGTCTATGACTATCTTCATGCCCTTGAGCGGCAAAAACAATCCCGTACCCTTGCGCACCGTTTCCGTCAGCGAATCGCAGTAAAGACGCAAAAAGTCGCGCCTTATTATTGTGGAAGTGCGCGAGCGCACGGGCTTTTGCCCGTTATTGGCAAGCTCGATTATTTGGTCGAGCTGTTCAGAATTGACGCCTCCGTCGGGCGTAAAAAACTTAAGTCCGTTTATATCCTTGGGGTGATGGCTTGCCGTTATCATTATCGAGCCGTCCGCCATCATCGACGGAAAGCGCGTTACCAAAAACGCGGCGGGCGTGGAAAATAATCCGCAATCGAATATCTCGAGCCCGGCGTATTTCAGCTCGGCGATTATGGCGTTTGCAAAATTCTCGCCTGTCAACCTGCAATCCCTTCCTACGGCAATCTTGCAACGGGTCTTGCTCGTGCGCCGTACCGTCCAGACTACAAAAGCCGCGGCAAGATCGCGCACCGCCTGTTCCGTTAAAACGGCAGGTTTATCGGAAGCAATCGCCCTACCGCGAATGTCAGTTCCACTTTTTAAAATATCGTAATTATTCATAATTCCTCCGCTTTATCGTGCAACTACATTATACCCAATTTTGCTACGTTTGACAAATGCTTTACCGTCGTTTTTGGTTTTTTTCGGCAAATTTCGCTCAATTTAAAGTATATCGAGCGCTTGCGCGTATGAGCTAACGCGGTAATCGCAATCGCACGTCTTTGCCCCCGTCGGGTCGAAAAGACAGGTATCGAGCCCGCTGTTAATGCCGCCCGCTATGTCCGAGTTAACACCGTCGCCGAATACGAGAATTCGCGATTTGTCAACGACGCCGATCGCATTTAGCACGTGCTCGAAAAACATAGGGTCGGGCTTGTGGTATCCTACCTCATCCGAGATGAACACGCCGTCTACATAGCCGTCAAGCGCCTTAAGCCGCTCGTGCGCGATAGGCGCAAAGCCGTTGGTAATTATATACACCTCGATCCCGCGATTGCGAACGGTTGACAAAAAATCCGTCGCACCGTCTATAAGAAAGCGCGTTTTTTTCAATTCTCGTCTAAACGCTTCGGTTATTGCCGCAGTATCGAAATCCTCGTTTAGCGCTTCCTTTAGCATGGCAAAACGCTTTGTATCGAGCTGTTCGCGAAGCAAACTTTTGTCCTCGAGCATGCGCCACACTATACTGCTGACCGCTTTAAACTTGTCGATTACCGTTTCGTCGGCGGCGGTTATTCCAACATCACGCGCCGCGGCTATACTAGCCGTGCGCATTGCGGTCTGAAAGTCCAATACCGTGTCGTCCGCATCACACAGCAATATATCGTATCTGTTTTTACGCGTTGTATTTTTTGTCATACAATTACACCTCGTTTTTCAAGTATTCGGTTACGAACTCGAAAACGCGTTTTTCGTCAAAGTCGTCGCCGAACAGCAATCTGTCGCCCTCTATCGCCTGATAGATGAGCATGTCCGATCCGTCGCACGTTTGCGCACCGCACGCGCCGCACCGTCGCAAAAACGGCGTGCGCCCGTCGTTACGGTACACAAGATCGAACGCGTATTTAAAATCGGGCAACACGCAAAGCGCTTTAAGTACATCCTCGCCGTTTTCGCCGAGCGGCGTGCAGTTGACTATCATCTCGCACGGCTCGTTGGAATACAGCTTTGCGCCCGTAGTCTTACACAGCCGAACGCCGTTGATCGCCGAACGGTTAAGCACGTACACGCCCTTTCCCTCGGCAATAAGCGCGCTCGCAACCGAATACGCCGCGCCGCCCGCACCGAGCACGAGCGCCGATTTAATTCGATTTCGCCAATCGTCGAAGCTTCCGTCAAGCGCGCGGATAAACCCTACGCCGTCGGTATTGAACGCCGCTTTATCCGCCGAGCGCACAAGATTGACCGAACTGCCGCAATCCAAATACCGCTTCATTTCGGTCTTGTACGGCTTTGTAACAAAAAAGCCGTCATAAGTCTCGAGCAGTCTGTCGATTGTATTTTTAAGTTCGTCGAACTTGACGTCAAACACGTCGCACTCGATTGACCGACCTATAGCCATTCCTATAGCGGCATGAACTAACGTCGAGCGCGTAAACTCGATATCTCTGCCGATTAGTGCGATTTTACTCAACTATGACCTCCTCGAAAAACGACGGACTAACGTGGCACGTTCACGCCCTTTTAAATTCCTTTAACGCATTATCGTACCGCGACAGAAAATCCGTACTGTCAAGCCTGACCTCGTTTATCTCGCCGCCTGACACCGGAAGCATTATCGTAATCATGTTGCCGACGTTCTTTTTGTCGTTAAGCGCGTATTTAAGCACCGAGCCGCCCGTAGTGCGCGGCGGTCTTACAAGCTCAGTAAGCATGCCCGTAAGCTCAGCGTAAAAACGCTTGTCCACGATATCCTTGCACATTGCAAGCTCGGTAAGCATGCCTTTAAGCACGTACTCGCCGTGAGATAGCTTGTAACCGTCTGCACTCTCGAGCGCGTGTCCTACGGTGTGTCCGACGTTTAGTATTTTGCGCATTCCCGCGTCTTTGGGGTCTGCGGCAACGACGGCACGCTTAATCTCGAAACAGTTTTCTATCAGCTTATACACGGCCGAACGGTCGTGTGCTTTTAGCAAATAGAAATTATCTTTTAACAGCGTGTACGAATCATGTGTGAGCACGCACGTTTTTACAGTTTCGCCCAAGCCGCACAACCACTCGCGCGGTGGCAACGTGTCCAAAAATTTATAAGATACATATTCGCTTTTGGGTCGATGAAAAGTCCCGACGGCATTTTTTATCCCGCCGAGGTCTATGCCCGTTTTGCCGCCCTGACCGGAATCGACCATAGCAAGCAGCGTCGTTGGCACGCTTACCCAATCTATCCCGCGCTTATACAGCGCCGCGGCAAGACCGGTTACGTCGCCCACTACTCCGCCGCCGAGCGCACACACTGTGTCGGTACGGGATAGCCCGCGCCGTAGCATTTCGGCAATGACGGAAAAAAGCGTATCCACGCACTTACTGCCCTCGCCGCTCTCGATAACAAACGCGCCATCGCACAAATCGGAATATAGCTCCGCAACATTTCCGTCTGTCACTACCATTGCGCAAGAGTTTATTTCGCGCCGTACGTCTTCGGTCAAGTCGGCGCCGTAGTAGATATCCGTCATACAGCACTCCTTTTCGGCTTATTGATGATAATTAAAACTTAATTTTACGTGCATGGGCGCAACGGAATATTACCAGCTTCCGCCGCCACCGCCGCCGAATCCGCCGAACGACCCGCCACCGCCGTGGCTGTGCCCGCCGCCGCCCGAAAAGCTTCCGCTATTCGCTTTGGGCGGAGTGTACGTAAGCGAATTTCCTATGGAATGACTGACGCGCGACAACACGTAAATATCGAATACCGAAGCGCGCGAACCTCTGTAATAGGTAGGCGGCTCGATCTGAAGGTCTTTAAATTTATTTTCCCAAATGTCGGACACGCCGAGCACGTTGGCATACGGCAAAATCCCGTAATAATACTGCGGGTCGTCCTTTAGCAAGACCTCGAGCTTTTCCTTTTCCGCGTCGCGTATAAAGTTGCGGAAGCCGAGTATCTCGTTGAGGCTGTCCGTATACTCGTCCGTCCGCCTTGTAAGGAACGGGCAAAGCGCAGACGATACTCCGATACATACGCCGAAAATACTCTTTTCCAACCAGTCCATTACGCTTGTGGGAATGGATAGCATGACCGCTATCGACAGCAATATCACCGAGCCGAAAAACAGCACGAGGAATACTTTGCGTTTTGTGTCGGTAAACTTGTGATAGTAGCTGTTTATCACTCTGCCGAATGCGTAGGCAAGCGCTATCGGTATGAGCGTGACAGCTCCGATAATATTGAAAAATCCGAACGCGACGCGGAACGTGCTTAACAGTGCGTTAAAAAATGCAAATAGCCCTACGCACAACACCGCCGCAATGGACAGAAAAGAATACCCGCCCCTGTAATATGTGCCGCGGTATTCGGCGTTTACGTCCGCCCTGACTTCGGTTATATGCTTGGCAAACTTGCCCGACAGCGAGCTTAACGACACCTTGATTTCGCCCGTATTTTTGCTCGGCTTTTTGCCTTTAAACAGCGCGTCAAACATCTCTTTCTCGTAGTGAGTGACCTCGTTGATATCTTTGAGTTTGACGAGATACGTTTCGCTGTCGGTATCGTCTATCCTAATATATCCCTCGCTCGCCCAATAGAATATGAGCGACGTCACGTCGTTTGCCGAGCACTTACCGTCGATTATCTTGCCCATTTGCACGGGAAGCATACGCCGCCTTGTGCCCTTTGAAGTCGTAATGTACGGCGGATAAAAATTGATTACAGGCGTAACGGGCTTATCCTTGCCGAGGAATATCATAAGCAGGATAACGACCGCCAACAGCGCGCCGCCTACTACGACAGTCCACACGCCCTCGAATGACTTGCGGGAAATAAGTATGCCGTTTGGCATTTCCGCCTTGACGCGCACGCCGTGAAAAGGAGTTAGCGAAATACCGCTTACCGTTACCGTGCGCCCGCCGTCCTGCATAACCGTATCCGAATACTCGTCGCCGTTCACCCACACACTAATAGAATTTGCTTCGGGTGCGTACGGGTACGTTACGGTAACCGCGGCGTTTTTTATTTGGCACGTCCAGCCGTAGCCGATAGCGTTTATATCCAAATAGTTTTTACCGTCGGGGTGAACGGGGGTCAAGTAGTTGTACTTAACGGTGCAAAAAAGCTTGTCGCCGCGAGAGTACGTCCTCGATTCCTCGCCGACCTTGATACGCACTATGCGGTTGCGCGACTCGTACGACAACTCATACTCAACGTCAAAGCCGTCACTGTCAGTGGTATCGACGTCAAGATTGCGAATCTGCTCGCCGGAATTGACGGGAATATCGACGTAGATACCGTGGCGAACGGTGTTAAATTCCACCTCTATATCCTGCGTCACATTGCAGGTACGGTCTTTTTGCCACGCAATGTCTACCCGCATATCGGAAATCGAAATATACGGATCGTACTCCGCCGTTCGGCTACTGTCGTCGTCCAAGACAACGGAAAAAAGTATTATTGCGACAAAAAATATTACCGCCGCGGAAAAGATAAACCCTACTGCGGCGGATGCTTTTTTTTCGGATTTCATTTTAGTCGAAGCTTACTTTGGGCGCTACGCGTTCCTGTACGTTGTCCAATTCAAAGTACGCTCTGCGCTCGAGCTGCATTTTTCTTGCGACAATGCTTGACGGGAAGCGTTCGATTTTGTTGTTCAAAATCTTGATTTTTGCATTATAGTAGTTGCGGCTTCTTGCAATCTCTTCCTCGATTTGAGAGAGCTTGTTGGAAAGGCTGTTAAACTGCGTGTCCGCTTTAAGCTGAGGATACGATTCCTTGACAAAGTTCAACAGCGTTTGCAAGGACGAGGACAGCTCGCGCTCTGCGGCGATACGGTCTGCCGAGCTCGCCTTTTTGCCGCCCGACGACATAAGACCCATTGCGGCGTTTCTCGCCTCGGTTACACGAATAAAGGTTTCCGATTCGTGCTTGGCGTAGCCCTTACATACCTCTACAAGGTTGGGAATTAGGTCGTAACGCTTTTTAAGCTGAACGTCCATTGCAGAAAAAGATTCTTCCACGTCGTTCTTTAAGCCGATAAGCGAGTTGTGGGTCGTTATATACCACACGGCGATTATAACGATTAGCAAGCCAACCACACCGCCGATTATCCCGCCTATTACGGCGCCTGACAATGATAAAAACTGCATACATGCCTCCGATAATACTTTTTTTGCCAAACGATTACAGATCTGTTTTTCGGTTTCATTTCAACTAAACGATATCGATATTTCTTTCCGTAATCGCGTTCGGTTTAATTATACCATGTATATTATCGGATTGCAAGCGCTTTAAATAAATTTAATGGTTTTCTAAGAAATACCGAGCGTGTTTTGCGCAAAACACGAGTTTACCGCCGTGTACACAGTGTACGCGACCTTTTGCTGGTAGCTTGCCGTAATCAGCTTGCTCTCCTCTTCCGCGTTGGAAAGGAAGCCGCACTCGCACAGTATTGACGGGTACTCTGTGCATTTAAGCACGTAGTAGTCGCCGACCGCCGCCTGACGTGGCTTGGCGTTTAGCACTTCGTTAAAGTAGCTTTGCACGGTTTTGGCGTACTGCTCGCCCGCCGACGACGCAAAAAACACTTGTGCGCCGCTCACAGACGAAACGGGATAGGAATTGCAGTGCACGCTTATAACAAGCCGAGGACAGGCGGATTCGACTATGGTTTTACGTGCCTTCATATCCTCGCGCTTGACGTACTTTAACCCGCCGCCCACAGCCGAAGAATCCGACCGCGTAAGCACTACGTTGTAGCCGTCGTTTTGCAAGTACTTCATTAAATACTTGGATATGGAAAGATTGATATCGCTTTCCTTGGTTCCCGTTTTTATGCCCGTAACTCCGCCGTCCGCGCCGCCGTGACCCGCGTCTATTACTATAGTAATGCCGTTTTCCGGCTTAGATGCGGAAATCACCGTTGCCGCCGTAGCGCAAACGGCGACTATCGCAAGCGCTACGGACAGCACGATGACTATAGTTTTCTTTCTTATCGTTACAAATGCCATGAACGGCGTTCCTCCGCGTATACCCTAATATTCGACTAATGTCGACAGTTTTCTACATTTTTACACACAGCAAATGTTCATAACTATGTGCATAAGTGCATAACTCAGCCTTTTTTCGGTGAGTTGTGAACAATTTTCTGCAAACAACTCACCGCGGCGCCTCGTTAGTGATTGGAATATAGCTTGACGTTTCCGTCCAGCCAGGAATCGAACAGCGGCTTTAACTGTCGCTTGGAAGCCTTTTCCATAGCGCCGATCAAATCCTGCGGCTGAGCAATTTTGTATGCGTTGTTCTTGTAGTAGTTTTTGAGGCCTTCGGTAAAGCTTTTGGTGCCTACGGTATTGCGGATATCGTCGAGCATTAACGAACCCTTTACGTAAATCATGTACGAATACTCGGTTTCGTCGGCGTACTCGTTTACCGCACGTGTCATGGACGTATCATCCTGACCGTTGCGCTTGTACGTTTCGCAGTACAGCATGTATGCGCTTAGCGCGTCGGCGCGTTTGCCGTCAAACGTATAGCTATACCCTTCCGCCTCGTCGTAAAACATCATTGTGGAATATTCGGCGAGCGCCTCGTCCAACCACGCATTGCGCACTTCGTCGTTACCGACAACGCCGTACCACCACTGGTGCGCCGTTTCGTGTACTATTACGTCCTTTTTGGCATCGCCTGCAAACTTATCCGAAATCATGGAAAGACAGGGATATTCCATGCCGCCCTGCAAAAATCCCGTTTGCACGACCGTGTATTCCTTGTACGGATATGCGCCGAAGCTGTTGCCGAACACGCGCACAGCGTCGATTGCCGCGTTAAGCGCACCCTCGGGGTCGGCGTCGTTGTAGTACAGGTAGTTTACAATAGTCGAGCCCGACAGTCCGCTAAGCCGTTGGTATTCGCCGAGAACGGCGGCAAAGCTACGCACGTTATTGGCGCGCACGTTGTAGGTAACAGAGTTTTCGCCATCGGTCTTGGACGTTACTTCGCCCGTGCACGCACACTCGTATTTTTGGGGAACGGTGAGCGTAACGGAATACGACGCGCACTCGCTGAAGAACGGATCACCCGTCGAGTAGTACGGGTCGGCTACGTATGCGCCGTCGCGGTAAACGCAGGCTATCGGATAAAAGTCGGCAAGGTTGACCGACTTATCGGTATACCCGAAGCGGTGGCGAACGTTGGGAAGCTTGACGGAATAGTCAATCTTTATTGACGCTTTTTCCGTCGGATCGAGCGTTGCGCCAAGTCCGACGACGAGGATATTTTCGTCCTCGCCCGCAACGGTCACGTCTTTAACGTTGCCGTTTACCGTCACGGCGTCCACCTTCATAACGCTGTAGCTTCTGCCGTTGGGATAGGCCTCGGTAATACGAGAGCTTGCAATCGGGCTGAACTTTGCTCCCTCGCGGTAAGCGTTGGGATACAAATGGAACCACACCTCGTCTTGCGGCACGTCGGTATTGTTAACGTAGTCGCAAACGACCGACGCAGTAAGAATGTTGTCGTCGGACAGCGTTGCCGTTATGTTGTACGCGGTAAGCTCTTTTCTATCGGACGACGAACACGCGCACAACGATAACGCAACCGCCGCCGCAAGTACAATGGCAATAAACCTTTTTCGCATATACTTCTCTCCTTTTTTGCGACCGCGCAAACATATGCCGCCGCATTTCCTTTACGATTATCAATATGAGCGAGGACTTGCCGTTATGCTATTTTTTAATATATTTGATTAGAGCGCGTAACGCTTTTCGGAAACGGAATTTAACCGACATTCTTCTGAATTGTTTGTTTTTCTTAGTTTTTTTCACATTGGAAAATCAAAGATATTTTATTATAATAGAAAGGCATATAAAATATTGTTTACGGAGAAAACAAACAAATGATACAACAATCTATTTTCATGCACGCGAAAAAGCTCGTTGCTGATTCATCTGTTCCGCCGCACCTTGTCGGCTTTACATTTTTAAGCGAAGCCGTAGTCATGAAAACCGAAAAAGAGTCCGTTAAGCTCTTTGAAATATACAACACGATTGCGCAAAAATACAACAGCAATCACAGCGCCGTAACACGCAGCATATCGTACGCCATATCTCAAGCCGATAACCTACGAGAATATCTTGCTCTAAACAAAAATGAAACTACCTTTAACGGCAGAATTATTTCCACGCTCGCGCTTAGGCTTAAGTTGAATTATCCATATTCTAACTAATTACGAACACAGATTATAATTAAGATATCGTTTACACTCGGCTTTTACGCGCAATGCGGTATTTATACACGTAAAAACCCCGACGATCGGTCGAGGTTTTTGGTATGTCTGTTTATTGTCTATTCACTTGCCTGCTATCGGCATTATCGGTGTATAAGTGCGCTTGAGCGAGTCGAAACGTTTTTTGCGTTCCTGCGCCAGCCGAATAAGTCTATCTATAAGCTCGGAAAACGGCATGCTGTCGGCGAACAGCGCGCACGACAACGAGCCGGGTATTGTATTAATCTCGTTGGCGTACACCTCGCCGTCCTTGACCATAAAGTCCACTCTTGCAACGCCGCTGCACCCGACTGCACGGAACGCGATTTCCGCCTGCTCGGTTATTACGTCGTTAAGATCACCCACATCCGCGGGAATCTTGTGCCTGACGGACTTAACGTCACCCGCATATTTATCGTTGAACGTCAAAAAGGTTTTCCACCCGACGGGCTGTTCCGTTTGAGATACCGCAACGTCTTCGTACATACTGTCGCCGAGCACCGCGCAGTTGACTTCGGTAAAGTCCTCAAGCGCTTTTTCGGCAACAACGCAATCGTCCCACTCGAACGCGACGCGCAATGCCGTAAACAGCTCCGTGCGATTTTCCGCCACCGAAATGCCTATCGAACTGCCGAGGTTGCACGGCTTTACTATCACAGGATAACCGAGCGCTTCCACGTCGAAGATAGCCGCGCTCGCGTCGGCGTTGTATTTGTCGTGGTAAACGGCCACGTACGGCAGTACCTGTAATCCCGCCGCCTTAAATACGGCTTTGGTTCGGAGCTTGTTCATACCGATTGCCGACGCCGCTATGCCGCTGCCCGTGTACGGTATTCCGCACATTTCGAGCAAGCCTTGCAACGCGCCGTCCTCGCCGAGCACGCCATGGTTGCAAAGCAGTGCGACGTCTATTTTGCACAACCGCTTGTTCTTGCAATATAAGTGATTGTCGCTCGGGCGCAGGTGCACTCTTTTGCCGTCGAATTTTTTGTTACGCACTGCCGACGCGCTCTCGAAGCAGTCCGCCGCCCACCACACGCCATCACTGTCTATGTACACGCCGACGCATTTATGCTTGCATGCCGACATGGCCTGCAAGCCTGTTATAATACTGATGTCGTGCTCGCACGACCTCCCACCGAAAAATACAGCAATCATACTTGTTGTATATGATTGCCGTATCGGTTTTGTGAGTAAAGATTATATATATTTTTACGCTAAATAAAATAGAACGAAAAAGTCAAAATCGCAACTATAATTAGGTACAACGAGAACCACTTGTAATTTGCTTTTGCAATCAGCTTGAGCATGACCCGCACCGCTACATACCCCGACGCAAACGCCGACAGCGCGCCGACAGCCATACTAAACCAATCTATCTGCGACAATGCGCCCGCCTGCGCCACGTCGATTACGCTAAGAAGCAGCGACCCGCAAATAACGGGCAGGCTCATCAAAAACGAGAACGATGCGATTTTTTTGCTGTCCGTGCCCACGACCGTTCCGCCGAAGATGGTAGAGCCCGACCGCGACACGCCGGGAAACACTCCGACGCCCTGCATTAAGCCCATTGCGACGGCGCCGCCCCAACCGAGCTCTTTGGGATTGCGGTTACACCTTGCTACTATCTCGCTGACTAACATAAGTACGGCCGTCAGCGCAAAGAAAAAGCATAAGTACTTAGCCGTCGAAAAATATTCCTCTATAAAGTCCTTGCACGCAAAACCCACTATCACCGCGGGGATTGTCGCGACAATCAGCATCACAAGGTTTTTGTACGGCTTTTTAAACAGCCCCAAAATATCCTTATAAAGCACGATAACGACGGCGACGAGCGTACCGACGTGCGCCACGACGTCAAACAACAAAAAGGAACTGCCGTCGTTCAGTCCCATAAACTCCCGTACGAGTATCAAGTGCCCGCTTGACGAAACGGGTAAAAACTCAGTTAATCCTTGTACAAGCCCCAAAATCATGGCTTGCCACCATACCATATTCAACTCCGTTCCTCCGCTACACAATGCTTTCCATAAGTATATTTACGGAATTTGCACTTTATGTCATAGGCAACCCGTATTATTGAGCATAAGGTCGATTGAATAAGCTACGCAACGTTATCGCACATCTCGGCTTCCGCCCTGGCGGCGCGCATGCTTGACTCACGTTCCTTTATAGCCTGCTCGCGGGCGGCTCTCGGCACGACCTCGAACACCTTTTTTTCTATGCCCGATTCATCCTCTTTTTCGGCAATGCGTTTAAGCTCCGCAAGGTCGCTGTCAAACGCCTGCCTGTCGATTGCTTCGAGCTTGGTGACGAAAATACCCTCGTGCATGGTTTTGTCGACCTTTTCTTGGTCGTAGCGCAGTTCCTCAAACAGCTTTTCGCCGGGACGCAAGCCCGAAATCACTATATGGATATCCTTGTTGGGCACGAGTCCGTTAAGCCTGATTAGATTGCACGCAAGATCGTAGATGTACACCGGCTCTCCCATGTCGAGCACAAACACCTCGCCCGACGACGCCAAAGCGCCCGTTTGCAAAACAAGCCGCACCGCCTCGGGAATAGTCATGAAATAGCGCTTTATATTGCGGTCGGTTACCGTTACCGGCCCGCCCTCTTGAATCTGCTTTAAGAACGTGGGAATGACCGAGCCCGACGAGCCCAAAACGTTGCCGAAACGAACCGCCGCCATTTGCATGTCGCTGTCCGCCGCCCGCGTCTGCACCAGCATTTCCGCAAGCCGCTTGCTCGCGCCCATTACGTTTGCGGGGTTGACGGCCTTGTCCGTGGAAACAAGCACGAATCGCTTGACGCCCGCCTTTTGGCACTGCTCTATCAAGTTTTTGGTGCCGAAAACGTTGTTCTTTATCGCCTCGGTGGGCGCGATCTCCATCATTGGCACGTGCTTGTACGCGGCGGCGTGGAATACCGTTTCGGGCTTGAACTTTTTGAGAACTTCGGCAAGCTTGCCCGCTTCGCGCACCGTACCCATGATCAGCGAGTACCGCGACGTGTCATACTTCTTTTTAAATTCCTGGTCGATGTTGAACATGCCGTTTTCGTTCTGGTCGAAAATGACGAGGTGCTTACAACCGAAGTTGAGCGCCTGACGGCAAAGCTCCGAGCCAATAGATCCCGCGCCGCCCGTTACCATAACGACCTTGTCCTTGACGGAAGTATTGACAAGCTCGGACTTGACCTTAAACTCGTCTCTGCCGAGCAACGACTCGATTTTTATGTCATGAAGCGTAAGCGACGAATTGGTAATGGATTGCGCGTCGCTTATGGGCGGCAACATTTTGATCGGAATATTGTATTGGGAAATTTTCTCGTAAATATGTTTTAACTGCGACTTGCTAATGTCGGTTATGGCGATTACGACAATATCGGGCGAATACGTTTCGATAATCGTTTCTATATCGTTCAGTCCGCCGGCCACAATACTTCCGCCTACCGACATGCCGTGCTTGTCCGCGTCGTCGTCAATGAACGCGACGGGAACGTAACCCTCGTCGGGATTGGCAACAAATCGGTTATTGAGCACTGCGCCGACGTTGCCCGCGCCGTAAATAATCGTGCGTATCGGCTTTTTGGAAACGTTAGATGAAAAGTTGCCCATTCTAACGTGCTTGATATAGCCTATCAACATGTTGGAAAAGCGCGGTATCGCGGTGAATATCAGCGCAAGCACTACGTACAGAATGATCTGCGTGCCCCACAGCATAACGTTAAACGCCGCAAACAGTATAGCTTTTACTATCAGCAAAATCAAATACGTCATTACGTACGACGCTACAAACTTGATAAACTCTATACGCCCGGCAAGCTTCCACACCACATTGTAGCAGTTAAACAATGCAAGCATACAAACGGGCATTGCCGTCATGATTATCATGATCGGGATTTCAAAGTTGGAATAGTTTTGCGGCGTATCAACCTGATTGAACATAGCAATCCGAGCGAGCCAAAATGCGGCAAGGCAAAACGCTATGTCAAAGACGAACGTCAAAATAACTCCGCGGTATCTCGGAGAAAAGAGCGCCTTAATATTGGCCGGCCTTTTTGTCTTGTTCCGTTCCGATTTATCGGGAACGTTCTTCGGTTGTTTTGCCATCATCCTCGATTATTGCCGCGACGGAACGGACAAATACCGCTTACGCCGTGCAAACACAAACAAATTGTGATAAAAAAACGATTATCCAGTAGTTGTAATCTAAAATATTATATATTAAAACAGTCCCCTTGTCAACAACTTGCGTACAAAAAGCTTTAAGACCTGCGTGTATTGATGTATTTTTTGAATACGGCAAGCACTTCGTCGATTTTGCGCGGGTCCTCGCACTCGCACATGACTCTTACCTTGGGCTCGGTGCCCGACATTCTGACTATAAGTCTGCCTATGCCGGACAGCCGCGCCGTGTAGTCCTCGATTAGGTCTATCATGCCCTTTTCGTACATGATAGACTGGTCGGCATACTCGGCTATCGCGCGTTGCGGGAATAGATTAAGTTCCATAAACTCACCGAGCTTGCCGTTTTTGTACAGCGTTTTGGTGAGGAACATACTCGTCATAATTCCGTCGCCCGTCGTGGCCTGCGGATAAACGATATAGTGCCCGCTCTGCTCGCCGCCGAGGTTGTAGCCCTTTTTGAACATCAAGTCGCAAATATATTTATCGCCGACGGGGGTACGCACAAGACGACGCCCGTCCTTTTCCAGCCTGCGCTCGAGCGCGGTGTTGGAAAGAACAGTGCCTACTACCACGTTGTCCTTAAGCGTCATTTCGCGCCCGATATTGTACAGCACCGAGTCGCCGTCCATGATTTTTCCGTCAAATACGAATGAGAGCCTATCGGCGTCGCCGTCGTAGGCAAAGCCGAGCTTGTAGTCGGTGCCCACCATGGAATGAAGCACGTAGTCGGGGTGAAGCGCGCCGCATCCGCAGTTTATCTTTTCGCCGCGAAGCTTAAAGTTTTCTATTTCGACCTTTGCGCCCAATCTCTCGAAAGCCTGTTTTGCGACGGTAGACGCCGCGCCGTAACCGCAATCGAGCCATACGAGCGCGCCCGTCATATCGTAGTCGACCGTTTGCACGAGGTAATCGACGTACTGCTTTTGCGCATCCTCGATATCGTGCACCGAGCCCACTGCGCGCGCCTCGCTCGGATTGTCGATGTAATACTCGATACTGCCCTCTTGTTCCTCGCTAAGCTTTACGCCGCTGCCGTCGAATATCTTTATGCCGTTATATTCGGGCGGATTGTGCGACGCGGATATAACTATTCCGCACAGCGCGTTGTACTTGATAGCCATGCGCGCAATAGCTGGCGTCGGCAAAACGCCTACGGTCAAAACATCTGCGCCGCCGCGCTTGAGTCCGTCTATAAGCGCCGCTTGGATTTCCGGTCCCGACACGCGTGTATCGCGCCCGACGACTACGACGCCCTTGCCGAAGTATGCCACTATTGCCAAACCGACCTTGTACGCCAACGCGACGTCCAAGTTGTCGCCGTATTTTCCGCGTATTCCGTCAGTGCCGAAGTATTTACCCATTTAGTTAATTCTCCCGAAGCCTAAAATTATTATGTGTAAAATTCATTTAAAAGCTGTACTAAATTATAGTATATTTGCACGGTATTTGTCAATATATATGCGAATTTTTTTGTCTTGTGCGCAAGAAAAAACTCGATTTATAAAATAGTGTTGACATAAATATACTTTTTTGCTTATAATATAGCTGTATGGAATTCGTACAACAAATGGCAATGGCAATGAAGGACGCGCTCGGCGCCCCGCTTGCCGTATTATTGCTTTCGCTCATACCCGTAGCCGAAGCGCGGTTTGCCATTCCTTTCGGAATGAGCATGGGGCTTTCCCCGCTCGAGGCGTTCGGCTGGGCGTTTTTGGGTTCGTCGCTTATAGCGCCCGTACTGCTTATCGTATTTATCCCGATAATAAACGCTCTGTCCAAAACCAAAGTATTTTCCAAGCTCGGCAAATTTATATACGACAAGTTTGAAAAAAAATCCAGGTCGCTCAAGGTCGAGCAAGAACAGACGCCGCAGGGCAAGCATAATCTACTTACAAAAAGCGACCTCAAAAAAATGGGCGGCGTTGCGGCGTTTGTTGCCGTTCCCTTGCCGCTCACCGGCGTATGGACGGGCTCGGCTGTTGCTTCGATCGTAAAAATCGGGTTTGTAAAATCGCTTATCGGCATTATCTTCGGCAATGCCGTTGCGTGCGGAATTATAACACTTATCAGCTTTCTGTTCGCCGATTACGTCGATCAAATCACACTCGCGTTTTTTATTATCGCACTCTCGGTAATCGCATTGATCATAATCAAGTTTATTCTTTACAAACCAAAAACGGACGAAACGGTTGAACCCATTGACGACAAGTCGGACGGCGAAGTCAAATAAAGGAGCAGTTTATGTGCGGAATTATAGGCTATACCGGCGGTAAGCAAGCCGCTAAAATATTATTGAACGGTCTAAAGCGTCTCGAATACCGCGGCTACGATTCGAGCGGCGTTGCCGTTATCGACAACAACCGCATAGACGTTATCAAGTCTATCGGCAAGATTTCCGCGCTCGAGGATAAGACAGACGGCGGCAAAAAGCTTAACGGGTTTGTCGGCATAGGTCACACGCGTTGGGCGACTCACGGCGCGCCGAGCGACATAAATTCCCACCCGCACCTTTCGACAGACGGGAATTTTGCCGTCGTTCACAACGGCATAATCGAAAACTTTGCCGAGCTCAAAGCCGAACTTACGGCAAAGGGCATACGCTTTGCAAGCGAAACGGACAGCGAGGTCATCGCTCAGTTACTGCAATACGTGTATGACGGCGACATGGTGGAAGCGCTGCGCAATGTCACATCCAGGCTTGTCGGGTCGTACGCCGTCGGAATAATCACTTCCCACTGCCCCGACACGCTGTATGCGGTCAGAAAAGACAATCCGCTCGTGGTAGGTATTGGCGCAAACGAAAACTTTATTGCGTCCGATTTTGCCGCCGCGCTTGAGCATACGCACAACTTTGTCCAACTCGGCGACGGCGAGATTGCTAAGCTCACTTCGCACTCGGCAACCTTCTTCACCGCCGACGGCGAGCCCGTGGAAAAGACCCCCTTCCGTGTCGATTGGGATATATCGCAGGCGGAAAAGGACGGCTACGATCATTTTATGCTCAAGGAAATAAACGAACAGCCAAAGGCGCTTACCGCCACCGTCCGTCCGCGCGTAAAAGGCAAGGATATCGTCCTTGACAGAATCAACTTTGACGCTAAAAACACAAACAGAATAGAGCGTATAACTATCATCGGTTGCGGCTCGGCGTACCATGCGGGTATCGTCGGCAAGTCGTTTATCGAAAAATACTGCCGCATTTCGGTCACGTGCGAGCTTGCAAGCGAGTACATTTACAGCGACCCCATTACCGACAACCGCACGCTGACTATCGTAATAAGCCAGAGCGGCGAAACCGCCGACTCGCTCGCGGCGCTCAGGCTTGCCAAAAAGTGCGGTTCGCACACAATAGCAATAGTCAACGTTATGCAAAGCGCAATCGCACGCGAGGCGCACGACGTGCTGTATACGCACGCAGGCCCCGAAATTGCGGTCGCCACGACCAAGGGCTACACCACGCAGGTGTCCGCGCTTTATCTAATCGGGCTTAAGATAGCCAAAATAAAACACACTATTTCCGACGCGCGATACGAAACGCTTTTGTCGGAGATAATCACCCTACCCGACAAAGTAAGCGAGATACTCGCAGACATAACGCCCATACGCGAATACGCCGAACGGTTTGCCGATAGAAAATGCGTGTTCTTTATAGGCCGAGGCACCGACTACGCCGCGTCGCTCGAAGGCGCGCTTAAATTGAAAGAAATATCGTATATTCACGCCGAAGCGTACGCCGCAGGCGAGCTGAAACACGGCACGATTTCGCTTATCGAGCAAGGTACCGTTACCCTTGCGCTCACAACGCAAAGCGCACTGTACAACAAAATGCTAAACAACATAAAAGCCGTTCAGTCGCGCGGCGGCACCGTGCTTGCTATTTCCTCGCAAGCGAATAAGCAGATAAGCGAGCAGTCCGATGGAATGCTGTGCATACCCGACTGCGACGACGACGTTACCCCCGTGCTTACCGCAGTCATACTTCAGATCTTCGCCTACTGCGTAGCCGCCAAACGCGGTTGCGACATAGACAAACCTCGCAACCTTGCTAAGTCGGTCACGGTGGAATAATAAATAATTCGGAATTTTAAAAGGTCGAGTATCATGCTCGACCTTTCTTTTTTAAAAAACTCCGTGACCGCATGATGCTTCGTTTTCGCTCACCGTGACACACAGCGCCCGACATTCGTAAAACGCACATTCCTCTATGTGCGTCCAACAGTCGGGCAAACTTAAGCTATCGAGCGCATACAATCGATAAACGCCATTCTTTCGATAACCTTTACACTATTTTTTGAACGTTGAAAGAAAGGTCACGGGCGGGTGTTCCGCCGTTTCCTGCGACAGTAAGCCGGATAATTCCAAGCAGTATTTAAGCCGCGCGGCGGCGCCCTCCGCCCCGTCGTAAATCTTTACGTTACCGTCGTAAAACTCGGATATTATATCCTTTACGTACGTGTAGTGCGAACAGCCGAGTATGACCGCTTCCGCGTCGCGGTAGGATCCAAGCGCCTCGAACAGCTTAGGCTTTAACGCTTGAATATTATCGACGTTTTGTTCTATATTGCGCGCAAGGTCGGCATAGACGAGCGGTTTTATTTTACCCTCGCACGACTGCAATAATCTGTTAAATTTGGTCGAGCGATAGGTTGCGGCAGTGACGAGCGCGACTGCGTACCCCATTTTTCCCAGCTCGCGGTAGCAAGGCTTGACTGCCGGCTCTAAGCCTATCACAATACGCGACGGGTACAGCGCGCGTATACCGTCTATCGCCGTCACGGTCGCTGTGTTGCACGCAATAACGAGCGCCTTGCAGCCCAAAGAAAACAGCCGTTCGGCGCACGCCGTAGCCGCAAGCTTAATATCTTCGGGCGGTTTGTTACCGTACGGCATATTAGCTTCGTCGGCAAGATAAATAAACTTTTCGTGCGACAACAGTTCCGCACATTTATTGAGGACATTCAAGCCGCCCACGCCGCTGTCAAAGACGCCAATCGGATTATTTTTCATGTGTCCTTGTATATGCGTTACGTGCAACGTGTGTTACATATTCGGTTATTAAAATCCTATCATGCGAACGCGGAATTAATCGCGCCCGATATTATCTTTGCGCAGTCCTCAACGAGTATATCCACGTCCTTAGGCGTAACTATCATATCGCACTCGCTAACCCCCGCACAGTCGCAGTAGTCACGCGCTATGGTGGACGAGTACACGACAAGCGGCACACCCACGGAAATCACCTTTACACCGAGCGACTGCGAGTCAAGCCGACGCCGGTGGTTTTCCACGCCGCTTCCCGGCGTGATACCGCTGTCCGTCACCTGAAAAGCGGTGGCAATCCTATTGGTCGCCGCGGCGGTAAGAGCGTCTATAACGACCACTCCGTCCGGCTTGATACGGTCGACTACCGCGGCGATTATATCGTAGCTTTCTATGCCAGTCATGCCGAGAACGTTGGGCGTGAGCGCGCACAAGTTTTTGCCCCCGTCCTTTAAGTGCCGATTGACTGTCAACCTTTTAAACACTCTGTCGCCCAAAGCATCCGCCGTTAAATCGGGATTGCCGAGTCCCACGGCAAGCACATGATTACAGCCCTTGCAATAGCTTTTCAGGCACGTCGCCAATGCGTCGGTAACGCGATTATACTCGCGCACGTCGCCGTTTAGCACGACCGACGTTTCGAGCGTGGCGTACTTGCCGCACGGTTTTCCTATGCGTTCGGACATTTCGGAATCGACTTCTACCTCGTAGTAGCGAATGACTCCGTCATCGCGAGTATGTTTATGCTTGCAAAATTCCACCGCCATGTCGGTGTAGACTGCCGTTTTATCCATAAAAATAGTGTTTGTAGTTAAAAAAAATTTAAACGCATTGCAACAAACAGTTGCAAATCTTTATTTAGTATGCTATAATCTTATGGTAAAAAAGAAAAATGGGATAAAGGAGTAATATCGTGCCCAACATCAAATCCGCTAAAAAGCGCGTACTTATTACAAAAAAGAAGAATGCTCGCAACCGTGCCGATCGTTCTAAAGTCAACAATGCCATTAAAGCTTTTAACAAAGCTATCGACTCGGCTAATATCGAGGAAGCCGCTCGTTTGCTTCCCATCACTATGTCGATTATAGACAAGGGCGTTACCGCAGGCATTCTGCATAAAAACGCCGCCGCCAACAAGAAGTCTGCCCTTTCCAAGCGTTTGAGCGACATCCAAAGCGGCAAAGTCACCGTTACCGTCAAAAAGGACAACAAGACCATCGCCGCCGAAAAGGCACGTGCCGCTAAGGAAGCACGCGAGGCCGCGCGCGCCGAGTTCCGTGCAAAACAACAGGAAAAGGAAGCGGACAAGGTCGAACAGAAAAAGAAAAAGGCCGTAAAAGAAAAGGCTGAACCTAAAAAGGAAAAATCCGAACCGGAAGAAAAACCGAAGAAGGAAAAGGCTCCCAAAAAGACTAAGAAAACCGAAGAAGAGCCCGCCGCAGAATAATTCAACAACAAAAAACGGTTTGTATAAACCGTTTTTTTAATGCTGAATTATTTGTCGACCGCTTCGCGGTGAATGAATATTTTGATATTCATTCGATTGTATACCATTTTTATTTGTGAGATGTTTCGCTTCGCTCAACAGGACAAACAGACATAAGCGGTTAATCCCCGTTTGCCCTATTAATCACAGCATAACAAAAGATCTTTACAAAAGAAAAAGCGCGGCATGCCGCGCTCATAATTCATAATTCCGAATCCTTAATTAATCCTCGTCCATTATTACGCCGAGCTCGCGCATAATGTCCTTAAGGTTCTCTTTGGGGTGAAGCGCCTCGGTGAACGAGAAGCCCGCAGGCGACCTGTCGGTGTACTCGTCGATCTCGCCGTCGGTTGCAAGTTCTTCGCTCTCTACTTCGGCGTCGAGCGAGTCCTTTAGTCGTTCGCGCTCTTCCTCGTACTGCGAATCGATATCCCCCGCCTGCGACAGAACGTCGGATATCTTCCGATTGACCCTGCTCGTTTCCACAAGCGTTTGATCGAGCGGATACTGTTCTATTATGCGGTTATAATAGCTCATCCACTTTTCGTGGAAGCTTTTTAGCTGAGCAATTTCCTGATTGTATTTTATTAACGACACACGCTCTATGTCGTCAGCCTTTTTCAGCGCGGCGGTTATCGCCTTGTACACAAGCTCCTTTTGACTCTCGTACGCGGCAATCTTTCGCTCGGCTTCGGCTAGCTGCTTTTTTAGCTCGGCAATACGCTCGCGCTGTTCGAGAATAGTCGCGCTATCCTCACGCTTTACACGTTCGACCGACTCGTCGACCTCGGCTTGGGTATACCGTTTTTTTCCGTCCATTTCCATACTCGCTAAATCTTTATAGGCTTTTGTAAATCCTCTATTATTTTTCGCTTTTGTGTTGCTTTAATATATCGTGCTTGAGCGCGTACAGCTCGTCCGAAAGATTGACCTTGTAAATCTGCGGATTGTCTATGCGCTTGTACTCATCCCAGAACTTGGCTTTTTCCGATTTGGCAAACTCGACGATTTGCGATAGACTCGGTCTGTCGTAAACGATCTTGCCTCCGTCGAAAATCTTACTGTGCATGGGGCGAATTTCGTAATCCTTAAGCGTGGTGGTCTTCCACCGTTCCGTTTCGTGTATAAGCACGAGCGGCTTTTTTATCTTTTCGCCCGCGAGCGCGATTAGGTCGGCAACCGCCATGCCGCTCTTTTTATCGTAAATACGGTAAAGCGTTTTAAACCCGGGGTTTGTCACCTTTATAATAGAATCGGATATCTTCATGCGCGGAACAAGCTCGCCCTTCCGCTCGATAGCCGACAGCTTGTACACCGCGCCGAGCGACGGAGTGTCCTCGCTGGTAATTAGCTTGGTGCCCACGCCGTACATATCGATTTGCGCGCCCTGAGCATTGAGCGACTGCAACAGATACTCGTCCACGTCACCGGAAGCCATAACCACGGTGTCCGGGAATCCCGCGTCGTCGAGCATATGCCGCGCCACCTTGCTTAGATACGCCAAATCGCCGCTGTCAAGCCGTATTCCGACGGGCTTATGCCCGGCCGCCTTGAGCTCGTTAAACACGGTAATCGCGTTTTTTATGCCCTGTATCGTGTCGTATGTATCTACAAGCAACAAGCACGTATCGGGATAAACCCGAGCGAACGCGCGGAACGCGTCAAGCTCGCTCTCGTAGCTCATTACCCAGCTGTGCGCATGAGTGCCCTTTACGGGGATATCAAACATCTGCCCGGTAAGCACGTTGCTCGTGCCGTTGCATCCGCCGATTATAGCCGCCCTTGCGCCGTAAATGCCAGCGTCCGGACCTTGAGCTCGGCGCAGCCCGAACTCGACCACGCTCTTGCCATGTGCGGCGGACACTATACGCGCCGACTTGGTAGCAATAAGCGTTTGGTGGCTTATGATGTTAAGCAGTGCCGTTTCTATCAGCTGTGCTTCGATAAGCGGCGCTTTGACTATGACTATCGGTTCTTGCGGGTAAACGATATCGCCCTCGCGCACCGAGTACAGATCGCCGGAAAACCTAAAGTCTTTCAGATAGTCCAAAAACTCGTTGTGGAATATACCGAGCGAGCGCAGATAATCTATATCCTCGCTCGAAAAATGCAGATCCTTTATGTAGTCGATTGCCTGATCGAGCCCTGCAAACACAGCATAATTGATGCAGTCCTTTTGCCTGAAGAACAGGTCGAACACAGCCGTGTCTTTGGCTTTTCCTTCTAAAAAATAACCGTCCATCATCGTCAACTGATATAGGTCGGTCATCATCGTCAGATTACGCATTATTTACTTTATCCTTTTTTAAATATGATTCGACAGCGCCGTATATAGCGCACAGTCCCGCAAACGCGGCAAGCAAGCCGCACACAAGTCCGTACCCGCATACGCCGGACGCGCCGAGCGAAAACAATATTGCCAATACGCCGAAAAACGCCATTACCTTAAACTGCGGAAACTTGGCTTCGGCAAACCATACGGAAAACACACAGCCTATTCCGGGCGCGGCGATATATATCGGATAGAGATTTGCATACCCCGCCGAGCTGGTTACGTCTAAAAGCGAAGTCGTGCCGCAAGCGATTATAACGCCCGCGATCCACATGGAAATCGAGTTTTTGGCAATGATAGCGCTTATCATTACCGCCAAGCCGAAAGCGAACAGCACCGTAGGCGCGGCGATGTCGCGCGCGGACGCTTTGATAACACCCGTGCCCGCAAGAACGAGTATCACACCCGCAATACACAAAAGTCCGCCGAGCACGATATTGCTCGCACACTTCTGCTTTTTGGTGAGCGGAAGAATAGGATCGCTAATCCCACTTATCTTCATAGACTTCCTCCGTATCAACGGCAGTATTCTTTTTCGGCTGTTCGGTTGTTGCGGCAGTACCGTCGTCGGCAGTTGTCAAAACTGTTTGCCCGTCGTCGTTATCGGTATCGAGCTTTACGGCAACGCCGTTGTTGTCCACCACTATATCTTGATTTTTTTTCTTTTTGCCTTTAATATCCGGCATAGGATGAGCAAGCTTTGTCTTGTCGTAATCCAAATAGTCGCTGTTAAGCTTCTTTTGGTCGACGAAAATAAATATCTTTTTGCCAAGCTTTTTGGCACGAATTACGTGCGTGAGAATTATCGCTACGCCCGCAATGATAAACAGTACGCTCACAAACACGCTTACGCGCATGCCGCCGAGCATCAGTACGTCGTTGACGCGTATCGACTCTATCCAAGTCCGACCTATTCCGTATATCAACGAATACACAGCAAATACAAACCCGTCAAAGCTTTTACGTTTTCCAAGGTACAAATACAATAGCACGAAGAACCCGAAGAAGTTCCAAAGCGATTCGTAAAACCAAATCGAAGTGCGCCACTCGCCGTCTACAAGCATGCCTATGGGCGCCCACTGGAACGCGGGATTGGTTATTACCTCGCCGTAGCACTCGCCGTTGGTAAAGTTGCCCCAACGCGCTATGACCTGTCCGAGCATGATAAACGTAAAGCCTACATCCATAATCTGCCAGAACGACACATGTTTTTCGACAGGCAGGGATTTGCGGTTTTTAACCAAGTGAAATATGCCGGCACCCGCTATTGCGCCTATAAGTCCGCCGTATATCGCAAGCCCTGCGAGTCCCACGAAGTCGCCGTCGCTGAACCCGCAAAACTCGGCAAACGTCCATTTATGCCCATTAGGGTCGATACTGTCGAATACGACGTGATAGATTCGCGCGCCGATTATAGCAAGCGGCAAGCAAATCAAAATCATATCTATTACAGCGTCGCCTTCCAAACCGTGACGCTTAGCCGCAAAGTAAGCGCCTACGACGCCCGCCACTATTCCGGTTGCCATAAGCAAGCCGTACCAATTAAATGAACTTATAAACGCACTATTCATAAAAATGATTATAGTCCTTATAAGCTTTTTTGTCAAGCAATTTGCTTTATAATTAGTTTTTACCGCTACGGAGCGACCGCTATCCTCTGCGTTACGACTTTATACGTGTTATCTCGCACTTTTACGCGCTTGACAAGCTGTCCGTTCGGCGAATACAGATTGAGATATGTTTCGCTCTTTACCCCGTCCTTGCCCGGCGATACGAGCAGTCTGTCGCCGCTTTGTGCCGTTTCGTCAAAGTACTTGCCGTCGACGTCGATAAACTCTTCCGTTTCAAACTTAAGCGTTTGCACGACTATGCTCTCGGGCACAACCTTGTACTCTGAAGGTTCGCCGTACACCGTGACTGTGCCCTTACTACCGCCCGTCTTTACCGAAAAGTACACGGGGTGTGTGGTTACGTTGGTTATAAGCAGATCGCTTACCGAGCTTATCATAGCGTCCAGTCCCGCAGGGCAATAGGACGGACAAATTGAATGCGCGTTTGCCTCGCAGTGCAATCCCGCTACGAGCGCGGCGTTGTATACCGCCGTAGAAGCCTGGCAAACGCCGCCGCCTATGCCGTCGGTATATTTGCCGTCCACGATAATCGTTGCGCTTTTAAACCCCGCGCTTTCCGTTCGTTCGCCCACTACTTTGTTAAAGGACAACGTTTCGCCCGCCTTTAAGCACAGCCCGTCAAACTTATTTAAAGCCTTAGTTACGTTGTGCGCACGCGCCGCGCTCGACGTTGTGTAATCGGTAGTGTACTTGCCGCGAAGTATAAGATTTTGCTTGAGCTCGGCAGAAGTGGACTCGGGCATGATCGGGCGAACGTAACCCTTTACCCTGCCGCCGCCGCTGAACTTAAGCGCACAGTATATCGCCGCATATAGCTTTTGAGTATCGAGTTCGCGCCCGTTTTTTTCCTTTTTTACGCCGTATTTACCGCCATCATATGTGACCTCGGCGTTTTGCGGCTGTACGTACAGTCCGTCCGCAATGCCGTCCACCGTTCGTACAAGTAACGGAAAACAGCGGTCGAGCGCGTCGCGGTAGCTTGCACCGCGTGCCAAACATCCGTCAACATACTCTATTTTTTCGGGTAGCGGCGCGTTGATCTTGCGCTTTTCTATTTGCTCGACAACAGAAAAATCGGACGGAGTTACGGGGCCGTCCGAATACTTATAAATTTTACCTTCTACCGATATTTCCAATACGGCATAGCTTTGCGGCGTTGGATCTTCGGGCGCAAACCCGCACAGCGCCAGCGCGACAAATGCCGTAAATACTATGTAAATCGCCTTATTAACCCTTTTCATACAACGATAGTATGTCGATATTCGGCGAATTTATGCGAAAAAGCTATTTACGTTTCGGAAGTTCGCTCGGCGTTTTGGGAAGCCTTGTCGCCGCACGGCGCAGCCACTCCGTCGTGTTGTTTTTGGGATTGATAATACACTCGCGCCATAAAACCTCGAGCGCGGCGGAAATAGCCTCGCTCTCGAAACCCATGTCCGCCAAGTCCTTACCCGTTATTCTCAGCGAACGTTTTAATATAGGCGCGTCCTCGGCGATCATCTTTTCGCGTACTGTTTCAAACCTGTGCGGCGCGGCGAGCGACTCGGGGTCAACCATGCCCGTCGCCTGCCTATCCGCTTTGATGAGCGCGACAAGCTTATCCAATACGTCGTAATTTTTTGCGACGAATACGCGTATCTTGGACTCGCGCGCGTCGCCGCGCATATCGTACATGTGCAGTGCGCACAGCCGCGATACCTGGTCTATTACATCGTTGGGATAGCGCAAGCGGTTTAAAATAATCCTTGCAAGTATGGACGAATTTTTTTCGTGACCATAGAAGTTGCCGAAGTTTTTATAACAGTACGCCTTGCCGACGTCGTGAAGTAACGCTGCAAGTCTTAGGTTGTGAATGGGCGGCGCGTACAGCACGGTACGAAACAGATGTTCCATTATGTCGTACTTATGGAACTGTTCCGGCTGAGCAAACCCGTCGCATTCCGCCACCTCGGGAATGAGGTTCTTCCATAAAGCGAGCTGTTTTAAAAGCCGCATCGCCCTATAGTGCGCATTTTTAAATCCGTTAACCGTATCGGCGTATAGCATTTTATCAAGCTCGACTCGCTTGCGCTCGCTCGTGATGTCCGCGAGATTGGCGTTCATCGCCTTTGCCGCACGCGCCGTTTCGCCCTCGATTTTAAAATCGAGCTCGGCGGCTAACCGCACAAGCCGCAATAACCGCAAGCCGTCCGACTCAAACACGTGCTTGTTACAGCCGCGCAAAACCTTTTGTTCCACGTCGCGTACGCCGCCCGTCGGGTCGACTATCTCGTCACGCCTGACATTATAGTATATGGCGTTACAGCAAAAATCGCGGCGCTGAGCGTCCGCCACGAGGTCGGTCGTAAAACTCACCTTGGCAGGCGTATGCTCACCGCCCCGATTGTACAACTCGACGCGGAACGGCGTGTATTCGTACTTTACGCCGTCACATGTAAGCTGAGCCGTACCCATGCGGTGATTTATCATCGTCATTGACGTGCGCGGCGGCAGGTTGAGCGCAAGCGCAGGAATGGGCCCCGCAATATCTATGTCGGTGCATTTATACCCGATAAGACTGTTGCGCACGTATCCGCCGACAACGTAAACGTTTTCGCCGAGCTCGTTTATAAACTTGGCGCTTTTTTCTTCGAGATTAATCTTCATACTTGCAATCATAATACCATATGTTACAAATAAAATCAAGACTTTAAATTGACAAAAATCACGCTTTATTATATAATATTCGCAATAATAATTATACGGCGGTGAATAATGAAACGCAAATACGAGATAGCTGTGCTTTCCAAGGGCAGCTTTGCGCGCACGATACGAATTTACGCACCCAAATGCGCCGACCGCGCTATCATCATGCACGACGGGCAAAACGTCTTTTACGACAGCGACGCTACATTTAAAAAAAGCTGGCGTGCATTGGACGTACTCAAAAGCCTTGCTATAAAAAATACCGCGGTAATCGGCATAGACAGCACGCCCTCGCGCGAGTACGACTATATGCCGTTTCCGTCCGAGCTCGAAGAGTACGGCATACCCAAAACCGGCGGAGGCGCGGACGCATATATGGAATACCTCGACACGATTATTCTGCCCTATCTCGACAGGCGCTTCGGCTTTAAAAAATACGCGATGCTCGGCTCGTCGGCGGGCGCGCTTGCCACGCTGTTCTTTGCGGCGCGTAAAAACTCCGCCGTTAAGGCGTACGGATTATTTTCGACCCCGCTGTTTGTAAGCGGTGCGGCGTTTAAACAATTTTTCGAGACCGCCGAGTTCGACCCCGACGCGCTGTATCACGTGTACTGCGGCGGAAACGAAGGCACGGGCGAACTTTCGGACGAGCTTAAAGCGCTCGAATCGGATTTGTACATAACGGACGCGTTTACGCTCACCCAAGCGCTGCGAAAGAGCAATGTGCGGGCGCTTCACGTCGATATAATCAACTCTGCCACTCACGACGAAATAAATTGGCGCACACCGGAGCGCAAGTTCTTTAAGCTGTTTTCCGAGATGTAAGCAAATCAAAGCGCCCGTATATGTGCGTGTGCTTCCGCACATGCGCGTATAACCGAAAAAAACAACCCTATAACTTGATATTAAGGTCGGTTTTAAGAACGACGGTTATCATATACACGACAATAAGACGGAAAGGCGTTATCCAACGCCGTCGTTACGATTTTAAAGCACAATAATTATTCGGTTGACGCCGTGTACAACGGACAAGACGCCATCGGCTATCTGATAAACGGAAATTACGACGGCGCAATCCTTGATATAGTGTGTCTAAAATGGACGGAATCGGCGCGTATTGAGCGATAGCGCAAGAAAAACAATTCTAACTAACGCAAAAAGCGGCATGGTTTATCGCCACACCGCTTTGTTTATTGTCGTTTTTTGGGTTATCCCTTGATTAACACGAGCGCGATATTATCTAGCACCACGACCCTTACGGTCGCACGCGGGTGCAAGCTTTTTACAGCCGCCGATACCGTGGTTGAGATCGAACTGTCGTTTAGGCTGAACCCGTCCTCGACATAGATTTCCACTCCCTGATATGTGATCTTTTCGCTACCGCCGCCGGGTACCGAAACGGTAGTTAAACTGCTGTCGTAAGCCTTTGCGATAGCGGTGGATATCTCACGCAACCGCGACGTTTGATTTTCGCCCTTGGCTATCTTGCAGTTTATCGTTTTGCCGCCGAACGAATTTCCCGAATAAACGTCGAGCGGCGCGCTTGCCGTTTTGGGCGCATACTCAACCGTCGTGTCTTCATTGTATCTGTACGGCTCGTAGTGAGTTCCGTTTATTTGACTGTCGGTGACAAAAAGATAATCGTGCAAGCCAAGCTCGTAATCGCTGCTCCGCAGTCCGTCCAGCGACATCGTGCCGTGAGAATCACCCCAAGTGCAGTCCACGACGTACCAAGCGTTTTGCACAAACACTTTATTCCAAGCGTGACCGCCCGAGTCGGCGAGCGAACTGCCCGCCTGCCCGACCACACGCACGCACGGGATACCCTCGATATTGCACATAAGCGCGTACGCCTTGCTCATACCGTCGCACACCGCGTAAGGATTATAAACCACCCCGCCTATGGGCGTAACGCCGTCGGCCAACACACCCTCAAGATAGTATGCCGAGTACGATTCGCCGCTCGTAGAAGTGCCTGTCGCGGGGGTGTCGTACGTAACGTGCCACATAATCCAATCGTAAATAGCGTGGGCCTTTTGAACGTCCGTCATGTCATCCGTGCAAATCTGCCTTAGCACGTTGCGCGCCAATGCGTACAACGTTTCGGCCACACTGCCGCTCTTCGGAATAGGTCGCGCGCCGTTTTGCACTGTCAAATACAGCTCGTCGGAATATTCGACGGGCATAGTCTTTTCCTCGTTGTCTATGGGGAAAACGTAATCAGGACTTCTGTTCTTACCGCTGTCCATATTGATATGCGGCAAAACAGCGTGAAGCTGTTCGGAGCGCGTGCCGCTTACCGGAGTTTCCTTAGCCTCGCGAGTCGGGCTGTTGACGGTATTTACCGAAAACTGCGTGCGCATTACGTTACCGCCCAAATCCAATGCGTTCATACCCGAATAGTACCCGCTCGTCGCCGCAATCGGGAACGCCTCGTTCCACAGGTCAAGCGCACTTCCGTCGCGCTCGAACGCTATATAACAATCGAACGAAACGCTTACATTGCTCTTTTTGGGGCGGAAATACACGTAATGCTCTGCGACCGCCACATATTCCGCTTTTGAAGTTACGTACAAATCCCCGCAAGGAAGCATTGTGGTTATATACTTTTCAGCCGCATTCGGCAGTTGCGTAAATGTAATGTAATCCGAATAAGCGCTTTCGGTATACACGTCGCCGTCACCCAACGATTTAACGCGGAACTTGTACGTATTCCGCGTAGTCCCGTCGGCGCAAACGCTCATTATTTGACCGAAGTCAAAACCGTTGTCCGAAAACATGGGCGCCTGCTCGCCCGCACTTTGCGAATACTCCTTTACGTATCCCGCTTTATCTGTCACTTCCACACACGCATTGCCCCGTACGTCAAACTGCAAATACGCATGCGGATAGCAGTTATCAAACACCACGTAAATACCCGTCGGCAATACCGAGCCGATAAACACGCCTTCCTCGCTTAATACCGAAATGCCGTTGGCAAACCATTCCAGCGCATGCCGTCCTACCGTCGGACTGTACGTGTATTCGATATCAGAGCCCTCGTAGATGAGCGTTCCGTTATCGAACAACTGATAATAATTGTATTCGTTATCGCTTTCGCCCGCCGATATCGAAAACACCACGCTGTCAAACGGCTCGGACTGTTCGAGCTTTCCGGTGTATTCCACCGATATGTCCACGGGGTGGAACACGCGCACAGTTACCGCTTCGGCTTCGATACCGCCGCACGCGGCATGAACCGAGTATTCGCCCGCGTCGGTCGGGGTGAATATAAAGTCCTCGCCGCTTTTATTTACTCTTTCGACTTTGCCGTTGACGTACCACGAAACGGTGCTCGCCTTTGCTGCCGCGCCGCTCGCGACAGTCGAAAAGCGCACCGCCGACGTTTGCCCCAACGTTTGAATAAGCTCGCCGCTTGCCTCGACGGTGAGCGAGTCGGGCTGTTTTGTGCTGACAACGATTTTCACCTTGTCGCTGTCGGTGTCCGTTTCCGCCGTGACGTACGTCGAGCCGACGGACACGCCTGTTACTATACACGTGCCGTTATTCACTTCGGCAATGCTCGTGTTGGACGAGAAAAGATTAAACGAGCTCGTTTCGGTTTCTATAACATTCAAAAGATTATAGCTTTCGCCCACGTCGAGATTTATTACCCCGACGGTAAACTCGATCGACGCATCGGCAAAAAGGTTATTAAAAAACGAGCACCCCGTCGACACAAACACGACAACCGCCAAAGCAAGCGTTATCGCAAAGTATTTTAAAGAATATAAAAATGATTTTTTTGTCGTTTTCGCCATTATCTCTCCTTTTCGGTCGACGGTGATGCCACAAATCCCAAAACGTTGCCTATCTGTCTAACGCTTTGTTGGGAATAAGCACAACCGTTGTCCGCGGCGTATTTTTTTGCGGCCTTGCTTATATTATCGCACAATGCCGAAATCTCGTCTGTCGAAAGTTCGCCTATATAAAACTCAACGCCGTATAATCCGCCGCCGTAAAGCACCTCGCTCGTTACAAACGGGATTTTGTAGTTATTAGTCCGCGCGGCATTAAACGCAGTAAACACCGCCGCTTCTACAATGTCGTAATCTGATTTTTCGCTTACGTCTATATAATAGTCGAAATATATATCGTTATATGTGAATTTGTTAAGATAATAACCTTTACTGACGTCAAAGGCGTCTGATTGCCCGTCAAGCTCGATGCCCAATTCCGACAAAGCCGCGTCGTCGATCAACAGCCCGCGGTGGGAAGTCATTTCGGAATTGGCTTGATTGTATTCGCTACCGCTTATCTTGCCGCCGAACACGTCCACATTGTAGGTAACGCCGTTTAGTACAACGGTGTTGTACCATCTGCCACCGTAACGTATATCGCACTCTATACCCTCGAGCGCGCACATTAGCGCAAAAGCTTTTGCCGCGCCGACGCTGTTTACTACATACCTCGATCCGCCATTGCGCGGCGACGAAAACACGCCTTCAAGGTACCCGCTCGCCCACTTGCCGTCGGTCGACTGTGATTTGACGGACACCCACTGCAACCAATCGTATATTGCGTGAATCTTTTGCTCGGAATTATAGCCCGCGCCGATTATGCGAAGAAGTACGCTCTTTGCCGCTCGGTATACCGCAAGAGCCGCGCTGTCGCTTATCGGTATCGGTCTGTATCCCTCGAGCACAGCGCACAACAGCTGTTCCGAGCCGTCGACCCTGACCGAGTTTTTTATTCTGTCGGTGTAAAATACGTAGTCCGACGCCCGCAAAGCGTTGTCGTATTCGATATGCGGCAACACGCTGTATACTGTCACTACGGAAGCCTTTTCATAATCGGACGGATAGTTTACGTAATCGTTAAATTCAGCGCCGACTATGTTCGCGTTAATTTTTGTGACAGCCGTCAGTCCGAGCGACCTTGCAACCTCATGAATTATTTCGGTAACTCTTTCCGTATCGACACCGTTTTCGACGTAGCAATCGGCAGTCGTCTTTCCGCAGGCGTACAGCTCGTACACCCACGGCGCAACGTCCGCTTCGGACGAGATATAGCTGTTTTTGCACAGGATTTTATTATTTAAATAGTCCTCGGCTCGCGAGTCTATCTGTCTGAACACTATATCGTTGTTGCTCTCGCCGCCGAGTGTGATATTATACTCACCGTCGCCGAAAATATCGATATACTCGGTTGCCCTAAACCGCCCGTCGGAAAACAAATGCGAATACTGTGCGTCGGTCACATCGAATATACGGCGCTTGCCGCTCGGGTTCGTTATCGAAACGTACGACGGATACCCCGAATCCCAATAGATATACAGTTCGCTCTCATCGTCGAATGTTATTCCCGCACGCGGCTTTCCGTCAGCGACCACTTTGATAGATTCCTTGCCGCTAATATTGCGCCGCTTGCCGTTGACAAAAAGCGACACGTCGTATTCGCCGTCTACCGTCGGAGTAAAATCGAAAACCGCGCTGTCACCAACCGACGCGCCGTTTACCCGCCAATCGTATACCGAACGTGGATTAGTCGTATCTACACTCTCGCGCGCCGAAAAACGCACTGTGGAATAGGTGCCCGCTTGATTAATCTCGCCGTTTATTTTAACCTCCACGTCCGTCGGCTTGTACACTACTACGGTGCACAGCTCAACAAACTCGCCGACCTGCGCTTTTACTCTAAACTCGCCGTAGCCATTTGGTGTATACTCAAATTGCGTTCCCGTATACTCGCCGTCGTTCCACACGGGCAGGATATCGGAATCGGTTTGTGCTGTAAACAATACGCCTTGCGGCTTATCGCCGATCGCGACCGTTTGCACGGTATTGCCGCCGGATATAAGCGTCAAGCCAGACGGCTCGCGCGAAATTACATCTACGTTTAAATCGAAAGTCTTACCGAGCGCTTTGACCGACACGACGGCGGAACCGACCTTTGCTGCAAACAATTCGTTGCCGCGCGCTTCCACGCAATCGGAATCGGACTTTAACGCAATGCTTCTGTCGCTTGCCGTCGCCGAAAAATCGACGTACGGCAGTACCGAACGGGTCTCGCCCACAATCAACGTTATTTCCGTTGTGAGAAGCTCGACCTTGCCGTCTGACGAACAGCCGACGAGTGTGCCGAAACCTATGACGCTTGCCAAGCATATAAAAAGCACGCGCATTTTCTTAAGTAATACTTCCACATATATATTGTATCAGTTTTTTTCCGAAAAATCAAGAACAACTTACTTCTTTAGGCAAAGAAGTAAGCAAGAAACCTTTACTTCTATTGCATACTTGTTTGTTTTGTTTATCATTCCTTTTGAAAGTACCCGTAATTATTTCTTAAAGTAACAAGCAAGAAACCTTTAAACCGATTGCATACTTGTTCGTTTTGTTTATCCTTCCTTTTAACAGTATCCGTAATTATTGCTTAAAGTAACAAGCAAGAAGCCTTTACTTCGATTCCTTGCTTGTTCGTTTCGTTTATCCTTCTTTACAGTTTCTGTATTTTTTTTCTTAATAAAGTATGCTAGAAACCTTTTAACGAATGGCTGCATTGTTTATTGTGCCACTCAATCATCTTTTGAATGTTATTTCTTTTGATTCTTTATCATAAAATAAACCGATATGAACGCAATGAGTAAAGCGGTAATAACACTGACGTCCTTTACTTTTTTGGAACGGACGCTCGGATTTCTGTTTAAAATCTATCTGTCACGTGAGATAGGCGCCGTCGGCATGGGAATATACTCGGTCGCGCTGTCTTTCTTTTTTGTGCTACTCACACTGTTGACGTCGGGCATTCCGCTCGTAGTGTCAAAAAAGACGGCGACTGACGGTAGCACAAGCAGCAAGGTTTGTTCGGCGGCGCTCATACTCGAGCTTATAGTTGCCTTTTCGGTTTGCCTTATCGTTGTTATATTCAATAAGCCGATAGGCTCGCTTTTTGCCGAACCGCAATCCATGACGCTCGTGCTTATAATGCTTCCCGCGCTCGTGTTTTCGGGTGTGTACTCTGCGTTTCGCGGCGTGCTGTGGGGCGAAAAGAAGTTCACTTCCGTAAGCGTTGTCGAGCTTATCGAACAGATTGCAAGGATAGTTAGTTGTGTAGTGCTGTTTACCGTTTTCGACAACAAGACGAACGCCGTCGCGCTGTCCATGACGTGCGCGTGCTTTGTTTCCGCGGCCGCCTGCGCGCTGTTTTACTTTTGCGGCAAGCGCAAACTTAAAAGCCCCAAAACGCAATTAAAGCCGCTTATAAAAACGTCCACGCCGATCACGCTGTCGCGCACGACCTCGAGCATAAACAATTACCTGATAGCAATTGCTATGCCATTTTTGCTCATGTCGAGCGGACTCAATACCGACCAGTCTATGTACGTGTTCGGCTCGTGCGTAGGCATGGCTTTGCCGCTGTTGTATCTGCCCATTACAGTCGTAGGCTCGCTCGCATTCGTAATGATTCCAACGCTATCCGAAGCGTACGCCAACGGCGACAAAAAGAGCATGCACAGACAAATAGAAACCGCACTGTCGTTTTCGATCATCGTAGCGGCGGTTATATTGCCGGTGTACCTTGCGCTCGGCGAGCCGCTCGGCACGTTTATTTACAATAACACCGACGCAGGACTGTTCCTTAAAAAGGCTTCGTGGCTACTCGTTCCGCTCTCGTTCGAGAACATCGCTTCGTCAATGCTAAACTCTCTCGACCTCGAAAAGAAATCGCTTATCAACTATCTTATCGGCGCAGTATCCATGTATATCGTGTGCTTCTCGTTCTATTCGCGGTTTGATATGGACGTGTTTATGACGGCGTTCGGACTTAGCCTTATCGTTTCGTCGGTGCTCGACGTTATAGATATAAAGCGCAGAACGGGATTTAAACTGACCTTTTTTAAGCCATTGCTTATTTGCCTTGCAGTCGGCTATCCCGCATGGCTGTTTACCGATTACGTGTACTCGATTATTCCGGGCACGGTAATTCCAATTATAGTGGCAGGCATAGGCGGCACGTGCTTTTCCCTACTGCTGTCAATCGTGTTCGGCGCTATCGACTTTGACGTCACCGTCGGCAAAACACGCATAAAGAAAAAGCGCCGCAAAAAAATTAAATCAAAAAAAGCCACCGCATAAACGCTTTACTTTACAAGTACAGTGTGCTAAACTGATTGTAATTCAATAAAGGAGAAGCCCGACATTGATGAACAATCAACAGGAAATTGCGACTCCGGACGTCAAAACGAATATCCGTAAGGTCCGCTCGCACAAAATCACATTCGGAACGACCAAATGGCTGGCATACACGGCATTCTTCACCGCTCTGGCGCTGATGCTGAAGGTGATCGGTCAAATCGGAACGTTAAACGAACTTGCAAAGATAACACCCATATACGCCATTTGGCTTATTGCGGCGGCGGTGCTTGGTCCTATCGGCGGCGGAACGGTCTGTTTTATATCCGACTTGACTATCGCACTTGTCTTTCCGACGGGCGTACTTAATCCGTTTATAACCCTCGTTTGCACGCTGTACGGCGTTGTTGCGGGATTGATATTTAAAATACCGCTTAAAAGCTACACCGCTCGATTTATTATTGCGGGAATAGTTTGCGCGTTTTTGTGCACGTTCTTATTAAATTCGCTTGCCATATGGGGATGGTGCAAGTACTATCTCAAGCTCGGCAGTTTTATGAACGGCGGCAAAAACGGCGTGTTCTGGATATACATGACGTCACGGCTTTTTCAGCTAACAGTTGCGCTCGCAAACACGGTTTTGACCGTCGCCATGATACCTATACTGCTTAAATTAAAGCTGTTGCCCAAAATCCAAATAACCGATAAGAAGGAAAGATAATGCCTAATATTTCAATCAAGATGTTAAAAGGCCGCACAGCGGCACAAAAGGAAAAGCTTGCTCGCGACCTTGTGGAAGTTCTGTCACGCGACCTCGGCGCCGACCCGCATTGGATTACGTGCACGATAGAAGACTACGACGCGCAGGAATGGCAGGGTGTTTTTAAAACGGAAATCGCCGACAAGCCGAGTGAAGTCGTTTACAAAAAACCCGAGTACGACCCCGCCGACTTACTGTAAAACAATAACCGCAAATAAATTAAACGCGATACGGTTTTATACGCATCGCGTTTTTTATTAATCAATCGTTTTTTGCTTCGTATATAGCAAAGAACATTTTTTGGACTTGGGAATAGAGTATTATCTTTATCGGTTCGTTTGTGTCAGGATCCTTTTCGGGCTCGCCCGTTATCGGATCGGTGGGAATAACAATTTCGCTCTTGTTTCCGTCGTCGTAGCTACCCGTGCCGTTTTCCGCACCGTTGGATTCCAAATACCAGTTATTAAAAAACTCGGCTATCTGTCCGATAATATTAGGTTGCGAATTCCAATACTCATATGCGTACCGCTGCTCGGCACTTACAAGCGGACTTATACTCAAGCCGAGCTCGATGTACGCGTCGTCCTCGCCCGCAAGCCGCAGCGCGTCAAGCAGATTATAAAACGCCGCGTAATATCCGCAATACCGCAAATACCCGTCGTCCGCAGTGAGCAGAATATACCGCGCCAACAGTTCGGCGTCGCCCTCGCGAGCAACCCCCTTAGAGTGCGCAAGCTCGTGAGCGAGCGTAACGGTTTGCGACGTAGGCGGTGCGGCGGTATTTACGCTCGCCTCGCCCGTCGGCAAAAAGGTTATGCCTGTAATCAGCATTTGCGACATGAGCCAACTATTGACAATCGGCTTTGCCTGCGGCGTGTACTCGTTGAAGTAATCGCCGTCCAGTCTGGCGTATTCGATTTTTATGCGCTCGGCAAGTTCGGAAAAGGTATACGGGCATTCTACGCAACCGTTTTTGTCGCGCGGCAAACTGTCGGCAAGCTTGTTGTAATCGTCGAGGAAGTATCTTACAACCGCTACGGTCTGACTACCGTCGTATTCCCTGTCCGACTGCGGGATAGGCATTTCCGCCCTGTAATAGGCAAACGCCATTGTCATTACGTACATGTTAAGCACGTACATAGCTACCGTGCATATGGACAATGCCCCGAACGCGATTGCCCGAAACCGCTTGCGACCGAGATTGACGATGAGCCGAACATACATAAACACGCCAAGCCCGATAAGACAAACAATAAAAAACTCGAGCACGGAAAAAGGTATCCAACCGGTGAGCGTGCCGAACAATCGCTCTAAGCCCGCCTCGATATGCGTTGTCCACCACTCGGCAAGCTCTGCGTTATTCCGCAAATCGAGCATGAGAATAAGCGTTGCCGCCAAAAAACAAGTTATCGCGGAAAGCACAAACAAGGTCTTTTTAAACGGGCGTCGTACCGTTTGCACACGCCTTCCGTCGTCAGCATACCACCTGCCGCTATATTTAGGCGGGGCGAGCATTGTTTTGTGCGCCTTGAATTTCATATAAGTATTGTATCATTAAAATGCTCTAAAAGCAAGCTTTTGCAAGATTTTCGAAAACGACTATTCTTCCATTATGCGCTTTACCGACACGGTGTTCAGCTTGTACGAAAAGTACAGCATTGCCGACGTGTACGTTACGATAAACGCCGATAACGCGATAAAAAACGCCGAAACGTTAAACGAATAACTCGGCATAAACGCAATGTCCGAATACGCTACGTCTATCATGACTTTTAAAAACCCGTATTGATACAGCGTGCCTATAATAAACCCCAAAACGGCAAACGGAATATACCCGCCGAAAACAGCCGCGGCGCGCTTAACTTCCGAATAGCCGAACGCTTTCATGACAGCGATATTGCGCTTGTTAACGTTTATCGCCGTCGTAGCCGCCATAAACAGCGCTGTAACGGCCATTACCACGCCGATCAGTAAAATCATCAACCCCATGGTTACACTGCTTAATTCGTCCATTGACAGCCCCATTTGAAGCATAGAGGAAAAGCAAAACGCCGAGAACGCAATAAAGAACACGACCGACTTTTTTTGCGACAGAACGGCAATACACACGTCCTTTAAAAATGAACGGCGCTTTACAGACACCCTGCCGGTTTTTTGTTTTCGACCGTCGTGTCCGCTTAGTAAATCGCTTACGCTTTGCCGCACGGCTATATATGCGTAACCGCACGACAGCGCGCAAAACAGCGCCGTCGGCGCAATGACGATCGTAATAAGCGACATGGCGTGAAATCCTATTTGTACGGTCTGCAAGTCGCCAATAGTAAGCTCGTCGTAAATAATTCGCATAAACGCATAGCCGACGCCGTATCCAATGGCCGTGCCGATAAAGACGCTTAAACCGAAAACCCAGAAGCCGCGTGCGAGTTTGCCGTTGGAATACCCCATTGCTTTGAGTATGCCGAACTTTTGCGCATTGGCGTCGATATACAGCTTGATATAAAAGATAATCATAATTACCGCGGTAAGACATAGCACGCCGCCGGTCACAAAGCAAACTACCTTTGCAGTCGTTATTTGCGCGTCGTAAAGGATTTTAACTTCCTCGCCGATTTCACCGGAAATAGCCGACGCGTCGATATAGTAATTAAAGAAGAGGGTGCACACAAACGCCGCGCAAAAACATACGGTTGCGACGCCTATAAGTTTTATTCCGTCTTTTAAGCCTATTATCATACTCACCAACCGATTTCGTACGCCGTCTTTTTGTCGGGATTGGTCTTGTCGCTTACAATCTTTCCGCTGTTCATGCCTATGACTCGGTCCGCCATATCGGCGATATTGGCGTTATGCGTAACCATAACTACGGTAAATCCGCGCTCGCTTTTCAGCCGCGAAATATAATCGAGCACGGCACGGCCGATGCTTTCGTCAAGCGCGCCCGTCGGCTCATCCAAAAAAAGTATCTTTGGATTTTTGGCAATGGCGCGCGCAATGCACACGCGCTGTTGCTCACCGCCCGACAGCTCGTTAGGCTTGCACTTGATTTTATCCGACAAACCGACGGCTTTTATCACTTCCGTATAATCGCCGTTGTTTGCAAGGTCTGCGCCAAGCCGCACGTTGCTTTCCACGCTCAAATGCCCGAGCAAATAGTAATGCTGAAAAACGAATCCGACGTATTGCCGCCTAAACTCGGTCAACTGCTTTTCGGTCATATCCGATATTACCTGTCCGCAACACTCTATTCTTCCGCCGTCCGATTTTTCCAATCCGGAAAGAACGGACAACAGCGTGGACTTGCCCGAGCCCGAAGCGCCGAGAATAACCGAAAATTCCCCGTCGGCTATTTCGAGCGACACGTCGTTCAGCGCGGCAACAGTTCTACGGTTATACGATTTACAGACGTTATTTGCGACTATCATTCTACTTACCCTCCTCGTTTAATACCGATTGCAGTATCGGCTTCATGACCTCGGTCAGCATAGCGGAAATCTGCTCTTGGGTAAACGTGCAGAGCTTTGTTGCAAGCGACACGGCAATCCCGTGCGTGTACAGCCACATATGCAAATACACCCGCTTTGCTTTCTCTGCCGACAATCCATACTCGTCAATGACCGACCGAATAATACGCTCGGCGCTGCCGTCGATAACATCCAAAACATCGTTTACAGACGGCGTACGCTCTTGCTCGCGCATAAACAGTAGCGCAAACAGCTTGGGTCGACTTACGGCAAAACGGATATACGCCTTACCCACACCTTTAAACGCGGGACTTTCGGCTAACCCTTCGTCCACATACATTTTATAAATATCGCGCGCGACGGCTATTACCCCGTCTTTAACGTCGTCCATGCTGTTGAACACGGTAAAAATCGGTCGCGGTGAGCTACCCAAAGCTGCGGCAAGTGTTCGCGCTGTAAGATTGTCAAACCCAATGCGCTCCGCTTCCTCTACTGCGGCGCACAATATCTCTTGTTCGGTGAATTTGGATTTAGGCGGCATGATCTATCCTCATACTAAAACATATGTTTTAAAACATTTGTTTTAGTATAAAGCAATTTAATATATTTGTCAAGTAATTAAAAAATTTTTATTTCCCGTGAATAAACGAGCGGTTGGCTACACAATATACTATTGTAAGGCAATCGCGGACTTACGAATAGGTTTATTGACATACGCGATACAACCTCCTGTCCCACAATGCTTTACAAGACGGTTTGTTGCAGTCCGAAATACACACGACAAACGGACAAACAAAACGGAAAACTCCCCCGATGCCACGCATTGTGGGATTTTTTCGTTGTGCAAAAAGCAAACCGATAAAGCACGCTTAAATATGTAATTTGGATTATATAAGATTAAACTTTCAAGCAATGACAAACCGCTCTCTAAACCATTGTTCGAGAGCGGTTAATATATAATTAATCGTATGGATTATGATAAATTGAAATTTATCGTTCATCCGATACAATATGCCGCACGCCTATGCCGGCGTTTTTCAACTCGGTCTTGAAGAACTCGGGATAAATTTTCTGCTCGTCGTTCAGAGAAATCCATTTTAAGTATTCCTGTGCGTCATCCTCCGTAAATGAATCGCACTTAGGTGCAAAGTCATTCGGAACTTTCATATAAAAGAAAAAGGAAATCTCATAAATCAATTTTCCACGCTTCGCCTGAGAATCGCCGATAAAGTAATTCTCGTGAATAAAACCTAATCTGTCGATATCCATTTTTACGCCCGTTTCCTCGTAAACCTCTCGCACAACCGCCTGCTCTGCCGTTTCGCCGAACTTTATGCGACCGCCGACCGAATACAGATAATCGCTTCTCTGATTGCCAACCATAAGAAGCTTTCCGTCTTTTAAGATAACAGCGCCTACGCGAATATTGATTAAACCGTCATCGCATTGCACTGTCATATCTCTGTTCATATCTTCCTCCGTTATATTACCGTTATTGCCTACGTAGTAATATAAACCAAAGGCGCGGCTTGAAGCCACGCCCTGATTTTTTATTTACTGCTTGATTAGATTACCTATGGAAACTACGGTAAAGCTTGCTTTTTATTCGTATATCATAGGCTCTATTCAACGCACATCGATATTATTTGATCGAATTGAACTTTCTTTGAAGAATAAGCAACTTTTCGCGTTTCACATCGATTTCGGCGTTGTACGTTCTGAAAAACTTTACTTCGTCGGCGTCGGGCTCGCGGCGGCTGATAAGCGCTTCCAAGAGCGACGCTTCCGAACGCGAGCGTTTAATCTCCAACTCTTTTATTTCCGATTCGAGAATATCTATTTCTCGTTTAAGCTCTTTTTTGAACATCGTCATGATAATCGGTCTCCTTTGTCCGTGTTATGAATCCCGTCTTATTCTTCCGACGGCGCGGCTTGTTCGGTTTGCGGCGCTTCCTCACCCGTCGGCTCGACGGGTTCCGTAGCCGACTGCTCGGCAGGCGCGGTTTCTTCCGCGGCGGTCATACGCATACGCGCGGCTTTTTCCTGCAATACCTCGGCGCGGATACGGGCCTTTGCGGCGCGTTCTGCGGCGGCTTGTGCCTTTGCCTCGGCGGCTGCGGCCTTTTCCTCGGCAGTCGTGTTCTTTGCGGCGGCACGGCGCTCTTTTGCCCTGTCCTTGGCCTTGGCTTTAGCGATCGAAGCCTTGGACTCTTCTTCCATCTTTGCCACGCGTATGGACGCGATAGTCGCGTCGATAGAAGCGTTTGTGCGTATCTTGACGGCGACCTTGCTTGTAAGAAGCTGAATAACGCCGAGCTTTAAGAGTATCAAAATTACAATTCCAAGCACAATCAAAACGCCGAGCACAATGAGCAGAACGCCCCACCACGGCATACCCTGCTTGGGATAAATCTCGAAATTAAACGTATATTCGGCAAGTGCGGAGTAGTTGGTTGCGCCGTCGACGACCGCGGTAAGAGTATACGACCCGACGCCCGCGTTCTTGAGGTTGTCGAACAGTCTTATCGAATCGTAATAGACGTTTCCGTCCTTGTCCTTAATGACGAAACGCGCCTGCCCGAACAGAGAGCCGAACTTAATCGCATTGTCTGTTGCGCTGTATGAGCCGTACACCCAAGACGCTATGTGCGGCGTTTCCGTCCACATGTTGACCGCCTTAAAGACCTGGAAAGACACGCCGCCGGGTTCAATCGAGGTGTAATTGTCGGTTTTGTCCACGCGGGCAAACAGGTAATACGAGCCTACGTTAAGCTCGCGAAGAAGCTTGAGCACTTCGTCGGAAAGCTCGCCATCGGTAAAGCAGAAGCTTTCGAGCCCCTCTATCGCATTTGCGCCCGCCCTGTCCGTCGCGACCGAGAACTTGACTCCGTTTTTGGACGGGAACAAAGGGGTGGCGGTAATGGTATTGACAATCGGATCGAATGATCCGTATATCCAGTTTACCACGTTGGGCGTTTCTACCCAGGTGTTTATGGATTGAATTATGCGGAACGCACCCTTAAGCTCAACGATGCCGTCAAGTCCGCCGATACCGCGCACGGTAAGATCTGCCGCGCCTACGTTGACGTCGGCGCTAGAAAGCTCGTAGTCCACACCGTTTACAAGCGGCTTGCCGTTTAACGTTATGGTAAGTGCGGGGATATTGTTTTCCGCACCTGTATAATACGTAACGGCGATTTCGTCGTCAAATTCAAGAACGATACCGTCGTTAAATCCGCCGTTGCCGTTGTCCAACGCGTAAGCCGATACGGTAAAGTTAAAGGCATACTGCGACGCATGATACACGATATACAACTCGGTTTCGTCGCTGTCTGTGTCATCCCACCAATGCGTATGTTCGTTTTCGATACGGTACTCCGGAAGATATACCGCCAATTCATACTCGCCAGCGCCGAGCGTATAAAAGAACTCGTTATAATAGTCGGCCGCAAGCGGAACGGAAAGATCGGCTTCGTAGCCGCCCGCGCCGCCGCGCTTTGCGCCGTAATACTCGATACCGTTATCGCCGAACACCGCGGCAAAAGCGTTTTCCGTGGTATACGATCCGTTTTTGCGAATTACGTACACAGCGCTGTCGCCGTGCTCGCCTCGCATGGGTATAAGATTATGCTCTTCGCCGAAGTGCAAATCTTCAAACACGGGTGTTTCACTGCCGTCGCCTGCGCGAAGAGTATTGCTCACTGTCACTATGTACCAGGTCTTTTCAAGCTCGAGCACAGCCGCCGCCGAGCCCTCTTGCGAAACGTAGTTACCGTTAAAAGTAAGCCGCGCAATGGTATGAATGGTATTTACGGCGGTTGCGTCGCCGACCGCACTGTTATCCACGTACGTTATTTCGGCATTATCGAGATACGTTTTGAGCGTCCGCTCGCCCACCACATAGTCGGCGTTAAGAAGAAGCGATATATTATTTCCTCTGTATGCGGCATAGGCGTCGTCCTCACTGCCCGTGCCTACATTACTATCGGCATCGGGATCATAGAACTTTACGCCCCTGCCCAACAAGGTTGTGGTAATACCTTCGGAATTGGCAAGCCAAAGTCGCTCGCTCTTGCCCTCGGACCATTCAAAATCCGCCGCAGTTAAGCCCAGAACGGTCGGGGCAACTTCGAGCGTTGTGGAATACCCGTCAATCGTTTGCGTGCCGTCAGACAGCGTTACAGCGTACGTAGTGGCGTTGTACGGCGTAGTTACCGCCTCGCCGTTAAACGTGCCGACAAAATCCAAGTGCAAATCGGAAAGAGCGTTGCCGTCCTCAACTTCGACGCCCTGCGCGTAAACGTTGCCCGACGTGCCATCGTCAAACGTCAATACAGCACGAACACTGTCGCTAAGGTCCGCACCGCTGTATTCGAGCTGAAGCGCGGTTTCATACGTCTGCCACGCGTAACTATCGCCATCCGCCTTTTTGCACTGCCATGCGACAGCTGTCACGGTTTTGCCGCCGGCAGATACCTCGGCAGAAGCTCGCGACGGAGCAAACAACGTAACGACGCAAAACGTCATAACGCATGCAATAATCGCTATTGGTAATATATAAGCTTTACGCGTTTTTATCATGTACGGTCTCCTCGGATGTAATCGGCGTTTAATACAATATATACATAAAATATTTTATCATATTTATATACCGAGTGTCAACCCCGAAAGAACACATTTTATTAAAAATATAAAATCTTACAGTTCCCTCCCCTTCTAAAAAACTATTAGTAAAATCAAAAAAACAATTATAAAGCAATAAAAAAGCAAATACCGTTCCATGCTGTTTATCCCGTTGCAACAGCGCAACGCTTTATATACGGCAATAACATATTGACTGATGCAAGCATATGCACGTCCGAAAAATTTCAAAGCAAAACGGCTACGCTTTAAAAAAGCATAGCCGTCCTAAACACACAACATAGTGATAGATTTGCGAATTAAATCGGTTTTGAGAACTAAATTTTTGGTATCTACTCTAATTGTAGATTCCTTAAAGGAGGTGATCCAGCCCCACGTTCTCGTAGGGCTACCTTGTTACGACTTAACCCCAGTCATTGGTTTTACCTTAGGCGGACGCTTCCCTTGCGGGTTGGCGTAACCGACTTCGAGTACCCCCAACTCCCATGGCTTGACGGGCGGTGTGTACAATCCCCGGGAACGCATTCACCCCGGCGTGCTGATCCGGGATTACTAGCAACTCCAACTTCATGTGGGCGGGTTGCAGCCCACAATCCGAACTGAGAGCGCTTTTTTGAGATTGGCTCGGCCTTACGACTCTGCAACTCTTTGTAGCGCCCATTGTAGCACGTGTGTAGCCCAAGACGTAAGAGGCATGATGATCTGACATCATCCCCACCTTCCTCCGCGTTATCCGCGGCAGTCTTTCCAGAGTCCCTAACTTAATATTGGTAACTGGAAATAAGGGTTGCGCTCGTTGACGGACTTAACCGAACACCTCACGGCACGAGCTGACGACGACCATGCACCATCTGTTTTTGTGCCCCGAAGGGAGACCTGCTTTCACAGGCTGTCACGCAATGTCAAGTCTTGGTAAGGTTCTTCGCGTTGCATCGAATTAAACCACATGCTCCGCTGCTTGTGCGGGCCCCCGTCAATTCCTTTGAGTTTCAACCTTGCGGCCGTACTCCCCAGGCGGGATACTTATTGCGTTTGCTGCGACA
>CAJTPT010000007.1 GCA_910578545.1 uncultured Christensenella sp.
ATAATGAATTAGGGAAGCTGGTTTTTACTGAAATATATAGTAAATCGTATAACCCTACTATACAAGCAGAACACACCGCGTTGACAAACGCCATTTGCGATAAACTTTTCGGCGCAAAGCAAAATGCGACAAGATATATTATTGATAATGGTTATACTGCTACTGATGAACAGTTTGGTGATGCATCAAGATATACGGTAATTGAAATAACCGATACGAACATAAGGGAAGAGTCGGTAAATATTGAATATGCAAATACGGACGAAAAATTGATTGCTAATTTAGCCGACAGCACAAAATATTACATTCCCGTCTATGGCAAAAATATTGCCATAATGGGCGTTCGTTTGGAAAATAACACGGAACCGTTCGGCGCTTAAAGGTCTAACTTATGAAACGCAATAAATAGGAAACACAAAAGTTTGTATTTTGACAAAGAAAAGAAATTAAAAATAACCGTTGCACTTCTCGTTGCGCTTTCGGGAATACTTGCGGGAATAGCCGAATTGTTTTCAAATTGCGGGTGTTGTTGCATAAACGCCGTTGAGTACGCTCGGAAAGCTCGGTGCAGTCTTCCGCACCTTTGGCGATCACCCAACGTTATACAGGACATACCGTGTATATCGTTTCTAACCTTTCATTGAAAGAACAATACACAAACATACAGCAAATCGAGCCTAAAACGTGGGCGGCGTTTCTGCGACGTATAACGGCAGTATATAATTTTGACATAAGCAAAGATACGCCCGTAAGCAAGCATACGTGCGAAATAAAAAAGCCGCCTATGCTAATACCGATAGACGACGACAGCGACTTGCCGTTTTAACGCTCCGCTGGGTGGGGACATAGAAAAAGCACAAGGCGTTTGCCCTGTGCTTTTTCGTTAGTTGTATGCGATAAAGCCCGCGACACCGTTCACGAAAATGTATTCCGTTTTTAGGTGTTCAAACTTTAACGACACTGGTGGAGCGGGAATAACCTAAAACGAATAATAGCAAATTAAAGGTTTAATTTAACAATATCAATATAGTTGTTCATATTTGTGAATTTTTGATAATATAAGTCGCCTAAATCTATTTCAATGTCGGAATTGTTATTAAGCTTTTCTACGGTACTTATCAATATCGATGCGGAAGATAAGTCAAATCCATTTACATTGTAATATGCCAATGTAATATGCGGTGTTAACGGATAGTTTAACGGTTTAATATCGTTGATAATCGAATACAATTCCATTAGCTTGATATAGTTGTTTCTGTCAATAGGATATAAGCCTAAAACCAAACTTGTATTGACCATATTAAAAATGGCGTTGCTTTTCATTTTAATTCGGTTATTTCCCAGTTTTTCTATTTGATTTTTAGCTTTTATAATTTTGAGTTCATTATAAAACATCTCGTCGGATATATTTTGCAAGACTTCCGAATTGCTTAAATCGTGCAATGTCATATGAAACGTATCGGGAACCAATCTTTCACAAAAACACTGAGGTGTTGCTTCGTACAAAAAATCAACAAGCTGTGAAATGGCAGCTTTGGTCGCTTCATCCAAATCGAACACTACCGTGTCGCCGTAAAATTTCTTAAATGTATTGTCTCTATTTACCTTATGCTCAATTGACTGATTACCCGTGAAATATGTACTGCCAAAGTCAATTTTGCTTTTTTCAAACGAATTTATTCGAGTCAAAAACTCATCGTAATTTTCCATATGCAATCTCCAATCGTTGTTATATAATATATATATTAACACAAATACGCGGAAATGTCAATCGAAAAATCAACAAAATGGCACTGTGGCGGGTGCTTGATATATAACAAGCGCGGCGCTGCGCGCCGCGATCAAGCGCCCGCCGAAACGAAAAGGAACGACCGACAAACCGCACCGCCGAGCGACCAAAGGCGTCGCCGCTAAACCGCTTGGCGATCGCCTTTGTGTTCTCGCTCGGCGGCGCTATGCGGCTGTTTATCGTGTCGCTTGTTTTTTGATTATTTTCGTATAGCGGCTATTGCATTGCGACGGCTTGTGACAACTTCCGCTATCTCGGTTTATAAGTGTAGTTGTAAAAAAGTTTTCAATTATTTCGCCGCTATAGGGTGAAAATTTATATTAGTTATTGCATGGAGTAACACTCTTTTGTCTTTCGCGGTGGGAGCGTAAACGATTTCGACTGCGCCGTCAAGGGAAAAAATTTTGCCGAGAACAGTCAAGTAAAAAAACACCGACGCAAAGTTTTTTCTTGATCCTTGACGGCGACGAAAGGACAATAACGGTTTTAGCAATTAACAGCCGAAACCGTTTGTTTCGCTCCCGTCGAAAGACAAAAATAAAAAACAATCTAAAAGGAGATTTATCAAATGAAAACAGCAGTAATATATGCTCGATATTCGAGTGACAGCCAAACCGAGCAAAGTATTGACGGACAACTTCGCGTATGTACGGAGTACGCCAAGAACAACGACATACTCATACTCGACACCTACATAGACCGCGCTATGACGGGTACTAACGATAATCGCCCCGATTTTCAGCGTATGATAAAAGACAGTGCGAAAAAGACTTTTCAAATCGTACTCGTTTACAAATTCGACCGTTTCAGCCGTAACAAATACGAAACGGCTATGCACAAGAAAACGCTTAAAGACAACGGCGTTAAAGTCGTATCGGCAACGGAGTATATTCCCGACAGCCCAGAAGCAATAATACTCGAAAGTATGTTAGAAGGCTATGCCGAGTATTACAGCGTAGAGCTTTCGCAAAAGATACGGCGCGGCAATAACGAGAGCCGTCGCAAAGGCAATCTTACAGGCGGTAAACTGCCGTACGGTTACAAAAACGTTGACAAGAAAGCCGTAATCATACCCGAACAAGCCGAAGTAATACGGTATATCTATGCGCAGTATTCGATAGGCGTATTCGTTAAAGACATAATAGCCGAGCTTACAAGCAAAGGCATTTTGTATAACGGCAAGTCTTTCGCTCAAAACACCATATACAACATATTAAAGAACGAACGTTATTCGGGCATATATAGATTTAACGGTGAAATCTTTGACAATATCTATCCGCAAATCGTAGACACCGAAACGTTTAACAAAGTGCGCGAAAAAGTAAACGCTAATCATTACGGTAAACGCAGTGAAGAAATAACGTATTTACTCAAAGACAAAATCGTGTGCGGTTATTGCGGTAAAAGTATAATCGGCGAAAACGGCACTGCGCGCAACGGCGAGCGGAAGTATTATTACAAGTGTTGCGGTCGTAAAAAGAAAACTACCGATTGCAATAAACAAGCTATACGCAAAGAAGTATTGGAAAAAATCGTGCTCGATTGCGTAATAGAGCAAATACAAAAGACGAATAACCTTGACTATATTGTAAACTGCTTAATGCAAGAACAGCAAAGACAGTCGCAAGCAAACGTAGTATTGAATTTGTTGCTTAAAGAACAGCGTACTACCGAAAATTCGATAAACAACATTATGACCGCTATTGAAAACGGCGGTACGACCAATACGGCTATGAAACGTATGCGTGAACTCGAAGCTCGTCAAGCCGAATTGGAACGGCAAATCTTAATCGAGAAAAGCAAGACTGCCGTACAGCTTACCGAAACGCAAATACGCGAGTTTTACTTACAAACGTTGGCGTTAGAGCCGAAACTCTTAATAAACTACCTTGTAAAGCAAATAGTGTTATTCGACGATAGAATTGAGATACAATTCAATAGCCCTATAATGGAAAGTCCCGATAGTCGGGGCTTTTTATTATGCGAGAAATCCGTTAAGCTCGCTTACAAAGTACCGCATAGAGCCGAGATAGCCAAACTCGAATTTGAAATTGAGTTGTATGTATGAGATACACACAACGGCTATTTATTCCACGTTCCGCTTGACGTGAGCCTCGCAGGAGCGTGTTGTAAGGCAATAAAGGGCGAACCACCGCGCTACGCTTGGGTTGCCTTTGGCGGTCATAGCCCAACACGCTCCTTTCTCACGTCAAGCGGCTTTCGCGGCATAAACCGCCGTTGAGTGTTGATATTAAGAGATACACGACATGACCGAGTACGAGCCGTTTACGGCTATTTTACGGCTTTACACGGCATTATGCGAAACTAAAACGGCAAAAGAAAAAACCTAACCCGAACACTTACTTTGTGGTTCGTTTTAGGTTTTGACTGGTGGAGATAAGCGGGATCGAACCGCTGACCTCTTGAATGCCATTCAAGCGCTCTACCAACTGAGCTATACCCCCAAAAGGCTTAATTAGTTTATCACGATTAAACTTGTTTGTCAACTGTTTGAGAACAGTTTATCACAGGAATAAATTTGACAAAAGCCGTTGTTCGCGTTATACTTAAAACATAATGAAGGTCGGCGATATAATAGAACTTGATATTTTGTCCAACGGTATGGACGGCGAGGGCGTGGCGCGAGTCGACGGCATGGTCGTGTTCGTGCCGTATACTTTAATGGGCGAGCGCGTCAGAGCCAAGGTCGTTAAGGTAAAGCGCAGTTATGGCGTGTGCTCGTGCATAAAGGTTTTATCGCCGTCCGAGCATAGGATAACGCCGCAGTGTCCGCATTACTATAAGTGCGGCGGTTGCGACATGGGGCATGTCGATTCCGAATACCGTCAAAGTGTCTTGATAGACGAGCTGAAAAACAACCTTAATAAGATAGCCGGTATAAACGCGGGCGACGTAGAATTTATTCGCTCGCCCGAAAAACGCGGGCTCAGAAACAAACTGTCAATGCCGTTCGGGCTGAGTAACGGCAAGGTCGTTTTGGGGCTGTACAAGCAAAATACGCACGCGGTACAGCCCGTCGAGTGCGGTATGGCGGGTAGCATTGCCGAAACCGTATCAAAAATCATTTGCGATTTTGCCAACATTAAAAAGCTCTCGGTATACGATTTCGGCAGCGGAGGGGGACTGCTTCGACATCTCGTCGTGCGCGAGATAGGCGGACGCGCTTCCGTCACTCTCGTTATAAACGGACAATCGTTCGGCGGTGAAAAAGCGCTTGCGGCGTTGCTTCCGGATACCGTCGACTTTTTTGTCTGTCCCAACACCAAGCGTAACAACGTGATTATGGGTGACAGCGTTCGGCTCGTCAAGGGCAAGCCCAAGCTCGATATAGACGTTATGGGCGTAAAGGCTAAGCTTTCGCCGCTGTCGTTCTTGCAGGTCAACGACTATATTCGTGACAGACTGTACTCGGACGCGATAGGCGCGCTCTCGTCGCCCGTGCTTGTCGACTTGTTCAGCGGTATAGGCATAACGAGTAACATCGCGGCAAAAGCAGGTAAGACAGTCACCGCCGTCGAGTGTGTGCCGCAGGCGGTACGTGACGCCGACGAAACGGCTAAACTCAACGGCAATACCGACAAAATAAAAAACGTTTGCGGCAAGGTCGAGGACGTTATCGGCTCGGTGGTAGACGGGGTAAACGACTTTGACGTGCTTATAGATCCGCCGCGCAAGGGGTGCGGCGATGGCGTTATGCAGGCGGTCGCAAACTGCAAGCCCAATAAGCTTATATACGTATCGTGCAATCATGCCACTATGTGCCGAGATATCCGCGCATTTTTGGATTCGTCGCCCGATTACGAAATAACCGACCTCAAGCTTTACGATATGTTCCCCAATACTCACCATACGGAAACGCTGATTTGTCTTACGGGGAATTAATTATTTTGAGGGCGTAATGTCCGACAATACGCGTGCGGACTGATGAGCTAAATGTGTCGGTAAAAAAGTCGAAGCGGTATGCTATAAAGGCGCGATGATCACAAAATATTGCGGCGTTATCGATTCGCTTACCCGTTATTAAACTGTTGCTGCTTGCGGTATTATTCTTTGCGCATTTGCTAAGAATAACTGTATGGCGGTTAAGATAAAAGCAGTTTGCTCGGTTTTGCTTTCTCTTTTGTTTTTGGGGGGCGCGTTCACTCACTATTGCACACGCATGAACGATTGTGCGGAAATGACGTTTCTGTCCAACGCGGCGACGGGCGTCGTTTTTTTGTGTTGCGGATTATATTCGCTGTTTACAAAAAAGTCGGCGCCGCACTTTTTGTACTTTGACTGCGCGGTACTGCTTGCGTGCGTTGTGGCGGTTTGTGCGTACTTTGCGTCCGATGTTTGCTTTACAGGCAGGTCGGTTATACTGCATTTGGTAACGCCCGCATCGGCGGTTTTGTTTTATATATTCTTTTGCGACGCGCGAACGGGAAAAAAGCGCGATATGATAACGGCGCTCGTTTTTCCGACGGTGTACTATATTTTTATGATAACACTCGGAAAACTTACGGGGCAATCCGTTTACAGCTACTTTGACGTAAATGTTATGTCAAATGGTATGCTTGTCGTTATGTTTTTGTTTGCCGAGTCTGTGCTTATCGTTATCGGAGTGTGTTTGGCATTTGTCAACCGATTGTTGCGCCGTTTTATCAATGGCGGGGCGGCAATCGGCGCTTCAAAAAATTGAATTATCGAGCGCTCATATTTGCGATTAATAGGCTTAAAAGGGTTGTAAAATTATCCGAAACGTGGTATAATTATTTGCATAGTAAAAAGTTAAATAATTATTCGCATGGCAAAGATGGGTGAAGCAATGGAAAATAATAATTTCGATAACAGTTTGGGAATGGACGAGGCACAGCTTGTTCAGCCTATAAAGACGTACAAGATGATAGCGTTTCGCGGAAAGGTTGTTTTTCCCGGACAGGCGGTGCATTTCGATCTTGTTCGGGATAAATCTTATGCGGCTATCAGTCAGGCGGTAGAGTCGGGCGAGAGCGTGTTTTTGGTTGCGCAAAAGCGTGCGACCATGGTCAATCCCGCGCCGCAGGATATTTACCGCGTGGGTGTGCTTGCCACGATCAAGCAGGTACAGCGTTTGCCGGGCGACGCAATGCGCGTGGTGTTTATGGCGGGGCGGAGAATGCAGATAGACAGCTACGTGTCGCTCAATCCGTACTTCGAGGTAACGCTTAAGGAATACGCCTACGACCAAGACGATCCCGTTTATCTCGAGGCCGTAAAACGCAGGCTTGACGAGCAGTTCCGCGAGTATCGCCGCATAGACACCAAAATGCCCGGCGACGTACTAAGCTCGCTATCCGTCGACGACGGCGAGCGGTTTGTTTCCACTATTGCGAGCTATATATTTACGACTGACAGCGAAAAGCAGGCGGTGCTTCAAACCAAGACGTTGTCGGAGCAGTACGAAATGATACTGACCGCGCTCACCAAGGAAACCGAAATACGCGCTATGGAAAAGCGTATCTCTGCCAAGGTGCGGCAAAACATAGACAAAAACCAAAAGGAATATTATATCCGCGAACAGATCCATGCGCTCAAGGAAGAGCTCGGCGAGGACGCGGACGAGATAGACGAGCTTCGCAAATCGCTTGCCGAACTTAAAGACAGTATGCCGCAAATCGCATTCGATAAGGCGGAAAAAGAAATTTCACGGCTGGAAAAAATGAACTCTTCCACGCCCGAAGCGAGCGTCGCGCGTTCGTATATCGACCTGCTTTTAAGTATGCCGTGGCATAAATCGACAGACGCCGAGATAGAACTCGACCACGCGCGCAAGGTGCTTGCCGACGACCATTACGGGCTGGAAAAGGTTAAGACCCGCATACTCGAATATCTTGCGGTGTACAAGCTGACGCATAATCTAAAGTCGCCCGTGCTGTGCTTTGTCGGCCCGCCCGGAGTAGGTAAAACGTCCATAGTGCGCTCCATTGCGCGTGCGGCTAACCGCGAGCTTGTTACCATGTCGCTCGGCGGTATTCACGATGAGGCTGAAATCCGCGGACACCGCAGAACGTATGTTGCGGCTATGCCCGGACGTATCATTAGCGGTATTAAGTCGGCGGGCGTCAACAATCCCGTGTTCCTGCTTGACGAGATAGACAAGATGACTGCGGATATTCACGGCGATCCCGCGTCCGCGCTACTCGAGGTGCTCGACCCCAACCAGAACTATAACTTTAAGGACAACTATCTTGACGTTCCTTTCGATTTGAGCAACGTCATGTTTGTCACCACTGCAAACTCGTTAGACCCTTTGCCGCCCGCACTGCTCGACAGACTGGAAGTTATCGAGCTTTCCGGCTACACGTACGAGGAAAAATTGCAAATCGCCAAGCGTTATCTCAAGCCGAAGGAAACGGAAGCCAACGGACTATCGAGCGTTAAAATCGAGATGAGCGACGCGGTCATATCGTATATCATTTCGGCGTACACGCGCGAGAGCGGCGTGCGTAACCTCGAGCGCGAGATTGCGACCGTAATGCGCAAAATCGCACTGCGCGTTGTGGAAATGGAACAAATGCCCGCAACGTTTAAGGTAACCAAAAAGGACGTAGTCGAATTTTTGGGCCCGCCGCGCTACAAGGACGTCGCGCGCGTAGACGCCGACGAGGTTGGCGTTGCCACCGGTCTTGCTTGGACGAGCGTGGGCGGCGTTACGCTTACTATCGAAGCGGCGATCATCGCGGGCGGAAAAGGCGAGCTCAAGCTCACGGGCAGCCTCGGCGACGTAATGAAGGAATCGTGCCTGGCGGCGCTGTCGCTTGTACGCTCGCGGGCGGCGGAATACGATATCCCCGAGAATGCGTTTTCGGAAAACGACGTGCACTTGCATTTCCCCGAGGGCGCAACGCCCAAGGACGGGCCGAGCGCAGGTATCACGATTGCCACCGCGCTTATGTCGGCGTTCAGCAAGCGCAAGGTCGCGCACGACGTAGCCATGACGGGCGAGGTCACTTTGCGCGGCAAAGTACTAGCTATCGGCGGACTTAAGGAAAAATCGCTCGCCGCATTCAGGGCGGGATGCAAGCGGCTTTTAATCCCGCGCGAAAACGAAAAAGATCTTGCCGACATTCCGGACGAAGTAAAACAAAAGGTTAAGATTATACCCGTCGAAAACATCGATCAAGTATTCTCTCAGGTTCTTGTATGATTGTCAAAAACGCGCGCTTTGTAACGAGCTGTGCAACCGCTCGGGCGGCGGACGGGTACTCGCCGCAAGTGTGCGTTGCCGGCAGATCCAATTGCGGCAAGTCGACACTTCTCAACATGCTTATGGGCGCCAAGCTGTGCAAAACGTCGCAAACGCCCGGTCGCACTCGGCTTATCAATATATTCGAGGTGTCTACCGATACGCGTAAGTTCTTTCTTACCGATTTGCCCGGCTACGGATTTAGTAAGGCGCACAAGTCGGAAACGGATGCCTTTGCCGAGCGTACCGACGTGTTTTTCCGAACGAGCAAGGATATTGCGCAGGTGCTGTGTCTTATGGACGTGCGGCGCGACCCGTCCGACCTCGACAAAGTGCTAATAAACTACTTGCGCGACCTGGAACTTCCGTTTACCGTCGTGCTAACCAAAGCGGACAAGCTGAGTCGCGCGCAGGTCGGTAACGCAACGGTCAAGATTGCCGCCGCCCTCGGTCTTGCAAAGGGTAATCTTATAGTCACCAGCGGGCTTAACGGCTCGGGCAAGGACGCGCTTTTAAATCGTTTGGACGAGGTTCTCGCCGTATTTGGCGAGCAAGATACATAATCATTTATTATATATAAATGTATATCGCAACCTTTATGGTAAAAGGCGCGACACTGCTCGCGCTTTTTTTGTGGCAAAAATCCGTGAAAGCGCATAAATAAATTTGAATAAAGCGTTTGGAGGGTGTATGGCTATTAAGGCGGGTTGCGGGGGAAGTATGGACGGCATTTGCTGTCGTATGGTAATAGAAACCAAGCGTGTGTTTGACGGTTGCGCGTTTACCGACGAGAACATTACGCTCACGCTTACTACCGACGCGCCGATTCCGCAGGGCGCCGAGTTTGTTTCGGCGCGAGTAATAAGCAGTGAATTGGACGGGTATTCCATTGGCTCGTCTAACGGCGAGTGCAGTCGGGTGGTCGGCGACGTTGTAACGCGGTTTGCCGTTACGTACTCGATAGGCGGACAGCTGGTGTCGGTCGGCGCGTCGTACCGCGAGAGTAAGGACGTGCTACTTAAAATACCGAGCAATAACTCGGCGGTACCGTTTTCTATCGAGGCGCAGTCCAATATGATTGTCGGCGGCGGCGCAATAATCGGCACGAATGCGGTAAGCGTTTTCGGCTGTTTACTTCAAATAATAAAGGTGACGGCGATAGTAGATATACTTATACCTACGTATGGATATTGCAAGTATCCGCCGTGCACGGGCTGTTCGTGCCCCGGGCTTGCCGGCAATATTTTTCCCGAGCTTGACGACGAGTAACGACGTTTGGGCGTAAACTCGGTCAAAGCGTTGACTTTTTTTGCCGATAATGATAAACTACGGCTATGAAGGTTTACGCAATTTCCGACCTGCACTTATCAATAAACAATCCCAAGCCGATGGATATATTCGGCGAGGTGTGGGATAACTATCTTGACGAAATAAATAAATCGCTCGAGCCCGTTACGAGTGATGACCTCGTACTTATGGCGGGCGATTTGAGCTGGGCGATGAGCTTGGAAAACGCCGTTCCCGACCTTAACTACATAGGTGAGTTTCCCGGTAAAAAAATAATAACGCGCGGCAATCACGACTATTGGTGGAAGAGTATTTCCGCAGTGCGCGGCAATCTTCCGCAAAACGTGTTTGCCATCCAGAACGACTGCATTAAGATAGGCGACGTCATAGTATGCGGCAGTCGCGGTTGGAGCGCGGACGATAAGACCGAGGACGGAAAACGCTTGTATGCTCGCGAACTGCTTCGCATGGAAATGTCGCTTAACGCCATGCAAAAGCTGCGCGAACAAGGGGATAGGGTCGTGTTTATGATACACTATCCGCCATTTAACGTGCGGTTTGAAAATACCCCCGTCACAGACCTGTTTGAAAAATTCGGAGTGGACGCGGTGGTGTACGGACACCTTCACGGCAAAAATTGCTACGCCAAAAAGCTTGTTGTCAAAAACGGTATAAAATACTACTTGACCTCATGCGACCAGGTAGCCAACAGAATAGTAGAAATACTTTAAACCCGATATTTTCACCCTGCGCCGACCGTGTACTCATACGTCGGCTTTACTTCGCTTATAAGAATTTGCCCGAAAGTCAATAATTTTTATACCCCGCCCAAAAACCGTGGTTGATATTAATTTTTTATGCAAAAATATGGTAAAATAGGGGCAAAAGGGGTTGACAGTGGTTAAACTATGTGATAAAATGACATTATCAGCGATAAATCGGAGTGAAAGGGTCATTTTATGTTCAACGGGCAGTATCATCATCAGATGGACGACAAGGGGCGGTTAAGAATACCGCCTGCTTTTCGCAAGCTGCTCGGCGAGAACCCGATGATCTTCTGTAGCTTTGAAAAGTGCTTGTTTATTTATCCGCGTGCCGATTTTGACCGACTTGTGACCGAAAGGTTTAAGGACGCCGATCTTTTGGATATGGATATGAACGATATAAAGCGCGCGATATTCTCGTCCACGCAGGAGCTTGTCGAGGACAAGCAGGGCAGGGTGTCGCTTAATCAGGCGTTTATCGAAGAATGCAGTCTGTCCAAAAATATCATCACGATAGGCGCTTACGACCGTGTCGAGATTTGGGACGAGGAAGTCTACAAGGAGCACAAAAAGTCGGTCGACTTCAACAAGATTATCGCGCAGTTTACCGCCTCGCGCAAGATGTGATGTATCACGTTCCGATTATGCCCGAGCGCATAGTGCAAGAGCTCGGGGTACACAAAGGCGGTTTGTATTTGGACGCCACGCTCGGCGGCGGCGGACATACTGGTTATATACTGAAAGCGGGCGGCTCGGTTGTTGCGATAGACCGCGACGACGACGCGCTTGAATATTGCAAAGCCCGGTTAACGGGCGACGTTACGTACATTAAAGGTAAATACGAGAATGCAGTGGAGCTACTGAAGGGCGCGGGCATTACCGAGCTTGACGGGGCGCTACTCGATTTAGGGGTTTCGTCGCATCAGCTTGACGATCCGTCGCGCGGGTTTTCGTACATGCACGACGGCGCGCTCGATATGAGAATGGACAGAACGCAGGGCTTGACCGCCTACGACGTAGTCAACGGTTACGGCGTGGCCGAGCTTTGCGACATCCTGCGCAAGTACGGCGAGGAAAGCTTCGCCAAAAAGATAGCAACCGCTATCGACAGAGCGCGGAGCGTCAAGCCGATACAGACCACGATCGAGCTTGCCGATATAATCGCCAAATCGGTGCCGTACCGAAAAAACGGGCACCCCGCAAAAAAGTCTTTTCAGGCTATTCGCATAGAGGTCAACGGCGAGCTAAAAGGACTGTACGACGCGCTTTGCGGCATTTTCGGATTGATTAAGTCGGGTGGGCGTATGGCGGTACTTAGCTTCCACTCGCTGGAGGACCGCATAGTCAAGGCGGCGTTTAACGAGTTTGCCACCGACTGCATTTGCCCCAAAAGATTGCCCGTATGCGTGTGCAACCACCGCGCAATAGGCAGGACGGTACTTCGGGAAAAGCCGTCCGAACAAGAACAACAGCAAAACTCGCGTAGCACAAGCGCTACGCTAAGGGTATCGGAAAAACTTTAAGGAAGGTCGTATCATGATAACCACAAAACGACAGATAACAAGAGAGAGCGACCGCTTCGGCGGTTACTACGGAATGGAAAACGGCGGTTTTCCGTTGATTTCCGATTTTGATGCTATCGGCAATACCGAGCCTATTTCCGACACGGGGAGCAGTATGCTTAGATCCGATATAGATACCGATATCACTACGCCCGCGGCGCCTGCGACCGACGGACTTTATACCACGCTCGAAACGGCTAAGTCGCGCCCGCAGGTAACACAGCGCACTTATACGCCGCCCGTGCGCGAGCCTCTTCCGCCTCGCCAAAAGAAAAAGGCAAAGCGCGAAAAAGAGGATATCCTTCCTTCGGTCAAGACCCGTGCGTATGCCACCGACGTTGTCGAGCAGGAAGAAGAGCGCGTTGTCGAAAAGGAAAGGGAAAGGGCACATTCCACTTCCCGTCGCGGCGCGGTCGATTTGCGCACCAAGGTCATACTTTGCATTTACGTAGCGGTCGCGCTTATACTCGCGATAGCGGTTATCGCGACGGGCGTTATCGTTTCCAAAGCGAATGCGCAGGCGGATGACCTTGCAAGCTCTGTCGCGCAAAAGCAGGCGTTGGTTGCCACTCAGCGCGAGGACCTGCGTGCCGAGATGGAAGCGATGCCGGAAAAGGCCGCAGGGCTCGGCATGGTTTCGGCAAGCGAGAACCCCTCATACACCGCAACCCCCGTCGAAAACGTCGGTTATCCCGCCGCAACCCCCAAGTCCGGCGCGTTCGACAAATTCTGCGACTGGCTTTCCAAAGTGATTAACTGAAAACTAATAACAACGACCGTCCGAGCAATAACGCGCGGACGGTTTTTTTGTGCTTTCTAAAACTCGATTGCCGCGCATATGATATTACGATAGTTAAATCGATTAGAGGTGATTGTATGAAAGCGGGCGCCGCAACTATGCGAAAGAGAATACTCGTTGCGTTTATTGCGCTTGTCGTGGTGTTTATCGCGCTGTTCGGCAGGCTTTTCTATTTGCAGATTATCGACGGCGGAATGTTGCGCGCCCGTGCGGCGGAGCAGTGGTACCGCGATCTTCCGTTAAAGGCGGCGCGCGGCAAGATTTTGGACGTCAACGGCGAGGTGCTCGCGGACAGTGCGGACGTTTTTACGCTGTACGCTCGCCCCAACGCGGTCAAAAATAAGGAACAGACGGCAAGCGATATTTCGGACGCGCTCGGCATGAGCACGGAAACTGTGCTCGAAATGCTCAGTCGTCAAGTGGGCGAAGTAACTGTTAAGCGCAAAATCGACGCGAAGACCGCGCTCGAGCTTCGCGACAAAAACATAAGCGGGCTGTATTACACGCTCGATACTCAGCGCAACTATCCGTTCGGAAGCAACATGTCGCAGATACTCGGGTTTACAAATATTGACAACGTAGGTCAGTCGGGCTTGGAAAGCTATTACGATAAGTACTTGACGGGTGTGGACGGCTATGCGTATACTTCCACAGATATGGCGGGGCGCGAGGTGGAAGGCTCGGTCACTAAGTACGTGCCGGGCATTCCCGGCTGTAACGTAACGCTCGCGCTTGACAGCAATATCCAGAGCTTTGCGTACTCGGCGGTGACGGCGGCGCAAACGGAATTTTCAGCTAAGTCTGCGCAAATGATAGTCATGGACGTCAATACCGGCGGAATACTTGCCATGGCAAAAACGCCCGCTTTCGACCTTAACGACCCGCCGCGCAACGACTTGGATTTGCTAAACGAGCTGTCGCGCAACACCATGATAGTCGATATGTACGAGCCCGGCTCGACCTTTAAGATATTCACGACGGCGGCGGCGCTCGAGGCGGGCGTAGTGTCGGACAACGATACGTTTTTCTGTCCCGGGTACAGAATGGTGGACGGGCAAAGAATACGGTGTTGGCGGACTATCGGGCACGGCAGTCAGCATCTTGCCGAGGGCGTAAAAAACTCGTGTAACTGCGTGTTTATGGATTTGGCGTTGCGGCTCGGCGTGGACAGATTTTATTCGGCGCTCGATAAATTCGGGCTCGGACAAAAAACGGGTGTGGACTTTGCGGGCGAAAGCAGCGGCATGCTCATGAAAAAGGAAAACGTCAAGACCGTCGACCTTGCTCGTATCGGCTTCGGTCAAGCGGTTGCGGTAACGCCGTTACAGCTTATAACGGGCGTCAGCTCGGTGGTAAACGGCGGCATACTGTATCAGCCGTACCTTGTCGGTAGCGTCGACTCGTTTGACGGTAAAAACGTGGCTACGCGCTTGCCGATGGAAAAAGGTCGCACCGTAAGCGAGAGCACTTCTCAAAAAATGCGTGAATACCTTGTGGGCGTCGTGGCAAACGGCGGCGGCAGTAAGGCGGGCGTAGTCGGATATGCGATAGGCGGAAAGACGGGCACGGCGCAAAAATATTCGGGCGGAACGATAGCGCAAGGCAAATACATTTCGTCGTTTATCGGCTTTGCGCCCGCGGAAAATCCCAAGTACGCTTTGCTCATGATAGTCGACGAGCCGCAGGGCTATATGTACTACGGCAGTCTTGTTGCCGCGCCGTATGCGGGCGACGTATTTGAAAAGATATTCGACTACGTGGATTTGCCGCCCACCATGCTTCCGGAAGTGGAATACGTGCCTATGCCCGACGTAATGGATATGACGGCGGAGGAAGCGGTCGACTTGCTCGAAAAAACGGGGCTTCACGTGGAAACTGCGGGCGAGGGCGGCGCCGTTATCGGTCAAACGCCGTTGCCGGGCGAGCGCGTAAAGCTCAACGACAGCGTGCTTATCAGAATTCGGAATTGAGAAATCGAAATTATTGCACAAGATTGTTTGTCATCATGGGCGAATGCGAAGGATCCAACCGCCATAGAGTGTGTACAACAGAACGCTCTGCGCATTAAACATAAAGATTCTTCGCTGTTTGATTCGGCTGACCCGCCCATTGTCGAAAATTAAATATGTTTGCAAAAGCGGGCAAAAGAGCGATTTACGCATTACAATAGACATATACTATTCTCAGACACTCCGAATAAGTTCGTGCGGTAATCTTGCGCTCGATTTCCGTGCTGCGAGCTGCAATAAAACATTCACGTAGCGCTGCTGCGATGATAGCATATTGTATCGTATCACGAAAATCACCTACGCAATTTTACTCGCGTCACTTAATCGGAGTGTCGCCAAGGCAGGTGCAATTATGCGGTTATGCGAAATATTGGATGTCGAAAGCGATATCGAAATAACGGGGCTTGCGTTTGACAGCTCGAGGGTCAAGGACGGGGATCTGTTCTTTTGTCTTGTCGGTCGCGAAAACGACGGGCACACTTTTGCGGCGGACGCAATCTCGCGCGGTGCGGCGGCTATCGTAGTTGAACGGCGGCTCGCGCTCGACTGCATTCAAATCGAAGTGGCTGACAGTCGGCATGCGCTTGCGCTTGCCGCGTCGGCGTTTTACGGCAACCCGAGTAAACGGCTCAAGCTGATAGGCATAACGGGCACCAACGGCAAAACTACTACCACTTATATAGTTAAGAGCATAATCGAGGAGGCGGGGCACGTGTGCGGCATAATCGGCACCAACGCGATCGAATATTGCGGCAACAAGCTTGACGCGCGGCTGACAACGCCCGACCCGATAGAGCTTCACGCTACGCTAAAGGATATGGCGGACGCCGGTGTGGAATACGTGGTGATGGAAGTGTCGGCGCACGCGATAAAGCTTAACAAGGTGGACGGCATAACGTACGAGGTAGGTGCGTTTACCAATTTTTCGCGCGACCACTTGGACTTTTTCGGCGATATGAAAAGCTATGCCCAAACCAAAAAGAGCTTTTTTTCCGCCGAGCATTGCCGTAGCGCGGTTATCAACGTGGACGATGAGCTCGGCAAAGAGATCGCACACGACAGCGCGCTTCCCGCAGTTACCTACGGCGTGGACAACCCGTCCGATGTTTTCGGCATAGACCTATCCATGAGCGCGTACGGTTTGAGCTACGTAATCAACATGGCGGACGCCGTCGGACACGTCAAGTTCAGCCTTACCGGTCGGTTCAACATGTACAATACGCTGTGCGCGGCGGCGGTGGCTATGTCGTTAGGCTTTCCGCTTTCGGCGGTTACGGCGGGCATTCGTAACGTAAAAAAGATAGACGGCAGATTTAACATTATCAACACCGCCAAATGCAGTGTTATAATCGACTTTGCGCATACCGACGACGGTATTGCCAATATATTACGCGCCATTCGCGAGTTTGCGCCCGCGCGCATAATCACCGTATTCGGTTGCGGCGGCAACCGCGATTCGAGCAAGCGCTCGGTCATGGGTAAAATCGTTTCGCAAATGAGCGATTATTGCTTTGTGACAAGCGACAATCCGCGGTTCGAGGATCCGCAGGCGATAATCGACCAAATCATAAGCGGCATATCAGAGATAGGCGGAACAAACTATACGGCGGTTGTCGACCGCAAGCAGGCTATCCGCTGCGCAATGGAAATGGCGGAAAAGCAGGATATCGTGTTAATAGCCGGCAAGGGCGCCGAGCGGTACAACGACGTTATGGGCAGGCGCACACCGTACAACGACGAGCAGTACGTAATGGAAATAGCGGGAGAGTTCGGGCTTTGATAAGCATACTTTGCGCGTTTTTGGCGGCGTTCGCGGTGGGAATGCTACTGTTGCCGCTCAATATTAGGCTTGTCAGGCGGTTAAAGGCAGGTCAGCCCATACTCTCGTACGTGGACAACCACAAGAGCAAGCAGGGCACGCCTACAATGGGCGGCGCGTCGATAGTGCTTGCGCTTATTCCCGCGCTGTTTTTTACCGTGCGCGGCGACAAAACGCAGTATATAATACTTATAGTCACCGTCGGGTACGCGCTTATCGGGTTTATCGACGACTTTATTAAGGTCAGGTACAAAAACAACAAAGGATTGTCGCCCGTGCAAAAGATAATCTTTCAAGTTTTGCTTGCTACGATTATATCGGTGTACGCGTACTACGGCGACGACGTGGGAAGCACTGTGTATGCGCCGTTTGCGCCAAAAAAAATCGAGCTCGGCGTGCTTGCACCGCTATACTATATTTTTATCTTTTTGGCGTTTACCAACTCGGTAAACCTGACCGACGGACTTGACGGCCTTGCGTCGTCGGTGACGGTAACCAATTCGGCGTTCTGTTGCGTAATGCTCGGAATAGCGTTTTTTGCGGGCGAGCTCACGAGCGACGGCACGCTCAATATGATAGTGCTGTGCGCCGCGCTATGCGGAAGCCTGTTGGCGTTTTTGTGCTTTAACACGCACCCCGCAAAGATATTTATGGGCGATACGGGCTCGCTATCGTTAGGCGGATTTTTGGCGTGCGTAGCCGTGCTCGGCAGAATGTCGCTGAGCATGCTTCTCGTCGGAATAATGTATATAGTAACAAGCCTGTCCGTTATAATACAGGTAATAGTGTTTAAGCTAACAAAAAAGCGCGTGTTCTTAATGGCGCCGCTACACCACCACTTCGAGAGGAAAGGTGTGTTCGAGGGCAAGATAGCCGTTACGTATACCATTATCACCTTCGTTTGCGGGGTGGTGACGGTTGCGCTTATGCTTGCGCTGTATTGATTAAAAAACAAGTGCCCGCTTGCTTTCGGCGCAAATTCTAAACGCCCGCTTTTCGTCATATAATACCGTATGAGTATTTTCGACGGAAAGCGGTTTTTTGTTTACGGCAACGGATTGTCGGGGCGCGCGGCGTGCAAAGCCATAAAAAAGCACGGCGGCAAAGCCCGAGTCTATGCCGATATAAACGGTATGTTTATTCCACCGCCCGATAAGGACTACGACGGCGCGGTGATAAGCCCGGGCATACGACCTACGCACAAGGTGTACGAGTATTGCGCCGAGCACGGCATAAAGACCTATTCGGAAATCGAGATTGGCTTTGCCTTGTCAGACGGGCGCAAAATAGTAGGCGTGACGGGCACCAACGGCAAGACCACAGTCACCAGGCTTATCGCCGACATGTCGGACGGAGTGGCGTGCGGAAACATCGGTTATCCGCTGTGCGCCGCAGTGCTCGAAAAATCTGAAAAGCCGCTTGTGTGCGAACTGTCCAGCTTTCAGCTTTACCGTTCGGTAATATCGCCGACGGTGGCAGTCATCACTAACGTGACTTCCGATCACGTGGATTGGCACGGCAGTCTGAAGGAATATTACGCCGCCAAGTGCAACGTGGCAAACGGCATGGACGGCGGATACTTGGTGCTCGGCGAGGACGTCAGCGTGGGCTCGCTGTGCGCGCTTCATACTTCCGCGCAGATAATTCGGTGCTCGACGAGCACAGTGATCGACGGCGCGTACGTGGCGGACGGATATTTTTGCTTTGGCGGCGATCGCATTTGTCCGGTGGACTACCTGCGTTTGCCGGGCGAGCATAACGTAAAAAACGCGTTGTGCGCAATCGCGGCGGCAAAGTGCATTGGCGCGGACAACTCTTCCGTAATCAACGCGCTGTCGTCGTCCGAGCCGTCGCCGCACCGTACCGAAAAGGCGGGGTATGCTTGCGGCAAGCAGTGGATAGACGATTCCAAGGGTACAAACGTTGCGGCGTGCTTGGCGGCTATAGCGCAAACGGACGGAACAGTGTGTCTTATACTCGGCGGGCGCGGCAAGGACACCGATTTCGGCGAACTGTTTTGCGCGCTCGATAATCGGGTAATCGAGGTGGTCGCAATGGGGGAAACCGCGCAAGCCGTTCGCGACGCGGCGTGCGCATTAACGCCCGAGCTGAAAATAAGCGTTGTAAGCTCGCTGTCGGACGCCGTTGCCAAGGCGGCGGAATCTAAAGCAAAAACCGTGCTGTTATCGCCCGCGTGCGCGTCGTTCGACGAGTTCAAGTCGTACGCCGAGCGCGGCGAGCGCTTTAAGGCGGCGGTGCGTGCGCTCGGTAGGACTAAGTAAGCGATTTTGCCATGAAAAAAAACATAAAGACCAAATTTGCGGGAATATCGGATAACAAATCGGGCAAGTCCGATATCGCGCTTATAATCGTCACGGCGGCGCTTGTTGCGTTCGGCGTGCTTATGGTGTACTCGGCAGGGTCGTACGTAGGCGAACGAATATACGGCACTAAGTATTATTACGTGTACAAGCAGTTAACGGGCGCGGCGCTCGGGCTTGCCGCAATGTTCTTGTGCTCGCGTATCGATTACCACGTATTTCACAAGCTGAGATACGTGATACTCGCAGTATCGGTGATACTTCTTGCAATAGTGTTTATCCCGGGCGTCGGCATAACCAACTACGGCGCTCGGCGGTGGATAAACCTGCCGTTCTTTACCATACAGGCGAGCGAGATTTCCAAGTTCGGCTTTATAATATTCGCCTCGGCATATATCGGATCGCACGAAAGCTCGATAAAAACATTTACAGGCTTGCTTCCCGTCGTAGCCGTAGGCGGAGTTATTTGTTTGCTTATTATACTCGAGCCTAACATGTCGGTAACTATATGTATGGCGCTACTCATGATAGTAATGCTGTTTTTGGGCGGGGCCAAAATCAAGCACCTTTTGTGCATAATCCTTCCGCTTATCGCGTCGGCGGTAGTGCTTATACTTATCGAGCCTTACAGGTTTGCTCGGCTTATGGCGTTTTTGGATCCGTGGGAAAGTCCGCTCGAGGAAGGGTATCAGCTTATACAATCGTATTACGGTTTGGGCGCGGGCGGCTTTTTCGGCGTCGGGTTGTTTAATTCCAGACAGAAATATCTGTTTTTGCCGTTTGCCGAAAGCGACTTTATATTCAGCGTGATAGGCGAGGAATTCGGGCTGTTCGGCTGTTTTGCGGTTATGGCGGCATATGTGTTTTTGATACGCCGCGCGCTTAAAATATCGGTGAGCGCGTCGGACAGATTCGGATCGCTGTTGTGTTCGGGTATAGCGGCGATAATCGCAATACAGGTAATGGTTAATATAGCGGTTGTGACGGGTAGTATTCCGCCGACTGGACTGCCGTTGCCGTTTATAAGCAGCGGCAGCTCGGGACTTATCGTGTTTATGTCGGGAATAGGAATACTAAACAGCGTAAAACGCGCAAGCCCCAAAAGCAGCGATCTCATGTTCGAGCGGGCAAAAAAGCGCGGGCGTAAAAACCGCCGTAACAAAAAAACGGTTGCCTTTTCTTAATAAAAGGGATATAATAGATATGTGAAATATCTATATCAGACATTTTCATATCTAAAAAAGAATTTTTGGCTGGCGGTGGCGGTGATGGCCGTCCCGTCTGTTGCGGCGTGTTTTTTGTCCGTTCCGTACTGGGAAGTGGCGTTTGTAACGGGCTTCGATTACAATCCTTATTTTAGAGCAGGTGCGACGTTCGCGCTTGTGTTTGACGACAGTTGGCAGTTTTTGTGGCCGATTGTTTTGATATCGACGCTTCAAGTAGTGGCGTCGGCGCTTATAATGTCGTCGATCGACAGGCATTTCCGCACGGGCAAACTGTCGCTTCGATCGCCGTGGCGAATGATAAACAACTCGATTTTCCCGATAGCCATCGGGGTCGTTGTAATGAGCGTACTGTCGGTAGTGCTCAGATTTTTGCTGTTCGGACTCGTTTCGCTCTCGCAGGCGATATGCCACGCGATTGGTGCGTCGACGGGCGCGGCGCTCACGGTAATATCTGTGGTAGCGGTCGCACTGTTTGTGTTGCACGCGCTTATAGTCATGCCCATGCTGTTTTGGGCGCCGATAATGTTTATATACGGCTATAAGTTCCGCGACGCCGCGGCGCTGTCGTTTAAGCTGATATCGGGCAAAAAGATTTTCGGCGGCTTGCTTTTGCCGATGATGGTGTGCGCCGGGGTCCAAATGCTAATGGGCTTTTTGCAGGTAAGCGCGTGGGCGATATGCCTTACAAGCTTTTTCGTGTTTTTGTTCACCAACGTCTACGCCACGGTGTATACCATGATTACCTTTTATTCGGTGAGCGACCTCGAGCGCCGCGACGTCAAACCGTACCTTAATATACGCTTGCCTAACCCTGCGCCGGCGAGCCCCGCGTCGCCCGAAAAGACCGATGCGGAAGCGAAGACGGAAAAGGATAAAGCCGCGGTAGCCGAAACCAAACAGGCAAACAAACAAAAAAAATCAACGTCGTCTGCCAAATCCAAAACCGCAAAACGCAAAGCGGGGGAGGAATCCGATGTCGTTTAAGAACGCTTTTAAAAATATGATAGCGCATTTCGGAACGGTGTGGGCGGTACTGCTGTACATGGCGGTGTCTTTTGCATTGCTCGCGGGTTTGAGCTTGCCGTTTATTCTGCCCATTCAGCGCGCGCTTGCCGATGCGGGTGTGTTCTCCGGAATAAGCAAAGCGTTTGGCGAACTGTTCGGCGACGGCGGTTGGAACGGACTGTGGAATGGGCTTTACGACGTTTACCAAAGCGCGCTCGGCGTTTTTCAAAACAACGACAGGGTAGCGTCGCTGACTCGCATTTTCGTTATATTGGTTTTGATTGTTGCGTTCCGATTCTTTTTCGGACTGTACGAGATTCCGCTTGCAACCGTGTTAGACGGCAGACTGTCTTGTAACGCGGCATACGGTTTTGCCGGCAAGTTTATATCCACGCTCGGCGTGTCCGTGCGCTTTTCGCTGGCCAAAATGCCTATAATGATAGCGTTCGACGCGGCGTCGTTCGGAATAATATACGGCGTTATACGCGCTATGGGAATGAACGTAGCGTTGCCGTTTATAGGAATAACCGTGCTTCTCGTGTTCCGCGCATTTCGTAGTTCGCTCACTGCGTGCTGGGCGCCGTGCGTGGCAGGCGGCGCCGGCGTTATAAAAGGCTTTGCCCGTTCGTGCGAGATATGTTTTAAGCGTTTCGGCGCGATATATTCTACTTATATTATAACATGGTTGCTAATTATCGCGTGCGTGATGTTCGTCACTATTTTTACGCTCGGCGTGGGGTTGATAGTAGCTGTTCCGTTTGCCACCGTGCTGTTGGGGCACTTGGGCATAACGTTGTACTACAACAAAACGGGCATGCGCTACTATGTTGACGGCAGCGTGTACACCCCGAATACTAATTAGGAATTAAGACTTGTCGAGTTCGCGCTCGACTTTTTTTTCGTCAAAATTGTTGTCATAGGAGCAATCTCCGACCACCGAAGGATCCCGCAAGCACAAAGCGTGCAAAACCGAATTCTCCTCGCCAAGTCATAAAGTCATACCGATTCCCGACATCAATCACAGTCAAGCGGTCAATGCTTCCGAATCGAAAAAATCGGTTTATACCGTTTTTTGCATTTTTTACCTTTATAAACGAGCGCAAATATGAATAAACTATAAATAATGCACAAAAAATTGCCGAATTTTTGATTTGTTTATATTGACAACTATCGGCAAATGTATTATAATTATTAAATGAATAATGTCGAATAGTATACATATCGGCATTTTCACACCGTCTCGACGGCGTTTCGAGGCAATATACTCATAAGAAGGGTCTTATGAAATCGATAAAAAAAGCATCATTGTTTAAATCACGAATACTTTCGTTTGCAATCTGCATAGCGTTGATTTGTTGCACGGTTCTTTCGTTCGGAATAATCGCGCCTCGCGGAGCGTACGCCGATGACGGTCCGGATATTTCGCAAAAGTCCGAAAACGGAATAAGATTCGTGCAGGTCGCGGCAGGCGTCGACTTTGCGATAGGTTTGACGTACGACGGCGATTTGTACGGCTGGAGCTTAAAGGCTGATTCCGATAGAAATACAAGTACTCCCGCTACTCTCGGCGACTATTATCCGACAGACCCTAAAAAGATAGACGTCAAGTTCCGCGTCGGTCCCGGCGGAAGTAAAAGTCTGGACTGGGACAGTAACTCACCCGGCGCCGATTACCACGAGGAAACATCCGACAGAATAGCGCATATCGCCGCTACCGCCTACACTGCGGCATTCGTCACGCAAAAAGGTTATATATACACTTGGGGGCGCGACGATACAACGCTTACCCGTGACGTAGCTTTTACAAGTAATAACAAATTGCATTATTTGCTTTTGCGTTCCACCGAAACGGATACGAGCGTAAAAACGCCTTGGACAGAACCATACATTATCGATTATCATTATTATAGCGGCAGCGGTAACAACGACGTAACTGCCGACACCAACATGGTGCCGAGCGGAAACGCTATTGTCGATACTGCGATAGCGGCAGGCGAGTATAACTATATATTCTTGTTTAAGTATAATTACCAAGGCAGTCGTAAATCAACCGGCACAGGTGAGTATTATGCCTCTTTTGTGTGGGGCTCGCTTTTGTACGAAGTGCCTAATGCTCGTGTTGCAGAAGATTCCGAACGCACATATACTCAGTCGTACTTGAGCTACAACGGCGAAGCTCTTAATATTTACTTAACGCCGTATAAGATCGATAAAGAGCAAAAGATGTCGGTCGTTGCGGGCGGATATACCGTCGGTATCAACGGCTACAGCGCCAACGGTGTTGCAGGCGCTACCTCGCTTCAGCTTCGCGGCAAAAACTTTTTGACAACTCAAAATCTCGATGTCGACGGCAGTGATTATAAAGTTAAAAATACTACCAACGTAGTTACACCTGCCAAAACGACGATCGATCCCGTAACGCACCGTTTGCCCGCTACAAGTGACCCCCCTCTTGCCGATGGACCGGCTGTCGGCGCCATAGTTGCAAGCGGAATTACTGTCAATAATGCGATTGCGGGTGCTAAAGGTCACAATCAGAACGAAGGCGAGGGCGGTCTTGAAATCGAATCGTCCGCGGTAGGTACCATCCGCGGCTTGGACGTAGAAAGATACTACGCGCGTCAAGCGACATATACCGGCGGCCCCTCGCTTTACAGCACCGACGTTGCCCCGGCTATTTGGAGCTCTTCTTCCGACGCCGACGGCGACCGCTTGGTGGGTGATAGCACACTAAACGACGACCATACCAACAATCTTTGCTTGCTTCCTTTGCACTACGAAGTATCTTTGGGTAACGATATAGGCTACGGCATTTCGGGCGGCAAGCTTTACGCATGGGGCGATAACAAATACAATCAGCTTACTCTCGGCAGTACGGTCGAATATAAGAGCGAGCCTACGCAGATTTTGGGCAACAGAGGTACAATAGTATCGGTTGCCGCAGGTAAACAGGAATCTCAAGTTAAAGCGTTTTACGAAAATAACCCTACGCTTGTCAGAGATGACGAAACCGGCACATACGGCTTTGACGCAGGCGTAAGAAATAAAAACGAATATATCTCCGCCGCGCTTACCTCGACGGGGCTTTTGTGGGCTTGGAATAAGGATATCGATCAGACTCAAATCACGTTCTGCGACGTTGACAGTTCGACGGCAAGCACCGCCAAGCGCGATGAGTTTGCGGCAATATATTCCGGCTACGGCAATACATTGTTTGCCGTTACCACGCACGGCAAGCTCGTTCGTATTACCGCCGATGGCACAGCGTTTACTCAAAAGGTTTACGATAAGTTCCTTGACGAAACAGGTAAGGAAATAGTCAATTGGGTAGTAGACGACGGCAATGACGTCGTGTTCAAGGCTACAAAGCCTACGCTTGCCGATCCGGACCCCGAGTTTGGCACGGCAACATTCTACACGTGGTCTGCAACCGCACTCAAGACTGATTCGGAAGACGAGAACATTCGCATCAACGGTTCGACTGCCGCAGCGTACAAGCCGCTTATTCAGAAAAACAATATAGGCGACGCTTACAGAATAGTAGGATACGACGCGGCCGACGCGAAACTTAAGTTTAATCTTACTGCCGACACGCTCAGCGACGAAACGTACTTGCCCGTGTTCAAGTTTGACGGCAATCTTATGACAAAGACTCAACAGGAAAACATGTTTGAGTATGACGTTGTATACGACGCCGAGCGCGGGGTAGGCGTATCCATACACCCGCTGCAATCCACTAAAGGCAAAAAGATTACAATCGAGATTAATATAGCGCGGTTTAACACGTACACCAAATACGAGGGAACAACCGATAACGCTATTTACTATGATTATAAGGTTTGCAAAATTACCTTCATGGTAGAGGATACCGAAACCGTAAAGGTATATTCGTCATACGATTCTAAAAACAGCAACAACTGCACTATTCCGCTACTCGATCCTAATAATCAATACAACAGGTCTTTCTCGCTCGCCGTACAGGACGTCACGACCGGTGTAGACGAGCTCAATAAATTTTTGACTTCGGATGCCGAGATACCCACGGTTAATACTGCGCTTAAAGGTTCTATCCTTACACAAATGAAGGATAACGACAAGGGCTTCCCCGATAGCGATAAGGTAGCAAAGGGTAATCTTAAATATTATCTTAATGAAATCGACGTAGGTCGTTATAACAATACTTACAAATATTTGTTTACCGACCGTGACAGCGACTATATTCAAATCAGTTTGCCTATTGGCGGCGCTATCATAAGCGGTAACGCGGGTGTAACGGGCGAGATTGCGCATATTACGGTTAAGACCGAAATTACGCTTAAGGAATCGCTTCGCAGGCTTGCAAAAGATCAAACCGCGGCCGAGCTTGCAAAAATCAGTAAGGCGATATCTACCGACTTTGACAACAAGTACGGTTTGTACAACATTACTTATTCTGTCGAGGAAAACAAGGGCTATATTTCGTTTACCTACGACGTTTTGACGTTTACGGCTACAGGCTCGTCGGGAACGATCGAGTATGACGAAGAAACGAATGCCGTTAATTCCTACAAGACCACCGAGAGCAGCGGCGCCGTTAAGGAAGCAAACATTACGGTTAACACGATCGTAAACTACAATTACAGCGCCACCATGGGCTACGTTGCGGATCCCGATCCCGATAAGTACCTGGAAACCAACGGCGATTCCATAGCAACTGTTTTCTCTAATGCGTCATTGCGCTTAAAACCCGATTATGTTTCAACCACCGATTTGATTGACATAAACGGTATTTCCGATGATAATCCGCTGTTCAATGGTACTTCAGATGTAAGAGCCGGTAGAAACAGCTTCGAAACTATAATCACGTCCACCATTTTCGTCGGAGAAACGCGTGAGATTTTGCTCAGTTCCTTGTTCACCGGACTGGGCGCCAATATGAGCTTCTCTTATAATAACAGCACGGCGCAAAAAGATCTTAACGAATTCGGCAGTCAGTGGAGTGACGATACAGGTCACAATATGGACGTCATCAAGCTTTCCGGCGATAGAATAACCATTCATCCTACTACTGCCGTACAGCTCAACTTTACCGTAGAGGTACAGCGCTTTGCGGACGCCGCCAAAACCATCCCGTTTGTAAGCGGCAAAGATGACAAAGGCAATCCTATCATAGAGGAAAAGATATATATCACTTTCCGTTATACCGGTATAGAGGGCTTCAGCTTGAGCGACGCGGGCAACGTCGCTGCGGACGGCTATCTTGTAACGGGCACGGTCAAATTCGATATATTCGGCGATAGTCCTGCGTTTAACGCGGGTACTCCGCTTGTACGGCTCAGAGACGCGCGTGGCGGAACTTTATCCACCGATGTCTTTAACGTGCTTAAGCTCGCAACCAGAATATACAATCCCTCGACTTCAGAGGAAACCAAGAAAAACGAAAAAGATAAACTGTTCAGAATGACTTACGACGACAAGAGCGTTACTATTACGCCTTTGCGTTCGGGCGTCGGCTACGTGCAGTTTACGGTAAACGTATACAATCAGAGCGTCGATATCTCCCTTACAATCAACGTATCCAAGGAAACTACTCTTAACAACGACCATCTTGTAACCGTTATAGAGGATAGATACGTTACCATTTCGTCGCTTTTGACCGAACTGGAAAAGAGTAATTCGTTCAACCCCGACGTTAAAGCCGACAAGTATCGTCCGATTTATACCGATATCAAAAATCCTACCGCATCGGCAAGCGAGCGTATTTATAACGGAATTTATTTTACCGACGAAAAGGACAACATAGGTACGCCTTCCTTTATCAAAAACGCGGTATTTGAAAACGTCAACAGCGATAACCCCGATATTCGTATCATCTCGAGCAATACGTCAACTCAGCTGAGTCAGACCTACTATATGCACGTTCTTTTTACAAGCGACAGCGAGGCGAAAACTTACGAGGGGGCAAAAGCGGGCTCGATTATAGATATGATCGTACCCGTAATTTCGGGCAAAATCAAGCTTCAGGATCTCACGGATGGCGGCGATCTTATCGCCAAGATCGACTGCCGTCATACACCTTCCGCATCAAATTGGTGGACGACCGAGGGCTCGGGACTCGATACCCGTGTTACGATTGACCTCTCGACTTTGCTCGAGAGCGCTCAGATAGAAAATCCCGATAAATACTTGATTTTCCTTCTTTCGGCCGACAGCGCGGCTTCGTCGAGCTTTACCTATTCCAAAATCGACGGCGGCAAAAAGATCCTTATCATGGTTTCGGATAACACGCCGCTTCTTAAAGATAATACCCGTAAGATATACGAGCTTAACGTCCATATTTATCGTAGTGACGAGCAGGCCGACACAAAGGTCTTGTCCTTTGACGTTTCTGTAGACGGAATAGTCGACAGACTTCCCGTTATGACCGATGACGGTCTTATAGGCTACGGCAATATTTGGCTGTACTCGTTCTTAATCGTATTCGGCGTACTGTTTATAATTTTCCTTATACGCTTTATCGTTTTCATCAGACGCAGAGCGAAACAGCGCGCCATTATAAAACGCAACCAGGAGCTTATCCGTATGCGCGACCGCTTGCACGGCAAGGCTAACGCCGCTTCGCGTGAGCAGCTCGTTCGTGCCAAGATGAAGATGGAAGATCCCAAGTATGCCAAGATGTTCAATGACATGCGTAGGGATAAGGAAGACGAAAGCGGTATTTCGCTCGACAATTCCGATCTTGCTCAGTCCGCGGAAGCCAAGACCAAAAAGAAAAAGAAAAAGAAAGGCGGCAAAAAATCTGTTGCCGAGCTTAAGGCCGAATTAGAGGCCAAAAAGGCGGCGTTTGCGGCGGCACAGGCGCAAAACGCTCAGCCTGTAAACCCGTTCGTAAGCGAAGTGCCTATCGAAGGCGGCGACTTCGGTGCGCCCGACTACGGCGGTTTTGCCGGTGACGCGGGCTTTGCCGACGGCGACGCAGGATTCGCTGACGGCGGCTTCGGCGGCGATACAGGTTTTGCCGACGCCGAGCCTATAGTCTTTGACGCGACCGAATTCGGCGACGGGAATATGTAAGGGGGCGGAACAAATATGAAAACCAATTCGATAAAACGCAACGTCTTACTTTTTATAACGCTCGCCGTAGCAATCATAGCTCTCGGTCTTGCTTTGCTTATTCGTCCGGTGGCTCACGCCGATAGAAACATCGGTAACAATGCGGGCAACGACAATCCCGATGTTATTATAGATCTTGTTTTGGATGTCAACGGCAGGGTTCCGGAATCCACCGATTACGATACTTCCAAAACCGCGTTGGAAAACCATAATTCGGGAAAAGACGGTGAGGGCAAAAAAGATTTATTATTACGTACACGCTATATTCAGCATTCGGCTGTTCGCGAGTACTTCGGACAAACAGGATCTTGGGTCTTTTTAAGTAACTCTATTATTAACGGCAGTACGGCGTTTGACGTTAATACGTTAAACAACAGAGACGTTAATACTTTGGTCGTTACGGCTAATGCCATTACCGAAACGGGTAGCGGTAGATTTTGTGTTACTCTCGTTGATAACGCGGAGGAGCCTACAAAGTCGTTTGTTGCTTACTTTAGGGTAACCGTTATGGATACCTTTGCACAATGGACTTCCGACGAGCAGGCGCTTTACGTCGGCAATAAGGTCCGCGATTCCGACGGCAAGGAATACGTTACAGTCGACGGTGTTCAAGTCGAACAATCGTCGTTGGACGGCTTTAAGCACAAGCCTATCATGGATGTGTACAACTATTCCAAAATCACAATCGATCTCGGTGAGGTTTTGCTGGATAGGGCATTGTTTGCCGATACAACTACTACGGAAGGCACTGTTACCGGCACTACGCCCCGTACAGAGCTTTCGGGCAGGAATTGGACTCTTCATTCCGTTACCAACTTTGCAATCGACGTCGATAATATTCGTTTCGAGGGTCTTTCGGGCGTCACTATTGAAGACTCTATCGTAACGTCGCCGCAAAAGTTTGACGCATCGACCAACACACCGCCTATCCGCGTTACGCCCAAGGTTATAGGTAATATAGCGGTCGACGATAAGACCATACGCAAATACACTCAGCAGAACAACGTGGATTTCTGGGACGTAACACACGTTATGAACGTTCCGCTTAAGATTGTGACGGCGGTATCGGGCAGAGCTACTTCGGTCATCGTTAAAATTCCGGTGAGCTTTGTTCCGGCAAACCCTCAGCCTAAGTCGATTGCCGTCAATTTATTGCGTCTTAACGTCACGTCCACCAACGTGTACGACCTGGCGTCCGAAACCGTTCTCGACGAGGGGAATAATATCGTTACCGAATTGGACTATTGTTCGATCTACGTTCGTCCGAGCGATCTTATAGAGTACAGCAAGCCCGACAGCTATCTCGATTCCACGTTCAGCCATAGCGATACGACGATTAACGGCATTAACGAGATAAAAACTCAAAAAGGCATTCGTATCGACAGAATGAAGGAAGACTATACTTTGGATGAGGATATCGATAATGATAATACCATCCCCACGATGTATAGGATAACGGCTACCCCCAGCTCGCTTGCTAATACCAACTTTAAAATCAAGTTTAAAATTCTTTACTATACCGGAAAAACCACAAGCCAGGAGCATGATATCGATGTAACTATAGATATCTCTACCTACGGCGGCTACTCGGTTGCATTCTCGCCAATAAAGGGTAAAAAGCCCGTCGAGTATAATGCGCTCAATGCCGAAGTTTTTGCGGCAATGCGTCAGCGCGGCTATTTGCTTACCGCTGTTAAATCGCTCAACGAAAAGCAACTTGGCGTTTCGTTTGAGAATAACATACTTAAGCTCGACCCGCACGTAAAGGCAATCAACGGTCAAACAACCGCCACGGTTCTTCTTACGTTTACCAACAGCGAAAGACAAGTCATTACGTTTGAGTCCGAAACAATCAATATCGATGTCGACGCGGGCAGTATTTTTGCTCGGTTTGACGACTGGCAGGCATGGCTCATAATTGCGGCTTGCATTCTTGCCGGCATACTTCTTATACTGTTAATAGTTTGGATCTTCATTCATTCGCTGTCCAAGCACAAGCAAGACGAGCTTGCAATGCAGGCGCCCGTTTCGTCGTATATCGTCAAGCTTAACTCGACGATTGCGCAGACTCAGGCTCAACAGCGCATGCAACAGCAAAGCATTTTGGCAGGGCAGATGCTATTGGGCGCAGGCGCGCAGTCCGTTCCCGGTGTAATGCCCGATCCCAATACGTTACAGCTTGCTTCCGGCTCGGGCGTTCAATCGCAACCCGCTCCTATAATGTCCACGCCGAGCTCCGGACCTCAAATGAGCGAACCTCAGGCGACAGTTCCGCCCGATTCCGACGCAGGTCTGGAAGAGCTTATCGCAAAGTACATCACGGACGACGAGCTTTTGGAACGCATCTTTACCGAAAAATATGAGCCGAAGGGCATGGTTCGCCGCACGTTCTTCAAGTCAAAGGATTTGCAGACGCGCGAGCTCGAAAAGGAAAAGAAGCGCATAATAGAGCGTTATAAGACGCCTATGCCTATGGACGAAGCAATAATGAGCGAGGCGGAAATCAACGCCGCCAACGGTGTTATCACTTCCGGCGCCACGTCCGAACCTGCCGAGGAAACTCAGTCTGCCGTTACGTTTGTTTTGGATTTCGATCCCGATTCGCCGTTGTACGTCGAGCCGGAAAAGAAGGCGGACGAGTTCTCCGAAGAAAAGATCGATTTGGATGTCTCGCCCGAGGAGGCAAGACTCAGAGCTGCCGAGCATCGCGCCGACGTTTTGGAAAAAGAGCTTGCCGAGCTTAATTCCCGTTTGGCTAAATGTCAGGCCGAGGTCGACCGCGCCAAGTCGCTTGAGGACGAGTTGCGCGAGCACATTGCCAAGGCGGAAGCCGACGACAGTCAGTACGCCAAGGATATCGAGGAACTCGAATTCAAGCTTGCTTCGGCAAGAGGTAAGGATAAGGAGAAGATTACTCGCGACATCGGCATTAAGGAAGAAAAGAAACAACGCAATGCCGACGAGCTTGAAAAGCTTCGTATCCAGCTCGAGCTTATTACGGGTAGCAGTAGCAACGTTTACGGCGCTTTGGATAAGCTTTTGGGCTTGCAAAAGCAAAAGAACGACGAAAAAGAGCAAAGCGACGCCGAGCTTGCTCAGGCGCGCGCCGAGTACGAAGCGTACATGGAACGTATGGAAAAGGTTCGTCAGCGTCAGGAGCTCGAGGCAAAGGTTCAAACGCTTATACCGCTTTTACAGGCCGTCGACAACAGCGATTACGAAATGCGTCGACTGGAAAAGGTTGCGGAAGAGCAGGCAAAAGAACGCGAAAAGCTCAAATCGGAAATCGCACAGGCCAAATCCAGCATTATGGGTACGTCCGACTTTGGCGTTATAGCAGATCTAAACAGTCGGATTTCCGACACCAACGCTCAGCTTGCAGAGCTCGAGCGCGAGATTACCAAGGGTTCCAAAGTTAAGTCAGATCTTCAGATCGAGTTCAATTCGCAACGCCGTCAAGCCAACGAATTCTGTACTAAAAACGATATTCCCGTCGAAGAGGTTGTCCGTGCAGAGGACGACGTTATCGGCGCCATCGAGTTTGAGTTACTCAAGGCCGTTCGCGAAAAAGATAAGCAGGAAGCGGAAGCCGCAGTTGCAACTGCGCAAGCGGTTTACGAGGATCTTGCTGCGTCGTCCAACGACGTTACCATGCTTGCAATGGACGTTGCCGCGGAAATCGGCGAGATTGAGGATGAAATTGCTCAGGTTCAGTCCGAGCTCGACGACATCAACGCGCGTATGGAAACTGCGGGCGAGGACGAGAATCTCGACCTCATGGTCGCTCAGGGCGATACCACCGATAGACTCGAAGCGCTCAAAGCCAAGCTCGAGCAAGCCAACGTCGACGGTACCAAGCGCAAGATGGAAGCGCAAGCCGAGTACGACGAAAAGCTCGAAAATGCGCGCGTCGCACTTGCACGTGCAAACGAAGAGTATGAGCAGGCATGCGCGTCCTTCGACGACTTTGTCAATAATACCAATCCGCTCGATCTTATTGTTTCGGGTAGCGGCATAATCAGTGTCGACCAAAAGAAGCTTGAAGCGGAAAACCTCAAAAAGCAGCTTGAAAAATCCAAACTCGAGGCCGAGCAGGCACGTATGGCGGCTCAGCAGGCTCATGAGCAGGCGGAGGAAGCCCGTCGCAAGGCCCAGGAAGAATCCGAGGAAGCGCGTTTGGAAGCCGAGCGCCTCGCTCAGGAAGCTATAGAACGTGCCGAACAGGCGCGCCGCGAAGCAGAGGAAAAAGCCAAAGCGGATATCGAGGCCGCCGAACAGGCGCGCCGCGAGGCGGAAGAGGCTATGGCCGCCGAAGCGGAAGAGGCAAAGCGCAGGGCTCAAGAGGAATCCGAGGAAGCCAAGAGATTGGCGGAAGAGCAAGCCGAACAGGCTCGCAAGGAAGCCGAAGAGCAAGCCGAACAGGCTCGCAAGGAAGCCGAAGAGCAGGCCGAAAAGACCCGTCAGGAAGCCGAGGAAGCCAAGAGATTGGCGGAAGAGCAGGCTGAACAGGCTCGCAGGGAAGCCGAAGAGCAGGCTGAGGAAGCAAAGCGCAAAGCTCAGGAAGAAATCGAAGAGATGAAGCGCAAGGCCGAAGAGGAAGAAGCCGCCAAGCGTGCCGAGGAAGAAGCAAGGCGCGCCGAGGAAGAAGCTCGCCAAAAGGCCGAACAGGAACGTGCCGACGCTCTTGCCAAAAAGATTGCTCTCCGCAAGGATCAGATTATTGCAATCCGCGGCGAAATGAAGGAGCTCAAGGGCGACGAAGACGCCAAAAAGCTTCGTGAAAGACTGTACAACCTGCAATTGTCGTTCGACGAGGAAGAACACGGCTCAACCGAGCTTATGGACTTCTATAACAAGACCATGGACGACATCACCGCCGCAGGTGAGATAGCACGGTTGAAGGCCGAAAACGCACGCAAGCCTCAGCGCGTTGTTCGCAAAGTGACTGAGCGCGTTAACCGTATAGCCAAAAAGAAGCCCCGTCCAAAGAGCGGCGCACGTCCCGGACAGCGCCCCGGTGCACGCTCGGCACAAAGAGCCGGCGCACGTCCGGCATCACGTTCGGGCGCACGCCCCGCGGCACGCAAACCCGGACAGCGCCCCGCAAAACCGGGCGGAAGACCGTCGAGCGGTAACAGACCGAGACCGAGGTAGTTAAAAGTTCTTGTGCATATCCGTCGCAATGTGCGGCGGATATGCGCGGAAATAACGGCGAGGGGATAGGTAAGCTGTCATTCCGCCGACAATATGATTCAAATCCGCTTTTGCGGTGGGAATAAGTGTAAAAACAAAAAACAAATGCGAGGAACATTTATGGACAACCAAGACAAGACGACTTTCTCGTTAGACGATGATGAAATCGTAGAAGAGGAATTCATCGAGCGTGACGAAGAGTACGACGACGGCTACGAGGACGAAGAAGAGGAATACGAAGACGAGGACTATGACGACGAGGACTATGACGACGAAGAGTACGACGGCGATTATGACGAGGAGGAAGATTATGATGACGGTTATAACGACGACTACTACGACGATCGTTTAAACAAGGTTCTCGATGAGCTGGCCGAGTTAAAGCGTAGCATGGTACCTGCGGCTCCTGCCCAGCAGTATCCGCCTCAGCCTATCATGCCGCCGCAGTATATCTATCAGCCTACCGCGCCGCCTGCGGGTAGCGAAGTTGTCATGTACAACGAAATTTCCCGTTTGCGCGACGAGCTGTCGAGAAACCAAAGTAGCTTGGAAATGCAAAAGGAATTGACGCGCATCAAGGAAGATATGCAACGCGATCAACGCTTTGCCGAGGCGCAGTACACGGCTGAGATTCAACGGTTGCAGAGTAAAATCGACGACCTACTAAAAAACGCATACGGCCCTCAAGGTGAGATAGCGGGCGAGGAACAGCCTGTACGCATTGAGGGCGGAAAAAGTACGTCGTCGCTCGATATCGATAAGCTTCTGTCTATTAACGAGGCTATCCTTCGTGCCATGCGCGAAAGTGACGCGCGGTTGCAGGGTGAGATAGCTCAGCTTAAAAAGCAGTTGGAAGAAATGCCGTCCGCCAAAGAACTTGGCGGTGCTGTGTCGGCTGTTAAAAAAGCGGCAAACAGCTTTGACGGCGGTTTGACATCCGAAGGGCTTGCCAAGCTTTCGGCCGACTTAACCGCGCTTAAAGCGGCGCTCGAGAATGCGGGCGGCGTACCCGTTCAGCAGACATCTTTGTCGGCACCCGTGGCCGTCGCACCCGCAGCTCAAGCAGGCGATGTCAGCTCTGCGGAACTTTTGCGCCAGCTTTACGATATTAAGACCGCAATCGGCAGTTCATCCGAAGCCGCGCTCAAGCGCGCTCAAACCGTATCCGAGCTTATAGGCGATTACAAAAAAGTCAAGTTTGACGTTCTCTCGCATTCTTTATCGTACAAGGAAAAGCTTGATTCGGTTTACGCATTTATCGAAAAACTCACCGAAAGCAACGAACCCGACGCATTCGAGCTTGCGCCTGCCGTGGATGAGCTTATAGCCACGCTCGAGGGCGTTGCGCTCGATAAGCGTGTGTTCGAGGATCTTGCGTCCTTCTGTTCCGAACATAGCATGACCGACATCACGTCGGAAATGCGTGACAGTGCGTCGCGTTTCTTCAAGCTCGCCAAAAAGGTGGGCGACGCAAAGCTTCAGTCGTTGGGCGACTACCTTTCCGATATAGTTACCGAGATCAATATGCTCGAAAGCAACAGACACGAGGCGGATAATGCCGCGCTTGTCGGAGAGATTACTACGGCCATGCTCGAGGAAGACCCCAAAGAACAGGCCGTTAGAGAAATGATTGCCGAGCTTATTAACGTAACGGTGGGCGACGTAGCGGTGTTACCTCGCGTCGAAATGCCTCATATTTACAAGTCTAGTCGCTTTGCCGACGAAGAGAATATCTTTACCGTTCTTACCGAGCTTAGGGACGCGCTTGCCGAACACACTCCCGCACAAAGCTACTCGGAAGGCGATGAAGATACCGAGCACGTTGCTCGGCACGCCGAACCTGCCGAACAAGCAGAACTTGACGGCGACGCCGCCGCTCAAATTCTTTACGCGATTGACGAGTTAAAATCGGTATGTGCGTCTTCTACAGGCAACGAGGATTTTGCCGAAGCGCTTGAGGAACTTAGAAACAATTACGTTGATATTACCAACCGCATTGTAGATATTTCGGAAAAACTGCAGGAGCCGATTACCGTCGAGGGCGGTGCGGAAGCCGCTATTTCCGACGAGGAACGTCAGATTATGCTTGACGATCTCGGCTACATTCGCGCCAAGCTTGACGATTACGAAAACCTGTTCAACGGCATTGCCGATCTTCGGAATGATTTGCAGAGCATGGACGGATCGTCATCCGAACTTTCCGACCAGACCGGAACGTTGCTTTCTGAGCTTACCACGCAGTTTGACAAGCTGTACGAGGATCTCAGCAACGTAATTTTGGAGTCCGAAGCCAATATTATAGCTAGGCTTGGCGAGGGCGGCGGAGTCGTAGAAGGCTCTTCGGAAGCGATTGAAACGGCTAAAGCCGACATTCTTTCCGAAACGCAAGCCATACGCGACTCGTTGGCTTTGTTGCAGGACACGATGCTCACTCTTCCCGTCGCCGACGCGGTCGAACAGCTCCGCAATGACCTCAATGCGTTTATCGGTCTTGTAAACAACAATACAGACATTGCTTCGGCCGACAGACAGAAGCTGTTGGATGACGTTGCATACCTCCGTGAACAAGCCGAGCTTGCGGTCGCCGATAGCGGTAAGATTCCCGACGGCGCGTCTGCGGTAGAGGATTCCGAAAAGCTCGTGGCTTACCTCGACGAAATAGCCGCGCGCGTCACGCTTATTGCCACGGTTGCCGAGGATACGACGGCGACTCGCGACGCAGTAGCAGGAATACTGGAATCGGTTACTACCGTTACAGATACGCTCGCTCTGTTAAACGACAACGTTGCAATCGTTTCGGATAACATTGCTACCGTAAACGATAACGTTACGGCAGTGTCCGAGAGCATGGCGTCCGTTTCCGAAACTGTGTCCGCCGTTAACGACGGATTGGCTTCGGTCAATGAGGGCTTCGGTGCACTCAATGATAATATTACGTCCGTAGGCGACAGCGTGACGGCTATGTCGGACAGTATCGCCGCGATAGGCGAAACGGTTGCGCCGCTTATCGACGATGTTTCGGCGACGCGCAATGCCGCTACTGCCGCGCTTGACGCGTTACAGCCGATATCCGACCAGTTAAATACCATACTCGACAGACTTTCCACCGCAACGGTGGCGGAAGAATACGTCGAGGAAACGGCGGACGAGCATACGGAAGATTTTGCCGTAAGCGACGACCTTGCCGAAATCAAGGAAGACCTAACAACCATACTTGACAACCTTGCGCTTATGCCGCAGGGCGATGACGTTGTTGCGGCGCGCGATAATACCGCCGCCATACTCGACACGCTTGCGCTCGTACCTCATGCCGAGGACGTTATAACAACGCGCGACAACGTAGCGGCTTTGCTTGACTCTGTCAATACTCTTACCGAAAGCATCAACGCCGTAATGGCGACGCAGGACAACGGCGCGGTTGTCGACGAGCTCGCGCTTATCCGCGAGCAAATCGACGCGCAGGTCGAGGACGTCAAGTTTATTCGTCAAAGGCTCGAGGAAGTTCCCCAAGAGCAGGAAGGCGACGAAACGCTTTTCACGATTAAACAGGACATCGAGCAGGTTCTCGAACGTATCGAAACCTACGAGCAGTTGTCCGAACAGAACAAGCAAGAGATAATAGATACCGTCAACGGCATTAGGGAAGAGATTCACATCAATGCGCTTGACGAGAACATGACGGCTCAGGGCTTGGACGGCGAAACAAGGGAAGGTCTTATCGCCGAAATAGCCGAAATCCGCGAGCGTCTTGGCAATATCGAAACGGCAACGCAAAACGTCAGCGACAACAACACGGCGGCTCTCGACAGCCTTACAACGCAACTCACCGATTTGCAGGTTATGTTGCAGGATATTGCAAACGGCGCCGTTTCCGACGGGTCGGGCGCAATGGACGGCGATACTATGCAGGCGCTTGTCGACGAGCTTGCCGCGATTCGCGAAAAGCTCGACGCCGCACCCGAATACGACACCGTGGAAGAAATCCTGTCCTTGCGCGAAGACATCAAGGCCGCGCGCATTGTAGACCAGGAAGAAGTCGCAGGCGAGCTCGAGTCGATCAAAAACGAGCTTATGTCCATATCGTCAGGCAACATTCTGGACGAGATTCGCGCTCTTCGTGAGGATATATCCAACCTTTCCGCGGGCGACGGCACGGTGCCTACCGACGGCGAAATCAACCTCGTGTTCAACGAGATTGTGTCGCTTCGTGACGAAGTGTTTGCCTTTAAGGATGAAGTGCTCAATGCGACGGGACTCACCGAACAGCCGCAAGAGGTTGTTGACGGCGAGGAACAGGTCGAAACAAGCGACGACATTGCAACCATTCTTGACGAGCTTACCGCATTAAGAGAAGATCAGACGTTGCTTACCGGCTCGGTCGAAGAGCTCAAGGATATCGTAAGTCGGCGTACGTCGCTCGGCGGTGAAGCCGTTGACGGCGAGGAAACGGGTGAAACCGTTAGCGTCGGCGAGTTCGACGTCGTACTTGACGAAATTATAAATCTTAAAAACGACATTGCACGTATTGAGGACAGCGTGGGCGGCGAACGCCTTACCGCCATATCCGAACAGGTCGAGGAACTTCGCGCACTTGTCGAAGAGTTGCACGGCGTGCAAACCGATGAAACGGACGAAAACGGCGAAACGCAGACGGTTGTCCAAGACGTTGCAGTCGACCTTACGCCCGTTATGGAACAGTTTGACGCAGTCAATGCAGCGCTCGACGAGATACGCATGTTGCAGGAAACTCCCGTCGAGTCGGTGGGTGACAACGGATCGCTCGACGAGCTCAGGGGCGAGATTGCCGAAATCAAAGCCGCAATCGCGGGCATGGCGCCCGTAGACTATGCGGATGAACTCGCTTCCATGCGTGCGGAAATCGAAGCATTGCGTGCCGAGAACGAGCAGTTAAAGGCCGAAGGGAATGATTCCGTATCCGCTCAGATAGCCGAGCTTAAAGACTTTATCCGCGAAATGTCGTTCGGTACGCCTGCGACGACCACCGACGGCGACTCGTCTTACGCAACGCTTATAGACGAACTTCGTCAGGTCAAGGAACAGCTTGCCGTTCAGCCCGCGCCCGCGGCGCTCGACGAGCAGACTATTCAGGAAATCCGCGACGCACTCGGCGCACAATCCGATCAGCGCGCGCTTACAAGCGAGCTCAACGAGATCCGCGACGAGATAGCTCAGCTTCGTTCTCTCACGACCGTTACGGCGGAGAGCGACGGAATATCCGGTCTTGCCGAGCTTCGCGACGAGCTTGCGGAACTCAAATCTCTGATTACTTCGGGCGACAGCCTCCAAGGCGTGGCGGAGGATGTTTCTGCTATAAAGGCGGACGTACAAATCCTCAAGGACGAGCCCGATCTCGGCGTTATGAGCGAGATCTTGGCGCTACGCGACGAGTTCCAAGCCCTTCGCGAGCAGATAGAGGAAGTCAAGCGCGTAGCGAGCGCAACAGACAAGGAATCCGACGAATCGCTTATGACAGAGGTTCAGTCGCTACGTGATCAGCTTTTTGCTATCAGCATGGCTAACGTAAATGACCCGTCGAGCGGCGAGTCCAATTACGAAAGCTACAACAATATAATCCTCGACGAGATCGCGTCACTTCGTGATCAAATCGGCGCGGCGTCCACCAACTCCGACCTAGACGCGGTATCCGACGAGCTCGAACAGCTCAAGGAATTGCTCGAGCGTCGCGAGGATATGTACGACGAGCTTGCCGCGCGTGTGGAACGCTTAGGCAACGACGCGACCAACAACAGAATACTTGAAGAACTTGCTTCACTTCGTACCGACATGGAAAATCAGCGCGATGCCGATTTGACAACGCTCAACTTCATGTCGGAAATGGCGCACCTTTTGGAACGTCAAAACCAGTACCTCACTCAGAACGCCGGCAATAAGATTTCCGACGAGATTGAAAGCCTTAGATCCGAGATAGCGTCATCGGACGCAGTAGCGGAAGAGGTAGCCAAACTCAGAGAAGTTATGAGTCAATCGGGCAGCGCGTCCGACAACGAAACGATCTTGCAAGAGCTTGCTTCCCTCCGTGAAGAGCTTTCACGCGAAAAGCCGAGCCGCGAAAACGTACTTATACTTGACGCGATAGAGCGTTTGCGCGACGAGATAACGGTTCTTGCCGAACGCGAAGCAGGTGCAATCAACTCGGACGAAGCTTTGTCCGACTCGCTGTCAGACCTTCGTGAACAGCTCGAAGAGATTGCCGGCATAGTAGAACCCGCGCCTAAGTCCGAACCCGAGCCTATAGTAATCGAACCCGAAAAGAAGCCGACAAGCAGAACGGGCGCAAAGCGCGGAAGAAAACCCGGTCAAAAGAACGGCACGGGCGCCGGAAAATCGAGTAGCACGAGCGCCGGAAAAACAAGTAGCACAGCAACTGCAAAAACAAGCGGAACCGGCGCAAAGCGCGGAAGAAAACCCGCACAAAAGCAACAGCCACAATCGGAGTCTGCCGAAAACCACGTCGTTGAGGTGGCGGAGCACATCGTCTCGACGCATACCAACGACATAGAATCCATTATCGAACAGCAGGCTTCCATGCTCGGCGGTAACGGCGCAATGGGACTCGACCCGAAAGGTCCTACAACGCACGACGCAATGGACCTTGCCGATAGGCTTGCCAAACAGGTCGCAAACAAGCTTATAATGGAACAGCTTGTGGAACAGCTCGGCGACGGCGGCGTAAGCGAGGACCGCGTGGATGAGATATTGCGCGATATACTTCCGCAGGAATTCACCACGATAGCCGAAACCGAGGCGTCCGACAAGGTAAGGCGCCTTGCAAACCAGCTTGTTCTCGATAAGCTACGTGCACGGCTTAACGGCAAAAACACGGACGAAGACTAAACCCAAATAATCACAACGTAAAGACCCGCGATCGATTGCGGGTCTTTTGCTTTTTAATGATTTGTATAGAATATTTATTGACTTTGTGCGGTAAATTTTGTACCATTTGTATTGTGCGGAGGGTGTAATGAAAATCAAGTTTTTAGGTACGGCGGCGCTCGAGGGCGTGCCGTCGCCATTTTGCAGATGTGATGTGTGCAAGGCGTCGCGCGCTAAGGGCGGCAGGAATATGAGATCGCGATCTCAGGCGCTTATCAACGACGAGCTTTTATTGGAATTCAATCCGGACACGGTATGGCATTTCCAACGCTATGCTTTTGACTTCGACATGATAGGCGATTGCCTTATAACGCATGCTCACAGCGATCATCTGTACGCGCCCGATATAGAGATTGCCGCCGACGCGTTTACGCACGAGCATAATACGATAAACTTTTATGCGGCAAAAAGCGGTTACGAAATAATCAAGGAATTTACCGATAGACCAAACAGCCGCGCAAAAGTAGCGCTCGTCACGGCGGGACGGCGGTTTACAACGTCAAAAGGTTATACTGTGCTGCCACTCGAGGCAGACCATGATAAAAGCGCCGATCCTGTGATATACTTGATAGAAAAGACCGGCAAAAGATTACTGTACGCACATGATACGGGGTACTTCCCCGAAAGCTCGTGGGCATTGCTAAAGGCTTGCGGACGGCTCGACCTCGTGTCGCTGGATTGCACGGGTTGTATCGGAAAACGGGGCGAATGGCGCATGGGGCACATGACTTTCGGTACCAACCTCGAAGTTATTTCACGCATGAAAAGCGAGGGGATTATCGACGATGATACTATCCTTATTGCCAATCACTTTTCACACAACGGCGGTCAAACATACGACGAAATGCAAGAGTATACGCAAAGGTTCGGCGTAATAACATCCTTTGACGGCATGGAAGTAGAATTCTAAATCGTGCTGTCAACGCATAGTTGTATGGACTATAATTGAGATGCGCATTGTCGATTTTATTGACAAATTTATGAGGCGGATATATAATAGTTGCGGAGGGTATCGGTTATGAAAATAAACGATAAAGATATTAAAATCAAGTTAAACGGCATAATTAAATGGCTTAACGAATTCAAAGTGCAAAACAACTGCCGAGGCGTTGTTTTGGGCATAAGCGGCGGCAAGGACAGCACCGTCGTCGCCATGCTCGCCAAAAAGGTGTGGGGCAAAAACGTGTTGGGCGTACTCATGCCTAACACCGTACAGAGCGATATTGCCGATTCGCTCGATATCGTTAACACGCTCGGTATAGACTATAAGGTCGTCAATATCGGCGGGGCGTATGACGCGCTTTTGGGTGCGGTTGTGCAAACGACGGAAGACGGGGTCGTAAACGACTTTAACCGCTTGTCAGACGTTTCCGGACAGGCAAAAACCAACGTTCCGCCTCGGCTTAGAATGACCGTTTTGTACTCGATTGCTCAAACCCTCGGCTATCTCGTAATCGGCACAGGCAATGCGAGCGAAAAGTATATAGGCTGGACGACCAAGTGGGGCGACAGCGCTTTTGACTTTAACCCGATCGGCAATCTCACTTGCACCGAGGTGCGCGCAGTAGGCGCAATCCTCGCGCGTGAGTTTGGGCTCGATTTAAAATACGTTTTAAAGCCCCCGACGGACGGTCTGTCCGGTAAGTCCGATGAGGAAAACTTCGGATTTTCATACGACGTTTTGGATAGCTATATCGCCGGCGAGGAAGTGGAATCATCGGTTGCCGAGCGTATAGCGCGTATGCACAGGGCGAGCGAGCACAAGCGCAAGCTACCGCCCACACCCGTGTAATAGATAAGCTCATGACTGATTTGGAGATCGCAAAAGCCCGACTTTACGTGCATAAGCTTTGCCTGTGCAAAAACGGTAAAGTAATAACGTCCGACGCACGCGGCATTGCGCCAATGATGGATTTGATTGCCGACGGCAAAGACCTAAACGGGTACTCTGCGGCGGACGTGGTAGTAGGTAAAGCGGTTGCCATGCTGTTTGTAAAGTGCGGTGTTCGCGCCGTGTATGCAAAAACGCTGTCCGATTCGGCAAAGGATTTTTTGGTAAATCACGGCGTCGCACTCGAGTACGACACGCTCACGCCAAAGATAATCAACCGCGCGGGAACGGATATATGCCCTATGGAAAAAACCGTGCTCGATTGTTCCGACGTAGAGGAAGCATACGGGCTGTTAAAAATCAAGCTTGCTTCTATGCGCAATCGGTAAGTAAAGGCTCTTTATGGATAATCTCAATAAATACGGTAAATTAAAATCGGATATTATCGCACTTAAAGAATATATAGGCGAACGATACGGTTCGGATTTAAATATTCGGATTGACGTGTTATTGACGGAAACAAATGATTTGTTGCTCGGGATAGCAAGAGGGCAGCTTTGTATGCCGTATAAGGAATTATTGTTGGGTGCGACTTGGTCGTCGCTCGACGGTGCGTACGACTTTGACGATAAGCTTAGGGAATTGATATGCAAAATTCAAAACGATATTTATGCGGTTAAAAAGTTTATCGTCGTGCTTGCTAAATATAAATGGCTGATTTCTCATAAAAAAATCAACGAGATAAATTGGCTGTTTCCTAATTTAGAGTGTAAAACCGGCAAGTTACGATGTATAAGTTACATTGATGAAGATATGCTGGAAATCGAATTCCCCAATGGGTACGGAATAGATTTGGGTTTTGTTAAAAACGATAACGTATACGTTATTACAATCGTAAAGGACGATAATTGGGCGGATATTATCGAGGAACATCATATCAAATTGCGTAGCGACGTGGAAGAGCTTTTACAGAATTTAATATATAAATACGAAAACCTATAACCGTAAATTTACCAAACCCCGTTTATCGGGGTTTTTATTTTGTAAAAAAACGCACGGTTTTTTGTTTTGCCGAATATATATCGTTACGGGATAATTACCGCTTGCACGCAAGCCCGAGCGTACACATATACTAAAAAAGAAGACGAGGATAAGTGTATGCAAAAACTTGTTATTAAAGGCGGTGCGCCGTTATACGGAGAGCTTGTCAATCAGACGGCAAAGAATGCGGCTTTGCCTATTATTGCCGCATGTATGCTGACGGAAGACCCGATCGTCATAAAAGACTGTCCGCATTTAAAGGACATTGACGCAATGTTAAACATCATGCGCCATTTGGGCTGTTCGGCGTATTTTGACGGCGACGATCTTAACGTATGCTGTCGAGACGTCACGCTAAACGTCATAAACGCCGATTTAACGGGCAAACTGCGTTCGTCCATATTTATTCTCGGTTCCATTCTTTCGCGGTGTAGAAGTGCGTATATAAGCCATCCGGGCGGGTGTGAGATAGGACTTCGCCCCATAGATTTACATATTTTCGGATTAAAGGCGCTGTCCGTAAAAATCGAGGACGACGGCGGCGTTATATGCTGTGACGGAAGCAAAATGAAAAGCGCGGTAGTAAACCTCGACTTCGCGTCGGTTGGCGCGACCGAAAATCTAATGATGGCGGGCGCGCTTTTGGACGGCGAAACGGTTATTGTCAACGCCGCTCGCGAGCCCGAGATAGTCGACCTTGCGCAGTTTATAAACGCAATGGGCGGACGGGTGCGCGGAGCGGGTGAATCCATAATCCGCATTAACGGCGTAAAAAAGCTTCACGGTTGCACCTATCGCCCAATACCCGACAGAATAAGCGCGGGTACCTATCTTGCGGCAGTCGCGCTTTGCGGCGGCGACGCATTAATAAAAAACGTCGTGCCCGAGCACGTGTTCGGAATCACCGAGCGACTCAAAAAATCAGGCGCACGGCTGACTGTCAAAAACGGAGCGGCACGCATTGCTTCGGACGGCAGACCGCGCGCTGTACATAAGCTCGAAACCAACGTTTATCCCGCATTCCCGACAGATATGCAACCGCAGTTTTGCGCATTGCTGTCCTGTGCGCAGGGCAGTTCCGTTATCGTTGAAAACCTGTTTGAAAACCGCTTCGGTTATACGGGCGAGCTCGTTAAGATGGGCGCAAAAATCACGGTCAAGGATAGGATAGCCGTTGTGACCGGCGTCGACGGATTGCACGGCGCGACAGTTAAAGCATGCGATCTCCGCGGCGGCGCGGCGCTCGTGATAGCAGGTCTCAAGGCGGACGGCGTTACAGACGTTATTGACGTCGAGCATATCGACCGCGGTTATCAGAATATCGAGCAAGCCTTTAGATTACTCGGCGGAAATGTAGAAAGAGTGAATAGATAATAGCGAATAGGTAAGAGGTAAGAAGCATTGGTAATTAAGAATAAGCCATATTACTCGGTGAGTAAAAAGCGGATTGTGAATTGCCGATTAATATAATAAAAAATGTTGATTTTTGCGATTTAGTTTGTTATAATTATTACATGCGTAACAAGAAGCTGATTGTATTATTGACAATAGTGTTGGTACTGGTGTTATCCATAGTAACATGCAGTGCAACTTTTCTTGTGCGCGACGTAAATGCGTACTGCTATTACGAGCATGCCGACATAGACGAGTATAACAAAAAGGTTGTCGAAAAGGCGGGAATTAAGCTTAACAGCTCTATGTTCTTTGTGGACGAGGTCGGCATAAAAAACAATATCGAAAAGGCGTATCCGGATATCGAGGTCATCAACGTTAGGCGCGGGTTCCCGGATACCGTTACGATTAACTACGTGATATACGAAAAGTCGTTCCAATACAAGAAGGGCGACAGATATTATCAGTGCTATTCTTCCGGGCGGATAGGCGAAGTTTCTGGCGTCGAAATGCCCGGATACTTTACCGTCAAGCCGAGCGGCACGACGTCCGATAAGATAGGCAATTATTTCCAGTCGGAAAACGGCAAGGACAGGAAGTACGTCGATAGGATTATCGCGTTTTTCCGTTCCAAGGGAATGATTGACTATCAGATAACACAGCTTATCAAGTTTGTCGATTTGACGCGCGACGGGTACGTATATATCCGCACCAATGCGGGCGTATCCATAGAGATACACGACATCAGCGTTAAGTTCGAGGATTTGCTCGACAGGGCGTTTGCCGTTTATGCCAAAAAGGATCCGCTGTGGATAGACGTCGAAGTAACCAAGGGGCTTATAAAGGCGTATCCCAATTTCGACGTATCCGCAGGCGATAATATAAGATGCGTATATTCGCCGTCGACTTCCGTAAGCGACGACGAGGCGTATTACAAAGCGCATTACGATTTGAATTCTTAGAGTAAATCCGACGAAAAAAACGTCGGATTTATTTATTTTATGCAGTATACTTGACAAGTGCGGTGCCTTAGTGTATAATCACAAAGGTAATTTGTATTAGGGGTAGCGTCTTGAAACAAAGCATAGCTATTATGGATTTCGGCACGAGTAAAATCACGGTTTTAATCGGTAGCCGCGGCATAAACGACTCGATCAACCTCGACGGTATCGGGGTGTGTGAGTATGCCGGTTTTTCACGTGGCGAGTGGCTGGACAAAGAGCGTTTGTCCTATTGCATTGGACAAGCTATCTCGAGCGCAGAGTCGCGTGCGCGCAAAAAAATAGACAAGCTGTACGTAGGCGTTCCCAACGAATTTTCCTTGTGTCGGGTGGGGCACGTGTGCATTTCGCTTAACAAAAAGCGCCGAGTTACCGAGCAGGATGTGGAGGAGCTTCGCGAGTCGGGCAACAACTTTGGGTTAGAGCAGGATTGGACCGTAATCAACATGCAACCCATTTACTACACCCTCGATAACGAGCACAAGCTTATAGAGCCCGTCGGCATGACGTCGACCAAGCTTGGCGGAAGCATATCGTATTTGTTTGCACGCAACGACTTTATTGCCGATATCAACGGTGCGACGACCGTCGCTGACGTGGAAGAAACCGAGTTTCTTTCGGCGTCGCTTGCCGAAGTGCTGTTTCTGTTTGATGACTTGCGCCGCGACAGGTGCGTTATTCTTGCCGACGTCGGTGCGCTCGGCACTGCGCTTACTATAGGCAGGGGCGACGGGATCTGTGTGCAAAACTACTTCCCGTGGGGCGGTACTCGCATTACCGCCGCGCTTGCGGACAGCTTTGATATTACGTTAAAACAGGCGGAATTGCTTAAACGCAAGATCATTCTTACGCTCGATCCCAACTACACTCCGCCGCTTGACGACGGCGAGGCTGTGGTATTACAGACCGAGTACGAGATTGAAGTAGATAAAGAAATCAAGCGTTTTTCGGTTGCCGAAACGAATAAAATCGCGGAGCAGGAGATAAGGCGTTTTGCGGAATACGTTAGAAAGGCGCTTAAATACTGTGAATACGATTATCCCGATTACACGCCGCTGTCAATAACGGGCGGCGGGCTCGGTACAATCCGCGGCGCGGAAGCGTATCTTATTAAATGTCTTGGGCGCGAGGTCGAGTTTGTCAAGCCCGCGCAACCGATGATGGACAGCGCTCAGCTCTCGTCCGCGCTCGGTATCATGAACATGGTGTTACTGTGCGGCGGCGATGACGGCAGACTTTTGGACAGATTTAAGCGTTGGTTTTCCAAACGTTAATATAAGGAGAAATCAGAATGTCGGAGTATTCTCAAAACGGTATGTACATACAGGACGATAACAGTAATTCGCCTGTCAAGGTTATGATTGTCGGCGTAGGCGGCGGCGGTAGCAATGCCGTTGATAATATGATAGAAGCCAAAGTCAAGGTTGACGTATTTATGGCTATAAATACCGATAAGCAGGCGCTTCGCGTATCCAAAGCTACGCGGCGCGTCCAAATCGGATCAAACGTTACCAAGGGTTACGGCGCGGGCGCAAACCCCGAAAAGGGCAGACAGGCCGCCGAGGAATGCCGCGAAACGCTTACCAAGCTTATGAAGGACATGGATTTGGTGTTTATTACCGCGGGCATGGGCGGCGGTACCGGTACCGGCGCTGCGCCCGTTATTGCGGAAATAGCGCACAACCTCAAAAAGCTTACCGTCGCGTTTGTCACAACGCCCTTTAAGTTTGAGGGCGAAGTACGCATGCGCAACGCGCAAATGGGTATAGCAAACCTTCGCAAGTTTGTCGACTCGATTATTATCGTGCCCAACGAGCGCCTTGCAACGGTCGCCAAGGATTTGACAACGCAGGAAGCGTTCAAGTACGCCGACGACATTTTGCGTCAGGGCGTGCAGGCTCTTACAGACTTAATCGTCAATCCCGGACGAATTAACGTCGACTTTGCCGATATCAACACCGTTCTCGAAAACGGTGGTGACGCAATCATGGCTATCGGCAGGGCAAGCGGTACTAACCGCGCTATAGAGGCGGTTAAACGCGCCGTAAATAACACTGTGCTCGATACTTCTATCGAGGGCGCGACCCGTGCTATCGTTCAGATAGAGGGCAGAGAAGTCAAAATGAACGAGGTGTCGCAAGCCGTCGAGCTTGTGCGCGACATCTGCGCCAAGGAAGCAAATATCGTTTTCGGTCACGCTATCGTGCCCGAGCTTAAGGATCAGCTTCAGGTCACTATTATAGCGACGGGCTTCAGTCGCGGCACGCACGGCGGTCAGGCTCAACAGCAGCCGCAACAACAGCAACAGGCTCAGCCGTTCGGTCAGCCTGCGCGACCCATGGCACGACCCGTTCCGCCGCTGCCCGTCACACCGCCCGTAACGCAGGGCTACGGTGCGCCGCAGGAAGATACGGAAGAAATGCCGCTTTTTGCTCCAACGGGGTCGCCTCGTCCGCAAGGCCCGAGCAACGGCTACGTCGGCATGGATGACGACACGGAACTGTCCTGGCTTGAAAAGCTTAAAAAAAGAAAGTAAAATATACGTAAAGCAAAAGGTATCGGGTTATGCTCGGTACTTTTTTTGTTTGCCGTTTTTATCGTGCGGTTTGCCGATAAAATCAATGGGGGAAGCAGCAAAAAGCATACGACAAAATAGGTTAATTATTGTTAAAAAGCGTTTTGCATTTCGACATAAAGGTCAAGACTATTGCAAAACGATTGTGCTACAATGTGCGCATGTACATAGAGTTTGTAATTGCGGATAATTTTTTGCTTACCTATCTTGCAGGTGCGGCGGGGTACAGACTGTGTCACAACAAGGTGAGTGTGTGGCGAACGGTTATCGCTTCGATTGTCGGAACGACGGTTGCTGTGTTTTATCCGTTTTTTGATTGCGCCGCGTGGATACTGCTTGCCGTCAAGCTCGGACTATGGTGTGTGCTCAGCGCGATCATGTATTACAAAACGCCGAGGCGCTTCGTTGCGGCAATGCTGTTTTTGGGCAGTACGTTTGCGCTCGGCGGTGCGAGCTATGCGGCGCTTTTGTGCTTTAGCGGCGGCGCTGCGGACTTTGTGACCAAATACCCTATATGTATAGTGCTCGGCGTGGGCTGCGCGGTATACGGCTGTATGCGGTATGCTGTCAAGCGTTTGCGGCTTGTGCGTGCGAGAGCGCCGTACGAGTACCGCACCGAGGTAACGGTTTTCGGCACGAGAATGGAATTCTGCGCATTCCTCGATACGGGTAATTGCGTGTTTGACGGCAAAACGGGTCTGCCGGTAGTAATAACCGACATAGGCGTGTTTACGGACAAGCTTAGCGGCGGCGCGGCGGTGAAGTTTGCCAAGGATTTACCAAAGCTTCGGCAAATGCAAGCCAAGACTCCTGCGGGAAGTGCGGATATTTATATAGTACAACCGACCGAAATAACGGTCTATTCGGACAGGCACAAACATAAAATAAATGCGATGATAGGGCTTATCGGCAGTGCGGGCAGATTCACAAACGCACATGAAATGCTGCTTTGCCCCGCGGCGATGACGGAGGTCGTATGAAGCTGAAAAAACTGTTGGACGCAATAAGGCGCGCAATCAATGCCGAGCACGGCTGTGACTTGGAATACATAACTTCAGGCGACGGCTTGCCGCACCCGCTCGAACCGCAAGAGGAAGCGGACGCGATAGCTCGGCTTAAAACCGACCCCGCAGTCAAAGGCTTGCTTATCGAACACAATCTTCGGCTTGTGGTGTACATTGCGCGCAAGTTCGACAATACGAATGTGGACATAGAGGATTTGATTTCAATCGGAACCGTCGGGCTTATAAAGGCGGTCAATTCGTTTGACGCTGACAAGAACATCAAGCTTGCGACGTACGCATCGAGATGTATCGAAAACGAGATACTCATGCACCTAAGGCGGGTCGTAAGACTGCGCGCCGAGGTTTCGCTGGACGAGCCGTTAAACGTGGACGCCGACGGCAACGAACTGGTTATGGCGGACATACTCGGCACCGATCCCGACGCAATCGGCAAGGAAGTGGAAAACGAGGCGGAGTGCCGTTTGCTTAACGAGGCGCTCGAGCGGCTTAACAAGCGCGAACGCGTGATTATGCAAATGCGTTTCGGCTTGGGCGGCACAAATGAAAAGACCCAAAAAGAGGTCGCCGATATTTTGGGTATTTCCCAGTCGTATATATCGCGTCTGGAAAAGAAGATAATATTCCGTCTTAAAAAGGACATAACAAAAGCGTTGCAGGCTTAATACCGGCAAAGCCCAAAAGGATTATATTATTTTACAAAGACGAGCTTTCCACAAGCTCACAGCCTGACAGCGTGGGATTGACGTCGGGACCCGACTTTTCGGTCACAGCAGCGGTAAAAACGTATCCTTCGGGCAGAGCGGTGGGCGGGTAGCCTGCCAATAACTTGAAGATTCTGTTAAAGTTGCGAATGGTGCCAAAGCCGCAACGCGCGGCGATTTCGGTCACGTTATACATTCCGCCGCGCAACAGTTCTACAGCCTTTTCGACGCGCACGCAAGCGACGTAACGCATAAAGTGCATGCCCGTTTTTTGAGTAAAAAAGCGGGAGAGATAGCTGGGATTCATGCTCATAAACTTCGCCCCGTCACGGAGCGTATAGCTGTCGTAATGCCGTTCGATCTCGTCAAAGAGTGCGCGTAGCTTAACATCCGTTTCCGATTTGGCGCGCTTGTCATCGGTGCGCTCGTAGCGGAAAATATCGAGCAATAGCTGTTTGATATACAGCTCGGTTTGTTGGGCGTACAGCGGTCGCTTGTTTTTAAGCTCGAGCATGATTTTGTCGTAAACAACGGGTATACCGTAATCAGCCGATAAAACGGGCGAGGTAAGCGCAACAGCTTCGAGTTCGTCAATAACGTTGCGGTCAAAAACAAGCGTTTGCAAAAGCGATGAATCGTCGACCGCGTTTATCCTATGCAAGGTTTCACTGTCTATAAACATAGCGTCGCCGTTTTGTATGCGAAACGAAACGCCGCCGTGCACGACGTCAAGCGTGCCGCGCTCCACGTAAATTAGCTCGCAATCGCTGTGCCAGTGCATGGTGTTTTGCGAGTTTTTGTATTTACCGACCCAAACGCGTTCGCTTTCGCCGTAATACCATTTTTCCTTTGTCGCGCTCATAATAATATTGTATACCAAAACTACGGCGCAGTCAACGGTAATGTAAAAATTTTTCCATAATCGGTAAATAAAAGTCTTGCGTTGCTTACCGCATTTTGATAGAATATAATTAATCGTAACAACTTGCTTTGCGGAGGCGCTAAATGAACGAGCTGATTGTAAGTATGGATAAGCTTATAACGTATGCCGAAAATAAGCTTGGGCTTACGGCTAAAAATTCGGACTACGTGCGTAACGGCATAATGCACACGCTCGGCTTTTCATCGCCGCGAACGACTTTTACGGTCGACGGCAGTATAGACGAACTCCTTGCCGAGTTTGCCGCGTGCGCGGTAAAGATAGGAGGATTCGACGAAGCGGAGGCGGATAAGCTTTGCGACTACGTAATGGGCGAGCTGTCGCTTAATCCCGACGAATTGCAAAGGCTTTTTTATGAGACGGAGCGCATACTCGGAAGTAAAGCGGCTACCGATATGTTTTACGATTATTGCGTAAAAAATAATTACGTCAAAAAGTCAAAGCTCGACCGCAATCCGCGGTTTGACAGCGACGGACTTATAATTACTATAAACAAAGCCAAGCCCGAATTCCGCGACGCCAAAAAAGCGGCGGCGGGGAATGCCGTGAGCGGCGGCTATCCGCTTTGCAGTATCTGCCATCAAAACGAGGGCTTTGTCGGTCGCGATAAGCGCACCCTTCGCACGGTGGATATAACACTCGGCGGGCAAAAGTGGTTTTGGCAATATTCGCCGTACGGATATTTTTATCAGCACGGAATAGCCGTCAACTACGAGCATACGCCAATGCACATAGACAGGGAAACATTTACTCGGCTCATTGATTTTGTGGATAGATTTCCGCATTACTTTTTGGGCTGTAACGCCGCACTTCCGCGTATAGGCGGAAGCGTTTTGGCGCACGATCACTATCAGGGCGGAGGCGAGGTTTTGCCGTTGCACAGGGCGGGCGCGGTAAAAACGCTTACCGTCGACGGCGGTATAATAGAGATTTTGGATTGGGCGGGTACGGTGGTGCGCATTGTGTCCAAGCACCGCGAAGCCGTTTCGGAATACTCTGAAAGAGTGCGCAAAGCGTGGGATTGCTTCGACGCGCCGGAGCTCGGCATAATCCACGCCGACGGCGACGGTGTGCACAACTCGATCAGTCCGACGGTGCTTAAGACCTCGCGCGGGTACGAAATGAATATCATACTTCGCAGTAATATTACGTCGCCGCAATATCCCGACGGCGTATTCCATGCGCACCCCGAATTCCATGTTATCAAAAAAGAATCCATTGGACTCATCGAGGCGCAGGGCTTGTTCATTCTTCCGGGAAGGCTGGAGGGCGAGCTAGATACGCTTTGCAAGTGCATACGTGACGGTAAAGCGTTGCCGAAAGAACTACAAGACTATCAACAAGTGTTCGACGAGATAAAGAATATTTGCGGCGACACGCGTGATACGGTCGGTATACAAAACGCCGTCCGAAAGGAACTGGGAAGCGTGTGCAAGAGAATACTTCAAAACACCGCCGTGTTCAAAACACACGATTTGACCGAGAAATTCTTAAGAGAAAGGGCGCTTAAAAATGGCTGATAAAAAGAATATAAATTTAAATGACTATGCCTTTAGAGTGACTGCGGCCGGGCGTGTAAACGTCATAGGCGAGCATGTCGACTATTGCGGCGGCAAGGTGTTTCCCGCGGCTCTCACGCTTAATAACGCGGTGTACGTACGCCCTAACGGCACGAACAAGGTAAATCTGTCTTGGACGACGCTTGACAGTACGGTCACTCTCGACCTCGACAAGCTCGAAAGCTACGTCAATCTAAAGTACGGCAATTATCAGGCGGGCAGTCTTTTAAAGTGGCGCGAGTCCGGTCATGCTCTTATCGGCTGCGATATGGTGCAGGACTGCGGCGTGCCGTTCGGCAGCGGGCTTTCGTCGTCGGCGGCAATCGAGGTTTCCACAATCGCCGCCATGTGCGCCATAACTAATACGCATATGGATAAAGTGCAAATCGCATTGCAGGCGCAACGCGCCGAGCGCGAGTACGTGGGCGTTAACTGCGGTATAATGGATCAGTACGCGTCTGCTTGCGGCAAAGCCGGCAACGCCATGCTACTCGATTGTAACAGCTTGGAATGCGAGTACGTGCCCGTTGATACTGGCGACTGTTCGCTCGTTATCGCAAACTGCTGTAAGCCGCACAGCCTCGTTGAGAGCAAGTACAACGAGCGGCGCGCCGAAACCGAACAGGCGTTAAACGCGCTGTCGGGACTCGGTATATCGTGCTTGGCGCAGGTTACGCCCAATATGCTCGAGTCGGCGCAATCGATTTTGACGCCCGCGGTGTTCAAAAGAGTAAAGCACGTAGCGGAAGAATGCGAGCGCGTGCGCCTTGCCGCCAAAGCGATGAAGACAGGCGATATGGCGGCGCTCGGCAAACTTCTTAACGCGTCGCATGAATCGCTTCAAAAGTTGTACGAGGTGACGGGGAACGAACTTGACGCTCTTGCTTACGCCGCGCAGGCACACCCTTCGTGTCTGGGTTCGCGCATGACGGGCGGCGGCTTTGGCGGTTGCACGGTTTCACTGGTAAGGTCGGACGATGTGGAGGACTTTAAAAAATTCGTCGCCGAGCGTTATACCAAACAAACGGGTTACATACCGGAGTTTTACAAGACGGAAATCGGCGACGGCATAACGGTACAAAAATTATAATAAACAATCATTTGGTTTTGGAGGTAAACAGCTATGGCAATATTGGTAACGGGCGGCGCGGGGTACATCGGCTCGCATACGTGCGTGGAGCTTTTGCAATCGGGGCACGAGGTTGTGGTAATAGACAACTTTTGTAACTCATCGGAGGAAAGCGTAAAGCGTGTTAAAAAGATTACTGGCAAATCCGTCAAGCTGTACGGCGGCGACGTTCGCGACGAAAAACTGCTCGACCGTATTTTTAATGAAAACAAAATCGACAGCGTTATTCACTTTGCCGGATTAAAGGCGGTGGGCGAATCGTGCGCCAAGCCGATTGAATATTACGACAACAACCTCGGCGGCACGCTCGTTTTGCTTAACGCAATGCGTACGCATAACTGCAAAAAAATAGTGTTCTCATCGTCGGCGACGGTGTACGGCACGCCCAAAAAACTTCCGCTAGACGAGGAATGCGAGATAGGCGGCACGACCAATCCGTACGGCACGAGTAAGTATTTTCAGGAAATCATGCTTCGCGACGTGTATAATGCGGACAACGGTTGGACGGTGGTGCTTCTTAGGTATTTCAATCCTGTCGGTGCGCACGAAAGCGGCATGATCGGCGAGGATCCCAAGGGCATTCCCAACAACCTCACGCCGTATATCGCCAAGGTCGCGATAGGCGAGCTTAAAGAGGTGGGCGTATTCGGCAACGATTACGACACCCCTGACGGCACGGGCGTGCGAGATTACATTCACGTAGTCGACCTCGCAAAAGGTCACGTGGCGGCCATCGACAAGATAACAAGCGCGGGCGTGTACACCTATAATCTCGGCACGGGAATCGGTTACAGCGTGCTTGACGTCATTCATGCGTTTGAAAAGGCGTGCGGAAAGAAGCTTCCGTATTCCATAAAGCCACGTCGCGCGGGCGATATCGCCGCGTGCTATGCCGACGCGGGCAAGGCAAAGCGCGAACTTGGTTGGAAGGCTGAGCTTGGTATCGACGAGATGTGCGCGTCGCTGTGGAAGTGGCAGACCAAAAACCCCAAGGGCTACAATGGGGACTGACAGTCATGACTTTGGAAAAACAAAACAAATTCGGCGGCACGTATACGCTTATAAACAGCGCGGGCATGACGGTATCGCTTACCGCGCTCGGCGCCGGAATTTTAAGCATAAAGGTGCCCGATAAAGACGGTATCGCGCGCGAGGTAGTGCGCATTTCGGATAAGGGCTACGGCAATGATTACCACGGATTGACAATAGGCAGAACGTCGGGTCGAATCGCCGGCGCAACGTTCGAGATAGACGGCAAGGTTGCCAAGCTCGAAAAGAACAATTACGGCACGGATAATCTGCACGGCGGAAAAACGGGATTGTTCGGCAAAACGTTTAACGCCGATATAAAGATGTGTGCCGATTATACCGACGCGGTGTTTACGTACACAGATGCGGACGGCGAGGGCGGATACTTCGGCAAGGTCGATATAACGGTGACTTATAGGGTTTACGAAAAGGAAAACCGTCTTGCCATCTATTACAACGGCAAGCCCGATTGCAAAACGCTGTTAAACCTGACTAATCACGTTTACTTCGACGTGTCGGGAGATTTGCGCGAGTCGGTAGGCGAGCAGTATATGTATTTAAACGCTTCCCGAGTGGGCGTTTTAAACGAACGGCTTATTACTACCGAAATCGCGGAGGTGAGCCCCGAGTTTGACTTCCGCAAGCCGCACAAGGTAAAGGATTACCGTCAAACGGAAGCCGTGCAATGTTATACTCACGGTTACGACCACCCGTTCTTTTTGGACAGCCGCGGCATGACGGACGTACAAGCGTCGCTCTATTCCGAGCTTAGCAAAATCAAGCTCGAGGTAAAAACGACCTATCCATGCGTGGTTGTGTTCGGCGATAACTTTTACGGTTACAAATCGACCTGCTTTGAATGTCAGTACAACCCTGACGGCATTCATATGAGCCCGGATGATTGCGGCGTTTGCTCGCCGGACAACCCGTACAACGAACAAATTGAATACTCGTTTACCGTAGAGTAAAATCAAAAGCGCTCGCATATAAAAAAGCGGGTGCTTTTTTTATTACCGACAAGGTAACAAAAAAACACAAAAAAGCACAAAATGATACAAAACAGTTGACGGGCGAGGTTATATAAATGTAAAATATACCGTATGAAACAAAAGGCGTTATTCGTACGGGTAAATATATGTGCTGCTATGCTGTCGTATTTTGCGGCGGTGATTTTTGCTATTTTTGCATTAATTGCGTGCGGAAATGCCGTGGGCGACGCTTCCGAAATAGTCGGAATATACGCGCAGGACGTCTACGTCGAGTACGACGGCAACGAACACGGCATTACTGTTAATAACGTTATCGACGGAGATATGATACTATACAAAGCTGTTTCGGGAAGTGATTGGACAGAGAATCCTCCAAGCTATATTTTTCCTGGCGTTTACGAAATAGAGTATAAAGTCGAAAGACGCGGTTGTAACGACTTTATAGGTATGGCAACGGTAACGATTGTCAAGGCGATACTCGGCGGAATATCGTCGCCGACGGAAACGATAATTTGCGACGGACTTTCGCACGGGATAAAAATTAGCGGACTGCAACCGACGGACGGGATTACCTATTCGACCGACGGGTTTGATTTTTCTTTGGACGAGCCGAAGTGGACTGACGTGGGCGAGTATACCGTGTATTTCATCGTCGAACGCGATTACGCCGAGTACTGCGGGTCGGGGGTGTTAGTCATTCTTCCCGATATAAGCGGCAGATACCTAAATGCCTCGTTCGGGATAATAGAACTGACGTCATCCGGCGGGACGGCAAACGGCGAAAGTATAACGCTCGAGTATGATTGCTCCGGCGCGGGGAAGCTGGGCGAGGACGACTTTCAAGTATCAAACGGTATACTGTCGTATAAAGGTGAAGAATACACGAGGATTACCGACGACGCAACCGTATACGCGATAAAGGTGAACGACGAAAGATTATACTTTTTACAAGAAGATAAAGTCGACAAGTTGGCTGTAAAAATTAATTCAAATGGCGCTGATATAACGTATAACGGCAAGGTGTTGATGACTGTAAGCGGCGTCAACTACTGTGAAACGGGGATTGTGACCGACTACGTCGGGCTTGCGTTTGAAGTAGCTTTAGCGCAGTCGGAAACGGAAGTCGTATTTAGTTTGCGCGAAAGGCAGCCGGAAAAAGACTTGACGGAAATAACCGTTTACGACGGAAAAGAACACACGTTCGATCTCGGCGCAGACTATTTATTTTTGACTGAGCGTGAAAGCTATGTCGAGGCGGGTAAGTATACCGCAACGGTAGTCGAATCGAGCGACGTTTTTTTACCAGAGGTGCGTACGGCAACTCTCGTTATCTTGCCCGATATAATCGGCGTGTACCTCGACGGCACGACTGTAATACAAATAACGGAAGAGCGAGCGACTAAAAACTTTACCGAGATCGTACTCGATAAAACCGTCGACGGGTGGGAAGCGGAAGGAAAAACCGTTGTCGTCATACCCGACGGAATAGAAATAGACGGTAACGAGTATGTAAGGGTTGAGGATAGGGCGATCTTGATAGAAGTCGGCGGTATAACGTATACGACTCAGTTCGAGGGCGCGCCCGATTCTTTTATGAGTGTTCGGAAGAACGGCGGCGTAATCGAGATAATATGCGACGGACAGACGATTGCCGAAATACCTTTTGACGGCAGTGAGATATTGACTGTGAACGGCGAGTCCGCGTCTTTTGTCGATGCTAACGGGGTTGCCACGTTTGTACTTGGTGCAAGTGAGATGGACAGTCCTATCGTGCGCGTAATTATTGAGGCGGAATAGCTTTGCCGTGTTATGTAAATACACTTAATATTTAATCAAATTGCGGTATTCTGTTGCATTTCTGCAAACAATAATGTATAATGAGATTTGTACGAGTGTACGACCCTAAATAGATACACCCGTATGTGCACCCATTCGCGCGGACGCGTTTGCAGTGGTCTTTATCGGTCGCAAGCGACGGCTCGTAGGACTGTTCTCGGTTTGAGCTTGCGACGTTTATACAAAAGACGAATTCGAGACGGTTATTCTTCTCGAATGGGCGAAGCACACAAAAAAATTGATTGGGTTAAAAAAGATATATGTTTACACAGGATAAAAAATTTACGCCGTTTGCCGATAAAGTTTGGCTGGCAACACCGACCATGCACGGCGACGAGCTCAAGTGGATGACTGACGCATACAATAAAAATTGGATGTCCACCGTCGGCGAGAATATAAACGAAGTCGAGCGGCTTGTTGCGAAAAAAATAGGTTGCAAGTACGCCGTTGCGCTCGCCACCGGCACGGCGGCGTTACACCTTGCAATGAAGTTAGCGGGAATAAAGCGCGGCGATAAGGTGTTTTGCAGTGATATGACTTTTGCGGCAACGCTCAATCCCGTAGTGTACGAGGGCGGCGTTCCTGTGTTTATCGATACGGAGCGCGATACTTGGAATACCGATCCGAAAGCGCTCGAAAAGGCATTCGAGCTTTATCCCGAAGTCAGGTATATAGTTGTTGCCAATTTGTACGGCACGCCGGGGAAAATGGACGAGCTTCGCGCTGTAGCGGATAGGCACGGTGCGGTGATCATTGAGGATGCGGCGGAAAGCTACGGCGCAACATACAAGGGCAAGCAGACGGGAACGTTCGGCGATATAGGCATTATCAGCTTTAACGGGAATAAAATAATAACGGGCTCTGCCGGCGGTATGCTTCTTACCGATGATATTAATCAAGCCAACAAGGCGCGCAAGTGGAGCACTCAAAGTCGCGAAAACGCGCCATGGTATCAGCATGAGGAACTCGGCTATAACTACCGCATGAGCAATGTTATAGCGGGCGTTATTCGCGGTCAGCTTCCGTATTTGGAAGAGCATATCGCGAAAAAGAAAGCTATTTACGAGCGGTATAAAGCGGGCTTTAAAGGTTTGCCCGTGTCGATGAATCCTTACGACGGGAAAAACTCCGAGCCTATCTTTTGGCTGTCGTGCATGATAATAGACGAGCGCGCGATGTGTAAGCACGTGCGCGGCGACCGCGACGCATGCTATGTACCCGAACACGGCAAAAGCTGCCCGACGGAAATACTCGGTACTCTTGCTAAATACAATGCCGAGGGCAGACCTATTTGGAAGCCCATGCACCTACAGCCGATTTTCAGAAACAATCCGTTTGTAACGGTGGATGGCAACGGCAGGGGTACTACAAACGCTTATATAGCCGGTTGCGGAATAGACGTCGGCGCGGATATATTCAATCGCGGTCTGTGCTTGCCGAGCGATATAAAAATGACGGCCGACGAGCAGGACAAGATAATCGAAATAATCAGGGCGTGCTTTGATTGATGGAATTTTGGAATAAACTGACCACGGAATGGTGGGGAATACTTATACTTTGTATCGTGTGTTTGGCGGTGTGGGCGGCGCTTTCGGCGCTACTGTACAAGCCGTTTTTCAAGCGTTTTTACGATATAGTTTTAAGCTTTGTCGCTATAATCGTTTTTTCGCCGCTGTACATTATATTAATAATTGCGGGCGGAATAGCAATGAAAGGCAATCCGTTTTTCATTCAGAAACGCCCGGGACGAAGAAAGAAGCTTTCCAAAAAGCAGTGTGAAAAGCGTGGCGTTCCGTACGGTTCGTACGGCGATGAGAAGATAATCAAGCTGTTGAAATTTCGTACGATGACAAACGAAAAGGACGAAAACGGCGAACTGTTGCCCGACGAGAAGCGTTTGAATAAATACGGAAGATGGTTGCGAAAAACGTCGTGCGATGAATTGCCGTCGCTTATAAATATATTTAAAGGTGACTTGTCGATTGTCGGACCGCGCCCGCTTGCCATGTCGTATTTACCGTATTACACCGAAAGCGAGCGCATGCGTCATAGCGTTCGTCCCGGTCTTACCGGTTGGGCTCAGGTTAACGGACGGACGGCGATAGGCTGGGATAGGCGGTTGCAGTATGATTCCGAATATATTACAAGGGTATCTCTGCTTTTCGATATAAAAATAATTTTACTTACCGTCAAAAAGGTGTTGAAGGCAAGTGATATCGTAGAGGCGGTCGGGCAAACGGACTTTTATGATTACAGGACAGCGCAGTGGGAGGACGGAACAGTGGCCCGTCCGCAAACGGCTTTGAGAGTAGCGGGAAAAAGGCTTTTAATCCTCGGCGGATCTTCATTGGAGATTACGCTGGTTGAGCGGGCGAAGCAGTTAGGCGTACATACGATAGTAACCGATTATTACAACGTGAATGAAAGTCCCGCCAAAAAAATTGCCGACGAGTATTGGGATATTAGCTGGAGCGATATCGAAGCACTCGAAACCAAATGCCGAAAAAACAAAATCGACGGGGTGCTTGCCGGATACTCGGAGTTTAGAGTCGAAAGTCTGATTAAGCTTTGTAAAAGACTCGGTTTGCCGTGCTATCTTAATGACGAACAGTTGGATATCACACGCAACAAAGATAAATTCAAAGAGTTATGCCGTAAAAACGGCGTTCCGGTCGTGCGCGAGTATAACAGTATCGACGACGTTACAAGTTACCCGATTATAGTAAAGCCTGTCGATAGAGGCGGATCTATCGGCGTCGGTATTGCCAATAACAAAGAAGAGCTTATAAAAGCATACGACTATGCTATGCAAACGTCTGTGTGCAAGAAGGTAATAATAGAGGATTACATTTTAGACGGAATTAAGTTTGACGTATATTATGCAATCCTAAACGGAAAGCCCGTCCTATTATCTACGGACGATACGTTTATGTCGGCAAAGGATTCGCCGAGCCGCGTAATTCAAAACGGTTGGGCTTTTCCGTCGAGGTATACCGATTTATATTTGTCCGATGTCAGTAACAGCGTCGAAAAAATGATAGTCGATCTGGGAATAAAAAACGGGTATATTTTCTTTTCGGGTTTTGCTTTGCCGAATAATAACTTCGTGTTTTTTGAAACGGGATTTAGGCTGAGCGGCGAGCAAGTATACGTTTATACAAACGGCGAGGGATTAACAAACGTGTTTGACTTGTTGATTCAGCACGCGCTTTGCGGACACACTGCGGGCATCCCGTCATTGCCGTATCGCGACGGTATGAAAAAATGCGTAACCGTAAACTATTACGCAAATGCGGGCGTGGTCGGTTCCATACGCGGTGCCGAAGAAATATCCAAAACCGACGATTGCATACTGTCCGTGCTTTTTGCAAACGCAGGTGATAAATGCGACGATTCATGCGCAATATTACATAAGCTCGGAATGTTCTCGTTTGTCGGTGAAAATCCGGCGGAATTGGCAGAAAACGTTAAAAAAGCAAACGAGGCGTTTGTTGCAGTCGATACCGACGGAAACAATATGATATACGATTATTTAGATACCGCGACGGTAGGGACGTGGTGGAGCGGGGTAAATTGACGGCGCGTGAAATCGGCAGCGAGTTTTGGGACGTGCCTATTTCTGACTCAAAAAACTCGGTACTGAATAATAACCGAATAGTATGGTATTTATCCGGACGGTCTGCGCTATCGGCTATTATTCGTGATATATCGAGTTCTCGGAAAGTGTCACGCGTGTTAATGCCGTCTTGGTGTTGCGAGAGCATGATAGCCCCGTTTATTGAAGTGTGCGCGGAGGTTGAGTTTTACAGTGTGCTTATAGCGGACGGAAAGATTGTAATCGATTATCCGCAACACTTTGACGCGGACGTTGTCGTAGTTATGGATTATTTCGGGTATTCATTCGATAATCAAATTCCTAACGTCGACTTTGTTGTAATTCGTGACGTTACTCATTCGGTTTTTTCGCGGCAATATTTCGATGCCGATTATTATTTCGGCAGCTTGCGTAAGTGGGCAGGGTTTTACACCGGCGGATTTGCGATAAAACAAAGCGGACAGATTGCACAGCCGTGTTTAAATAACGCAAAATATGTATTGTTGCGTAAGCATGCCATGGCGATGAAAAAAACTTATATCGACGGAAAGCGTGCAGATAAAGAATATCTAAAAGTATTTTCGGAAGCGGAGCAAATACTCGATAGCGATAGCGAAATTTACTGCGCAGACGATACTGATATCACACGCGCACGATATCTCGACGTGGAATTTATAAAGCGTAAACGCCGAGAGAATGCCGCAGTACTGTTGTCGCGCTTGGACAAGCTTGCGTTGTTTTCGCCGAAAGCAAACGATTGCCCTCTCTTTGTTCCTATAGCTGTTGCGAACCGCGACGAGCTTAATGCGACGCTGGTTTCCGAGTCTGTTTACTGCCCGTGCCATTGGAATATATCGGAATTGCACCGTTTGTCCGCTGATGAAAAGCTTATATACGATTGTGAACTTAGCGTTGTGTGCGATCAACGGTATAACGCAGATGATATGAATCGCATTTGTGATATCATCGAAAGGACGGCGAAAGCGTGTTAAAGGTTTTCACGTTATCTCAAAGTACGGAATGGGATAAAACGGTCAAATCGTTTTCCGATTACGACGCCTACTATCTAAGCGGATATGTAAAGTCGTTTGAAATACACGGTGACGGAGAGCCGTTGCTTTTTTATTATGAGAACCGCGGAATACGCGCTATTAACGTTGTGATGAAGCGCGATATTTCAAATGACGCTCGGTTTAAAGATAAAATAGAAAAGGACAAATATTTCGATTTTATAACGCCTTACGGATACGGTGGTTGGATAATCGAGGGCGACGGGGATAAATCGCAATTATTCGAGGTATATGTAAAGTGGTGTGCGGACAACGGCATTGTCAGCGAGTTTGTGCGCCTGCACCCGATTATTTGCAACTTTAACAATATTGCACCGGCGTATGAAGTCGTCAGGCTTGGTAATACCGTTTCTATGGATTTAAGCTCTTTAGACGATATATGGGATAATCTTACAAGTAAGAACAGAAACGTAATACGGAAAGCGGAAAAGAGCGGTGTAAAGATAGGGCAAGGTAATAGCGAGGATTTGTACGACGCGTTTCGCGTAATATACAACGGCACCATGGATAGGGATAACGCCGATCGATACTACTATTTCGGCAAAGAATTTTATTGTGCATTGCGTGACGGGCTCAAAGATAATTCTGCCGTATTCTATGCCAAAAACGCCGACGGCAAAATAATCGCCGCGTCGATAATTCTTTTTTGCAACGATAAGATGAGCTATCATCTTTCGGGTTCTGTTGCGGAATACCGCAATATTGCGCCTACGAATCTATTGTTGTACAAGGCGGCTTTGTGGGGCTGTCACAATGGATATAAGACGTTTCATCTGGGCGGCGGAGTAGGCGCGCACGAGGACAATCTTTTTAAGTTTAAACGCGCGTTTTACAAAGGCGAGCTTTCGGAATTTTATATCGGTAAAAAGATATTCGATTGCACAAAATATAATGAATTGCTTATGCTTCGTCCCGACAGAGAGCAAAGCGGATTTTTCCCGGAATACAGGAGCTGATAATGGATATTTTAATGATAACGCATTTTTGTGTTTTACCTTGGGAAAAAGGGAACGGCAGATTTGCGTATATTGCAAACGAGCTCGCCGCGCTTGGGCATGATGTGGAAAACGTCACTTCATCCTTTTCGCATGACGCCAAACAACAGCGCAGTATGCGTGACGCGGAAGCACATTGCGCAGAGCTACCGTACAAAATTACGTTGATTAGCGAGCCCGATTACAAAAAGAACGTTTCGTTAAAGCGCTTGAGCAGTCATAAAAAATTCGCAAAAAATTTATCGAGCTATCTTAAAGAACGGGCAAAACCGGACGTGGTGTATTGCGCTGTTCCGTCGCTCGACGTTGCTAAAACCGCGGCGGATTATTGCAAAAACAACGGTGTGAGGTTTGTAATCGACGTGCAAGATTTATGGCCCGAAGCGTTTAAAATGGTGTTTAACGTGCCCGTTCTCGGCAATATTATGTTTTCGCCAATGGAGCGCAAGGCAAACAAAGCGTATTCGGCGGCGGACGCAGTAATTGCGGTTTCCGAAACGTATGCGGCGCGAGCTTTGCGCGTAAATAAAAAAAGCAAGACCGCCAGCGTCGTATACTTAGGAACCGATAAAGCTTATTTTGACGAGTGCGCCTCGGCGCACGCGCCTGTTACTGAAGAGAGTGTTGTAAACCGAATAGTTGCTCAGCTCGGCGGGAATGCCGACGGCGATAAAAAGATACGATTGGTTTATATCGGAACACTCGGTAACAGTTATGATTTGCCAACTGTGTTCGACGCTTTAAAAAGGCTTGACAAATCCGTTTTGGACAACCTCGAAGTTATTGTTATGGGCGACGGGCCGAAGCGCGGCGAGTTTGAAGTAGCGGCGGCAGGTTTGCCCGTAGTGTTTACAGGTAATCTTTCGTATCCCGATATGGTCTGGATACTTACGCGTTGCGATATCGCTTTAAATCCGATTGTAAAAGGGTCTGCCGGAAGCGTGATAAACAAGCATATGGATTACGCCATGGCAGGACTTCCCGTAATCAACACGCAAGAAAGTGCGGAGTACCGTGCATTATTGGATAGGTTCGCGTGCGGTGTAAATTGCAGATGCCAAAACTCCGACGACGTGGCTAAAGCCATATGCGAGCTTGTTACTAATAGGGAAAAAGCTGCCGAGCTTGGACGTAACTCGCGTAGAATGGGCGAGGATTTGTTCGACAGGAAAACCGCGTATAAAAAAATCGTCGACGTCATTTGCGGCGACGCAGAGGAGAAAAAATGAAAGGGCATGGAGACGTCCTATCGAGATTTCCCGAATATAAGCTTTCGGACGAACAGCGTGAAAAATTACATGCCGAGTTGTTTGAAATGATGTGCGATTTCAAGGATATTTGCGAAACGAATAATCTTACGTTTATGCTGTGCGGCGGAACGTTACTCGGCGCGGTAAGGCACGGCGGGTTTATACCGTGGGATGACGACGTGGACGTAATGATGCCGCGCGCTGATTATGAAAAGCTATATTCGGTATTTGATGGGAATGAAAAATATTACATTGACGGACCCGAAAAAGCCGAGTGCGCGCACAAAATGATAAAAATAATGAAGCGCGGCACGACGTACGTGGAAATCGGGTCCGACCACCCCGACTATCCTGCGGGTAAAAATCTTTTTATCGATATTTTTCCTATAGACAACATGCCGAAAGGTAAGTCCAAATTGCGCGCGTTACGTTTTTACGTGGCGTTTCACGCGGCAAGCCTGATTTATGAAAATAAGTATCGTTCGCCTGCTCTGGAAAAATTGGCTAAGGTCGATAAAGAAATAAAAAAGTACTACCGCATGCGGCATAATTTCGCGCGTATTTTGCGACTGTTCGGTAGCGGAAAACGTTACACTAAAAAGGCGCTAAAGCTTGCTGACTATAAAAAAACTACCGGCTATTTGGGTATCCCGCTCGGGATCGCGTACAATCGGGAAAAGTTTGAGGCACGTGTTTTGTCCGAAGTAAGCGAGCTTGATTTTTGCGGCGTACCGTTCCCCGTACCTACGCATTATCGCGAGTATTTGGAAAATCTGTACGGACCGGACTACATGAGCCCGCCGCCGCCCGCAAAGCGCGGCTCGCATGCCGTGGCAAAATTCGTACCGTTTGCAGGCGAAAATGAAGAGGGCGTAAAATGACCGATATACAGCAAAAGCTTCTGGAAATGCTCGCTTGGTACGACGGGTTTTGTGCCGAACACGGACTTATCTATTACGCGATAGGCGGCACGCTTTTGGGTGCGGTACGGCATGGCGGGTTTATCCCGTGGGACGACGATATCGACGTCGGCATGCCGCGTAATGATTACGAGCGATTTAAGTCGCTTATGAAAGGTGTGAGTGGGAGATACCGTGCGGAGACAGCCGACGACGGCAACCGCGAATTCACGTATAGCTTTTGTAAACTGTATGATACTACCACAACCGCCGTATGCGATACTCGGTATAAAATCAAACGGGGATTATTTATAGACGTTTTCCCGTTTGACGGATTGGGCGATACTAAGGACGGTGCGCTAAAACGGTTTGAAAAATTACAGTTCCGCAGAAAAATGGTTACGGCAAAACGTAACGGTATCAATCGCAAACTGTCGTTTTCTATGAATACGGCAATAGTCCTTTCCAAATTGTTGCCGTTCAGCTGGCATCGTTCGTTAAAAAAGACGCACCGAATTTGTGCGGAGTTTGATTTTGATAGCAGTAAATACGTGGCAAACGTTTTCGGTCGCTGGCACGGGCGCGAGGTTGTTGAGCGCGAGTGGTTAGGCACACCCGAAAGATATCGGTTTGAAACAATAGATATTTGCGGGCCGAATGACGCCGATAGATATCTTACCGCAATATACGGCGATTACATGACGCCGCCAAAGGAAACGGACAGAAAACCCGACCATGAGTGTTTGTCGCTCGATTTAAATAAATCATACTTGGAGAAATAAAATGAAAAATATCGCTATAATAATAGCCGGAGGATCCGGCAAGCGTACAGGACAGCCTGTTCCCAAACAGTTTCTTACTATTAACGACAAACCGATTATAATTTACACGTTGGAAAATTTTCAGAACAATCCCAATGTCGACGAAATAATAGTTGTTTGTATCGACGGGTGGGAACACGTCCTCGACGCTTATGCCAAACAGTTCGATATAACCAAACTCAAGCATATAGTAAAAAGCGGCGAGTCGGCACAGGGTTCCATATTCAACGGCGTCGAGTTTGCCTATAACAATTATCCATCCGACACTTGCGTTATTATTCACGACGGCATTCGTCCGCTTGTCGACGAGAGCGTGCTTAACGACGTTATAGAAGTTTGTCATAAGTACGGAAACGGCGTAACGTCGCTTCCTTATAACGAGCAGATATTTGTTATAAAAGACGAAAAATGTACCGACAAATACATCCCACGTGAAACGTTGCGTCGCGTGTCAACACCCCAAGCATATACTTTGGGCAAACTATATGAGTGCTATTTAAAGGCGCAAAAGACAGGGGTGGGGTACACACAGTCCTCGTATGTAAATACTATGATGGCGGATCTCGGCGAGACGTTGTATTTTGCCAAGGGCTCGGACAAAAATATCAAACTTACCACAAAGGATGATTTGCAGATATTCATGGGGTATATTCAAGGCGGGAGTAAAAATTATCTGAAATGATATATACTGATATCGAAAAGCAAGACATACGCAAACTTGCGGCTATGCCGTACGGTTGGAGTGCGCTCAAAAACAAAACGGTTTTGATAAGCGGCGGCACCGGATTTATCGGTTCTTACATGATTGAGGTCTTTAAAGAACGTAATGCCGTATACGGCGATAATATATCCATCGTTTGCCTATCTCGTCATGCGCCCGAAGACGGCGGTTGCGTTAAATATATTGCTGCAGATATAACAAAACCGTTTGAGATAGCGGGGAGTGTAGATTTTATAATTCATCTTGCGTCTAACACTCATCCTGCTCAGTATGTAACCGACCCGATAGGCACGATCACGACTAACGTTTTCGGTTGTTATAATTTGTTGGAGGTTGCAAGGGCAAAAAATGCGAAGCGTTTTTTGCTAGCGTCAAGCGTTGAAATATACGGAAACGGCAACGAAATACCGTTTGCGGAGCAAGACTGCGGGTATATAGATTGTAATACGGCACGTTCGGGATATAATGAATCAAAGCGCGTGTCGGAAAGTCTGTGCCAGTCGTATGGCGCACGGTACGGAATAGAGTGTGTTGTAGGTAGGCTTGCGCGCGTTTTCGGCGCCGATAGAAAAAACGATACCAAAGCGCTTGCGCAGTTTATGGAAAAGGCGGTATGCGGCGAAGATATCGTGTTAAAAAGCAAGGGCGGACAACGCTTTTCTTATTGTTATGTGACCGATGCCGTCAGCGGACTGCTTAAGATATTGCTTGACGGTAAAAGCGGCGAGGCGTATAACGTGTCTGATGATGACGACGGGAATACGCTTGGCGATTACGCAAGGCATATCGCGTCGCTCGCCGGCACGAAAGTGGTATTCGAGCTTGACAATGCGCAAAAAGGCGCGTCGGTTTCTTGCTTCGCGTTGTTGGATTGCGGCAAGCTTAAAGGGCTCGGATGGACGCCGAGTTATACTGTCGAACGTGGATTAAAAACGACGTATGAGATTAAAAAAGTTTTAAACAGCCATGGAAGATAGTCCAATAATAACAGCCGATTATAGGCAACCGGCTCTTATAAAATATAAAAAACGTTGTAGTAAGGCGTATAATGCGGCGCTGATGCTTATTGCGTTGTTGCTATACAGCGTTTTTTATGATCTTGCATTGGGGTATACATCCGAAGACGGAGTGGCCTTATATCTCGTTTTGAGAATTTTTCCGCGATTATTTGTAATGGCCGTTTTATTGATAGGAATAATTTATAAGATAAACGTATATGGAAAAGTAAACAAAAAAGTAAGGATCCTTTGTTATTCGCTCATCTTACTGTTTGTATTTATCATGATTTCGTTTTTGTTCAATTTGTCGGGAGCGACGTATATAACATCATTGGCGATTGCGATATCGGCATTTACTTACTTTTCTTTTTATCGGTTGAGAGAACAAGAGATTCGTCGGTTGCTTTTTTGTTTTGCTTTGACGGTGGCGGTGTGTTTGCTTTTTACCTCGGAACTGGGTGAAAGCTCTACGGATAGATTAAATTCTAATACAGGCGGGTTTTTACTCGTCATGCTCTTTTGCATAACTTTTACGTATTTTTGTAAGACAAAAAAGTTTCTGTATTTTGTATTGTCCGTGGCGTGCGTAATATTGCAAGTCATATTTGTCGCACGAACAGCCTTGCTGGGATTAATTTTATATACGACGGCGTTGCTTATATTGCGCGGATTAAAGCGTAGCTTTAAGTTTAAAACGGTATTCGTCGTGTTATTGTTGATAGTAGTCGGCTCGATTATATTTTCTTATATATACAGCACTGTGATTTTCGATAAGTACGGGAAAGGCGCAATAATAATTTTCGGCAAGGATTTGTTTACAGGTCGGCAGGGTATATGGAAAACGGCATTTGAACTGATATTAAGCTCGCCTGTATTCGGTACTGGTAGCGCGCTCAACAATGCGCTCGGATTGAACGGTGCGACTGGCGCGTTCAACAACGCTCACAGTCAGGCGCTGGGTATCATGGTCGCCTACGGCATACCTGTATTTTGTGTTTTTTATATAACGCTTTGTTTGGCGCTGGCTTTGCCGTATTGTAGGCGCGACGGACAACAAAAACGTGCCGGTGCGATATTTATTGCGGTCTGTCTAATCATGTGTTATTTCGAGACGTATTTTTTCTCGATACACAGATGTATAGCTATAGTTATGGCTTACGTGCTTATATCGAATATTTCGGCGTTGCGCACTCGAAAGAACATACAAAATTCTAACAAACAGAAAAAATAAATGGATAAAAAACGCGGCATAAAAAACGTTTCGGTTTCCGTACTATTTAAAATTTTACTCCTTGTAGGCTCATTGCTTATAAGGAGATATTTGATTAGGTACATCGGCAACGAGATTAACGGACTTAATTCGCTGTATCTGTCGATATTGAATGTTTTATCTGTTGCAGAGCTCGGCTTGGACAGTGCGATAATTTTCTGTATGTACAAGCCCGTTGTGGATGGGGATAAAGCAAAGGTTTCGGCATTATACGGGTTGTTTACCGGGCTGTATTTGATTTTTGCCGTTGCGATAGTGGTCGGCGGGTGTGCGCTACTGCCCGCGCTTCCGTACTTGGCCAAAGACCACGCCAATACAGGCGTGAATTTATATTTGACGTTTGGACTTATGCTCATATCCGTTGTGATGTCGTATATGTTCAGCTCCAAGACGTCGCTTGTAAACGCATACAAGAATAACTATATCAGCACGACCATTCAGTCGTCGGGGTTGTTACTGCAATACGTTTTGCAAATTATAGTGCTTGTCACGACGCAATCGTTTGTATTCTACTTGATTTGCAGGATTGTTGCGGTGGCAGTCCAGTGGGGCGTCACGGAGATAGTAGCGCGCAAAAAGTACGGCGATATAATAAGAGATAAGCAGGCTGTCGACGCCGAAACCAAAAAGGTTGTTACCAAAAACGTAAAAGCCATGTTTATGCACAAGGTGGGCTACGTTCTTGTCAACACAGTGGACAGTATCGTTATATCGGCGTTTATCGGCGTCGGTATGCTCGGCGGATATACCAACTACACGGCAATAGTGACTTCCATGGTTAGTGTAATAACGTTATGCTTTACGCCGTTGACATCGGTAATAGGGCATATGTTCGTCGAAGAAAGTACTAATAACGCGCGTCGGTATTTTAAGTTTTTCCATACGTTCAATTTTGTTCTCGCAGTCGTTTTCTTTCTCGGTTATTATTCAATAATAGACAACCTTGTAGCTATTTTATTCGGCAGCGATTTGGTAATGGCGCGGTCGATTGCAATGGTAATAACCGTCAATTACTTCATTCAGTTCATGCGGCGTTCGACGATTCTGTTTAGAGATGCGTCGGGCACGTTCTACAACAATCGGTGGATGCCTATTTGCGAGGGCTTGCTTAACGTCGCTCTGTCCATACTGTTTGTAAAGGTTTTTCCCGAGCAATACAATATCGTGGGCGTTATCGTCGCGACGATAATCACCAATCTGTTTATCTGTCATATAGTCGAACCGCACGTTTTGTATAAGTATGCGCTAAAGTCGAGCCCGAAATGGTATTATGTTAGAAATTACGGCTGCATAGCAATCTTTACCGCAACTATGTTTGCTCTGCATTTTTCCATGGTGTCTATAGATAATCAATGGCTGGAGCTTTTGGCAAACGGGTTTATTTCGGTTGCGTTCTCGCTCGGTATTTCGGCGGCGGTCGCTCTTATGAGCAAGGACTTCCGCCACTACATGAAAAATATTTTGCACAAACTATTCAAGCGCAGTAAGCCCGCCATGGAAGCTGTTGCGGTATCGGATGATTCTACTGCTGCGGTCGAAGAGCATTTTGCCGAAACGCAAACGACGATTTCCAATCCCGACGCTGAATCGGCGCCTAACGATATGCCGCCGACGGAAGAAGGCGATTTGTCGCAATAGGCTGATTTTATCTTCATATTTCTTTGCATAATAAAAAGCACTCGCAAGTTTGTTACGAGTGCTTTTTTGTTAGTCTGCGACTTTTTGGTGAATGGCTTTGATCGCGGTTTTTTCAAGCCGACTGACTTGGGCTTGCGAAATGCCGATTTCCTTACTGACTTCCATCTGCGTTTTTCCGTCGTAAAAGCGCATCATCAGTATCTTTCGCTCACGGTCGCTTAGGCGCTCGATTGCTTCGTCGATATCTATTTTGCTTAATGCGTTCTCGTCCGTACCCGTCGAGATTTGGTCCATAACGAGCACTGTATCGTCGCCGTCGTGATACACAGGGTCGAACAGCGACACGGGGTCGGAAATGCCGTCAAGCGCGTACACCACGTCGGATACGGGTATATTTAGCGCGGCGGCAATGTCATCGACGGACGCGACGTCGCCCGTTTCGTATTCTATCTGTTGGCGAGCCTGAAGAGCGTGGTACGCTGTGTCGCGCACAGAGCGGGAAACCCTCAGCGCCGAGCAGTCGCGCAAAAACCTGCGTATCTCGCCGATAATCATGGGCACGGCGTAAGTGGAAAATCTTAGGTTGTACGATACGTTAAAGTTTTCCATGGCCTTTATAAGTCCGATACAGCCGACTTGAAATATGTCATCGACGCTCTGTTTTTTGGTCGCAAACCGCTGTGTGACGGAAAGCACAAGCCTCAGGTTGGCGTAAATAAATTTTTCGCGCGCCGCCTCGTCGCCGTTTTGGGCTTTCACTATTAATTCCATCATTTCTTCGTGTTTAAGCTTGGGAAGGGTGGACGTGTCCAGTCCGCAGATTTCGACTCTTGTATTCATTGGTAACACCTCTTTTGCGCATTGCCGCTTGTCGGCATAAAGTAAGTTTGGGTATGCCGCCCCTGTATTATTCTCGGTTGAATACCGTTTTGAGATAATCAACGAGAAATAGCTGTCGAAAACGCAAAAAAACAATGTCACATTTTAGGCGCACCGCATATACAAATGCTATGGAAAGCGAAATGACATTTTGTGAGTTAAAGCGTCGCGAGGTAATCAACGGAAGCGACGGTCGGCGCATGGGGCATATTATAGACATAGTGTTTACTGCCGACAGCGGAAAGATAAAGGGCATTATTCTTCCGTACGGCAAGCGCGGCTTGTTCGGCAAATCGCAGGATTTGTACGTGCCGTGGCAGTGTATACAAAAAATCGGCGAGGATGTCATTCTAGTCGAGATACACGAAATGCCCGGTTGCGCGCCGACGTGTACGCCTCCGCCGCCCAAGAATGACGGATTGCCGCCTCCGCCCAAAAAACGCCGAGGCGGCGGCGGAAACGAGTGCGACGGGCAGTGTGAAAAATGTATGCTTTTCGATTGCACCGAAAGGTGGGGCGCGCCGAGCTGAAAGATTGCCGGATAATTTTGTATTCACCAAAAGCCCACATTGTAAAAGCTTGATTTTGTCTTGTATTAATGTTAAAATATAAATGGCATAGCGGATAAGCTTTGTCATAATAACGAAAGGAAAAACGTATTATGAAGTGTATCTATTGCGGTAACGCGGAAAGCAAGGTGGTGGATTCGCGCTCTACAGACGAGGGCAACAGCATTCGTCGGCGTCGCGAGTGTTTGCAGTGCGGCAAGCGTTTTACCACGTACGAGGTCATCGAATCGACGCCCGTGTTGGTCGTAAAGCAGGACGGAACCCGTCAGCAGTTCGACCCGCACAAGATTAAGACGGGGCTTATCAAGGCTTGCGAAAAGCGCCCCGTTGCCATTCGCGATATAGAGGCGCTTGTCGAGTCGGTCGAAAAGCAGGTGTACAATTCGCTCGAGCAAGAGATTTCGTCCAAAAAGATAGGCGAGATGGTAATGAACAGGCTAAAAGAGCTCGACCAGATAGCCTACGTCCGCTTCGCGTCGGTCTACCGTGACTTCCGCGACGTGACGTCCTTCATCGAATTTATAAACGCATTCAAGTAGGTGGTATGACTCTTTTCGATTGCTCGGTACATAGCTTCGGCACCGTCACTTACGTCGGCGGCGACGAAACAACGCGCAGACGGCTTGTCGATATGGGCGTAGTCGGTGCGGCGTATCTTGTACGGGCAAAAACTGGACGTGCGATTCTGGTCGACGTGGACGGCATTTCGCTTGTCGTCGAGCAGTCGACCGCCGCAAAAATCACGGTACTCGAAAAGGGCTGTCATGAAAATCGCGCTTTGCGGAAATCCAAACGTAGGCAAAACGACGCTGTTTAACAGGCTCACCAAATCGGACGAGCCCGTCGGCAATTGGCATGGCGTAACGGTGGACGTGCGCACAAAGCGCGTCGGACAAGACTATATATCCGATATTCCCGGCGCATACTCGCTTACGCCGCGTTCGCCCGAGGAAAAGATTACAAGCGACGCCGTGCTATTCGGCGGTTACGACGCGTTTATTTACGTCGCCGAGGTTAACAACCTTCGCCGCAATCTGTATATGTTTATGCAGCTTGCCGAGGCGGGTAAACGCGCGGTGCTTGTAGTCAATATGATGGACGAGGCAAAGGGCAATGTCGACCTCAAGCTTTTGTCCAAGCGACTGGGCGTGCCCGTTATCGGAACGTCGAGTAAAGCGGAAAATCCAAAGTCCGAAATTTTATCGGCGGTAATATCTTGCACGCACGCCATTCCGCGTCCCGAATACTTGTCGGACTCAAGGATAAAGAGTGTAGTACGCAAGATAGGACAACCGACCGATAAAACAATTTCGCCGGAATACGCCGCATTAAAGCTTATGGAAGGCGACGGGCGTATAATCAATACGGCTTGCGGCGCGGATTGCGGCAAAGCTTGCGACGGCTGCCGCGACTATCCCGCAAGACTGAGATATTCGTACATTGACAGAATGTTGGACGGTGCGGTATACCGTCCCGCGGTGCCCGAACGCACGAAGCGTATAGACAGAGTGTTGCTCGGAAAATTGGCGTTGCCGATTTTTATAGCTGTAATGGCGGCGGTTTTTGTTATCACGTTTGAATGCGGAAAGCCGCTGTCGGATTTGCTCGTCGGTCTTGTGGAAAGATTGGGCGCATATACGGACGAAAAAATGCCTAATGCCGTCGGCTCGCTTATTTCAGACGGCGTCATTGCCGGCGTCGGCGGCGTGCTTGCTTTTTTGCCGCAGGTCGTGTTGCTGTTCCTATTGACTGCGATCTTGCAGGACAGCGGGTATATGAGTCGCGTTGCGTTCTTGACCGACGGCTTTTTTAAGAAGTTCGGCTTGAGCGGCAGGACGGCGTTTTCATTCGTACTCGGGCTGGGTTGCTCTGCAACTGCCGTGTGTTCGACGCGCGGCATATCGGACGACGGCGCAAAACGCAGAGCGGCATTTGCATTGCCGTTTTGCCCGTGCTCGGCGCGGCTTGCTGTGTTTACGGCGATCGCTTCGTACTTCGAGCTTTCGGGTTCAGTCGTGGCGTGTATGTACGTTTTGGGCATTGCGGCGGCGCTTGTCGTCGTTAAGCTTGCGTGTGTATTTAAGCCGGACAGGACCGAAGAACAGCTTATCATGGAAATGCCGCCGTACCGCTTGCCCAACGCAAAGCGTGTGCTCGGCGTTGTTTTGAGCAACCTGTTGTCGTTTGTGCTTAGGGTGGGCTCGGTCGTGCTGTCGGTAAGTATAGTTATGTGGCTGTTGTGCAACTTGTCATTGACCGACGGGTTTTCGAGCGACGGGCAAAACAGCGTTATGTGTACGCTGTCAAGCCTTATCGCGCCCGCATTCGCTCCGCTCGGGTTCGGGTCGTGGCAGGCGGTTTCCGCGCTTATTTCAGGCGTTGCCGCCAAGGAAACGGTTATATCGGTCATAGTCGGGCTCGGCGGAATGGACGTCGTGTTTGACAGCCGCAACGCCGCAATATCGTTTATGATATTCACATGTCTGTACATTCCGTGCGTGGCAACGGTGTCGGCGTTAGCCAAGGAAAACGGCGTAAAGTCGGCGGCTTTATCAGTACTCGTGCACACCGTAGCGGCATACCTTTCGTCGCTCATATTCTACCAAACGGCGCAGGGAATGGCTGTCAACGCGCAACTGACGATTATAATTTGGTCGTGCGTGTCGGCGGGTATCGTTCTCGCTATTGCAATCAAACCGATTGCGGATAAATACAAATCGAAAAAGGCAAAACTAAAAGCGTATGGGAAAAAAGTTTGAACTCTATGCGGAAAAAAACGAGCGGCTTACCTCGTTTTTGGCAAGCCGCGTCGGCGGGCTTACAACGGCTAAAGCCGACATTTTGATCAAGTGCGGCGAAGTCAGGGTAAACGGCGCAAAGGTCAAGACAAACGCCGCGATCGTCGCGGGCGATAGGGTAAACGTCTTTGTTCCCGACGAGGTGAACAAAAATCCGCTCGAGCTTAAAGCGATTTACGACGATAACAATATTGTCGTGTTCGACAAGCCCAAGCGTGTGGCGTACGACGGGCTTCCCGCAATGTACGGCGCGCCGCTTTTGGGCGTGCACCGTCTCGACACCAATACGACGGGGGTTATTGTCTTTGCAAAGACCGACGAGGCGCTTACCGAGCTTTCCGCCGCGTTTAAAGAACGCAGGGTGAACAAGGTTTACGAGGCCGTAGTCAGTCCTGCGCCCGTTAACGACATGGATACGCTTACCGCGTACACCAAGCTGTTGCATGACAAAAATCTGGCTGTCGTATCGGCTACTCCCAAGCAGGGCTATAAAACCATGGTGACGGAGTATAATGTAAAAAAGCGGTTTGACGGCGCGGCGCTACTCGAGGTCATGCCGCACACGGGACGAACGCACCAGATACGCGCGCACCTCGGGTTTATCGGGTGTCCGATAATAGGCGAGCATAAATACGGCGTTAAAGGCGCTGCAACTCCGATAGGCGCGCCCGACAGTCAAATGCTTGCGGCGGTGCGGCTGTGCTTTTTCGGGCTCAAAGGAAAGCTGTCCTATCTTAACGGCAAGACGTTTGAGGCAGACAACGGGTTCGATTTATCCTTTCTTAAATAAATCTGTGTTTATCCTGTCTTTTAAATGTCTTGACAAAATCATTATATTGCTGTAAAATATGACTATGGTAGCGAAAAACATAAAAGAAGAAGCGCGGCGTAAGCTTGCTTTGAATATGCACCAGGCGATTGCGATATACACGGTAGAGTTTACGATAATGATAACTCTTATCGCACTTATCGTCTTGTCTTGCGTTGCGCTCAATTCCATAAATGTTGTTGCGGCAATCGTAATGCTATGCTACGGCGTTGTATTGCTGTTTATCGCTGTCGTCGGTTGCGCTATGCTCGGATTTGCAATGACCGACTTTTATCTTGTTTCGTACAGGTGCAAGCCGTACAACATAAGGCGGCTTGGGGAAACGATAGCGCGCAGTAATATAACCAAGGTTTTGCTTTTGTGCTTAAAACGTACGTTCATAGCGTTTTTGCTCTTACTTTGTCTTGTAGTGCCCGGCGTGATATATTTGATTCGCACGTCCATGGCGTATTATCTTTTGATCGCTAACCCCAAAATGAAACCCAATACCGCGCTTACTGCGTCAAATAAGATAATGAGCGGAAAGACCGGTCCGTACTTTTCGCTGTGTTTTTCATTGTTGGGCTGGTGTGCGCTCGGGGTCATTACTTTGGGACTCGGGTTTATTTTTATCCGTCCGTATATCAATCTCGTGAAAGCTGTATTTTATAAGCGAAACATTCAGGGCGACAAGGCCGATTATTCCGTTCAACAGCAGCAGGTCGCACAGGGTGCGGCGCCCGCACGACCTGTACAGGGCGCACCTGTTCACACCGAAGCAGAGGGCCCCGCGCCTATCGATACGTTGGAGGAAGAGGACTTTTTGGACATGAACGCCGCTATACAGGATTTTGGCGGAGACGTTATAGACGACGTGCTCGAGGTTCCGATCGTCGCGCCCGAAAAGAAAAAATCGGGCAAGAACAAAAAGACAAAAGATGTAAAGATCAAGTCAAATGACGAGCCGCAACAACAGGCAATCGAGCACAGAATAGATGGCACGGGACTTGTCGAAAGCGAGCGCATACTTTCTCCTGAGGAGCTCGACCAATCGGATTTGATGCAACGCGAGGCCTTAGAGCGCATGTATTCCAACGGCGCACAGCAGGCGCCGAAGGTAAACTACTTTGACGTTCAAAGCATGCCCGCCGACGATTTTAACGACGACTTCGGCGTGGAGCCCATATCGGAAGAAGCGGATAGTCCCGTAGTCGAACCGATAGTCGGCGATTTTGAAGCACAGCCTGTAATCGAGCCTATAGCGGACGACTTTGGCGTTCAACCTATAGCGGAACAGCCTATAATTCAGCCTGTCGCGAGCGCCGATCCTATAATGAGCGACAGCGAGTTAGATGAGTTCTTGCGCAACTTCGACAGCGAAATGCCGGTAGCCGAAGACAGCCCCGAACCCGAAAAACCGATGGAGCCGACTGCGCCGCCTATACGGCAGAGTGCGAGAGAGGATAGGCGTAAGGCAGCCGAGGCGCGTATAGAGCATGACAGAAACGTGGCGGCGGAGCGGTTAAGACACGGCATGGGCGAACCGTCCGACCGCGCCGAAAGAATAAGACGTGAACGCGAACAGCGGCAACACAATAACAACAATAATAATCCCAAACGTTAAAAGGGAAGGACATCTTGAAAGAAAAACGCACTTACTCATTGACCGCAAAGGAGCGCAAGCAAAAGCGCTTGGCGGCAGAAAACAAAAAGAACGGAACGGCTAAACCCACATTCGCCAAATCTACCCAATCCAAGCTGAGCGCGGAAGCGGAAATGGCGTTATCGCAAAAGCGATCCAAGCAATCGGCTATAATAATCGGTTGCGTGGTCGCGCTTGCCGTACTTCTTATAATCGCCGCACTTCTCGCGCCGGTTATAATGTTTGTCGTCAACCCGTACCGCGGCTATAAGGACGTTATAGCCCGTTTTAAGTTGTCAAACGGAATGACGCTCGAGTACGTAATAGAAGAGGACAAGTACGATACCGCGGCTACCAACTTTATTTTCCTTGCAAAAAACAAGTTTTTTGACAATACCGTTTTTTACGACGCGCAAGGCGGATGGTTGAGATTCGGCGGGTACGAAGCACAGCCGCTTGACAGCAGCTCGAGCGCGTCCGATTACAGCCGCACCAAGTACCGCGGCGACAGCAAGGCGTACTGCGACAGCTTTGACGCAATCGCCAACAGCTACTTTGAAAAGGACGCTAACGGCAATTACAGAACGACGTACAAGTTCGGTTATCGGCTTCGCCAAGACGCCGACGGCACGGACACCAACGTTATCAATCAGCTCGGCGCGTTGACATTCAGATACGAAAATACGTCGACGGAGTTCCAGTTTTACTACGGCGATTATGCCGAAACGGTGCCCAACGATATTGCGCAGATAAAATGCACAATGGTAGGGCACGCGCTCAACGACAAAACGCTTAGAAATATTCAGGCTATAGCCTCTTCCAATCCGACGCGCAACCCCAATCTTTCCACGGGCTATATCTGGACGCCGCCTACGCCGACGATTAAGATTAATACCGTAACTGTTTACAACCTCGATAATTCCAAATGGCGGAACTTCGATTTTGTTAAGTACGTCAGCGGAAACGACAAATCCGGCGCGCGCAGATACACTAGCTGGATAGGCAAAAACTAATGGGTTAATTCGATATAATACGGTACGAGTCCGTGCCGTATTTTTTTGTGCGCAACGCATAACAACGGCGCCGTTTGTCAATAATTATCGGCATGATAATAGGACTTGTATTGTGCGGTCTTGTTGCCGTGCTGTTGTTTTTCGGAATAGCCGAGCGAGTGTTTAAAAGCTTCGGCGTGGCGTACTGGCTAGCGTTTGTAATAGTCGGAACTCTTATCGGTTGCGCGTTTATACCGTCGTTTACTGTGGGTGCGGTGCAGTTTAACGTTGCGGGCTTTTTTGCGCCGCTCGTGTTTGCCGCCGTGTTTTTCGTGCTCGCTGGGCGAATGGGCGAGCTTGCTCGCGCCTTTACCGTAACTGCCGTTACCGCGGCTTTGTATATATCGGTGTGGATGCTTATCGAACCGATTGCATTCGATACCGTCACCGTTATAATAATCGGATTTTTGTGCGGTGCGGTCGATTATCTTGTCGGCAAAACCAAAATCGCCGCGATGTGCGGAATATTCTTGGGCATGCCTATCGGCGAAGTCATATCGTCGGCCGTCGGCATGTACGTGTACAAAACGCCGTTGCAGTTCGGTATGCCCGCTACATTCGACGCTATCATTCTTGCCGCAGTCACGAGTATCGTTTTGTTCGAGGGCATTGCCGCAATTAAACGGTTTATGAACAACAAGCATAGAGCAAAGCTAAAAAGCACAGCGGAAACCGCAAACGAATTCGACCCCGATGAGTACAAAAAATACTTTGACGAGTAATTGGTTAATACGGAATTACGAATTCGGAATGACGGACTGCGAATCGCGCCATTAATTCTTAATTCATAATTCATAATTACGAATTAATTCCGCTTGCTTTTGGTGGTTATTAATGATATAATACCTATCGGTATGAAACCATTGGTAGCAATAGTAGGGCGCCCCAACGTGGGTAAGTCCACTTTAATAAACAGGATAAGCGGCAAACGCATCGCCATTGTGGACGACATTCCCGGCGTTACTCGCGACAGGCTTTACGCCGATTGCGAGTGGTGCGGCAAGCAGTTTACGCTTATCGACACCGGCGGTATCGACGATAGCGAGGACGACATCTCGCGGTCGGTAAAGCGCCAGGCTTTGGACGCGGTGGAGCTTGCTTCGGTCGTTCTTTTTGTTACGGACATCAAGCAGGGAGTTTTGCCGGGCGACCGCGATATTGCCGAGGTTTTGCGTAAAAGCAATAAGCCCGTAGTGCTTGCAGTCAACAAGGCCGACGCCGCTAACCGCGACAATGTGTACGACTTTTACGGCTTGGGGCTTGGCGAGCCCGTTCTTGTTTCGGCAGAGCACGGCTCGGGCGTGGGCGACCTTTTGGACGAGGTGTGCGTATCATTCCCGCAGATCGACGAGGAACAAACCGATAAACCGCTGTCCATTGCGGTCGTCGGTAAGCCAAACGTAGGCAAATCGTCGCTGGTAAACAGGTTTTCCGGTTACGAGCGTTCTATCGTGTCAGATATAGCTGGCACTACGCGCGACGCAATAGATACGCCTATCACGGTAAACGGCAAGGACTATATTATAATCGACACGGCCGGTATGCGCCGTAAGCGCGACATCGAGTCTAAGTCGATAGAGCGGTATTCAGTACTGCGCGCAATAGCGGCAATCAAGCGCGCCGACGTCGTGCTTATAGTCATGGACGCGTCACAGCCGATATCCGAGCAGGACGAAAAGATAGCGGGCTTGGTTCACGAATCGGGCAAGCCGTCGGTCGTGGTTCTCAACAAATGGGATGCGGTGGAAAAATCCACATATACTTTAAAGGAAAAGACGGACGAGCTTAGCGAGCACCTCGCGTTTATGAGCTATTTTACAAGTTTATCCGTTTCGGCTGTAACGGGACAGCGCGTGGAAAAGATAATAGAGTCCGTCGATTACGTTTACGCCAACGCGACGCGCCGTATCGCTACCGGACTGCTTAACGAGCTTGTAGGTCAGGCCGTTGCGGCTACCGAGCCGACGGCGCATAAGGGCAAAAAGGCAAAAATTCTGTACGCGTCACAGCCGGGTGTTTGCCCGCCCATGTTTGTGTTTAAGGTGAACGACGCCAAGCTCGTGCACTTCTCGTACGAGCGGTATTTGGAAAATCAGCTACGCCGAGCGTTCGACTTTACGGGCACGCCGATAGTATTAAAGTTTTCGGGAAGGGGTGACTGATGACTATACCCGTATCTATGCAATATCTCGCGGGAGCGCTGGTTGCAGTCGGCTCGTACTTTGTCGGCAACATAAACAATGCTATTATGATAAGCCGGCTTAAAGGAAAGGATATTCGGCAGTGCGGAAGCGGTAACCCCGGCACCATGAATATGCTTCGCACGTACGGCAAGATTTTGGGCGTGCTCACGCTTATTCTGGACGTATTAAAGGGCGTTATCCCGTGCCTGCTCGGTTGGTTGTTTATGGGCGACGGGCAGTTCTTGCGCATGGGCTCGGACAAGCTCGGTATGTACGTTGCAGGATTTTTCGCAGTGCTCGGGCATATTTATCCCGTAGTGTTCAAGTTTAAAGGCGGCAAGGGTGCGGCAACCATAATAGGCGTGTGCCTTACAATGCAACCGCTGTACACGCTTGCTGCATTCGCTTTTGGCGTTGCGTTTTTGTTTATCACAAAAGTGGGCTCGCTCACTTCGTTTTTGATAATCAGCGCGCCGTTCGCCGTTGAAGGGCTGGAGGCGGCCGCAAATCCGTTAGGCGTGTGTTGTGCGGTGATATTCTTTGTTATGTACTTGCTCGTGCTTTTTGCGCACAGAAAGAACGTGATAAAGCTGTTTTCGGGCAACGAGGGCAGAGTCGTGCTTTTTAAGTCAAAAAAGCATAAAGCGGAACGCGACCGCGCCATGGTTTATGAGGATATATTAATCGCCGAATAAATATAATAATACGGACAGTTAATGCCGCGCAAAAAAAACTTGCGCGGCATTTTTTTGTATTGCGTTCTTTTGCGGGAAAGTAATACATACATTAAATCGTATTCGATTGACGGCATAAAAGTTTTACGTGCGTCATATATGTAAAACAGTAAACTTTAGCCTTTGGAGGTAACATGGAAGAATACGACGTTTATAACGATATCAAGGAGCGCACTGGCGGTGATATTTATATCGGCGTCGTAGGACCCGTGCGTTCCGGGAAATCAACCTTCATAACCAACTTTATGAACGCGTTTGTTTTGCCGTCGGCAAGCGGATACGAGCTCGAGCGTATGCGCGACGAACTGCCGCAAAGCGCCGAGGGTAAAGCGGTTATGACAACTCAGCCCAAGTTTGTTCCCGCGGAAGCGGTAACGGTAAAGCTTAACGATACCGCCGAGATTTCCGTTAGGCTTGTAGATTGCGTAGGGTACATGGTGGACGGCGCAACAGGGCACATGGACGGCGACGGGGAACGCATGGTAAAAACGCCTTGGAGCGATACGCCAATTCCGTTCGAGCGCGCCGCGGAAATCGGTACCAAAAAGGTAATAACCGACCACTCGACCATCGGCGTCGTTATGACATGCGACGGCTCTATCAAAACAGAGCTTCCGCGCGACGCGTACGTAGCCGCCGAGGAACGCACGGTAAGCGAGCTTAAAAGCTTAGGCAAGCCGTTTGTAATCGTGCTCAACTCGTCCGTGCCGGGTTCGCAGGAAACCAAAAAGCTTGCCAAAGCGCTTGCGGAAAAGTACGGCAATGCGGTAATCGCGCTTAACGTGGCAAACCTCAATAAAGCCGACGTCGTAAAGCTGTTTGAAACTGTGTTGTACGAGTTCCCGTTGCGCGACGTGTATATATCGGCGGCAAACTGGATACGCGCACTCGACGAGGATAACGCGATAGTCGGCGACCTTACCGAAAAGGCAATGGCGCTTGCGGCAGATAAAGCCAAAATGCGCGACTGCGCAAGCGGCGAGATAGCGCTCGAGAGCGAGTATTTCGACTCGATAGAGCTTGACAGCGTAGAGCTCGACAAGGGCAGAGCGGTATACAAAATCAAGGAAAAGGACGGACTGTTCTACCGCGCGCTTCAAGAGCAATGCGGCTTGGAAATCAAGGATGAGTTCGATCTTATGGCAATGCTCGGCGACCTGGTAAAAGCCAAGCGCCAGTTCGACAAACTAAGCGCGGCGCTTGCCGACGTTGCGGAAACAGGCTACGGAGTAGTCAATCCCACGCTCGACGAAATGACGTTACAAGAACCGCAAATATTCAAGCAGGGCTCGCGCTTCGGAGTAAAGCTCAAAGCTTCCGCGCCCAGCCTGCACATTATGCGCGTCGATATCGAAACGGAAGTATGCCCGGTCGTAGGCACCGAACAGCAAAGCGAAGATCTTGTTCACTATCTGTTAAGCGAGTTCGAGCAAAATCCCAAGTGCATATGGCAAACCAATATGTTCGGCAAATCGCTCGAAAGCCTTGTCAATGAAGGACTTCACAACAAGCTCGGCGCCATGCCCGCCGAAACGCAAAAGAAAATGCGCAAAACGCTGTCGCGCATAATCAACGAGGGCAGGGGCGGCATAATCTGTATACTGCTTTAAATAACAAATCGATTCAAAAGACCGACTTAGTGAATTTTAAGTCGGTCTTTGTTATTTCTTGATTATTTTTTTAATAAGTAGTAGTCCGTAAACTCTTCTCCCGCATTGCCTTTTAGCGTTCCGCCGAGAGTAAATCCGAGCTTTTGAATGGCGGCTAAACGTTCCGTCGCAAACGGCTTGACCTTGGTCGCAAGCTTATCGCACCAAAACAGGTCGTATATTTCGTCGGTTAGTAACAGCGATAATATTTCGGTGATAGCCGTATCGTTTTCGTAGTCATGGCGCAAATCGAGTCTGAACAGCCCGCAGTTTCCGTACGGATCGCCGCATTCCTCACGATGGAAGCATTCAATGGTTCCGATTACTTTGTCGTTGCGTTTATCTACTATCGCCCAGCGCACGAAATACCCGTTGTCGTAGCTGAACTGCCAAAATTTAACGGCTTCCGTCATGCGCTCCGTCGTTGTGTAGTGAAAGTCGTCGCCGTGACAGTTGTCGCCGTTGAAATAGGGTACGGCTTGATCGTCGGAATATACCGTCAAAAGGTCGTTGACGTCGGACATCGAGACCCCGCGCAGAATAAAGTTTTTCCCTTCGTATATCGGTAAATGCTTATATATGTCCATGCTTATATCCTTGTTTTTTTATATGGTTAGCATATCTTTTTTTTGCCGAAAAGTCAAGTATATGCAATACAAAATTTGTTGACAAAAAAAATTAAGGGTGGTAAAATTGATTTAATACATTATTGGGAATAAGTGTATAAATGATTAAGCTTTTATCTAAGAGTATCAGAGAGTATAAAGCGTCGTCGATTTTGTCGCCGATTTTCGTATCGTTGGAAGTCGTTCTCGAGTGCTTAATGCCGTTTGTTATTTCCTTGCTCGTTAACGCTATAGACGTGCCTGTGGACGAGCAGATAAGAATGAACGAGGTGTGGATGTACGGCGGCATTTTGGTAGCAATGGCGTTTGTATCGCTTGCTTGCGGCGCGCTTGCAGGCATGTTTTGTGCCAAGGCGGCGGCCGGGTTTGCCAAAAACCTACGCAAGGACTTGTACTACAAGGTGCAGGATTTTTCGTTTGAGAATATCGATAAATATTCCACACCGTCGCTTGTTACGCGTATGACTACCGACGTAACCAACGTTCAATTTGCATACATGATGATCATACGTACAGCAGTGCGTTGTCCGTTGATGTTGATTTTTTCGCTTGCTATGACCTTTATAATGGGCGGCAACCTGGGTTGGATATTCGTAGTCGTTATACCGCCGCTTACGGCATTGCTGTTTTTGATAATGCGCAAAGCAATGCCGATATTCGACAAGGTGTTTAAAAAGTACGACAACCTCAACGAATCCATACAGGAAAACGTGCGTGGTATGCGCGTAGTCAAGTCGTTCGTGCGCGAGGATTACGAAAAGAAAAAGTTCGACAAAGCCGCGACCGACGTGCAAATGGACTTCACCAAGGCGGAGCGAATACTCGCTTGGAACAACCCTATAATGCAGTTCTTTTTTTACGGCGTTTTGTCCACGGTTTTGTTCCTCGGCTCGTACGTGGTGCTTAAATCGGCAGGCGCGACAACCGTTACCGACGTATCCCAGCTAGTCGTGTACGGCATGCAGATTTTGATGTCGCTCATGATGCTTTCCATGGTGTTCGTAATGATAGTCATATCGGTGGAGAGCGCTCGCCGTATATGCGAGATACTGCAAGAGAAAAGCACTATAACAAGCCCTGAAAACGCGATTACAGAGGTAGCGGACGGCTCTATCGACTTTGACGGCGTCAGCTTCAAGTACACGGCGGGCGCCGAGCGCTACGCTCTCGAGGATATCGACTTGCATATCAAGACGGGCGAAACGATAGGAATAATAGGCGGCACGGGGTCGAGTAAGACCACGCTTGTCAATCTCATTTCCCGTCTTTACGACGCGACTGTCGGCGCGGTAAGCGTAGGCGGCCACGACGTTAGGGAATACGACCTTACTGTTCTTCGCGATTCCGTTTCGGTAGTTTTGCAAAAGAACGAACTGTTTACCGGCACGATAAAGGAAAACCTCAGGTGGGGCGATCCAAACGCTACAGACGAGCAGATCGTCCACGCGTGTAAGCTTGCGCAAGCCGACGAGTTTATACAGGGCTTTCCCGACGGATATGACACGCATATCGAACAGGGCGGTACAAACGTATCGGGCGGACAAAAGCAACGCCTTTGCATTGCTCGCGCGCTACTTAAAAATCCTAAGGTGCTTGTTTTGGACGACTCGACTAGTGCGGTCGATACGCGCACGGACGCGCTTATCCGCAAAGGGTTTAGGGAATATCTGCCCCAAACCACTAAGATTATTATTGCGCAACGCACGTCGTCGGTTGAAGACGCCGACCGCATTATAGTAATGGACGGCGGCAAGATAAACGCCGTCGGTACGCACAAAGAGCTCCTCGGAAAAAATCCTATTTACACCGAGGTGTATACCACGCAGAACAGCAGCGCTACCGAGGTGGTTCCGACTGCGGAAAGCGATACGCTTAAAGACGGAGGGAACGATAATGAATAACAACAGAGCCCCCCGTAAAAAAGTACAAAAGGGCGTTTTGGGTCGGACTATAAAAGCGCTGTTTAAAGCCTATCCCAAGATGATGACGCTTACGCTTATATTTATAGTCGTCAACGCCGTTATAAGCTCGATACCGTCCATATTTATGGAAAAGATTTTTTCAGTCGTAGGTTATGCGTTAAAGGAAAGCGCGGATTGGACGAAGTACGGCGGCGAAATAATCAAAGACATGCTTATTCTTATCGGCTTGTACGTAATTTCGCTTGTAATGGGCGCAGTCGACAAGCAGATGATGGCTATTATCACTCAGGGCTTTTTAAAGAAAATGCGCTGTCAAATGTTTGACGGCATGCAAAACCTGCCGATTAAGTATTTTGATACCAACAGCCACGGCGACATAATGAGCTATTATACCAACGATATCGACGCGCTCAGGCAGATGATTTCTCAGTCGTTACCTCAGCTTTTGACGTCGGGGATAATGGTGCTTACGCTCTTTATCATAATGATATGGTATAGTCTGTGGTTGACCGCGATTGTTCTTGTCGGCGTAATCTTTATAACGATAGTCACAAAGATTGTCGGCGGCGGCGCCGGCAAATACTTTAGGGGTCAACAGCGCGCGGTAGGTAAGACCGAAGGCTTTATCGAAGAGATGATGAACGGGCAAAAGGTCGTCAAGGTCTTTTGTCACGAGAATGCGGCAAAAGCGGACTTCGACAAAGTAAACGAATATCTGTTCGATCAATCCAACCGCGCCAACCGTTACGCCAACATGCTAATGCCTATTCTCGGCAACATAGGGCATTTGATGTACGTTATCGTCGCGCTTGTCGGCGGAGCGTTCATACTCGGTTCTGTAAGCAACGTTTCGCTCGGGCTTGCGTTCGCCCCCGATCTTGCAGTGATCAGTGTTGCGCTCGTCGTAGCGTTCCTTCAAATGACGCGGCAGTTCTGCAACAATATCAATCAGGTTTCCAACCAGCTTAACTCGGTTGTAATGGGTATCGCGGGCGCAGCTCGGCTTTTCTCGCTTATCGACCAAAAACCCGAGGTCGACGACGGCTACGTCACGCTTGTCAATGCAAAAGAGGAAAACGGCGTAATCACCGAATGTGAGGAACGCACCGGGCTATGGGCGTGGAAACACCCGCACGGTGACGGCACGGTCACGTATACAAAGCTGTGCGGCGACGTCGTGCTTAGCGAAGTTGACTTCGAGTACGAGCAAGGTAAACCCGTTTTGCAGGACGTATCAATTTACGCCAAGCCCGGACAAAAGGTCGCCTTTGTCGGCGCGACGGGCGCGGGTAAAACCACTATAACCAACCTGATAAACCGCTTTTACGACATTGCCGACGGCAAAATTCGCTACGACGGGATAAACATCAACAAGATTAAAAAAGCCGATTTGCGCCGAAGCCTGGGCATCGTTTTGCAGGATACCAATCTGTTTACGGGCACTGTTATGGATAACATTCGCTACGGCAAACTCGACGCTACCGACGACGAATGTATCGCGGCTGCAAAGCTTGCGGGCGCGGACGACTTTATCACACGGCTTCCCGACGGCTACAATACTATGCTTACAAGCAACGGCGCCAATCTGTCGCAAGGTCAAAGACAGCTTGTATCGATCGCGCGCGCGGCAGTTGCCGATCCTCCGGTCATGATACTCGACGAGGCAACGTCGTCCATCGACACGCGCACTGAGGCAATCGTGTCGCGCGGCATGGACGCGCTTATGCACGGGCGCACGGTGTTCGTAATAGCGCACAGACTGTCCACCGTCAAAAACTCCGACGTGATTATCGTGCTTGACCACGGCAGAATAATCGAGCGCGGCAGTCACGAAAAACTTATCGAGCAGAAAGGTCAGTATTATCAGCTCTATACCGGTATGTTTGAAATGGAATAGGATAAACAAATACAACTATAAAGGCAGAGTTAACGCTCTGTCTTTTTTTGTTCGTATTTTCGCTGGGCGGTGCGGGCACACTGCTACGCGTTTATTCATATACCGATATTAGCGTGTGTTTTGTGCTCGAGTATCTTTTGGTATTGGACACTCGCAACGGCATTATGCCGAATGCGTCGGGAAATTCGTATGTTAAATGTGCTGTTCTTTTTAAAGAGTATACTGCTCGGGATAGGTCTTGCCGTGGACTCGTTTGTCGTCGCTATGGCAAACGGAATGACGGATCGGCAATCCCGTATTCGGGTTATATTGACGGCGGTCACGCTTGGCATTTTTCAGTTTGCCGCAGTCATGATAGGTTGGGCGATAGCGCACGTCGCATACACGCATTTCGAATGGATAAAAACGGTGCTGTCATGTTTGGCGGCAGTTGTGTTTTTGTTTTTCGGAATTAAGGCTCTATCTACAAAAAAAGATGACGGCGTGGAACAAATAAGCGTGAACGTCGCAACGGGTGTGTCAGTGCTTTTGGTGCAGTGTCTGGCTACTTCCGCCGACGCGCTCACCGTCGGCTTAACGATAGAAGAGTACGGCGCGGTTGCCGCTGTGATTTGCGCGGCGGTTATAGCCGTCGTTACGTTTTTTATGTACGTGTTGGGGCATGCGGCAGGCAAAAGGTTCGGTATGAGGTACGAGCATGTCGCCGATACCGTGGGCGGGATAGCGTTTTTACTCATCGCCGTCGAAGTAATCATAACTACGTTTATTTGATATGATGGGCGCGTTTTCGCTTTACGATAGCCTCTTATTCGCTCTGGCGTTGTCGTTCGAGTCTTTTATGGTGGCGTTGGCAAACGGGCTTCACAACGCGAATTTCAGTGTTAAAAAGGGCATTCTTCTTGCAATACTGTTTGCAATGTGTCACGTTGCGGCGCTTTTGATTGGATATGCGCTCGGTAAAACGCTTTCAAACAATATAAGCGAGATAAACAACGTGTCGGGCTGGATTGCGTTTGCCGTTCTTTTGTTTTTGGGAATAAAAACCGTTGCGGAAGGGATACAGTGCGCCCTCGGCAAAAAGGAAAAGGTTGCGGCGTCTTTGATTGGTTTTATAGTTCAAAGCGCTGTCGCGTCGCTCGACGCCTTTGCAGTAGGCTTTACAATAATCATATACACGCCGCTCGGCGCGGCGGTATGCGGCGGGATTATTTGCTTCGCTATTTTATTGTTTTATTCGATTGGCTTTTTTGTCGGTAAAAAATTCGGAACGCGAATGGGAAAGTACGCCGCAATACTAAGCGGTATCGTCTATATCGGACTGGCAATCGAGGTTCTGTTGGAATGCGTTGTATAAAAAGATTTTTATAGCACTATGCAGGTTGTTCCGTCGCAATCGTGCACACAAATCTTTATAGAATTTCTTGAATTTATATTGCAGTTAAACCGAAAAAATAGTATACTGTATTTATCAATCCACGGGGTAAAGAATAAATGCTCAATCGGTTTTCGAGAACGGAATTATTGCTCGGTAACGACGGAATGCAAAAGCTTGCCGCTGTGCGCGTCGCGGTATTCGGTATAGGCGGTGTGGGCGGCTATACCGTCGAAGCGCTTGCTCGGTCGGGTATCGGCGCAATAGATATAATCGACCACGACAAGGTAAGTCTTACAAACGTCAACCGTCAGATTATCGCAACGGACAAAACGGTCGGAAGGTACAAGGTGGACGTCGCCGCCGAGCGCATAGCGGATATCAACCCCGATTGTAAGGTAACGGCTTACAAAACTTTTTATATGCCCGATACGCAGGGGCTTTTCGATTTTACCGAGTACGATTATATTGTTGACGCGATAGATACCGTTACGGGCAAGCTTGCGATTATAGAGAACGCAAAACGTTACGGCACGCCGGTCATTAGCTCTATGGGCGCGGGAAACAAGCTCGACCCGACGGCATTCGAGGTTGCGGATATTTACAACACATCGGTTTGTCCGCTTGCCAAGGTAATGCGCCGTGAGCTTAAAAAACGCGGCGTCGATAGCCTCAAAGTCGTATACTCAAAGGAAGAGCCTTTGCACGTCGTGTGTGAGTCGGATGGGCAGTCGGGCAATGTCGCCAAGCCAATTCCCGGCAGTGTGGCATTCGTGACGTCCGTAGTCGGACTCATTATTGCCGGCGAAGTAATAAGGGATCTAATCGGAAACCCGCGCATATTATAATTACCGAGGTAAGCAGATATGTCAAACTATAAAACCGTACTCGACTTAGTTGGGAACACGCCGCTTGTCGAGCTTGTTAATTACGAAAGGTTAAACGGCTTAAACTGCACGTTGCTCGCCAAGCTCGAGTATTTTAATCCTGCGGGATCGGTCAAGGACAGGGTGGCAAAGGCGATGATTGAAAGCGCCGAAAAAAGCGGAAAGCTAAAAAAAGGCGCTACGATTATAGAACCTACAAGCGGCAATACCGGTATCGGGCTTGCGGCGGTTGCGGCGGCAAAAGGCTATAAGCTTATTATCACAATGCCCGAAACAATGAGCGTGGAACGGCGAATGTTGATAAAGGCATACGGCGCGGAAATCGTCTTGACCGACGGCAAAAAAGGTATGCAGGGCGCGATAGAAAAGGCGCAGGAGCTTGCAAAAAGCATCCCCGACTCGTTTATCGCAGGGCAGTTCGTCAACCCTGCTAACCCCGCTGTTCACAGAGCAACGACGGGCCCCGAGATTTGGAAGGACGTAAACGGAAAGGTCGATATCTTTGTCGCAGGCGTTGGTACGGGAGGCACAGTGACGGGCGTAGGCGAGTATCTAAAAAGCAAAAATCATGCGGTAAAGGTCGTGGCTGTCGAGCCTGCTTCTTCGCCCGTGCTGTCTGAGGGCGTAGCGGGCGCGCACACGATTCAGGGTATTGGCGCCGGGTTTGTTCCCGAGGTTTTAAATACTGAAATCTACGACGAAATCGTAACGGTGCAAAACGACGACGCGTTTAAAGCGGGTAAAGCGCTCGCTACGGCCGACGGAATACTTGTAGGAATATCTTCCGGCGCGGCGCTTTGGGCGGCGACAGAGCTTGCTAAGCGCCTCGAAAACGTCGGCAAAACTATAGTCGTTCTTCTTCCCGATACGGGCGAGCGGTATCTGTCCACGCCGTTGTTTACCGATTAAAATCTAAAGGTGATGTGCAAACCGTACAAAAACGGCTCTTCAAACCCCGTAAAAAGGTGAGGTCGAGCGGTTGCGTCATGAGCCGGTATTTCAAAAGTGAACGTCAAATAATCGTTTTGAGAACTTTTCGTTTTAACTAACGCTTCGCCGTCGGGTAAAGCCTTAACGCACTCGCACGGCGTAATTTTTATTTGGCCGAAATTTCGTTGCCGACTTTATAGGAATTAGCCGTTTTTGCATACAACAGTTCACTGACGTTCACCGTCAGACTGTATTTCTTTTCGTCGATGTGCCGCAACCGAAAAGCACAAAGCACATGCCGACAATCATTGTCGCTAATCCGCCCGAAGTACACTTTACAAACTTTTCATGAACAAAACCCTTTGTAGCATTATGTAAAGCTATTTTAACATGTAAAAGCACAAAACGCATTACATTTATTGCAAAAATGCAGTTGATATGTGAATTATGATTTTAAAGATAAAGCAATCACCGCAAACGGGTTCAAGTCCAGTCAATGCAAATACGGACTGTTACTAACGTAACAGCCCGTTTGGTGCACCGTTTGAAAACAAGGTTGAACTTTCTAGTTCTTCAAGCGATACAATTTCTTCTTTAGCGTTGGCGTTATAGACGATTTTCATACTGTCGTCATATAAGTAAATCGCATTTATAAAGGTGTCTATTATCTTTCGTTTCCCGTCCTGCGTGGATATATCTATCTTGCGGAAGTTGTAGAGTGCCATTTTGAAGTGGTCTTGCGTGAATATCGGGGCTTTCAACTGTTCCTTTGCAATCGCGTCCGTTATCTCTTTTTGTTCTTTTTCAAGCTCGGACAACCGCTTTAACAGTATTTCCGTTGCATAACCTTTCTGAACGGCGTTTACTATATTCTCAATCTCTTTTTCTTTTTGCTTTAACTGTTCTTGCAGTTTGGGGAGTAACGTGCTTTCCGTATATTGCAGCTCGTACAGCTTTTCGGACAATCTTTCAATTACACCGTCGTCTTTTAGAAATTCCATTGTCTTGTGGACGATAAAATCTTCTAACTTGGTCTTGCTTACGGCTTTTTTTTCGCATTTGTGCTTTTTCTGCCGAACACAAGCATAGTACCGATAGACAACACCTTTTGTTCCGCTCGTTCCTGCTTGCGCTACCATCATAGCGCCGCAACGCCCACAAAAAAGTTTTGTCGTTAATAAATAATCATCGTCCGCTGTGTGTCTTGCCGGTGCTTTCGAGTTCTTAGCAAGTTCCAACTGTACGGCGTTAAACAGTTCTTCCGATACAAGCGGCGGTACGCTGTCTTTGATAACCACGCCCATATGACGGTATTCGCCTATGTAAACTCTGCTCGAGAGCATATATCGAATAGCGTTATATCGTAACTCTTTCCCGTTAGAGCGAGTAACTTTCCGTTCGGACATTATATTATATATCTCTTTTACGGTCTTTCCGTCGTTGCTCAACTTGAATATCTCGGCAACGATAGGCGCGGCTTTCGGGTCTATATCTAACTTGCGTTCCGCATTGATTACATAGCCGAACGGAGTATTGCCGCCGTTCCATAAACCTTTTAATGCATTCTCTTTCATACCGCGCGTTACCTTTTCGGCAAGCTCGGCTGAATAGAATTCCGCCATTCCTTCCAAAACCGATTCAAGGAGTATTCCTTCCGAGCCTTCAGCTATTGTCTCCTTTGCCGATACAACCTTTACGCCGTTTTTGCGGAGCAGTGCTTTATAGTGTGCGCTGTCGTAACGATTACGAGAAAAACGGTCTAATTTCCATACGATGATACAATCGAAAGCGTGTTTATAGCTGTCCTTTATCATACGCTGAAATTCGGGACGGTTATCCGTCTTTGCGGACAACGCTCTGTCTATGTAATTGCCCATAACTTGAATATCGTTATAGGTTGCGTATTCCATACACTCGCGGAGCTGACCTTCGATACTCGCTTCCGTTTGGTTATCGCTCGAATGGCTAACCCCAATAGATACACTTTGGGCGCGAGATATCCGAATTTATTGCCTTTTCGGCTGTAGTGGTTAGCACAGATAAAATCCGATGTCAACGCGCGAAAAATTTTGTGGTAGTGTTTTAGTTTGCATTAAGTCAGGTTCGTAATGGACTTGATTTTTTAATTGTATGCAAATTTTTTCGCGGTCGTCGTTGACATCGGTCCGTCGGGATTTGTAGCTATATTGCCTATTCGCTTTTACCCGTGCTCTGTTTTGTTGTTGCCGAAAAGGCAATATAAATTCGGAGGTAAATCCAAAATGAAAGAAACAAGTGCTAAAAATTACTATCTCAATGAATTCAGCTATGATGACGGTGAATATGAGATTACGTTTAACATAATCGATATAGATTTTGTTAATCAATCCATTACGGTAGCAATAACACGTTGCGGAAAGATTACGCAAGATACGTTTCAGTTACTCCGCGACAAAGACGGTAAACTGTATTTCGAGTACGGTATGTTCTACGAAAACAAGATCTCTATTGCAGATTTCAAGGAGGTTTTGTAAGATGAGCAACAATCGTATTCTTAATTTCAATATTCTCAAAGAAGAAATAAATCCAAATAACGTAGTAGCAATATCCGAGATAGTAGCATTCAGTCAAACACGATTTCTTGTAGGCTATATGGGAAACCGTATGCAAAATATATACGCCAATCTGTATTCCGACATTAAGAACAAACACAACATTAACCACATATTCAGCGACGGCTACGATCTGGTACACGAAGGCGTGCTATATCTTTGCGAACACTACGGAGAGCATATACACGATGTAGTAGGATACAACAAGAAAGGTAGAAAGATAACCCTACGCGCTTTGTGCATTAAAAGGATGATGAAACTAATAAATAGAAAGACGAGAGATAGCTACCGCAATAGGTGCGTAGACAGCTTAATACCCGAAGATGAGCCTTTGACCGAATTGAAAGAATAAATAGAATACGACTATTCTCAATGTGACGAGATAGTTGAAAACCTTAACTTAACGGACAATATGAAAGTTGCTCTCGAATGTCGTATGGCAGGATTGAGCTATCCCGAGATAGGAAAGATACTCGGCAGAGTGCAATCTACCGTTTACGAGTATTTCACTAAAATGCGTCAACGGTACGTTGCGATATATGGATAATTTAAAAATTTCAGATACTCGCGGCTTTCATAGCGTCGTGTTTTTTGCTCATTTGTCTTTCGGAACACCGTAGAAAAACCGAGAGCCATTGACGGCAAAGATTCGGCTATACCGCCACGGCGAAAGACAAAAACTTCGCTTGAAACAAAACTTCAAAAACTGAACCAAAGTCTCATATTCTGAGACAAAGTTTCAAAAATTGAACCAAAGTTTCAGTATCCGAAACATTGTCTCAAAAACTGTACCAATGTCTCAAAAGTTGATTGAATAGTACATTGACAATATTGAAACGACGGTGTTACGCTGTTATTGAATAAAAAATCACACAAGGAGAAAGCGATGAGCGCGAGTAAAACAATAACCAAGTTAGGAGAGATAGCTACTGTAGCGTCAACAGCAACGGCTATTGCCGAGATTATAGACAATAAGGCGGCGAATGTTCAAATCATAACCGAAGAATTTGATGACGATAATCACATAAAAGAAATGCTCGAATATTTGGACGGAATGGTAGCGGATATAAAGCAAATACATAAGCGACAGGACGAATATAACGAAACGCTGAAACGTTTGGAAACAAGGATAAATAATGTCAATATTCGTGTGGATAATCTTGCGGGCGGTAAATAATATGGATTCATTAAGTACGGAAGTTATTATAAGTCTTGCGCTGACGGCGCTATCGTTGATCATAACATTCATAAGCCATTACTTTTACGTCCGAGGAAAATTGCATAAAGCGGCGAGCGGAGCAATAGCCGACGCCGAGCAGGACGGAAAGACGGGCGAGGAAAAGTTGGAGATAGCGGTCGATCAAGTTTACGGACTTATCCCTACAATGCTCAAACCGCTTTTGCATAGAAGCACGGTGCGGAAGATAGTCCAAGCGGCATTCGACCATATAGAGATCTACGCTCAAAAGCAGGTCGAGAAAAAGTCTAAAAAAAAAGAAGACGTGGACTGTTTGGACGAAAACAATAATAGCGCGAACGAAGCAAATGAAAGCGGCAGTGGCGCGAACGAAAATTCGTCCGAAGTAATAGTATCCGAACAAGACGACGATTACACGGACAGCGGCGGAACGGATACCGAGCGCGAATGGAACGAATTAAACGACATCATACAACAAAACAAACCCGCGCCCGAATGTGCGGCAACGGAAGATAACGACCAAACACCCGACGTACAGTCGGCAACACAGAGCAGAGCTTGCTCAATAAATACAAATTCAATTCGGGAGAAAATCATAATGGAAAACAATAACATCAACAACACATTCGACAACGTAAACAACAATGCAATAAACGACGAACCGGTAACGTGCTATGAAGACATAGGCGCGGGAACGGAATATTCCAAACAGTTCACCAATCCCAAGACCGGATTACATACGGCGGTGCTTTTCTCGTCGCCCATAGATAACAACGACGGGATAGCGACGGCATCGGAAGCGGACGACTTTATAGACGCCGTGAACGACGACGGCGAGGAAGTATTCGAGAGCAGACGCAATAAATTCCTTGTACGGCTTGCAAAGAGTACCGCGCAAAACAAACTTGTCGAGCTTATACAGGACGATTACAGAATAGCGATGTCGCCCGTAGCGGCGGTAACATCGAAACTCAACCGTTTTGTCGGCACTATACGCAGAGATATACAGGCGATGCGCAATCTCCGTAGAGATCCGAAAGCGGCGAAGAACAAGATAACCGAGCTGGTACACGGCGCGGTCAAATTTGCGTTGAAAGACAGAGAGCCGTCGGACGTAAGGTTTGCGAATATAATCAATAATTGCGATCTCGAATATCTTGTAGAGAATAATCGGCTTAAAGAAAATATAATAGTCAACGCGAAATCCGAAGCATACGAATATCTGTTCAATCTCAATCTCGGCAAGCTCGAAGCGCGCATGAGCGGCAAGCAAATAGAGCTTTACGACGCGGCGACGAACGAAGTCAAGTTCTTGATCCCCGCGCCGTTTATGTACGACATGGCGAATCATCAAAGCGACGCAGTGGAATATATGCTCGAAGGCAGTGCGGGCAATTACACTTTGCGCGTAATAGCCGACGAAACGTGGATAAACGCCGACGCACGTCAATTCCCCGTGGTTATCGACCCGCAGATTATGGGGAATACGGAAACCATAATCTCTTTCAAGGGAGGCACGCGAACAGGTAATTTCACAACGCCGACGGGTGATTGCATAGCTATTGGCAATAATCGGTACAACAATGCCGATCACGAATACACGGCACAAATAATACTCCACGGCAACGCTATACGTCAACACATAGGCAAAGAGCTTAAAGTAACGCACGCCATACTCGAACTTACGAAAACGGGCGAAGACAGAGCGAGCGGTTCGACCGGATTCAACGTGCGTAAGGACAGCATAACGGGCACAATCATAGACAGGTTTGTATATAACGGCATAAATAATCGTATAGAGATAGATATAACCGAGCAGATACAAGAGATCATAGACGGCACGACGGATAAATCGCTGTTTATAGATCGTGTCAATACTAATAGCGTAACCGATTATTTGCTTATAGCGACTGCACTTGTAGCTAACGCAGAGTATAAACCGCGCATATTCGTCGATTATGTTTCGGCGCGGATAAATACGGACGATATGCCATTTGCGTCGGCGTCGGCAGGAAAAGGCGGAAGCGGAAAGGTCAATCTCGTTACCGGCAATCTTTTATGGGAAGTGCCCGAAGTACAAATAAAGAGCCGTGGCGTAGAGCTTGGGATTTCTCACGTTTATGACGGCTATCTTGCAGGCAAAGACCAAGATTATATCAACAGCGCCAATTCGACGTTGCCTAAAACACCTAAGCTGTGCTGCGGAAAAGGCTTTAAGCTCAATATTCAGCAGTATCTACTCGAAAAGAAATATAATAGTGCCGTAACGCTTATGGGTACGCGCAATTATGTATATATCGACGGTAGCGGCAATCACCACGATTTTGTCGAGAAGTTCTATTATACCGATGACAATAAATGCAAACGTTTTGTCGAGCGTATAAATTGCGTTGAGGACGAAGACGGCAATCTTAAATATGTCGTTGACGGAAAGTCATACGAAGTTAAGCACGAAATAGACAACGAGCTCGGTTTAACGCTCGAATCGTATAAAGACCTGCTCTCATATGTGCTTGAAGGGAAAGCTTATACGGTGGCATATTACCGCATAGAAAACGGCAGAAAAGTAAGGGTTTCTGCGGATCGAGCGGGCGAAAGCGGCGTGTATGCCGAGCGCGATTATGGCGACGGAATAAAAGTAGGCATTTCGGATAAGCTCGATATAAAGGAAGTCGAAGAAGCAAAAGCGGCGGTAGACGAGTGCGAGCTTAAAATAGAAGAGGTCAAAAGCCAGATTCAAAGCGGACATTATAGCGGCGAAGCATATGCGTTATTGCAGAGAAAGCAAAAACGTTATGAATCGGAGCTTGCGGATAAGACAACAAAACTCAATAAAGCCATTTCGGATAAAAAACGCAATCCCGTGGATTTCATAACCGACGGCAACGGACAAACGCTCGGCTTCGATTATTACGGCAGACTTGTACTCGTAGGCAACGGCAGCGAGAGCGGTTCGGCGTTTATTATCTATAATACGGATGACAGAATAGAACGCGTTGTAGACAAGGATGGCATATCGCTTGTAGCGTTGGGGTACAAAGACGATCTGCTCGAATATATTACCGACAAGAATGGTAAGACGTATAGATATGCATATGACGGCAGTAAGCGCTTGACAAGCATAAGTTACGGCGACGAAACACTGTGCGAGTTCGGCTACAATTCATATCATTTGAATTTTGTTGGCAAGAAGATCGGCGGCAGGGTTCTCACTGGCGCAAAAATTAATTATTCGGGCATTAAACTGACTAAATTGCAAGAGTATTCGGAAATCTCTAAGATATCCGAAACCGAGAGTATTCCCGGAACGGCGATATATGCAAAGGAACTGACAATAACATATACGGATAGGTATATGGCGAAGCTTACGGACGAAAAGACAGATATCGCCACAACGTACATTATGGATAATATGGGTCGGATCGTCACGGCGTACGAGGGTGAGGGCGTAAACGCAAAATCCGTGTCCGTCGAGTACCGCGAACGTAAACGCGCATTTTCGAGCAATGATTTATTTACCGACAACAAAATACTCGCTGAAAACGCTTCCGTTAGCGGAGTGTCGTCTAAGCGTGTGCTTACTTTGACCGATACGGAAGCGCTCGGAAAAATACCGAAAAGCGGAATGATGCTTTTATCCGCTTGGGCTACGGCGCCGTCTTTCAATCTTATATATAATCGTAGGCAAACTGCATACGGCGACGATATATTCGGGCATTACGAGCTCGACGCGAATAATAGCGCGGACGTGCAAAGAAGCAACCGTCGATTCGGGTTGTTTGCCAAGGTGTATTATACCGACGGTACAGCTCCAGACGAACATTATGCGTCGTTCGATTATTACAATCCGCACAGACAGCTCGGCATTTTGCCCGTATTCGTGCAACCGCGCAAGGTTTTGAAAGTAAGTAAAATCGAATACGGTGTGGATTACTCGTATAACAACGGTACGGCGGATTTCGAAAATCTTAAACTCACGACTTGCAAAGGCGGCACATATAGGGAGTTTGATGACGACGATATGCTCGTAAAAGAAACGACGGACGAAGGCACTACAGTTTACGATTATGTTGACGATAAGCCGATAAAAGCGACGTTTACGCGCTTCCGCGACGATCAGTCGTTTGTTTCGTTGCGCGATTACGATACTATGGGCAGAGAGCGGTTTACGCGCGATTTTGATGGTAATTGCAAGGCTACGTTCTACGACGATAACGGTATGGTAGCCAAGACCGAAGAGTACCACGAATCGGATACTACGACTAAGCGCGTGAAAGAGTACAGATACGATAACGACGGCAACGTTATGGGTGAAAGCGACGAGCGCGGCGAATCGGGCGGTCAGGAGTTGTACAATATTAACTATATCGACGACGGTGTAACGACTCGCACAAGAAATTCCGGCGGTGCCGTTACGGCTATGGGCTATGACCGTTATACGGGCGAAAATACGGGTCTTTCGGGCGATGCCGACGGTGATCCGAATACGGCGCAGTATACTTATAAGCACGGAATGATGACTAAGGCGTCGCATAACGGGTTTGATATAGATTACACTTATGACGGTTTGGGAAGAGTGAAAACCTTGACAATCGGCGGTCAACGCGTTATATCTTCTTGCGAGTATAACGATGCAGACCATACATCTACTGTAAATGGAGTTGGCGGAATAGTAGTCAAGACCACGACTGACGCGAAAGGAAACACCGTATCTATTGAGTGGGATAATATAGAGAAACTGCATAAAGATTTAGATGATAAAGATAGGATTACGGTGTCCGAGGACAAATATGCGAACATAACGTATCGCAATTATTATGGAACGGGTGAAAACGAATCCGATTTTAGCGTTTATATTCAAGCGGGGAAAGTAGTCAAAAAAGAAGAGTTTGATGATCAAGCTAATACAACGCAAATTAAGAAGATACAAGTTTCAAAGCTCTCGTTTTATAAGCAAGCGGATTCTACTGTGGTAGCGGCAACGGGTGAAGTTGCGGGGAATCCGGAAGATACACGCATTACTAAAGTTCATTATGACAAATCCGGATATGAAGATATAGAAACAGAAGTAGAGTTGCCGTCGGGCATAAACATTTATCCCGAATTGGACGATTTGGGTAGGTATGCGGGATGCGTTCAACAGCAACAAGGTTATGGATCTGCGCTGTTGACTGAAAACAGATATTATGTCAAGCACGGGGATAGAACATGCGATCTTATTGCAAGCGAGCGTTTCGGTATAAACGGTGTTATCGACGAGCATATAAAGTACTCATATGATGCTGCCGGTAATATAACTGCAATCTATATAAATGGCGAGGCGGTATTCGGATATGGATACGATTCGCTCAACAGACTCGTTCGAGAGGAAAAGTATCTCGAAAAGCGGTCGATAGATTATATTTACGATAACGGCGGCAATCTTGTTAAAAAGATTATAAAAGACTCAAAGATGGGTCGTAACGTGGAAGAAAAGACATTCGTTTATAATGCAAACGGGTGGAGAGACCGGTTAACTAAAATTATTACTAAGACTATTTCGTATAAAGATGATGGTAGCGTAAATGAAGAATCAGTAAAAGATGAAATAATTACTTATGACAATTACGGACGCGCACTAAATTATAGGGACAAAAAATTCGAATTCTCTAAATTCCTTAATAAGGTTAAGAATAAAGAAGATAAAGTTATAGGGGAATATGAGTATAATGTAGACGGAATAAGGATATCCAAAACAGCGGGAGGAAAAACGACAAAATTCTTCTATGATAGTACAAAATTGGTTCGTTCTATTGTTGACACCAAAAGAGATATATGGTACAATTACGGCGTAAACGGAATACAAGGTATATCGGTCAAGGAATCCGGAGCGAGTACTGTAACCGAATATGTGTTCCGTAGAAACGCCCAAGGCGACGTAACGCACATTTACAAGCTGAATAGCGGAGCACTCGAACTCATAGCGCGGTATAAATACGACGCTTGGGGTAAACATACAGTCTACAAAGCGGACGGCAAAACGGAAGATACTAACGAAAATTCTATAGGGAATATTAATCCTATTCGTTATCGTGGATACTATTACGACACCGAAACCGGACTGTACTATCTCAAAACGCGCTATTACGACCCGGAGATCGGTAGATTCATTTCCGCCGACGATACCAACTATCTTGATCCGCAGACTATTAACGGGCTTAACTTGTTTGTATATTGCGGCAATAACCCCGTGATGAATGTCGATGAAAATGGCAACAGCTGGAAAAGTTTTTGGAAAGGTGTTGGTAATTGGTTTAAGAAAAATTGGGCAAAAGTAGTAACCGTAGTTGTTGCCGTTGTTGCTGTAGCACTTGTTGCCACTGGCGTTGGTATAGCGATAGCTAGTTCTTTTGCGGCAGTAAAAGCCGCATTGGGTGCCACATTGGCTGTTGTAAAAGTTGTGGGTACAATTGCAACTAGCATTGGAATGACAACTCTTTCTTATATGTATAACAGCATTCAAGAGCAGGGTGGGTTTGATAAGGCTGACTATACTAAAGTTTTAGGAGCGGCGGGTAAAGGTGCTGCCGTTGGATTGGTATCTGGGATACTGTCCGTTGCCGGTGGGTCAATAATTAAAGATTATGGAAGTAAGTTTGGATACTTACTTTCCAAAACTCCTCATATTGGTTCAGGATTGATAATAGGAAAAGTTTTCAGTTCCGGATTTTTAGCTGGGGTCGGTGGATTCTTGGGTTATCAACTGGGTAGTAAAGTAATGTCTAATTTAATAAAGTACATATTCGGAGGTAAATCTTAATATAGTATGTTATAATACAGTTTATGTTCTTATCACCTTCCCTCGCTTGCATAGTGGGGGGAGGGGATAACTGTTTTTATTGTCTAAAAGGAGTATTGCATGCAAAGTAAATGTTCTCGCCCTACCCATAAAGATATTTTTTTTGTTATGGATAATATACGACATGGATCTCCATGTGTCATTAATCTTATTTTTTATGGTATAACCATCCCCTGTGGTATATATGATATAATTGCAATTGCTGTCTTAGTATCAAATTCGATTGATAATTGGGATATCGGCACCGAGGCTATAATATCGCTCTGTGTGATGATGTGTGTATTTACGTTATTTATTGTTTTTGCTGCGTGGCTATTGATTAAAAATGTTAAGATATATAAAAAAATAGATGAATTACTTAGTGATTCAATTGAAGTAAAAGCATATGTTCGGGCAAAGGGTAATCAATATGTTGAATCATTATATATGCCTAACAATATTTTTGAGATTACATTACACTTACCGGAAGGAGATATAATCAAAACCTCGTCTACGGATAAATCTGCTAGTGGGAATAATGGTTGGTTGTATCGTTATGACGGAAAAGAAACAGTAGTTTTTTATTCTGTTCGTAATGATAAGATAATGTTTGTAAATAATAAATATTTAAAAAAAATTCGCAAGGAGAAAGGTAATGGCTAAAATTCTTAAAAGCAAATGGTTCGTAATAATAACGACTTTGATTGCACTTACTTTAACAATCGTTTCGGGCATACTTTTGGGCTATGAACCGAATGTCGCCGGATCCGGTGGTATGAGTAACGGATACGGGGTTGTTAAAGTAACGACGGAATACGTTTTCAGTTGGAAAATCGCAGTAGGCTATTGGTGCATCGGCTTAATTATCACCATTGCTGTATGTTTGATATGCATACTAATAAGAAGGGCATACGGCAATTCAAAAGAAAGTAATGAAGAATAATATATGACATTACACTTATGGTGTGATTAACGGTTAAATAAAAACAAGTCTCCGAAATTAGTCCGTTTTAACAAAATGACGGGCTTTTTTCTTGCTTGCAAAAACGGTCTCTTGACAAGTCGGTACACATATGATAAACTTAATCGTATGGTGCGGGAAGACAACATAAATCTGTGTCTTATAAAAAATACAATAACAAATTCAACTATCTAAACGGATTATATGGTTAAATTGTATATTATTTGATTCCGCGGGACAGTTGATACGGTCATTCCCGTTTTGTAACAAAATAGAGGTGTTGATGTTACCTATAGTAATAAATCCAAACATCATCTCTAAAGGAGTTATATGAAAAATCGTCTAACGAAAATTAAATGCTCTAAGCAATTATGTGCAATATATACTGATGAAGAATCTACAAACAGATTTGCGGTCGGTTATGTGATATCTTGCGATGAGTATACGATTTTTGAACTTTATGATCCATATGGTCATTATGATGGAATCGCTTGCTTTTTGACTGATTTTATTTATCAAGTCAAAACAAAAACAAAGTATTTATTGGCGATAGAAAAGCTCGTTAAGCATTATAATGAGAAAAGTTGCTATAACGTCGATAGCGTTGTAGATATATTAAATGAGATCAAGCAAGGAAAGCGTATTTGCGAAATAGAATTTAATAATAGTGGAGACAATGATATTAGTGGCGTTGTGAATAATTTTGATGATGACATTGTGGAGTTCACTGAAATTGATGAATATGGACAACAGGGTGGTGAATCGACATTTAAGCGCAGTATAATTAGTTCGCTATCATTTGATTCTTCCGATACGAGAAAATTAGAAATTTTAAGTAAAAATTAGAGCAATAGATAAATTGCGCCTCTGAAATTAGTCCGTTTTAACAAAAAGACGGGCTTTTTTCGTGCACGAGTCTGGGTGATAATATTAAGTGTACAATATTATGATAGAACGTAAAAAATACTTTATTGGCTTTAATGAGATGGGTATTTAATCTTTAGAAGCAGATATTTAAAAAAATCCGCCCAAACCATAGCTTTAAGTTTAGGCACATAGCAACAAAAGGTATTATGAATATAATAATTATCTTGTGTGGTTTATAAATATTCACAAAAAACATAAAAAATCATTGTCTAAGTAAGCCATTTTGCCCCGAAACGACAAAATATTATCTATAATTAAAGAATTATGGAGGATATAGTAGTATCGTTTAGAAATTCGTTGAGTGAGATAATTGAAGAGCGCAATATCAACATAGTAGAGCTGGCAAAAGGAATAAGCGCCGATCCGTCAACATTACATAGGTGGTTTAATAGCGCGAGTGATATTAAATTAAAAACGCTTGTAAAACTTGCAGATTATTTTGAATGCACTATTGAATATTTGTGTGGTAAAACGCATGAATATAATCGAATAGAGCCTATAGAATGTAAAAAATTCGGAATAAGAATTAAAGAAGTAATGAGCGATTACAATTTAATACCGTATAATTTTTTGAATCAAGTGGGCATAACGCCGTCGAGGTACTATTATTGGCTGTCGGGCGGTGAGCCTATGCTTGCAACGTTAAACGATATGGCAATATATCTGGGTATAACAATAGACAAATTAATAGGAAGATGTAAGTAATTCGTAAAATCATATTAGGGGAATACTTATGAAAAACGCCGAATTTAATTCATTGATGCGCCGCGTGTCTAATGGGGATATGACGGCTATGGTTCCTGTATACGAAGAGTTTTATAAGAAGCTTCAAATAGTTGCGATACGGATCTTGAAGAACAAGGTTGCCGCAGAGGATGCCGCTTCGCAGACTATTACGGATTTAATTCAAGACGCTCTTAACGGAAAAGTTAAAAGCGTAAAATATGTGAGCGGATATTTATGCACGCGGTGTAGAAATATTGCGCTGAAAATAAAAGAACATAATAAGATATTTGTTGAGCTTGACGATGATGAGGAAGTCGAAGCTCCGGATTTAATTGAAAGTGTAATAGGAAATGCCGATTTGACTCGAGCGATTGTAAAATTGAAAGATATAGAAAAAGAAATCGGCTTAATGTTTTATGTGTACGGTTACAAAATCAGAGAGATTTCTCAAGAGCTTAATATGTCAGAAGGCACTGTTAAATGGCAAATAAGCAATATAAAAGAAAAAATTTCAAAATATTTTACATAAAAAGCCAACTTTTTGTCGTTCTAAAAGACCTTAATAAATAGAGGACAAAAAGGAGACAGTTCTAATGATAAAAATCATATCAGTAATTATGGGGTGTATATGTGCGAGTTTTACGAGCTTTGCATTTATACCGACAAAAGCAGAAATGTTGTACGGTGTAGATTTCCAAGGCGGGAGTTATCGTGAAACAGAGGAGCGAAAAATATATTATTCGGAACGAGTTGTAGATAAGTATGAAAACCCGTATCGAGCGCCTACATTTGGAGCAGGAAAGGTGAACGGATGCGCCGTCGATGCCGGCGGTAACGCTTTCATTTATTACGATAGGTTATATGACGATTTAGTTCCGGATTATAAACATAAATATGTTTTCGGCAAATTCAATTACGGTACCCATAATAACGGTATCACCAATATGTTTAATGATTTATACGCGAGAATGGATACAGTCGAACAAGGAACGTCGGTAGACGGGTTTTTGAAGGGAATGCGATCGTATGCAGATAGTCGCGGGCATAGTATTACGCTTGAAAAGGTAACAGGCAGTTTCTATAACACGAATTATACATATATTCAAGAACAGCTTAAACAAGAAAAGGTCGCGGCTATATTTATGAGCGGATTTTCTATTTCTTCTGTCGGCGGACCGAGTAAGCGCGATGGATATGATTATGTTTTAGAGAATATATATAGCGGTCATCATGTTATGCTTGTGTACGGCTATGATGACTATTATTATTATGACAGTAATGGAAAGCTTATAGAAAGAGATACGTACTTTTATGCGTCTACGGGATATGTAGGTCTGGATCGTGCTTTGCTGAATATCGGTATGTACGGCAATGTTGACGATATATACCTTATAGACATTAAATAGATAGGGAGAAAGTATATGCCTACCAATAAAGAAATACAAGAAAGAATAACGCAAGAACTCAAGCCGGATATCTCTTTTGAAGAGTTTTGCGGAAGTCGTGGTATTGAGTATGCAACTCGACGGCGCGAAACAAGGAAATCAACGATATACAAAAAGGTTTTTATACCTATATCGACAGTAATGGCGGTAGCGTTGTGTATAGGTTTGCCGTTTGCATTTAGGAATAAGCAGTCGGACGATGGAATGGTTTTATATGGCGATTCCGACGTGTCATATGAAGTGGTGCAATCGGAAGCTTTGCTTAAAGATAAAGCGCTAGCATTTGATTTGAATAAGTCCGAGAGCTATGCGGAGATAAGACGGGTATTTCCGACAGTGAAAACGAATTTGACTATCGGTTATACAATTAAGACAGTGATATACGGATTTGAGTATGAAAGTTGTTTTTATGCTTATGAGTTCGATTATATCGTGCGTTGTTATAATGGATATAATTTTTCGGATATTGACGGCTATATAAGTTCGTCTAACATAGTAAATGGTAATGAAGCGCAATTCAAATATACAGTCGATGAGAACGATAATGACTGTAATGCATATATTACATTTAAAAAAGACGGTTACGACTATTTTATCTACTTGCGCGGTTACGAATATATTACCGAAATAAACAGCAATAATGTCGAAGTATTTATAAAGAATGTATTTTAGTATTTTGGGGTGGGGAAATGAGCGATGTTTCTTCAGAATTGTTTAAATATGAGTCATTATTGAAATTATATTATGATACGGAATCGCGTAAATGGTTAGAGCCTCAAATTGTGAACGTCGTAGACAAGTTTATAGAGTTTTGTCAAACCAAAGATATAATGGACGAAACAAATACTGTCAAAGCAATGGAAATTATTTATACGTCGGACGATAGATGCTCTTTGACAGAAATTGAGCAAGAACTTGCACTGAGTAAGCCTTCATTGTATAGGTATAGACAAAAACTCGTAAACAGTTTGCGTAAATTCATAGAAAAGAACGCGTAATAACTTAAATTAGCAATTGCAAATATAGATATAAGCGCGGACAATCTTATAGAGCTGAATTTAATGTGCAATAAATAATTTTAAATGTGTTGCCCGACTACAGTCGGGTTTTTTATTGCCAAAAAACGAATTGCGGTTTTTCCGACTGTAGAAAAACAGTCGGAGGAAACACTGATGAAATGGAACAACGGCAAGAAGCGTCGGGAGTTCGAAACACAACAGGCAAAGCTAAAAGAACAGTACATAACGGCGGGTATGACGGAAGAACAAATACGAGCCATATACGAATCGGATTTGGCGGAGTTCAACGGACAACGCAGGGAAGCAGAGCATACGTTTAAACTCGACGAAATCGACTTGGAAAACGTAACGATCGAGCCGGATTGTAGTTCAATATCTCGGTATGCGTGGATTGACGAGATTAGCGACGAGAGAATTATTGCGGCATTGAAATCAATGCCGCAAGAGTACATAGAGATTTTAACCGAGTATGTAATCGACGGATTTACGCACGAAGAAATAGCGGCAAAGCGCGGAGCAACAAGAACGTCGATTAGGCGAAAGTGCGGTATTGATTAAGGTTAGGCAATATACCGAAGCAATAGTAAAAGCGCCCGCAATGTTGTACGGCATTTACGTTGCGCTATATGTTAACGGTATGACGCAATTCGATTATGCGACGGATTATAAACGATCTACCGATTACGTCGGCAAACTGCACGCACAGTTGTGTCAATATTTGTCCGAATATTTCGGCGGCGTTTAACGGAGCGAAGCGGATAGCGCAGCATAAGAGCGGACGGAACAGTATTCGGAATAAAGCAAAAGAATGCGTAAACAGCCGCAGTCGATTACAATAAGCGTGTAATCACTTGCAAGTGAAACAGAATCTAACGAGGAGGTAAGTCAAATGAATCAACCGGACTTCATGGAAAACGCGGACAACGTGTACAGGACGCGCGACTACATCGTGCGCCAAATAATCGGCGTGAACTTCGACGCGGAAATGGACAACAACATTTTCAGTCAAGACACGTTCTTTGCCCGAACGCCGACGCGAGATAAGCAGTACGAAGCAATCTTCGCCAAGCGTTTCAATATAGACGGTAGGCGTATGCGTAGCACAATGTCCTCGCGTAAGTACGTCGAATAGTACAACAACAATTTACGGGCGGATGAAGGGAGGGAAAAACCGAGCGTAGGCTCACAAAAGCGACAGCAAGCAATAGACAATAAATGCGGCTTGGTAATCGGTTCGGGTATGACGTCTGCCGTGAACGACAGCCGACGGGAACGCGGTGTTCCAATGTAGCTTAGCGTCGCAAACTTCACAATTAAATAGTCCGTTAAGGACGGACAAAATAAAAACTCAACGGAGGAGTTATGGCAAAAGACAGCGAGAAAACGGCGGACGAGCCGAAAGCGGAAGCGCCGGCGGCAAACAAGTACGGCGGCGAACGTCGGTGGAGCGTCCCCAGCAAGCGCGCAAAAGGCTACGCGGAAGAGCGTAAGGCAAAGGTGCATAAGTGGGGGCAAAAGGAAGGCAAGCAGTTGACCGATTACGAGTCGGGTATCCGCTCCGGTTATCTGCAAGCACAGTCCGACCACGCCGGACTTTACAAGTACAAGAAAGCATTGGCGGAAGGCAAGAGCAAGTCGGAAGCGGCGGAGATTTCACGCCAGCGCGGTAAAGGTTAATAACCCAAACAACCACCGTTAAAGAACAAGGAGATAAAAAACTTAATGGCAACCATAAACGACAAAACAATATTCGTAGAACGCGAAACGTACACGAAAGACGACAAGGAATACTTTTCGTACTTTATAAAGGGCAACGTAAGAGGACGAGATATTCGCATCGGTATAATTCCGCCCGACTTCGGCGGCTACGTCGTACTCGACATAGTGTTTGACGGCGCAATGAAAGCCGAACTGCAGCTCAAGCCTTACGAGATCCGCGACGACAAGACGAAGAAAGTCACTAAGGGCAATTCGTTCGTCGTAGTGTCAAAGGACGAAGCGACGGGCAAGACATTCGAATGTCCGATCAAGCCTTCACGTAAGTCGGACAAAGCGCTGCTGGATATGCTTCTCGCATAACGGCGACAAATAACAATCAATGGCTATACGGCTCATGGCAAAATTGCCGTGGGCCGTATTGAACTATTAACAAAAAACAAGGAGAACAACGGAATTGAGAAAAGTAATAACAATAATCGTATCTGCGTTCATCGGCTGCGGAGTGATCGGGCTGTGCGTGGGCTTGGCCGTGCATTTCGGAAATAAACTCGAACAGACGGCAACCGTCGGCAAGGACGACTTCTACCTGCTCGACGCAAAGCACGAGTGGCAGTGGTCGAATAACAACAAGTTCGCGGAAGATAAAGCGAGCGACCTCGCGGAGAACGTCATAACGCAGTATGCGTATACGGCGTACTTGGAAAAGAACGAGGAAGTCAAGATATGGAAAGGCTCGGACGATTGGTCGTATAACAATCCCGAACAGGCGTTCGACTTCATAGAACAGAGCGAGAACATCAAAATAACGAGAACGGGAACGTACAGGTTCTACCTGAAACTGTACACCGACGGCGGCAACTCATTGTATATAGAAAGCAAAGACGAACCCGACGCGAACAATCTGTATGTAGATTATCTTCGGTTTGATCCGTTGCGCCCGTACGACGAAACGAAAATGTCCGAGTACGACAGGTTCAGACTGTACATATACACTTCGCCCAACTACAACGGCGGCAGTTTCTATACCCCGTTGTACATAGAAAACCCGTTAAAGACGGGCGAAACGGTAATACTGTCGGGCGAGATAGGCTACAAGAAAGAGTATAACGGCGAAACTCAAATGCTGCCGTATACAATAACAGTCAAGGCGAACGCAAAGCACGACGGTATAGAGATAACGCTCAACGGCTCCGAGCTAATACATATAGAACAAAACAGTTACGGCTATAAAACGCCGGACAGACAATGCCCGAGCGCATGGTGTTTGTGCGAACATCGGCGGCGAACAGTGCCGCGTCGGTAAGCATTACCGCAAGCATAACGCCGAGCGACGCTATGTATACAGATCCGACGTGGACGGTCGCGTGGAAAGACAATACAGTTACAAAGAAAGTAAGCGAGTACGTTACCGTAACGCCGAAAGACCTGACCGCGACGGTTACTTGCAATAAAGTCTTTACAGACAAAATAGAACTCAAATTCACCGTCAAGGACTATTACGACCATGAACATACAAAGACGTGCGAGCTCGACTACTTGGACAGAGTAATAGGCATAGAATCGTTCACGGCAAGATACCTGCCCGGCGCGGAGTACATAACACAGCGCTCGCCGTTGCCGTACAACACATACCTTAATACCGACCCGTGCGAGCTCGACGCGTTCTATTACGGCACGACATGTTCGGTCAAGTACGAGTTCGGGCAGATTAACCTCAAACGCTCGGGCGGAACTGTACGCGAAGAAGAACAGGCAGTGTCGATGCGCGCGTTGAGCATACAGTATTCGGTCAGCTATAACGGCGGCTGGGTGAGCAAGGTCAAGGAGTTCAATAACGCGGACATCACGCCGTATATAAACTTCTGCGAGATAATAGAGAGCTTGGACAACAAGACGGCAATATTAGGCGCGTGTAACAACCGACCGCTCGTAAGACTAAGATTCACGTTCACGGATTGGACAACAGCGAACAACAGTTTCTATATGAACTGTAAGCTCGACTACAACATCGCCATAAACAGCGTAACGCTCACGAACACAAACCATACGTTCGGGATGTGAAGATGAGAACGCTCGCAAAAGCCATAACAGCCGTAGCGGTATTGACATTGGTCGTCGGAGCAATAGCTGTCATATACAAATACACCAACGGGTTCAACGAGGAGTTCAAAACGTTCTACGTCGAATACAACGGCGAAAAGAAATTGACAAACGACGTAAAGTACGAGTTCGAGCCGAACAAAGAATACAGGCTCGACGTCAAGTACACGTTCGAGAAAAGCGACGCAAAGCCTTTGGACTATAACGTAAAGATACTGCCTAATGCCGCATACGACTTCGACTTTACCGCCGACGACAAAACGTACAGATACTCCAAAGCGAAAGAACTGACGCAAGCGTTCGACATAGCCAAACACGAAACGTATTTTACGATGTCGTTCGCCGAAGAACAAACGCTTACGAAGATACTCGGTAGTGTGTACGGCACGGACAGAATAATATTGCCGAGCGACCTCGACGATGAACTGCCCATGCCGTACATACTCGTCGTTTCGTCGTACAACGACAGCGTCAAGTACAATATACGGTTCTGTATAAACGGCGTGAGCAACAACGGCAAGGACGTGACCGGCGAGTTCGACATAGGCGGCATCACGCTCGACCCCGACGGGATAGTGTTTACGGGGGAAAACCAATGACGAAAAGCAAGTTACACGAATACCTAATGACGCTGCTCATAGTCGTTTGTATTGTTGTGGCAACGGTAGTATGCGGTCTGAACATAATAGTTCCGACCGCATACGCCGAAAGCGACGACATTGTAACGCGCTACGAACAAACGAACGTTATGAGCAATCTCAAAGGCAGTACCGTAGGCGGTAAAGCGTTCGACGTAAAGGACTATCCGCACAACGAGAACGGCAAGCCACAGATAATATCTTTCGTCGAGTTCTGTTATTCGTACTATGCGGACAAGCAGTCGGACTACGGGCTATATATCTACGTCTACAATCCCCAAGACAAAGCAATAGATACAAACACACTGCGCAATAAGATACAGCTTACATACGGAGACAAACCGAGCTACGACAAGTACACATTGAAATTCTTAAACTATTCGAAGGACGTCGGCATAGAAGGACGGTTCTATAAATTCAAGATAGAGCTTACCGTAGCCGAGCGCAACGACATACTCAAAACGTTAAACCCCGACGAGCGTGTGTACAAAGTAAGCGGTGTAGAGCTGTCGGTCAAGAACAAAGTCACGGAATATATAACGGCGCAAGTCCATACCTACAAAGGCTTTGCTATTGGGTATGGCAGCGAACTCGCCGAAACGGACACACTGTCTTGCAAGGTAGACGGTTTCGACAAATACCTAACGCTCGACGTAAGGTGTACATATTGGCGCCCCGACGGAACGCACGAGGACTTGCACAGTAGAGATACATTACATAGTGTGTATTTCGCCGTACCCAACGGTATAGTCGACGAGTACGGCGAAATGACGGGAGTACACGCGACGTGGCTCAACGCTCAGACCGCGCCCATAATCGTTACGGGCAATAAGACAATATATAACGCATTAGAGCCGTACATAGCCAAGCATCAGGACGCAGGCAGTTCGGAAAGCTATCCCGAAAACAAAACGCTCAATTACGCAATAGTCACCGATTCGGACATGACGCACTACGGGCATGGACATTACGGGACATTGGCGTATAACGTGTGGACGAGTAACGACAGCGGCTCTACGAAGAACTGTTACGAGCGGATAATCTTCGATTTACGTTACCTGTTCTATGCGGACAACGGCAATGCGGATGCTTACGTCTTGCCTGCGGAAAAGATAGTCGGCGACGAAAAGAAAAGCGTTAAAGGCTGGCTTGAAACGTACACGCAAAAGTACGGCGGCACGCTTGTAAACGACCGTTACAGTAAGGATCTGTTCGATCACGTTGACGACGAGTTCATCGAAGTGAACATCACGGCTAACGACGAGTTCAAGCTCACGGACGTAACGACGTCAAAGAATTATTGGGGCTGGCTGTTCGGTCCGGGCAGCGATCTGACCGTAACGGGGAGCAATACATACAATATTTCGGCTATACAGAAGATAACGCCAAAATACTTTGACGAGTTCGGTAAAGACGTGTTCGAGGACAAGTTCTATGTGGACGCAAGCGACTACGACGAATTAAGACAGTACGTCACAGAGAGCAACGCCAAGAACGAAACGGTGTATTTGTTCAGGTATTACCAAAGTATTTACGACAGTCAAGAAGCGCGCGAGTTCAGATTCATTGAAGATTGGGCTATATCTCGCGGAAAGTTCGGGAACTACGAAGAAATAGACACCAACGCGTACATAGCGCAGATGTGGATACAGCTCGATTTCGACATTATAGACCTGACGTTTACAAAGGACAATGTGTCGACTATAATCCCCGTCGTGATGAATCCCATAGATATAGCCGCCGACGCGGACAATCCGGTGTACACGACTACCGACCGTAAGGGACTATCGTGGTGGCAAATACTTCTTGCAATACTACTCGGCATACTTGTTATTATTCTGCTTATAAAGTTTGCGCCGTGGATACTGACGTTCTTAATAAAGGCACTGTTATTCCCATTTAAGATTATTGGTTTGATGTTTAGGAGTTTGGGTAAAGCCGTTAAGCCAATACACGACAAGAACAAACAGCGGCGTGACGAAAGAAAAGAACAGCGCCGAATAGAACGCGAGCAAAAGAAAGAGCAAGAACGTAAGCAAAAAGCCGATGAAAAACAACGAAAGCGTAAGATCAAAGATCATGATCGCAAAAACAAGCGTTTTTGGAAATGGCGCGCACAAGAGAGTAGGCGCGCAAAGAAACAACAAAAGAAAGCGGATAAATTTTACGAAAAGGATCTTAAGAAAACACAGCGAAGGCGACGCAAACAGTTGAAGAACAAAGACCCGAAAAAGCTCACGCTTGCCGACTTGGATGGGTTGTCCGACGACGTGCTTGCCGAATTATACTTTGAAGAATACGGCGACGAGGAGTTTGACGAGCCGTATGATTTTAGTGACGAACTACCGTTTAAATAGGAGGGCGGTAAGATATGAAACTACTAAAACGAATAATAGCGGTGACGGTGATAATAACCGTAGCACTGCTTATCTCATACTGTATTTACACGGGAGGGCGTGTCAATGCGTAGACGAATAATTTATATAACCGTTACGGCGGCAATATTTATTTGCCTTGTTCTACTCGGCGTGTTCGTATTCGGTAATTCGTATTTGCGGCTGTTTGAGGGCTTTAAGGACTTAGGCACGTCCATAGCGTTTTACTTCGTGCAGCTATTCGGCATTAAGGCGTACATAACGCCGACAGTAACAAAGTACTCCGGCATCATACCGGATAACCCGAAAATTCTGTCAACGCCGATCGAAGCCGGCATAAGCGCAAAGGAGTATTTCGACGTGTTCTTGTCGGCAGATAACTTCCGCGCATTGGGAATAGATACGGCGCACTTTTTAAGTATGGCGGCGCTCATAATCCCTCCGTGCATATTGCTAATCATACTGTTAATCCGCTTTATGTACGGTCGCTGCAACACATACCATAACCGAGATACGTTACCGTTAAGAGCGTTCAAGCTCGTAAGTAGAACGGTGTACCAACCGACGTACAACGCCGTCAGCGGCTACGTTTATTTCCTACAAAGACACCGCTGGATAACAAGACTGTGGCTCATAGTTGTGGCTCTGCACTTAAACCTTATAACCATACTTGTCGAGTTCTTTGCGTTCTATTTTTACTTTGCCGTAAGCATTGACATAACCACAATCTTCACGCAAATACACAAGCTTTTTTTGGATTTAGGAACGTTCTTAAAGGTGTTCAACGTGTGGGGTGTAATTCTTGTCGCGCTGTGGATTTTCAACCGCTGGCGGCGCAATATAGCCCTTATGCGGCTAAGACACTACGAAGCGCGTAACTGTGGGTTCATTAACGAGCTGCCTATTGTGTCAATCACTTGCGGCAGTATGGGCAAAAAGAAAACCACAATGATTACGGATATGACGCTAAGTCAAGAAGTTATGTTCCGTCAAAAGGCATTGGACATTTTGCAAAAGTCCGACATGAAGTTTCCGTACTTTCCGTGGATAATGTTCGAGCAAGAACTTCTCGCTTGTATGGAATACCACGTCGTTTACAATCTTGCAACTGTCAAACGGTGGGTACACTTAAAGCGAGATAGATTCAATTCTCACGGTAACGTGCATTGGCAGTTGTACGACTACGACGTGTGTAAATACGGCTATGATTACGATAACGGACTGTATGTATCGGCGCTGTTTGAAGTGTTGGAGAACTACGCATTGGCGTACTTTATCTACGTCATAACGAGCAGTCTTATAGTGTCTAACTACTCGATACGGACAAGCAACGTCAAGAGCGACATAGGCAATCTTCCGCTATGGCTCACGGACTTTTTCGTTCGTAGAGATATACGCAACAGCCGACATTCGCATATTCTCGATTTCGACGTGCTTCGGCTCGGCAAGAGGGTGATCGACGAAAATCCGAATATAGGCAGTTTCGAGTTCGGCGTAGTAACCATTTCGGAGATAGGCAAGGAACGGGGCAACAACCTTGAATTGCGCGAGGTCAAGAAGGGTACGGACGAAGCAAACCAAAAGAACGACTTGTTTAATAGCTGGTTAAAGATGTGCAGACACAGCGCGACGGTAGATAACTTTCCGTTTATAAAGGTCTTTACCGACGAACAACGACCGGAGAGCTGGGGCGCTGACGCAAGGGATCTGTGCGACGTTATACAGATAGTCAGTTCAGGCGAAACGTCGATTACGCTGCCGTTCTCTACAATCCAAGATATGCTGTGTGAATGGCTGTTTAATAGGTTCATAGCGACGTACACGGATTTCAGATACCGATGCGGCGACAATACGCTGTTCATTTACTTGTACAAGAAATTAGTTGCGTGGGTGTGGAATAGGAACGTGCGGAATTACAACCGCTACGGGTATTGCGTGTTGAGCTTGGAAACCGAGCGCGGCACAATGGACGGCAAGGCGGACAAGAAAAAGTATTACATAATGAACGCCAAGATTTACGGCAAGCGGTTTTCGACGGACTGTTTCTCGGATTACTTCAATGACCTTGCGAGCCGCAGTAACGTCGGGCTTGACGACTATCTGGAATACCAAACGGAAAAGGCGAGCGTCGCGGAATTGCAAAGCCAAAACAGCTATTTTATTAACAGCTTATACGGGAGGTAGAGTATGGCATTTGCAGAAACAAAGGTGTATTTCGATGGCAGTCACTACATAGCGATTCCGCATACCGAAAAGCCGCCGAGTAAGCGTTCTAAAAGCATTAACCTTGATGACACACCTATACGGCAAAGCTCCGAAGAAAATAAATCTTTGGGGCTTATGCCCATGCCGAGAAAAGACGGTAAACTGCCGCTTGAAGTGCTTGCCGAAACGCCCAAAGAACAGCCGAAACCGCAACAACCCGAAAAGCGAAAAGTCGAGATAAGCGACAGCGTGCATACCAAGAAAGACCTGTTCAACGAGCTGTATAAGAAATACTTGTCGTTACCGTTCAAGAAACGCGAGGAACAAATACTCGCGGATATGACGGTGTTCTTCCCAAAAGATAAAAAGCTCGACGAGTACGTTAAATATAATCTCGAAAAGAAACGGCGAAACCTAATATGCCGCCGGACTCGAATGGTACGCAAGGCTAACCTTGCGGATTTCAATTACTTTTGCACGTTCACTTACTCAAACGAATTACATACGGAAGAGAGCTTCAAGAAAACGCTGAAAAAGACGTTCGCTAACTTCGCGTCACGAAAAGCGTGGAAATACATGGGTGTATGGGAACGTTCGCCCGAAAAGT
>CAJTPT010000008.1:0-95907 GCA_910578545.1 uncultured Christensenella sp.
CCGCCGTGCTCACGCCCTTTAACGTTATTACAAGCTTCGTTCCGTTCAGGCTATAACTTCCGCGTATTTCCGATCCCAATGCCGTCAATACCGCTACGCTCCCGTCCGCAAGCTCGAGCGTATACTCCCCCTCGGCGCTGTCGTAATAGTACACGCCTTTTTCCGCCCCGGCTTTTACGTTGCTCGGTTCGTTCTTTGCCCCATCGCACGCCACAAGCGCTATGCCCAATGCCGCAATGATGCCGACGATAAGTACCGTTATTCTGTTTGGTTTCATTCCTTCGCTCCTTGTTGGGAAGAGTTGATTTTCCGTTTTGTCCGACGAATGCCGCGCCGCTTTCATTAATTATATATAAAGCCGTCGAGCAAAACGCCTTAAAAAAGGGCATTGCAAAACGTGTTGCAACGCCCTTGTTACTTTATTATATATTATCATATTAAGAAAAATGATGTCAATTGATTTGATATAATAATTCAAAGTATTTTAACATATTTAACACAATACGCTTTATTTCGGACACAAAACAGAGCGTTCTCACATCTTGCCCGCTACCAAAAATAAAAGCGCCCGTTAAGGACGCCTTTACTTTTGGTAGCGGGGGCGGGATTCGAACCTCGCGACCTCCGGGTTATGAGCCCGACGAGCTACCAATTGCTCCACCCCGCATCAAAGTATTAGTATTATACTACTTAATCGGCGCTTTGTCAACCGTTTTATTTAAACAATAGACTATATTTTGTCGAATTATATCGAAAATTATATTTTTATTCTGCGTAATATTTGACTATTATTATTTCATACACACGTTTTTATCGACCGCCGACAATAAGTTATCAAAACAATATCCCACTATTATATAAACATATGATTCACATTATATTCGTATATCAAACCGCCTTGGCACAAGATATTGCGGGTAATATGTAATTCTGTTTATATAACGTATAAAATCGTCGAAAACGTATTTTTATAACCTTTTAGAGCATACAACAAAACAGGGGCGAAAAAGGGTGAAAAACAGGGATTTTATACAAAAATCGTCCTAACTGTCTAAAAAATTATTGACAAATCATCGTGCAAATGTTAAAATATTTGTAAATCGAGCGCGTTTTGTTCGATTTATCGAGTGCGGTCGTAATATAACGGCAATGTAAAGTCCGATATTTGGATTTTTTGGGTCCATGCGAAGGTAAAATCGCACTCTACAGGTAGGTAGACGGCTTCCGTCTCGCCTGTTTCGGAGGAATTATGGCAGCGAAGTTATCGCTGAGAAAATCGACGTTTCTATGTCGTCGTAATATTATAATCTATATTGTCAGCATTATTCTCGTACTCGGGATTGTTGCGGGCTTTACCAACACGTTCCGTAGCGACAACCACAGGTATGCCGCGGCTTGGGGCGAAACGATCGTTTTTGAGGAAGCGCCGCCGACTACGGGCTCGCCGTCCGATTACGACCTTTTAACCAATCTCAAGTATTCGGCATACAAGATCCACCACTCGTCGTACTTCCGCGGCGATACGGACGGCATTGTTTCGGCGGATATCGGAATAGGCACGTACAAGCAATACCTCACCAACGTGCGCGTGGTTTACGACGAGAACACCGTTTTTACCGAAACGATTTCTTGGTCGAGCTTAAAAAGCGTTGCCGAACAAAAATACGCCGACACGGGCGTGATCATTTTCCGTCCGTCCGAAAAGATGAACGGCAATAAGCCTACGTACTCGCCTAACGGCGTACAGATGTCCTACAAGGACTACAGCGAAAAGTACGGCACCGTTCCCAATCAGCTCAGCAAGTACATAATCGACGAAACGACCATTCTTGCCGTCAAGGACGACAACGCCGCGGTAAAGGCGCCGCTTAATTCCGCAAGGAACGGCGACATCGGCTTTACCGTGCCCGACAAGCTCGTTCCCGACAGCGAGGGCAACTACAGCATTACCCTTACCCTCGACCCCGATAAGAGCTCGCGCTACTACCGCAACGAGGTGCGCACGCTCGGCGGCGCCGACAACAACCCGTTGTTCCACTCGGTACAGATTACAGTTAAAATCGACAAAGATTGGAATCCCATTTCCACCCGCACCAAAGAGAACTACGATATAGAAATCCCCGTGCTCGGCAAAATGAACTGCTCGGGCGACAACTACGAGGTATTCTCTCAAATAAACGACGAGAACGGCGTTATTCCCGAAAAGGATTTCTTCCAACCGTTGGTGGACGAGGCGCTAAGCAACCCCGATTTCGATCCGCCCGATATAAGTATAGACAGACCTCTGTCGGCTTCCGACTATCTTGCGGCGGCGTTTTCCGATTATCTCAGCGGCAAAAAGAACCTCGACCTCAAGCTCGATATCGATTCCGATATAATCAATGCGTACGACTTGTACGTTTCGCTAAACCTTAACACCATGAACTTGGACGCAATGCTCGGTAACGGGCTGTACGTCAAGTATGGCGGCGACAAGGTATATCTCAACCTCGGCAGTATAAACGGATATCTTTCGACCGATAAATTCGGCGAGCTATTAAAGGACGAGCGCATAAGTAAGCTTATGGGCGGCTTTACGCTCGATCTAAACAAAATTTTCGGCGGCGACATGCTGGACGTGATATTCAGCGGTTGCGACATGACGACCGAAAACGGCGTGACAAGCATTCCGCTATCGTTCGCGCTCGACCTTTCGGATATTTCCCCCGTCATCGCTTCCGTTCCAGTCGACGCGGTTATACAAATAAACGACGCCGACAAGTCGTTACTGTCCATAATCGGCAATATAACGGTTGCGGGCGTAGGCATACATATCGACGTTACGCCATCGGCAATGCCCAAAACTCCGTCGATTAAAGACGCCGTGGATTTGTCCGGCATAGTCGACTTTATCCCCGATATACTCGCCACCGCGCAAAACAAGACTTTCGGTCTTGACGGATCCGTAACCGTCAACGGCACCGATATAGGCGTATCCGCATACATCGACGTCACCGACGGAATAACGGCGGACGCTACGATTAAAGCGTTCGGCATGGAAGTAGCGGTCAAATACGTGGACGGGTTTATTTACGTCGGCATGAACGGGCTTACCGTTCGCGGTGCCATAGACGAACTGCCCGAATTGATTTCCGTTATCGGCGAGCTTGCAGGACTCGGCAAGTACCAAAGCCTTATCGCGTCCATGCTTCCCTCGTCTGTCAACGACTACGTAAAAATCCTCAACGCGCTTACGGTTTCGGATGATACGCTCGGCATAGGACTCAAGTTTATCAATATCCCCGCCGATATCCGTATTGCACGCAATGACGGCGTGCTTAGCGGACTTGCGCTCGGCGTGAACGTAAATATGTTCGGCATTAAGCTTGACGCCGCGGCGGACTTTGCGCTGTCCTACCCCGCACACCGCGAGGTACAGCCGATACAGGCGGACAGCTACATAACATTTGCTCAACTCAAAACGCTTATCGGCAACGTAAAACCGTATTTACAGGCCGAATCGTTTGACCTCACCATCCACGGCAGTGTTTTGCAAAACGGCAAAACCCAAACCTTGTCCGGGCACGTCGGCGTAGACCTTATCAAGATCAAGGACGAGATCGCCGCTATCGACGTTGCGGGCAATCTTTCCGCGCTCGGCAACGAAGTTAAGTTTACCCACGTCGACGGCACGTGCTACGTCGCGGTAAACGATATTAAGCTTAAAGCGGATACAACCGACCTAAGCGCGCTGTTATCGGCCGTCGGCAAGCTGTCGGGCATGATCGAAATCGGCGAAATCGACACCGCCGAGCTTATGACCGCGCTTATAAATTCGCTCTCTATATCCGACGACGGCAAAATCACGCTTAACGTTCCATTCGGCGAAGACAGGGTTATAATTACGATAGACACCGAAAAGGGTATGCTCGAAGTTATCGGGCAAGTAGGCGATTGCACTTTCGGTTTGACGGCGGTTATAACGACTGCCGAAAAGCCGCACGGCATCTCGGCGCCCGCCGCGGAAGAAATAAACGGCTATATCAACGTAAACGAGTTTGCGCCCGCAATCGAAACGATAGCCGAGCTTGTCGACAAAAAAGGCATGTCCGCCAACGTCGGTATTGCGTTCGGAGAAATGAACCTTGCGGCAAAGCTCACCGCTTCGTTTGATAACGGCGAGCTCAAACTCAATATTGCGGAACAGTCGCTCGGGCTTAATGTTACTCTAATCGGCGACACGGCGTACATATCGCTCGGCGAAATCAAGGTGAGCGGCAAGCTTTCCGACGTTACCGATTTGATTGCCGCAGTTCTTCCCAACCTGCCCCTTAACATCCGCCCGTACGTGCTTGCCATGAACGAGCAAATACTCGATATGATCCCGTCGGCTTCCGACTTTACCGAAGGCGACAAGACCGACCTTGCCAAGATAATCGACTTTATCCGCGCGACCCTCGCCCTGACCGTCAACGACGGATATATCGGTATAACCGCGAAGCATAACGGACTTTCCGTCAAGCTTAATTCGACGTATGACCTTTCCGACATTAACGGCGACGTCACGCTCACATTTGACGGCATAGGCGGACCGTTCGGCGATAGTTACGCAATAACCGTCGGACTCGGCATTTACGATTTAACGCCCGCGCACGTGACTATTGCACCGATTGACCCGACCGAGTACGTGCCCGCGCACGATATACTCGCCGCCGTAGACTGCGTGCTTCCGCTTGTCGGCGAGCCCGCGTTTGACCTATCTTTCGAGGTAACCGTATACGGACAGACGGTGACGGGAAGCGCGTACGTCAACCTTGCCGATTACGACACTGCCAATATGTGCGCGGCGATCACTCTGTCAGCGGCGGACGTAGACGTCAAGATTTCGGTAATAAACAAAACTCTTTATCTCGATATCAACAACGGAGGCATTCGCATTGCTCAACCGCTTAACGCCGCAGCCGTGAAAGAGCTGATCGCTCAAATCGACCGAGCCATCCCGTCGCTTAAGCTGGGCGAAACGCTTAGCTCGCTGTTACCCGCGGGCGACGTCGACATAAGCGGCTTACTCGACAAAATAGCTTTGTCGCCTACTGCTGACGGCTTTACCGCAACAGTTGGCGCGGTAACCGTTGCGGTGCGCCTGCTTAACGGCTCGCTAAACGGTATCGACGTATATACTACTGCGAACGAACAACCCACCGCCGCAATCGACGCAACAGTACAAAACGGCGTACTTACGAATATTGAACTCGCGGCGACTATCGGCGAAACGGGAATCGGCGCAGCCGTTACTATTGCGACCGCAGAACAAAAAGAACTGACGGTTGACGGCACTTATATCTCGCTTGCCGATATTATTCCGTATATCTCGCCTATCATGGCGCTTATGGACAAAGCGAATGGCGCGCAGTCAATAACGCTACCTATTGCCGCAACTCTCGACATTATGGGCGCCTCGCTCTATCTCGAGGGCAACGTAATAATAACGCTCGACCCCGTAACGGTGGACGCGCAAATCAGTCTTTTTGCAAACACTTCGGACGTGCAAATGCTTAACGTGCGCTATGCGGGCGGCGTGCTGTATTTGCAGACGGGCACGATAATGCTGTCGTTCGATATAAATACCGACCCGGCGGCGCTGTTAAATGCGGTCAAGGATTACATTCCGCCCTGCCTAAGCAATATAAATGACCTTGCGGCGCTCACCACAATCCCCGCGCTTATCGACACTATAACAGGTCTTACAACAGCTTCCGACGTTCAGTCGATAGTCGACTTGCTGTTTACGGTAAATGCGGGAACGGACAAAACCGCAATCAAGCATTTAGTCGACATGCTCTCTATCACCTACTACGACGGCGAGCTTACCGCCTCGCTCTCGATTATAGACGGCACACCGTTCGACCTTATAGTCAACGTAACGCCCGTGCTCGCCGAGGTAAACGACGTGACCGAGCTTTCGGTAAAGGTCAAAACGTCTGTCACGAACGTGCTGTCGATCAATCTTTCATCCGGCATAACTTTTGGCGAGCAAGCTCCGTTCGGCGCACCCGCAAGAGCGGAAGAGTACGTGCCGCTCGTAGCGTTTGTGCAAACGGTAATGAACGGCGTCAATACGCTTACGGCAAGCGCGCCCGAAACGAGCTACACCGACGAGAACGGCGTAACGACAACCGTCCGGACGATAGCGTTAGAGGTGGACAGCTTTGCGTTCGACTATGATATATTCGAGGTTGCAACCACCGTGGACGGTAACGGCAATACCGTCGAGGTAGTCGACGAGGAAACGGGCAGAAAGGTAATAGCAACCGACGATAACGGCAACAAGATAGTCAGCCAACACATCGACGTGTCCAACGTCGACGGACAAAAGGCATTGGCGTTTAAGTACGTCACCGCTACGACAGGCGGCGTTAAGTCATCCAATATCGCTATCGAGGCGCACATCGCGCTAGGCATTAAGGAATCGAATTCGGAATACAAGCTCGGCTTCCCTATCGAGCTCAACCTGTACGTTGCCGACGGACTTGCGTATCTGTATTATATGGAAAGCAACGGCTACGGCGAAAAGATCTCACTCGAATACGATTCCATTATGGAAATCGTTGCGGCGTTCTTCGATATTCTCAGCGTGGACGACCAAACGGTGGAATCACTGCTCGGTAAATACAGGCTGGATATAGATAAGACGGTGTTCGAGTCCATGAATATCGCCGCGCTCGACACGATACGCGATCTTATAAACAACGCGGCAAAGGCGTTTGATCAAGCCAAGCTCGCATTCGCGGATATCAAGTCCGCACTTGACGTAATCTACTCGTCGGACACCGATATAACAACGCTTATCCGTCAGCTACGCAACGACGAGAACGACGACGGCACGCCCACGGTCAGAAGCCATATCTCGTCCGCTATCGAGTATCTGACGACAGCAATCGGCTACTTCTCGGACGACGCAGACAATGACAAAGAGCATGAAGCGCAAAAGAGCGAGTTTAACGGCGCGCTTTACGGCAAGGTAGTCAACGCCGTTGCGTTCGTGCACGAAACGGGCAGACTTACTGCTAAAGTCGACAACTATATAGCGACTGGCACCGAGGGCATCGCCGTAGTATCGGTCGACCAAAACGACGATAAGATAGACACTATAGCGGTGTCCAACCTCGACGTAAACACCGCCAAGCTAAACAAGTTTGAAATGGTATTCACGGCAGGGCGCGATTTTAAAATAACCGTTCCGACCGACGAATTTACCTCGACCGATAAAGTCGCCTACTCCGACCTTGCCAACATCAAGCACATGCTGTTTGACGTAATGAACACGGCAAACATGCTCCGGTTCGAGATCGGCGGATTTGACGGTGTGGAAGATATAATCAATATCCACTTAAAGCTTGGCGCCGATTGGCTTGCAAACATAGACATTTCCGTTCGGTTCAAAGCGCAAGTAAAAATAATCAAGGTCGGCGAAGCAAACGGCAAGCCTATTTACAAGACCGCGGCGGCAATCGAGCTGCGCAACAGCGCTTCGCGGCTGAAAATCTTAGGCATAAATTCATCTTATCTCTTGCCCTACGCCACTACGAGGTTGTACTTCTACGACGACGTGATTTACATACAAGGCATAGACGATTGGAAGATGAGCAACGAAAACGTACGCTATAAAGGCAAAGTATTGGGTATTAAAACGTACGACAAAACAGACGTTCTCACAAGCGCAAACTACGTAAACGTAGCGTATACGGTTAACGAGCTCGGGTACATGATGTCCAACGATATAAATAGGTTCCTAAACGAGTTCCTATTCTATCTTATACCTATCACCAAGGATAAGATTGCCGGTCAAGATATTCGCAAGCTTATTACCGACAACATCAGCAGTAGCGATAGCGGCAATACCGTAAATACGCAAAACACCATTGCGCAAATCTTCAAGTCGTACAGCTATGACGGCAGTGCGCACAAGATAGTCGTGGGGCTTGCCGAACTTGCGGGCAGCAGTAGTCTTAGCGACCTTACGGTCACGCTGACGGGAGCAAACGACGGCGATTCCAATATCCTCGACAACTACATCTCCGGGCTCAGCGTAACAACCAATATCGCGAGCATAATTGACGTAACGCTTAAAGCGAACCTGCGCAACGTATCGGTAAACGACGTATACTATACCGACGAAGACAAAACGCAATCAGCCGATAGCGGCGTGATTACCGAGTATGTACGCGCCGAGCTCAAGCCCCTGCCCCTATCCTTGATAACGCTTGACTACGACAAAGCAATCTACGAGTATGGCGGCGTTAGGTACCTGCGCAACGGAACAAGCACTAACTACGTGTTTAACGACGGCAACGACCCCGCGTACACGTTAAGCGAGCAAGACCTCACCTATTACACGATAGAGCAAGTCATAAACGTATTGCTCGCCGAGGTTATACGCGATAACGACAATAAAATCACGGCGCTTGTAAATCGTAGCAACGGCATATCGTGGACGCGCCCGTGGAAAGACGCTTACGAACAAGCACAGCAAGCCGCGGCTTAACGGTAGAAATACCAAAACCGACAAAACCTCTCGGACAGACCGAGAGGTTTTTTATTGAATAGCTTATTTAAGATTAATACATTGCTATTTATTGATATAATCCGTAATGCAATCGTCGTTCCCAACCTGCGCCTCGATATATCCGTTTCGCTTTTCTACGTACAATAGAAACTCATCTACCGTACCGTCAAACTCGGATATTTCTTTAAGCAGCATTTCTTCGGAAAGCATTGTAAGCCCGCCGTCATGCTTTTGCGCTTATGCTGTAGCCGTAAGTTAAGCTGACGCAATCGGACGGGATAGAAACAAGCGGCACGTCCGCGATTGTTCCGCAGTCAAACCATTCGTTCAAATATTGACTGCCATGCAAGACGAACGTAAGCGGGCGCTTTTGCAATGGCTTACCGCCGAGCCTTAAAAAGCTATCGTATAATAAGCGTCCGTTTTAAGCCGCTTGTAATAATAGCGCCGAGCATTTTGTATCCACCGAAAAATCACGCAAACCCAAAGCGCGGCAAAAGCGGCATAAAAAATCCGAGCAAGTATTTTTCTCGCTCGGATTTATTTGTTATTGGGTTAATAGGTTTTACGCCGCGTAAACTTCTTCGCCGATACTCGGATCGGAGGGAGCCGTTATGGCGCCGATTACCTTTTGAGCAAGGTCCGAAAGCTGATCAATATCGTCGTTAAGATAGACGAGATTAACGGTTGTTGTGAGGTCGCTGTCGCCCTCGTAGTGCAAAACAGCCGTAATGGTATATCCGGCCTCGGTCTCCTCGTTAAAGAAAGCCGCAATCAACTCGCCACTAAACTCAACGCACGAGGTGATTGTGTTAAACGTAACAGTGTTGGCGTTGCTTACCATTGTGGGCTCTTCGAGCAGGCTGCCTACGTAAACGTCTATGCTTTCGACGATGACTTTTGCACCGCCAAGCTCGAGGTACACAGAAACAGTCGTGCCGTCCGGGCTGTAAACGATATGCGCAAGAGGCGCGTAAAGATCTACGCCGCCCTCTTCGAGCGCAAACTCAAAGCCGTCGATATCGGTCGTATACTCTTCAACATTGAAGTTAGCTTCGGCATAGTAATTATTATCCGCCAAAACGTCAAGTCCTTCGGTTGCGCCTTTGTAGTCGTGCTTGAATTCCGCCTTAACATTGAGCTCGGAAACGTTCCTGTCTTTATCGAACACCGCGGTCACGTTAAGCTTGAGCGCCTCGAATTTAACGCCGTTTTGAATCATTACATAAAGCTCATTAGGAAGTGTATCCTTATAGCCGTCAATCGTAGTTTTTACGTTCATGGCAAGAACGCCTTCGATCATGGCTTCGATACTCGTAAACGCCTCGTCGATTGTCTTGTCGTCATACTCTTCCATGAACATCGCGTTCAAAAGTTCGGCGAGTACGGACTCCATTCCGTCCTCAACCTCGGACGTACCGGCATCGGCCGTCATACCGGCCATCATGTTATTGATATAAACGTAAGCGCCCGCTACTATCTCTTTAATCTTGCGCGGTCCGAAAACTTCCATTTCCTCTTGGCCGATAACTATACCGTTCTCTTCGAGGATTGCAAGCAGGTCTAAACCGGCAGCTTTTAACGAAACCAAAACGTCGTTTACCGTATAGTCTTTATAAGACTCCACTAACGTTTTAACCGCAGTATAAATATCGTCAAACGACATGTTGATATATTGCAAGCAATAAGCGTTCAAAAGCGCATTCACGTTTTTGCCCTTTTTGTATGCGTCGTACAAGGGCGCAAGCGCGTCGTTAACCTTTTTTGCCAAATCGAGCTCGAATATAGCCGTTCCCGTTTCCTTATCGTAATTGAACATAGCGCCGGCAAGCTCATCGGTAAGAGCGCCGCCGACAAGATAACGCACGTAATCAACCATGCCGCCGCTCGTCAATTGCGAAGCGTAATAACCGTCGCCGCGCTTCTCGTAAGCGTATCCGGTTGTCATGTCGTAAATCAACGATTGGTCGTCGCCAAGCTTGATCTCTACTCGGTTACCGCGCTTTTCCAGCCCGACGGTGTCCTTAAGCTCATCGGTGTCGGCAGTCGACAGCTTGTACGAAGCCGTGCCCTTCCAGCCGTCCTCATCCGAAAACAGTTTGCCGACTGCGTTAAGCGCCTGTTCGACCGTCATGGACGCCATTCCCGCAGGGGGATTGATCGGGTCGCCCGGGCCTATAGGTTGTTCGGGACCGTCGGGATTGTTTGTCGGCGGCGTTTGACCGTCGCATGCAACAAGCGCAAAGCACAAGACAAACGCCAATAACATTGAAACAAAAGCAATTAATCTTTTCTTCATTTTTTTCTCCTTTTAAAAATGACTTGTTAATATTATATACTCGAATACTCGGAATGTCAATGCTTACAAACTCAAATCAAAAAATTTAATCTAAATTTAATCCGATATCCGATGGACCGGCGCGAACATTTTTTGCAAAATCACATGTCCTCGGCAAAGTACCGCGGAAGCGGCTTTATAGTGCCGGTTGTGTTTTCTATGGTAAAAAAGTCAAAATCGACGTCTTCGACAAACTCGGACGGCAGGAACTTGGCGATATTAAAATGAACAAAGTTGTATGTGTGGCTCGTCAAAATTATCGGCGTGGGAATATCCATCGCCCGCGTTATTTCGCAAACGTATGTAAAAAGCTTGCTCTCGTCAAAGTTTTCGCCCAGCTCGTACATGTAACTGCGCGTTATCTTATCACCCCGAGTGGTCTTAGCCCAAATCCTCGGAAAAACCTTTGCCTTCAATTCTTTCGCCATAAATAATACCGTAACCGTTTATTGTAAGCCGCCGCACAAAAACGCACTCGGTTTACAGTGAAAGTTTACCATATTCCCCGCAACTTTTCAAGCAAATAAAAGTCGATTGCCACGCATAAAAAAGACCTTATCCAAACGGAACAGGGTCTTTAGCTTTAATATACGTTACTCGTTGGCGTGCTTGCCCAATCCCAAAATTTTAGCGCGTTCGCGCATACGCGCGGTGGCGTCGAGAATGCGCTTTCTAATGCGCAAGGACTTTGGCGTGACCTCGAGTATCTCGTCGTCGGCAAGAAACTCTATGCAGTCCTCGAGCGTCATACGCATGGGCGTAATAAGTCTAAGCGCTTCGTCGCTGCTGCTACTGCGGGTATTAGTCAAATGCTTGCGCTTGCACACGTTGACTACTATATCTTCGCCGCGCGGATTGAGCCCGACGACCATGCCTGCGTACACGGGCACGCCCGCGCCGATAAACAGCGTGCCGCGCTCCTGCGCGTTGAACAGACCGTAAACAATCGAATCGCCGTCCTCGTGCGCTATAAGCGACCCAAACTCACGGCGGTTGATTTCGCCCTTATACGGCTCGTACCCGTCGAAAATACTCGACATAATGCCCTCGCCGCGCGTATCGGTCATAAGCTCGCTTTGGTACCCGAACAGCCCCCTGGCGGGCACTTTAAAATTCATTTTGATACGACTGCCGTGCGGAGTCATGTCTATAAGCTCGCCCTTTCTCGACCCGAGCTTGTTCATAACGGTGCCGACGCTGTCTTCGGGCACGTCTATAAACACGCGGTCGATAGGCTCGCACTTAACTCCGTCAATCGTTTTGATAAGCACCTTGGGCATACTGACGGCAAACTCGTAGCCCGCGCGCCGCATGGTTTCTATAAGAATGGAAAGGTGCATTTCGCCCCTGCCGCAAACGACAAAACTGTCCGCCGTCGCGCCGTCGCTTACCCTAAGCGAAAGGTCTTTGACCGCTTCCTTGTACAAACGGTCGCGCAGGTGACGGCTTGTAACGTACTTGCCCTCGCGCCCTGCAAGCGGCGAATCGTTGACGGTAAAAGTCATTTCCACGCTCGGCTCGGCTATCTTTACAAACTCAATCGGCGCGGTATCCGCTTCCGAGCAAACGGTGTCGCCTATCATAACGCCATCTATGCCCGACACGCAAACTATGTCGCCGACGGTCGCCGACTCTGCGGGAACGCGCTTGATCCCCTCGTAGGTAAAAATGCTGACGACCTTGCTCTTGACGTTTTTGGTACTGTCGTGGTAGTTGGTCAACACGATATTATCCCCGACCGCAAGACTGCCGTTGCCGATTTTGCCGACGGCAAGCTTGCCTACGTAGTCGTTGTGCTCCGCCGAGGAAACGAGCATTTTAAACGGTACGGACTCGGAACCCGACGGCGCGGGAATATGTTCTATAATCGTTTGGAACAGCGGTTGCATGTTTCTGCCGCGATCGGTTATGTTTTTGGACGCAATGCCCTCGCGTGCCGAAGCAAACACGAACGGACTGTTAAGCTGATCGTCGCTCGCGTCGAGGTCCATAAACAGCTCGAGTATCTCATCCACAACCTCTTTGAGCCGCGCGTCGGGGCGGTCGATTTTGTTGACGACCACTATTATCTTTAAGCCCAAAGCGAGCGCACGTTCCAAAACGAATCGCGTCTGCGGCATGGGACCCTCAAAGGCGTCCACAACAAGCAGTGCGCCATCCACCATTTTGAGTACGCGCTCCACCTCGCCGCCGAAGTCGGCGTGCCCCGGCGTATCCACGATATTGATTTTAAACCCGTCGTACATGCACGACGCGTTTTTGGATAGTATGGTAATGCCGCGTTCGCGCTCGAGCGCATTGGAATCCATTACTCGGTCGACGACCGTCTGGTTGTCGCGGAACACGTTGCCCTGCTTTAACAGCTCGTTGACGAGCGAGGTCTTACCGTGGTCGACGTGCGCTATTATTGCTACGTTGCGGATTTTTTCCTTATTCATAAGTTAACCTGATTCTCTTTTAGATTTCCACAGAAAAGTTTATTACATTTAAAGAAAAAAGTCAACTGTTTGCGTGAGAGCGAAGATCGGAAAAAGTTATATTAAAGCATTATGCTGCTTCGCTTTGATTTCTCGACTTTGCTCGAAATAATGTGAATTAAGGTCGGTTATTTGTATTATTGCATTGCTTGTATCGAACAGTCAGACCACACTTCTCATTCCCACGACCGTAGTGGAGGGCGCTCTTTCCCTTTATTAGGGCGCAAAGCGCAGTCCACACTTATTCACTATTCACTTTTTAACTCTTCATTAATTCGGAATTCCTAATTCTTAATCACCAAAGGCTTGCTGTTTCTTTTTTCAAACAGCCTAAACGCGATTGCCGTCATGTCGTCTTTGGGTTCGCCGCCGGACAGCGCTTTTGCGCGTTCTATAATAGCCGACACCGTCGCCTGCGGATTGAACGCCGACAGCCCGTTAATAAACTCCGGCAACTCGTCCCCACCGAAGCAATCGCTTACGCCGTCCGAAACGAGAACAAGCATTTGCCCGGGGTACAGTTTTTTTGTCGTGACAAACGGGCGCATTTCGTCAAGCACGCCGATAGGCAGTGAGCTACCTTCTATCTTGAGCACGGTGTCCGCCGTTTTTATATAACACGGCGGCGCGCCTATCTTGATTATGTCCACGCACGCGTTGTCGAGGTTGCACACCACTACGTCCGCCGCGGAATAGTTCTCCGACGTCGGCAGTTTTAAAAACCTATTAACGCCCGAAATGACCGATTGCGAATCGAACCCCGCGCGGTAAAAGCATTCTATAAGCTCGACCGCCGCACCCGAGCTTTCGCCTGCGCGGCTTCCCGAGCCCATGCCGTCGAGCAGCGCCGCCAAAAACCTATCGCCTATGCGCTCGAAGGTGTAGCTGTCGCCCGACACCACGTCCTTGGCAATACCGCACCGCGCGTACACCGCGTCGTACATAGGGCGCTTTTTGAGGACGGCAACGCTCCAGCCCGCCGCCTGAGTTTTGTCGAGGCTTATAAGCTCACAATCGCGTTTTAGGCAAACGCCGACTGCCTTGCGTATCTTTTCGCGCACGGCAGTGGAAGTACGCACCACGCAGGTCACGCCGTCGCGAGTGACAAACGCGTCGGCACAATCTATACCCGCCGAGATAAGCTCGTCTATTATCCGCTTTTCGGTAGCGCCGTCAAATCCGACGGGCGCCGCCTCGGAATTACCCATTTCCTCGAGCACGTCCTTGATTGAAGTCAGCCGCTCTGTCACTATCACCTTGGCTTTTTCCTCGCACTCGCGTTCCCTAGCCCGCTCGCGCGCACCCTCTGTGATTGCCGCCGATTCGGATATGACGTCCATCACGCGCCGACAGCTCGACGTAAAAAATTCGGGAATGTCGGTCAATATCGCCTTTTGTCCGCTCGCACGTTCGGCAAGCATGGTAAACGCCGCATTTGCCCGTGCACTGTCGCACACGGCATAGCCGGAACAGTACTGGCACACACGGTCGCGCAGCGCCGCACCGATTGCGGCATAGTCGGGCGGCGGCGCGGAAAGCGCGCTCATAAGCCGTGCCGTTTCGTCGAACACCGAAGCCACGGCAAGCATACGATTTGCCGCGTCCGCCTTGCAACGGTTGATATAATGCCGCAGCGCGAGGTGCGCCGAGCTGTCGTAGTCAAAGTAGTCGCGCACCTTTTTGACAGCACGCCGCGGAAGAACGCAAAACAGCAATGCTCCGCCGAGCATGATAAGCGCGTTCCACGCGACAAAAAGCGGTTGGGCGTAAAACAGTATCGCGCCCGCGGAAAACAAAGCAATAGCCGTCAACGAGTACACGATACGCGGAAAACGCGCAAACGTCACTACGCCGAGCACGCACAGCATGAACGCGGGAATTAGCACTATGGTCGTGTTAAGCCCCAAGCCAATCGCCGCGCACGTTCCGCACGCAAGCACCGCCTTGGTTCCCACAAGCCCGATAAGCAGTATGACGAGCATTGCCGGTGCGAGCCCTATAATAAACTGCTCGTATCTCGCCCGCCCGAACGCAAGCCCCGCCACAAAAAACACCGCACAGCACGCCGCGCTTTCCACCGTGCCGAGTCGCGTTCGAAACTCCGCTTTGACGAGCGCCGCCACGCCGTGCGCAAAGTAGTAAAACATACAGCCGATAAACCCGCCGATAAAGGCGTCCACTATCGGCACGAACAGTCCCGAAAGTACTGTGTGCGCAATTACCGTGAACAGCGAAAACAGAACGCGCGCCACCCCGCCGTTGAGTTTCGGGAACTTTAATCCCAACAGCCAGCGCACCGCCATTACGAATATGACAAGTCCGCCCGTGTACAGCCGCCAAAGCTCGAACGAAAACAAAAACTCGCACAGTAAATATATCGGCGCGATAAACCCGATAAAAAAACACCCCGACAGCGCGCAGAACATGGACGTGCCGAACGGCGTGACGCCGTATATTTTTCCACCGCAACACGCGACCAGTAACGCCGCCGCGCCGAGCAGTGATATATAAGACCGTTTGCCCATATGCTACGGTTATATCATATACAGGCAAAATGATTTTGGTTGTTTTTGATAGTTACTGTCGAATAAACGTTTAATTAAGAATTACGAGTGTGGAATTAAGTAAAGCGCAATCCTCTGTTTGTCCTACAAAGCAAAGCGCAGTGAGGCATCTCACCGTTTACTGTGCGGCGCCGTTATATTGTACCGCGATTTAAGTTAGTGTGATAATTCGCATTCGCTGATTACAAATAATCTTTTACTCAATAATTACGAATTCATAATTACGAATTCCGAGTTTTTACAAGCTCCATACCGACAATAATTCCGTCGGCAACCGCCTTGCCTATTTGCCTTATGCCCGCAGTGCAATCGCCGACGGCGTACAGGTCGGACACATTTGTCATTCCGTGTTCGTCGGTGACGATGGCGCCGTTTTTGTCGGACATAACGCCCACACTTTTTGCAATGCCGACGCTTCCGAGCGTACCTACGGCAATAAACACGCCGTCAACCGATATTTCGCTTCCGTCATCGAACTCTACTGCACTCACACGCCCGTCACTCTCGACTATTCGCTTAAGCTTTTTGGTAATCGTATTGTCGGCGGTAAAGCTCGGAGTTTGACCGTCCGTCAACAAATACGTTGTTGCCGCTAAATTTTTTAGCGCATTGTATTCGTGTTCGGCATACTCGCCCGAACCGATGACCGCAACGTTGCGCTTGCGGTAGAAAAACCCGTCGCACACCGCACAATAGCTCACGCCCTTGCCCTCGAGTTCTTTTACACCCTCTATATTAACGCTCTTTCGGGGTGCGCCCGTTGCAATAACCGCGCGCTTAGCGGTATACTCGGCTGTCGGAGTGGAAACCGAAAAACTCTCGCCGTCATATCTTATAAATGTAACTTGCGAGCTAACTACCGTCACGCCGACGGCTTGCGCCTGAGCAAGTCCGCTTTGGTACAAGTCGCTTCCCGACACGTCGCCCGTGCCGTAGTAGTTTTGGATACGTTCCGCTCTATTGAGCGCCGAGTTGCCGTCGTGAACGACAATCACGTTTAGCCCGCCGCGCGCCGCGTACAGCGCGGTAGAAACGCCGCCGGGCCCTCCGCCTATTATTATCACGTCGTAATTATTGTGGTTGTCCATGTAATTAGTATAACACAAAATCGGGCGTCGGTCAATAAAAATTCCACGCACACAAAAAGCCCTGTTCTTTAAAACAAGGCTTTTGTTGTTGAATAATAGTTGTGCGGATTAAGCCGCCACGTATTCTTTTATTGTCAACTGATTATTTGAGTCGATTGTGACAACGTAAGTTTTATCGGTTTCGACGCCTTCCAAGTTATTGGATTCGGCAGAACCTTTGGTAAACTTGAAGCTGATTTTATTGCCCAACGCTTTGGTCGAAGTCATTTCCGCTTTCAGCGTAGGACGGTCGTTCCATTTTTCCGCCAGCAAATTGCCTGCATCGGTCCATGCCCACATCTTGTAGTCACCAAGCGTAACGGCACTGCCGTCGGCGTTTGCAAAATAGATGGTTATCGATTTGTTATCGGAACCTGTTAGCACAAACTTGGTACCGATCAATTGATCGGTCGTATCTCCGCCGACCTGTTTTACAAACTCCATGCGTACCCATTGAGTGTAAACCTTGTAGTAAACAGTGTACTTACCGACAGGGAGCGTAGGATTAGCCGTGCTACCTTGTTTTACACCGTTGATATAAAGCTCACTGAATGCTACGTAACTACCGCTCGTAGCAGACGATTGATTCCAAACCTTTACCGAAGTGTTCTCCGTTAACTCGAACTCAATCGTATACTGCTCCGTCATATTATTTGCCGTATCGGGGGTAAGAGTTGTAAACTTATAATCCGCCGAAGGCTGTGCGTCGCCGATAACGAGATACTTGCCTACTGCAAGCGTACTCGGATCGGGTTGTTCTACGCCTTCTATCGAAATGTGGATAGCGCCGTCAACAACGGATAGTGTGTACGTACCCTTAATCGTGATCCTCACATTCGTACCTTCATATCCGACCTTGCCTTGATCGGCGGCAACGACGTTGGAATAGTCCAAATCGCCGCTCCAAAGAATAGTTCCGTCATCATTTGCCTTAGCAATCTTGAACGTATCGCCGACTTCCAGATCAACAATTATCGTGTTATCGGCGCCGAACCTGAATTCGGGGTTGACCGTCGCCCATTTATGCGCGTCATTACCGGTAAACTCACCCACAAGGTAATAGCTATCATCCGGCACATACTCGGCATAAGTGCCGAAAAGAGTCCAAACGTCGTCGCCATTCCCCTTGTACAGATAGAACGAGTAAGTACCGTCGGCCGTAATCTTAACTGTAGTACCGTTGACCGACGCAATGCCGTGCGAATTTGTATCGACGGTAAGAGTTACCGTAGAGCTATCGACCTCGAACGTGATTTGGTCGGGCGAATTAAGGCTGATACCCTCTATCATATACTCGATATCATGATAGACGCTTTCATTCGAGTTGTCGGTAAGCTCGTACTTTTCCTCGCCGATAACGATGTAATTGCCGGTAAGCTTTTGCCACTTAGCATAGAGCGTACGTGTGGTGCTGGTCGCAGGGAAAGTATAGGCATTGGTGCAGTCTTTATCCAAGAACCAGCCTAATAATACCCATCCGTCACGCGTAGGATATTCGTCTGCCGGCGCGACAGCTGGCTCGCCCTTGTTGACCGTTTTTACCACGGGATCCGGTGCGCCCGTATAGTTGAAGTCAAACGTAATCTTAACCGTTTGGCGTTCCCACTTGGCTTTGAGCGTAATATCACCCGTAACGGGCTCGGTAAACAGATACTCTGCGTCGTCCAAGAACCAGCCCTTAAACGTCCAATTAGTGCGTTCCGGATTAGCGGGCTTAGTAGCCTTCTGTCCTTTTTCGACACTCACTTCCGTTACCTTATCGACGCCTGTTGCAACATCGTAGTTAAGGTCGAACGATACGGTGTAGTAAACTATCTGCTCGAACACAGCTGTAAGCTCGATTACGTCCGTCTTGTTATCGGGCAACATATCGTGTGTGAGCGCAGTTACCTTTGCATCCTTATACTGCCATTCGATAAACCTATAGCCGCTCTTGGACGGGTTTTTAAGCGTTATCGAGCTTGCGTCGGTTATGCTGTACGTTTCGGGGTTATCCGCATGGTTAGTACCGTCGTTAAGCTTGTAGTCAACCGTGTAATAGATTGCTTCCCAGTGCGCGTAAAGCGTTACGTCGCCCGTAATCGAAGTATTGGCAAAATCAAACACGGCAGCGTCCTCGACGTCGCGTCCGTCCTCAGACCAAAACGCAAAGTCGTAGTAAGCGCGCGTCGGGTCGGTAGCGGGCTTGGTCGCCTTTTCGTTGTACTCAACGGTCTGCCCGTATTCATCTACCTCGTCGCCGTTGGCGATAAACTTGACCGTATAGCTCAAAACCTCAAACTTGGCATACAAGCTAATCGTTTGCGGCGTGGCGCCGTCGCCCTCGTTTTCGGGCAGGCGCGCGTACGTCATGTGGTTGATAGGCGTGCCGCCGAGATTGCTTGCCATGCACCAACCCTTAAACTCAAACCCCGTCTTTTCCGCCGTTTTGAGTGCAAAGTCGTTGGGATACAGGTTAGCGGTTGCAGTGTACGTGTCGGGCGTTCCGAATACCGCGCCGTCTACGTAATAATCGATGGTGTACGTTTTGGAAATCCACTTTGCGTAAATCGAGATGTTGTCCGTGACCTTGTCTGTAGCAAAGTCCCAGACGTTTGTGCACGCCGCTTCCTTATACCAACCGCCGAAGGTGTAGCCCTTAAGCGTGGGCGTTTCGGTCGGCTCGGTTACAAGCGTGTTGTGATTGACATTGGTCGAATCCGGCATGTTGTTTGCGACTTTGCCGCTGCCCGGAATATTGATAGCAAACTCAACCGTATAGCCGGAAGAATTAGCTACGTTAATCGGGAACGTGCAAGTCGCGCCCTCGTACGTTGCGGTCATTGTATGGTCGCCGGCAACCGTGAACGTGCCGGACCCGCTCATTGCAGCGGTGCATGTAAACGTGATATTAGCGGCCGGAACAACTTCATCGGTATCGTCGTTGAACAACGCCTTAAACGTAAGTCCGCTTGCGTTGAACGTACCGCTCATGTATTGCTGTGCGGCAGCGCCGTCGACGGTAAGCCCGACGATTTGGCGCTCGACGACCGTTATGGTAAACGCAGCCGTAAGATTGGAATACTTGACGGTGACCTCGAAGCCGCCCGCACTCAGCTCTGTGCCGAGCGCAGGTGTAACGGTGTAGTTATTGACGGGGTTACCTTCAACAACGGTAGCGCCGACTATGCCCTCGTTGTAAACGGGCGTAACTGCGATGCCGTTAACGGTGAGTGCGTCGCCCTCGACAAAACCCGCCGAGTGCGGCTTAATCAAGCCGCTCGGGTCTACCTTTATGGACGTGAGCCTGTTATCGACGGTGACAGTAACGGTAACGCCCGTAGCGGTGATATCGCCGTACTTGACAGTTACGGGAATAACGTCGCCCGCCTTGATAAACATATTGGCGTTATCCGCATACTCGCTTGCAATCGTAAACGTCATATCGGTTGCGTTAAGAGTAACGGTATCGCCGTTATCCTTGGTTGCCGTAAACGCAAGGCCGTTAGCGGCAAACGTATCGCCCACCTTGTAGGTATCGGTGTTGAGCGAGCCGGTAATCCTTACGGATACTATCTGCGGCTCATTGACCGTAAGCCCCGTTATATCCTTATTGAATGACGGCATTGTAAGCGTGCAGCCCTCGGGCTTAGGCTGTGTATATTTAACCGTTATTTTGTTATTGCTCGTCGTGAGCGTAGCGCCGTTTGCGGGGGTTGTCTTGTAGTTGATGTCCGCCGTGACGGTGCTAAGCGTTGTGCCGCCGTTGAAGTAAACGGTGACTTCTAAGCCGGTCGTGTCAAGCGCGTCGCCCGCAAAGTACGTCATTTTGGTCGGGTTATCGGTAACGGCAATCGACGTAACCTTATTGAGCACGTTCACCTTAAAGGTAGCGGTCAATTTCGGATTCGCTTTGAGCGCAACCGTAACGGTTACCTCGTTGCCGCGCCGCAACTCGCCCGTGGTAACGCCGACAAGGTTTGCGGTAACGTCAAACAACTCCGCATCTGTCACGATTAGGTCCATACCGGTTTTGTCGTAATCCAGCTTGATTTTGAGTCCGGCCGTATTGAGCTCGTCGCCCACAAAATACCACTTTTGGGTCGGGGCGGTGTCAATGCTTATGCCTACGATTTGCGGCTCTTTTGCCACGTACGTGTACGTGAATACGCCGCCCTTGTAAATAATAATCAGCGTGTTTTCGCCTGCTACCGCAGTGCTTTGAACGACGGTGTATTCACCCGCCGCAAGCGCGCCGCCGTTTGCCGTAACCGTAAAGAGTCCTTTGGTAGCGGCGTCGTTTTTGAGCTCGTCGTCGACGTAGATAGTCTTATCGGCTTTAAGTTCAATCGTGACGGGCACATAATTGTTGATAGTGAGCTTATTTTCGGCACGGTTGAACACTATGTTATAGTAGCCGTCATCGATTGTATCAAGCTTGATATCGGGCGCGTTTCCGGACGACAAACCAAACGGCGTGCCGAGTTCTTCAAACGTGCCGCCCAACCAAATACCGCCGCTGTTCCTAATCTTGAACGTGTCGTACTTTTTGAGATACACGTTGGTGAACATGTAGTTATTAGAGTTGTGCGAGAATGCGTTTTTGGTCGACCAACTATCGGACGCATTGAACCAGTACGTGAAGTTACCGACAAGGTACCATACGCCGTTCTCGAGTTCCAAGTCCTCGGACGGATTTTCGGGACTGCCATCCATCGGGTCGCGCCAGTCGATATAGCCGTCAAGTGTAAACGTGATGTAATTTGCGCCGTCGCCGTTAGTGCCGAACTCGATAGTCCAAGTTCTGCCCTCGCCGAGAGCGTACGCATTGACCTCGTAGTTTTCGGCGCCGCACGTAATCGTCATAGCCGCCTCAGGGCGAACGATGCACACGGTCTGAGCATACGGGTCGTTCCATGTAATATTGTTTGTCGCTTTGTCGTAGTCGATAAACTTAAACGTATCGCCCGCTTTGAGTGTTACGTTTGTAATCTTCCATTCTTTACCGGTGCGCGTAGCCGGTGCAAGGTATTGGGCGACGTCGGGACGCTTGTCAAAGTCGTTCCAATCATTAAAGTTACCGACAAGGTATTTTCCGCTTGTCGCTTTTTGATACCAACGCGCGTAAAGATTGAACGTATGATTTTTGTCAAACGCGGCAGTGGAGTTGTTTACTTCGGTTTCAAAATCCCATGCGTCGGTGCACAGGACGTCGGTATACCAACCCAGGAACGCATAGTCTGAAAGCGAAGGGGTTGTAGTAGGCGCGGCGATTGCATTGCCGTAAACGACCGTCGTGTCGTCGGGCTTGCCGCTCGTCGACTCGGTAACGCCCGCAGGTTTGTTGCTATTATACTTAACGTTGTATTCGTTGCCCGATTTGGCGTAAACGGTAATCGTGCTTACGCCGCCGTCGGCTACCGCGTAGCTCAAAATATTTTCTTCAAGCCTAACCGCCGCTTCGCCGTACGCAGAGTCGAAGAACCACCCGTCAAAGTAATATCCTTCGGCAAGCGTGGGCTCGGTATCGAGCGTGACCTCGCCGTCAGTGACCTTGTAGGTCGTGGGATTGGTAGTCGTAACTCCGTCGCCGACGTACGAAATTACGTACTTTATTTCCGTCCACTTTGCGTAAATCGTTTTGATTGAGTCTGCCGTTACAGGCGTATTAAAGTCGTATTCGGTAGTCCACGTTCTGTCCGTATACCAGCCGTCAAACGTATAGCCGACGCGGTTGCATAACTCTGTAAGATTGCGGTAAATCGCTTTTTCGCCCTCTACGATATTGCGCGAATACGTCTGTTTGCCGTCGGCGTTATGGTCGTAACCGTAATCGAACGTAAACGTATAGGCGGTCTTTTGCTCGATCAACGCAACAAAGGTCTTATCGCCGTTCATGCCCGAAGTGTTGTCGACCTCGGTGCGGCTATCGTCGCCATGCACGTACCAAGACATAAATATGTAATCTACGTCAACTCCGTCGGCGGTGACGACTTCAACGTCGTCAACACCCGGCAATGTCGTCGTCTTGCCGTAGACGTATTGCTTGGGCGCGCTCTCGCTGAGCGTCGCGGTATACGTCGATTCGCTTCCGCCGAGCACGTAATTAATGTTATAAGTATTAGCGGTAAAGCGCGCATACAGCTTGATTTCGGTAGTCGCGCCCTCGGGAATTAAGTCGTAAGTAAGCTTTTCCACATCGGCGCCGTCCGTTTGGGCGGTGTACCAGCCGTCAAACGTGTGGTAATCGCGAGTAGCGACTTTGAGCGTAACGTCGCCGTCGGTCGCTTTGTACGTTGCGGGATTGGCGCCGTTAGCGCCGTTATTAAGGTTATACGTAACGGTGTAGGACTTTGCCGTCCACTTTGCGTAAAGGGTAACGTCCGCAGTAACCTTATCGGTAGCGAAGTTCCACTTGTCGGTGCACGCCGCTTCCTTGTACCATCCGTCGAAAGTAAAGCCTTTAAGCGTGGGATTGTCGGGTTGAGCGGTAGTCGAGTTTTGTTCGACAATTTTAGCGCCGGGCATATCGGCAATCTTATCCGCAAAATTATCGGCTATATTAGCGACGAAGCTCATGTTGTACCGAACGACGTCCGCCGCTTTTACGGTAACCTTAAACGAAGCTCTTTTACCCTCGTACGTGACGGTAACGGTTTGCTCGCGAATGCCGTCCTTATCGTAGCCGCTGATCGTGTATTCAGTTACGATCTCGGACGAGTCGTCGGAATAGTACGCCGTAACGACCATACCCGTAAGGTCGAGCTCTTCGCCCTCGGTATACAACAGCTTTGTAGGCTTTGCAGTGATTTCTATTTTAGAAAGAACGGGGGCGTTTACCGTAACGCCGAAATCGGCAGTCACGGCTTTGTTCGCCTTGTACGTGACCGTTATCTTTTGCGTTCCCGTCTTGGTCTTGTCGTAGCCGCTTACCTCGTAAGCGTCGGAGGAAAGAGGTTCTTTAACGCCGTCGCCCTCGCCGTCCGAGTACACAGCCGTAACGACCATGCCCGTAAGGTCGAGCTCTTCGCCGACAAAGTACGTTGTTTTAGTCGGCGGGGTAACTTCTATACGAATAAGCGCGGGCATAGGCTCGCCGTCCGTTACCGTAATCTCGACGGTAGTGGTTTTTCCGCCGTACGTAACGGTAATCTGCTTTTTGCCGACGGTCGAAGTATCGGGCGAAGTAAATTCAAAATCGGTAACCGTCTTTTCGGTACCGTTGTCGTACTTTGCCGTAACCGTTATGTCCGACTTAGCAACAGTATCGCCCACCATATACGTTTTGGCGACGGTAGCAACTATCTCGGAAAGCGTGGACTCAACGCCGTTATCCGTCCACTGCGCGTACAGCTTTAAATCGCTCTTTACGAGCGCGGAAAACACGTAAGATTTGTCGCCCGCCGTATCGGTCGTCCATTCCTTAAACGCGTAACCGGTGCGCGTCGGATCGTTCGGCTTTTCGGCGGCGTTGTTGTCCGTCACCTTGTCGGTGCGGTAAACGCCGCTATTAGGTGCGCCGTCGTAGTTGTAATAATATGTAACTACGTGCTGCTTGTCGCCCTCTTGAGGCAAGTCGACGTTTTTGCACGCAACAGTAAAGCATGCGGCAAAAGCCAAAACAACAGCCACAAACAATAAGCTAAGTTTCTTTTTCATCATTCCCCCGCGACCGAAAATACGGTCGCTTTTTTATTGATATACTATATTATACTACCTGAAATACCTCTTGTCAATATCCGATTTAAGATTTTTTTTGCGTTAAGAGCCAAACGGCATTTGTTTATATTGACAATCTGACTTTCGATTTGCATAATATACATATTACTATAATAGACAGGTTAGAAATATGAAGCTTATTCCAAATACCACCGACCTTTCCGCAATGGACTGCCACCTGCACAGCGCTTTTTCTCCCGACGCCAATGCCTGCGGCGCGGACGAGCCGCAAAAGATCGCCGATACCGTGCGAAGCCGCGGGCTAAAGGGTTTTATAGTAACCGACCACTTGGACGTAGGACATTGGGACGGGTATATTATCGATTTCGATAAATACTTTAAGACATGGGAAACGGTGCGCCGCGACAACCCCGACCTAACCATATATATAGGGCTCGAGGTCGGCTACGAAAAGAAGTACGCAAAACAAACGGCGACGCTTATCCGCGACCTGCCGCTCGAGTACGTAATCAACAGCGTGCACAATTGGGATCACACGGTGCCGACGCCGATCGGCGAGCCGCCGTACGAGTCATATCTCGACGCGGTTATCGACTCGCTCGACGCGCCGTACGAGTTTAACACCGTCGGGCACCTCGGGTTTTTGGAACGGTATATAAAAACGCCAATGCGGTACGCCGACTACAAACCGCAGCTGGATGAGATTATAAAAAAAGCGATAGCGCGCGGCATTAGGTTCGAGGAAAACACCAACACCGAGATCGAGCCAAACCAGCCTCGCCGCGAGTTTTTGCTCGCGTACAAATCGGCGGGCGGCGTTATTCCCATGCTCGGCTCGGACGCGCACGTATCAAAAAACATCGCGCAACGATTTGCCGAAACGCAATGCTTTTTAGAGGAAATTTTTAATTAATTCGGAATTAGAAATATGAAATGCGTAATTTGAGAAGTCGTTCACTCGGCTTCTCTTTTCTTTTACAGATATCCTATGTGTTTAACCGTTAGACTTCTTTTGTCGTTCCGAATATGCTCGGCGCAGTGAAGAATCTCACGGACAAAATGTTTACCGAATAGAAAAGTCGAGCCTGTCGCTCGACAATTCCGAATTCATAACTCCGAATCCCCCTCCATACAACGCCAAAGCGGATATTCCGATGAATACCCGCCTTGGCTGTACTAAATAAAAAGTAAGAAAAGAAAAGATGAGCCGCACTGTATATATGTATTCTACTTGCGTAGTCAGTGCCGAAGCAACAAAAAAGCATACCGCGACGATATCTGCCTTAAGCCTTAATATTACGGCATGACATTTAGTGAATGTCGTTTTAAATATGATAACATTTACAATAATATTTGCCAAGCACTGAATGTCAAAAGGCGGACAAATATGTTTAAAAATAAAACAGAAAACGGACAAAATAATATCTGCGGCAAACAGATTTACGCTATCAGAAAAGCCGCGGCGCCAAAGATGTCGCAACGAATGCTTGCCGAAAAATTACAGCTTATCGGAATCGACGTAGACAAAAACGCCGTCCAGCGAATCGAGAGCGGACAGCGTTTTATTACCGATATTGAATTGCGTGCGATTGCAACTGTTTTGAACGTGGATATCATGACTCTTTACGGCGAATAAAAAACTTTTCTATTCCCTCTTATCTTTGTCCGCGTCGTTATCCTTTTTTATTTCGTAGCCGAATATGTCGTATTCGGGCTCATCCGTTTTGCGCGCAGCGCTTTCGGGTGATTTTTTGTTTTTAAGAATTTCGGCTTTACTTAGGCGCGCCGGGATTTTTTTGAGCACGGTATCGGACAGCACGCAAAACACGACGTCGAGAGGCACGAGCACTACCGTTGCCACAACCGCAAACACGGCGTAACCGCCGAGCGTACTCACCCAATCGGTCACGTTGATATCTAACCCGACGGTTGCATTTATCACGATAAGATAAACTATCCCGACGGTCAGGTTGAAGTACGCGATTGCCAAGATCGCGCGGATAACCGCCGTTTTCACTTTAAAGTAACCGAGCTTATCAATAAACGCCGTAACTATTCCGTACGGCATAAAAACTATTACGAAAATAAGCCACTTTACCGACAGCCCCGACATCAAAAACATAAGTCCCGCGCTTGCAATAGCGCACAAAATTCCGTAAGGCACGCTTCCGCGCTTACACGCCGTAAATATGCAAAATGCCGCTATAAACAACGGCATAAAGCTTAACGGAAGGTACGCGGTCATAGCGCACATTATTACGGCAAGCGCGGTGCACACCGCCGCCGTAGTCAGTTTTTTGGTTTGGACTTTCATGTAATTGATAAATTTATTAATTCAATCGTAGCAAGATTGCCGCACAAACTTAATCGGAAACCCTAACAACAACGCATTGCACTGCACAAGCAGTCTGTCAGGCAGTAAGCACAGCAGCACGTGGACAAGCAGTTGGACATATCCTGCGGATTATCGTACGTAGGCTGTTGGTTGTTATAGCCGCCGTTATATCCGCCCTGGTTTTGCTGTGCTTGCTGATTGGGATTGGGGTTTGCGTTTTGGTTGGGGCGCTGAGGTCCGCCGATAACCATATTCAGCTTTTCGAGCGACGACTTATACTTGGGATTGTTGGGATCCTCGCGAAGCGCCATTTCGAGCTGAGCCTTGGATTCGGTAAGCCACTCGCGCTTATAGAAAACGATGGACTGCATATAGTGCCACTCGCCGTTGCGATCCTGAATGGAATCGAGCATATCCTGCGCCTCGTTGTACTTGCCTTGGCGAATGAGCTCGTCTATTATGCTGTAATCGCCGTTAAAGGACGCGGTCACCGTGTCGTGCTCGACGGTCGCGTTAATACGGTTCCAAGCCTCTTCGAGTTCTTGGAGCTTGCGAGCGCCCTCGTTGCCCTCCTCGCCCGACTTGAAACGCTGTTCGCCGTACTGTTCGCGGAGCGCGTAGTATCTTTCTTTTAGCTCTTCGGGAGTGGCGGTTTTGTCCATTCCCAAAACGGAATAAGGGTCTTTCATAACTCTCCTATACAACGTCTGATTAAGTGACGCGAGCAAGATTGCCGCACGGACTTATTCAGAGATTCTTTATATTCGCGGCGGCTTAAGCTTTTTGGTCGAGCCTAATAGCTCCGCTGCTTTTTTGGGCATACCGTCGAATACAATATTTCGAATCAGTCCGTAGCTTTGCGTAAAGCGCATGCCGTTAAAACATTGCGCCACACGCATACACACGGTGTTGAAGCAAAATTCCAAATCGGCTTTGTGCGCCGCAATGAAGCTTTGCCTATCGGTAAATCCGCCGTATGCCGCAAGAAACGGATTGTACCTTTTGTGCCGAAAATCGTCGCCAATATCGTCAAGAGCGTCGACGAGATAAACGAACTTGCCTATATTATAGCACAAACCTTTTAGATTGTCATCTGTTTGAACGCCCAAAATCAATTCCGGCAAAGCGCGAACCAGCGCCGCAAACGGGTCGGCGGCTCTATCTATACTCGTCACACCCGATTGTTCCACTTTTCGTTGGTCGGCATACGCCTTATCCACAGCTTCCCAAATCTCGGGATATGACTTTTTTGCCGCACGGAACGCGCCTTTTAGCGCACGCCGCACAAAGCGGTACTTTACTCCGTCGCCGTCTATTACGCCGTCGTTAGCCTTTTGGTATGACAGAAGTATATTAGCCGCACTAAGCCGTTCGAGAAGCTCGTTGGGCTGAAGTATCGCTTTCTTTTTTGGATTGAGGATACACCCGTGCTCTTCGATAACCACGTCCGCCGCCGAGTAGTCGTGAAGCAGCGCCGAAAGAAAGGCAAAGTCGTAGTTGGTGGAAAACCGCGGAAGATTGCCGTAAAGCGCGCCCGTTTGACAGCATAACCCGCAATAGAACGAGCGGTATAACACAAAGTCGCTTGCGCGCAACGTGTCTTTAAACGGAACGACGTACCCGTACATTATATGCGCACAAACCCGATTTTTTTGTAGACTTTTTCAAGCGTGCGCCGAGCGATGCCCGCAGCCTTTTGCGCGCCGGCTAACATAAGCTCGGAAAGCGCCTTGTCGTCGCGGCGGTAGCTCTCGTACTTCTGCTGAATGGGGCGAAGTACGTCCACCGTCGCCTCGCCCACACGCTGTTTAAACTCGGCGTACGACTTGCCCGCAAACTCGCGCTCGGCGGACTCTGCCGTACCGCCCGTGAGCGCCGCGTAAATCGTCAAGAGATTGGTTATACCCGGTTTGTCGTCCGCCGCCTTTACCTCGGCGCCGCAGTCGGTGACCGCGCGCTTAAACTTGCGCATAATCACCTCCGGCGTATCGAGGATAAACACCGTGCCGTCCTCGTTGCCCTCGCTCTTACCCATCTTTTTCGTCGGGTCGGACAGCGAGTGAATGCGCGCGCCGTAGGTAGGCACCTTGCCCTCGGGCACGGTAAAAGTCGGGCTGTAACGGTTGTTAAACCGCGTCGCTATCGTGCGGCATAGCTCGACATGTTGCATTTGATCCTCGCCGACAGGCACGATATCCGCTTGGTACAACAGGATATCCGCCGCCATGAGTACGGGATAGTCAAACAATCCGACGTTGACGTTGTCGGGCGCCTTCTTGCTCTTGTCCTTAAACTGCGTCATTCGGCTCGCCTCGCCGAACATGGTGTAGTTGTTAAGTAGCCAGCTAAGCTCGGCATGCGCGGTGACGTGCGACTGCATAAAAAGCACGTCGCGCTCGGGGTCGATTCCGATTGCGAGGAGCAACGCAAACAACCGCTTGCTGTTTTCGCGCAAGGTTTTAGGCTCGATTGCAACGGTTATAGCGTGCAAATCGGCGACGGCAAAAAGGCTGTCGTAATTCTCGCCCATGCCGCCCCAATACTTCATCGCGCCCAAATAGTTGCCGAGTGTAGGATTACCCGTGGGCTTGATTGCCGAAAACACGCGTTTGCGCCTTTCCTGTAACTTTTGTGTCTGTTCTTCCATACTGCACCTAAAACATTAGATAAGGATAAGAGATGATAAATAAAAAAGACATAATTGATTATTTGTGCGGCTCTTTAATTCCGAATTCGTATAAATTCGTGGCATTCCATTGCGGTAAGCTCTTCCATTCGGTCGAGCAAATCGTCAAGCGGTCCGCTCTTTTCGCCCAGCGCGCGCATTACCTCCGGCGCGGACAAAAACGGGTCGTCGATTGACAGCACAACGGTCGGGCGCACAAACTCGCGTTCCGCCGCCGCAGCGTAAGCCGACGCAGTTTGCTTGTCGGCTACATACCCGTATTCGTCGAAGAGGTCGAAAATCGCTTCATCGGCGGTTTCGCCGTCAACGCAGTCCGCGGCTATAATATCGCGAACGTTTTCTATCTCGTCGGGCGTCAGCGAAAACCTTCCCGTTGCGTCAAGCTCTTTCATGCGCTCGCAAGTAAGCTCGGCATTCCCGCCGCCGACGTCATATATAAACCGCTCGATATTTTCGGCAAGCTCGGCTTTCGGCTTATTGCCGTCGAGGGCTGTATCGAACACGCCCGTGTCGATAAAATCGTAAAGCGCGTCATCGGTATCGCACGCGCACACAAGCCTGTTAACGGGTAGCCCCATGCGCCGAGCGTACCACCCCGACATAAGATATTCAAGACAACTCGCGGGCAATACAAAATCTATCAAATCGCCGCCCTTGATTTCGCCGTTGTTCACGAGGTCGCAGTACGCCGAATAGTAGCATACAGTCAGCGCCGCGATAGTGATTAAATCCGATTTGCCGCAAGTCGCCGCCTTGCAATTATTGCCGCCTGTCAAACCGATAAACTCGGGCAAGACACATCGAGTTATATCCGACGCCGTGCGCGTTGCCCCGTGCCACAGCTCGGCGATAAACAGATTATCGTCAAGCTTGATTACCGTAGTCGGGTCGTCGTCAAACTGCGAATACGCTTTTTCGCAATCCGCCTTTAACCCGAAAAAAGCGCCGAGTATAACCTCGGCACGTTCGGCATAGCCTTTTTCGCACAAGTCTGCGTAGCCGACGGTCGGCAGTTCGGGTACCAAAATCCCGCCGTCGTCACAAGCGCGTCGGATAACGGCAGTCGACCCGTCCGCCTCAACCGAAGCGCCGCGGGTTGAAACAAATTCAGCCATTTATGATTTGGAACTTGTTTAAGAAGTTGGGAAGCTTGTCGGCCGAAACGGTAGCGGTAAAATCGGAATTGCCGTACTTTTCCATAACGTCGAAAATAGGCTTGAGAGCGTCGGGCGCGACGTCCAACAGTCTGCTTAGTCCGTCTACAAACACGTGCTGAATATCGAAGTTGGTGGCAAGCATGCCCTTTAAGAAGCCGCACAGCTCGTACGTGTTGCGTACGCCGTACTCCGCAACGTTTACAAACCGAATGTTGGGCGCAAGACCGAGCGACTGGTTGTTGTCGGTAATGAATATGACTTGCCCTGTAGCAAGCTCCGCCGCTTTGTTAGCGGCGTCCATTATGCGCGAGGTTTTGCCCGAGCCTTTTGCTCCGTAGATAACAGAAATCATAATATGTAATCTCCTTTATGGTTATTTATCAGTCTTTAAGTTGCGAGATAAACGTAGACAGTGCGTTGATACCGCGCTCAATATCTATCTCCGACGCGGCGTACGACAGCCGAACATAGTCGGGTGCGCCAAAGCTTTCGCATGGAACGACCGCCACTAAAGCGTGCTCCAACAGCGCGGAAGCAAAGTCGAACGCACTGCGTATGCGCATTCCGTCGTAGCGCTTGCCAAAGAATCGACTTACCGACATCATAATATAAAACGCGCCCTTGGGCTCTATAAATTCCACACCCAAACGCTGTAATCGCAACATCATGAGAGCGCGCCGCGCGTCGAATGCGGCTTTCATGCCTTCCAAAAACGCATCGCCGTGAAGCCTGTCGGTCAGCGCGACGGCGGACGCATACTGCGCAATGGAATTAACGTTGGAAGTGCTGTGGCTTTGCATGCTTGCCATTGCGGAAGCGATTTTCTCGTTTGCCGCCGCATAGCCCACGCGCCAGCCCGTCATGGAATAGGTCTTGGACAAGCCGTTAACAACAATCGTGCGTTCCTTTAATATGTCGGAATACGCCGCTATCGAATGGTGACTGCGCTCATAGGTCAGCTTTTCGTAAATCTCGTCGGACACGACATACATCTTGTGCTTTTCCACCGCGGCGGCAAGTGCGTTTATCTCGCTGCGCGTGTACACCGCGCCCGTAGGGTTGTTGGGATTGTTAAGCAAAAAGACTTTGGTCTTATCGGTAATCGCATGTTCAAGCTCGTCAGCCGTTATCTTAAAGCTGTTTTCCGACTTGGTTTGAACAAACACCGGCACGCCGCCCGCCATCTTGACTATCTCGGGATAGCTAAGCCAATACGGCGACGGAATAATCACCTCGTCGCCGGGATCGAGTATCGCCATAAACGCGTTGAACAGCGAATGCTTGGCGCCGTTGCTCACTACGATGTTGCTCGGCTCGTAATCGAGCGCGTTGTCATTTTTGAGTTTTTCGCATATCGCCGAGCGAAGATTAAGCGTGCCAGCCGCAGGCGTGTACTTGGTACAGCCCTTGTCGAGCGCTTCTCGACCCGCGTCCATGATGTAATCGGGCGTGTTAAAGTCCGGCTCACCCGCAGCAAAAGACACAACCTTCATGCCGTCGGCTTTCATCTTTTTGGCGCGCGCCGTTATCTCGAGAGTGAGAGACGGCGCTATCGCTTTTGCGCGGTTTGCTATTTCCATAGAATCTCCTTGCGCGGATGGCTGTAAGTCAATTAGATTTTACACTATTGCAAAAGAAAAATCAAGTCCTATTATAAAAAAAATCAGTCGACTACCACAACGCCGTCAACGCCGAACGTATCCTTTGCGCGGGAAATATCCTCGTTGAACATATCGTCGATCGTGCGCTCTATCACCGCACGTTTTTTAACGCCTAATCCGTCGAGCGCCGCGTCAAGTACATCCAAAACGGTCTTCTCGCCCATCTGCAAAAACACGTCGTCGGGCGATACGAAAGCGATGTATTCGTCGCGTTCTTTTACCTTGACGTCACGCGCAAGAAGCCGCATTACGCGATTTTGGGCGGTCGACCCGGAGCGCCTTAACGTGCGCACGATTTGGCCGAACAGCTCTAATCCCACTTCCGCCGATGCCTTTAAATGCCAAAACTCGCCCTCGTCGGCGGCGGTCACTTTGCCCGCAACGGCGGGTTTACGCCGTAAAGCTTGCGCGGATATTTGAGGGACTGTTTCGCTTGGCGGCGGTAGGTCGGGCTCCGGCGGGGGCGGATAATAATCGTCGGGCGGCGGTAGGTAGTCGTAATCGTCCGTCGGCTTAGCCGCTTTCGCTACGCTCGGCTTTTGCGGTTGTACCGTAGTTGTAGCAACGGTTTCGGCACGTGCACTCGGGGCATCTTCTACTTTATTTTTTTTTTGCTCCGCGGGGATTGCGGAGTTATTTTCGAGCGCGGCTATTCTTTTGAGCAAATCCTTTTGATCTCGATTGCCGCATACGAGCTTGACGAGCGCGGTTTCCAAAAACACGCGCGGATTGACCGAATACTTAAGTCCGTTTTCGGCGGCGCCGAGCTCGGATAGGATAAACGAAATATCGCTCATGGCGTACTTATCGGCGGCGCCGATTATAGTATCGAGCGAAGTACGGTCGGCATTGATGATTCCGCCGTTCACCGCGGCCTCTCGCCCGACCGACTTGCATACCAAAACGTTTCGCGTGTAGTCGATAAGCTGACGGCACACCGCCGCCATGGACTTGCCGCTTTTTACAAGCCCGTCAATCGCCGTGAGTACGCCCTTTAGGTCGCACGACGCGGTGCAGTCGAACAGCTTGGCAATCGCGCCCGTATCGCCCGCGCCCGTCAGTGCAAGCACTACGTCTGTCGTTATCTCCGCCGCGGCGGAAGCAAGCGTATCGGCTACCGACAGCGCGTCGCGCACACTGCCCTCACCGAGACGCGCGATCTCCTCTGCGGCCTCCTCGGTGTACTTAATTCCTTCTTTGTCGTAAATGTTGGCTATATGCTTTGCCAAAACGTCAATGGGCACGAGCTTAAAGTCGAACCTAATGCACCGCGACAGAATTGTTTGCGGAAGCTTTTGCGGCTCGGTCGTCGCAAGAATAAAAATAACGTGCTCGGGCGGTTCCTCGATGGTTTTGAGCAGTGCGTTAAACGCGCCCCCCGTGAGCATGTGCACCTCGTCTATAATGTAAACCTTGTACTTGCACGCGACGGGCAGGTACTTGACTTTTTCACGAATGTCGCGCGCGTCGTCCACACCGTTGTTGGACGCGGCGTCCATCTCGATAATATCCACGTTGTCGATTGCAAGCCGCTTGCAAACCTCGCACTCGCCGCACGGACTGCCGTTAACGGGGTGCAAACAATTAACCGCTCGCGCAAAAATACGCGCACACGAGGTTTTGCCTACGCCGCGACTGCCGGTAAACAAATACGCATGCCCGATCCTGCCGAGCTTTATTTGATTGGTCAAGGTCGTGACTATGGGGTCCTGACCTATCACCTCGTCAAAGGTGTTTGACCTATACTTTCTGTAAAGTGTTGCCATATAAACAGTATAATACCTTACCCTCGTTTTGTCAAGACATTAGTATCGGGATTGTCGCAAGCTCGTGACGGACTCTCTAAGCTCGATATCGGCGTCGTAACGACATCCCCGTGCAAGCTCGTCGGAAAATATTCCGCGCTCTGCCATAATCTTGACCGCCGAACACCCGCATATTTCGCACCGCGATTAATATGCGTACTCGAGCGCGGCAAGCGGAGCGGACTTACCGGACTCGCACGCTTCGACTATGTCTAAACATATCCCGTGTCTGTCGTCCGTGTCGATCACGCTGTCGCTATTCACAATATCGAGCACAGCTTCAGGTCGGGTGCAACCTTGATAAACCCTTCGATCCCGTCGGTTACCGCACAAAAACATTAATCACGTAAAAAAACAGAGCCGATCGGCTCTGTTTTATATTGCGTTTAATTACTTTTTGGTCGCGGCAGACATGGCCTTTAACAGCTTGCTCAAAGCCTCGTTGAGCCGCTTTTGCTGTTCGGGCGTTTTGTTTTCCGGCTTGGCACGTTCCTTTTGAAGCATGGTTGCGACCTCGCGCATTGTTTCGCGCGGTGCGCCGTCGCGGGATATAGCTTCGATTCGCGCTATTACCTCGTCGGCGCTCGACGAGCCGGTAGGCTGTGCGGCGGTATGCTGAGGTTGCGCCTTAGGCTGAGCGGCTTGTGCCCGAGCCTGAGCCTGTGCCTGAGCTTGCGATTGGGCTTGTGCCTGTTGAGCGCGAGCCTGTGCCATTGCTTCCTCGCGCGCTCTCTTGCGTATTTCCTCGTCGCTCTCCTGCGGCTGTTGCATTACAACGGGCGGCTCGTCGTCAAACGAATCGTTATAGGGTTGAGCGCCGTAAGTCGGTTGCTCGGCATACGTCGCCTGGGCTTCGTACGTTTGAGCCTCGTACGTCCGGGCTTCCTCATATGTCGCTTGAGCTTCGTGGACGGCTTGACCTTGCGCTTGGGGCTGTTGGGCATACGCCTGTTGAGCTTGCGGCGCGGCGGGTTGATCGCCGTCCATGAGCGGGGCAAACTTGTTGTACGTCTTTACCGCGCCGGAGTGCGCCGCCCTGCCGATAATTCCGCCGATAAGCGTGAGAAGTCCGCCGATGATAAGCACTAACGGGCAAGCAATCGACGAAAGAAGAGAAGCACAGCCGCCGCAAATAACCGTGGCAACGAACGTAACGAGCCATACCTTGGACAAAAGCGAACGGTTGTACGGCTTGTCCACGCAAACGTCCTCGGTTACGAGGGACGACGGCTTAACGTTGGCCAAGCGCGCGGTCTTGTAAAGACCTTTAATCGTCGCGGGCATCTTTTTCATATACGCAATGACGTTGGCGGACTTACCGCTCGCGCCTTTCATATTCGACTTGATTTTGGCAAAGTCGCCCGCTACGAGTCCCGCGATAAGCGAAATCAAAAACGCGACTGCTACAACCGCAATAAACACGTACATCCAATACTCGGACGACAGTTTTCCATAAAGTTCTAAAAGGGTTTTCTCCATTTTCTCCAATCTCCTTTTGACTTAGCCATGTGATGCTCGAACCCATAAGGTTTTTGAGTCATAATACCTCGCCGTGACACTTTGTTAATGCTCATACGCGGTACGGCAAGAAGCTAATAAACACTGTGACAATTATAGTTTAACATAGGTTTTCAAAAAAAACCACCGTTTTTCAAAAGTTTTTTGTCTTTATTTTTTAAAAATATACATTTATAATCGTTATGCCCACAATATATTGTATGTAGCCTTATTCGAGGCTATCTGCGTTCTCGTCGGGGCGCGCGTCGCTGCCGTCTGTTTCCGACGCCGCGGCAATAGTTTCGTCCGATTGAGCTTCGGATTCGGCCTGTTCGTCGGCTTCTTTTTGCGCTTCTTCCATTTCACGCTTTATTTTTTCCATTTCTATCTCGTTGTTCATTTGAGTAATGGAAAATCCCCTGCCGTCCGATTTGAGCACGATAAAAAGCATTATGCCGACGATACCCGTGCCGAGCGCGATATACCCTATCGACCCGTTAAACAGCGTAAAGTCCACAAGCGTTGCGACAAGCGCCGCAACGAACAATCCCATAAATACGAGCGCAATAATAGCAAGCACGCGCGCGGTTTTATCTTTCATAATTACTATCCTTTTTGAATGGCTTTCCTTTAATACAATCACGCCCCGACTGTCGGTCGGGGCGCAAAAGCTTTTATATTCGACTTAAAGATTATTTGTCGTTAAGGCAAGCGATACCGGGAAGGACCTTGCCCTCGAGGAACTCGAGCGACGCGCCGCCACCCGTGCTGATATGCGACATCTTGTCGGCAAAGCCGAGCTGTTTGACCGCCGCCGCGCTGTCACCGCCGCCGATGATGGTCGTGCATTTGCCGTTAACGTCGGCAAGCGCTTTGGCAACCGCGATCGTACCCTTGGCGAGCACGGGGTTTTCAAACACGCCCATAGGTCCGTTCCAAACGACCGCCTTTGCGCCTGCGACCTTTTCCGCATAGAGCGCGCGGGTCTTTTCGCCGATATCCATACCCATCATGTCCGCGGGAATGGCGTTGGAGGGGACGGTCTTTACCTCGATCTGTTCGTCGATGGGTTCGGGGAAGTGCGAGGTGATAACGGTATCGATAGGAAGAACGAGTTCTTTTCCGAGCTTAGCCGCTTTGTCGATCATCTCTTTGCAGTAACCGATTTTTTCCTCGTCCAAAAGCGACGTGCCTACCTCGTAGCCCTTGGCTTTGAGGAATGTGTACGACATGCCGCCGCCGATGATGAGGGTGTCGCACTTTTCCAAAAGATTGGAAATAACGTTGAGCTTGTCGGCTACCTTGGCGCCGCCGAGGATAGCTACAAACGGGTGCGGCGGGTTGTCGATAGTCGCGCCCATAACCGACAATTCTTTTTCGATAAGCGAGCCGCAAACAGCGGTCTTGATAATGCCGTACTCGACGATAGCCGCAGTGGAAGCGTGCGAGCGGTGCGCGGTGCCGAATGCGTCGTTAACGTAAACTTCGGCGTCGTAAGCAAGCGCCTTGCAGAACGCTTCGTCCTTGCCCTCTTCTTCCCAGTGGAAGCGAAGGTTTTCTAGAAGTACCGCTTCGCCGGGTTTAAGCGCGTCGCGCTTTGCCTTGGCGTCCGCGCCGACTACGTCGTGAGCGAACGTGACCTTGCCGCCCAACAACTCGTTGAGCTTAGCCGCAACGGGCGCGAGCGTAAGCTTTTTGGGCTCGTCCTTTTTGGCTTTTTCGATAATGGCTTCGGCAGTGGTTTCGCCCGCCTCGACCTTCTTTTTGTCCTTTTTGTTGAGCTTGACCTCTGCGGACAGAATGGAGTGCGGCTTGCCCATGTGCGAGCAAAGCGTAACCTTAGCGCCCTCGCCGAGCAAATACTTAATGGTAGGAAGGGCGCCCATAATACGGGTGTCGTCGGTGATAACGCCGTCCTTCATAGGTACGTTAAAGTCACAGCGCACAAGCACGCGCTTGCCCTTTACGTCTACGTCACGAAGTGTCTTTTTGTTCATAATAAAACTCCTTGTTGGATTTATTTAACGTATTTATTGAATAGCGTTATGGTACAGCGACGTCAAATACTCGTACGACGCGCGCACCTGCGCCATGTCGGTATAGCAGTCGCTGTCCGCAGCGATAAGCACTGGCGCGTTTATCCTGCGCCTGTCGAGCTCGGCAAACAGCCTGTCAAACCTGTACCTGCCCCGACCCGGCAAGCACCATTCGAGCTTGGTGTAATCGCAAACCTCTATCGAAGCGATCCGTTGCGGCGGACATGCGTCTATAAACTCTCGAAGATCGTACCCCGCGCTCTCGGCGTGATAAAGGCTGAGCGTCGTAAACAGCCCGGGGCACCGCTCGGCTATCTTTTTGAAAAACTCGGGCGTGGCGGCATACGACCACCTGCAATTTTTGAGCGACAGCGTTACGCCGTAGGTAGCCGCAATGTCGGCAAGCTGGTTAAACCGCTGTCCGAGCCGCGCGTAATCGAAGTCCTTGTATCCCTCGAGATTTATCGGACCGCAGAACGAGTAGAACTTTGCGCCGAACGCAAAGCACGCATAGCAAACCTTGCGGAAAATAATTTCCGCGTCGGCGCGTACGCGCATGTTCGCCGAAAACAGCTGTGGCTCGAACTGCGTGGAAAGCGCCGAAACCGAATTGACTTCAACGCCCGAACGAAGCCGCGCAAGATTATCCACAAACGCCTTTTCGTATTCGGAAAAAGTGTTTAACCGTACCTCGGCGGTATCCACGCGCATTTTGTGCATGAACTCAAACACGTTTTCCGCCCTGACGGTATTAAAGAATGTAGACGTGGATATCCCGATTTTCATACTCTACTTTTTATTATACCCCGATTACTTCCGATTGATTTTTGTTAATTTGGGTCTAACATAGCATAACCGCAATAACAGATTGCTTTACGGGTTTTGTTACCGTTAATTAAACCGCACCGTTCTTGCGATATTATGTATGATATAGTATACCACAAACCCATACAAAAAGCAAGCGTAATTAATTCGGAAATATTAATTGGGAAATCGTAATTGTTAACCGCTTTACGGCAGTGAAGTCCAAACAAGCATAGCGCAGCGAAGGACCTCACCGTCTGTTCGCGGCACAAAAAGAAAAGTCGAGCATATAACTCGACAATTCTTAATTATTTTCAATTCCGAGACACAGTACGTACTTGTTTATAATTTGCTTAAGTCTGCCGCCCGCGTCAAGAGTATGGGCGACGACGTTGATATAGTGGGTAACGTACGACCGCTCGTTGACCGAAAGGTCGTAGCCGCCGTAAACGCTTTTTTCCACGAGCTGAATAAACCTGTCTGTATCTATTTTGGGCACGCCGCGTTCCTCGAGCATGCCCGAGTTAAAGCCGCCGTAAAACGCCAAATCGCGCTCGACTATTCCGTACGCCGCTTTGCCGTAATTCTCGCCTTTGCTCGACAAAAGCCTGCGTTTTTTGCGCATTACAAGCCGTCTGTAAAGCGTAAAAGCGAGTATTACGAGCAACACGCCGAGCAACACCGACGCTATAACTATAAGCGCGAGCATCCACTCGTACGATTGAGACGCCTGCGGATTTTTGCCGTCGGGCGTAATCGGGTCGGGCGGGGGTTCGACGTCCGGCGGAGCGTCGGGCGGCAATTCCGGCTCGACGGGCGGAGGCGGATCATCGGGCTGATCGGGGTTGACGGGGTCGACCATTGTTTCGGGCGGCATTTCCACAAAGTATGTGGGCGTGACCTCTATCGGCAACCACCCTATCCCGTCAAAGTACACCTCGCACCAAGCGTGCGCGTCTTTGCCCGTAACTGTGACCGTTTTGCCCGTTTCATCAACGACGGAACGGACAAGATATCCCTCGGCGTAGCGCGACGGGTAACCGAAGCTACGGAATATATACGCCGCCGCGGTCGCAAAGTACGCACAGTTTGCCGTAGTGAGCTCGCTTCCGAAAAACTCGGAAACAAAGTCCGATCTAACCGCGGTCGGGTTGTCGGTATAAACGTATTTTTCGGTAAAGAATGCGCGAATAAGCTGTGTAATCGTGCTTATGGTTTTCGCGTCGGAATCTTCAAACGTTTGCTCAATAAGCGCCGCTTGCTTATCGGTCATGCCCATATACGTATCGTACACGAATGCACGGTATTCCCTTTCGAACTCGAGATACTCTTTGGTTGACGCAGTTCCTTCCTCGTACACCCAATCGGCTTGCTTTACCAGCTCGCTTCTCGTGTGACCCGAAAACACGGTAAAGTCATAGCTGCCGCCGCCGCCACGGATATTCATATCGTAGTACGGCGCGCCGGTCGAATAGTCGATTACAGTATACGGGGTGTAAACGTACTTGCTGTTTGCGGCAACGTCGGTGACCTTAATATTATACTTGGTCGTAACGCCGCACAGCTTGGAATACTCGGCGTACTGCGTAAACGGTATTCCGCATTTTGCCACGTACTCGATAAGCCCCCTGTATCCGTTTTGAACGTAGGTATTTTTATCGGTGGGCGCCCACTGCTTACCGTCGAACTTGCCGCCGACAAAGCCCTTTAAATACAGGGTATCGGTCTGCTCGGCAAGCGTTACTTTAAGCCTTGTCGTTCCGTCCGACTTCATGCCGAACGAGTCGTTCAGCTTGCCCTCGGGCAGGCTGTCCGTGCCGTAAATCACGCTTTGCGCTGCGGATGTAATTCCGTCGCGGAAATTCCTGACCGCACTGCTTCCGTCATACAAAAACAGCGGGAGCATTGCAATCAACGCGACCTCGGCGCTTATTATATAGCACACCGCCGCGCGGAGATTGAACTTTCTGTCGAGCGTAAACTGCGCAATGCCCATAAGCAACAGAAACGACGCGGCGTACGCCTTGGGATAAAGTCCGACGCACAAAAGAACAAACATTAACACGCCGAGTATAGCGACCGCTATAAGCTTGCTCTTTCGCGAAAGAGCCGCAATGCCCAGCGCAAGCCACAACGATATTACGGAGCAAATCAGATAATCTGCGGCAGCGTAATACGAAACGTCGGCCGATTTCCAACCTGCGCCGACATTGAGGTTAACGCTTTCGGCAATGCCGTTCCACAACAGAACGGCGCCGTCCCTAAACGCACCGATGTTTACCAAACCGCAAAGCAGCGTGTACAAACCCGCAACGCCAAGGATTGATAAAACCGCAATCTTATTTTTTGAAAAGACCAAAAACACCGCCGCAAACGCGACACCTATAAATATGCAAACGTACCGCGTGACCCGCATAGGCAAAACGGAAGCAAACGTCAAATACAGCGCCGCAAACGTGAGCACGCTTATCACTATATCGAGAGCACGCAACCGTTTTTGGGGCGGACCCTGCATTATTATGTTTTTTTCCTTGCGTTTGGCCATTGCAATTACCTTGTATCACAGCACGCATGCGGCGAGCGCGCTGTCTATTTCGTCCTGCGGAACGTTGATAACCTTTATGCCTAAGCCGTCCACCTCGCCCATTCCGCCGCCGACGGCGAGCACGGTTATATCGGAAGACGCGCCGTGCAAATCGCCGACTTCCACAAACGGACTGACGTAGATAATTTTGGTGAAAGCCGCGCTCTCGGCGGAACGCGAAAGGAAGAACATATCATCCGAATTGCCCTCGGCGACCTTTATACTCATCAGCTTAGACACCGTCGAGGTAAACGAATTTACGTCGACAACCTCGAACTTGGAAAATACGCCGTTGTCCACCCAACCGACGTTGTGCATGTACCCACTGCGCATGAGCGACGACGATACCGATACGGCAACGTCCAAAACGGAATTCAGCTGTTCGTCGGTTGCGGCTATATCGTCCTTGTGTCGGCTCAAGTCGACGAGAATGAGCAGTCTGTTGTCGTCGGTACTGCCGAATTCCTTGGACTTTAAAGTGTCGAACTTGCCCGAAAGTTTCCAGTGCACTGCGTTGAGTGCATCGCCGGGCACGTAGTCGCGAACGTCAAAAGTTTCGGTAACGTCGTCGCCGCGGCGAGGTAACGAAAGCTCGCCGCCCAACGCGTTGGACACGTTGCCGCCCGGCCTGACGTTTACGCCGTCGTGAATAACCGGCACAACAGCCGACTCGGCAAACTCGGAGCATTTTACGCCGAGCGAATAAACGCCGAAAAGATCGATCAGTCGTATCTTGCGGAACTTTACGGCTATCCTACCCGAATCCGCGCCCACGTAGTCGTAGGTGTGCGACGCGAAAGACAGGTCTTTAAAGATAAACCGCTTGGTTTCGGTTTTGTGGAATGTGGTGTTTTCGATATCGGCGATAACATTGACTACGCCCACCAAAAAGCGCGGAACAACGCGCACGCGCATGGTTATGCCGAGCGCACCGCCGCGCATACAAGATTCGCGCACTGTGCAATCGAATTCGACGGAACGCGCGGCGATTATAAGCATGACTAAGGATACCAGCGGAAACACCGCTAAGCACACTATCAAGAACAGCGCGACCGCACTGTCCGTTATAATGAACGCGGCAAGCGCCCCGCTCAGCATTAACGCATATACTACTCTATTTACCGCCATGTTTCTTGGTCTTGGACTTAACCGTTTCGGGCTCGGGCGCTTTCTTTGCCGAAGCCTTGCCTATCTCGGGTGCGGGAACGTTGTTAAGAACGGTTTTTAATATCTCGGTTGCCGTCATGCCCTCGAGCCTTGCACGGGGCTTGAGGATAAGCCTGTGTGCGCCGACGTCGCAGAACACCTCTTTGACGTCGGCGGGCACTACGTAATCGCGTTCGTTAAGAACGGCGCACGCTCTTACCATGCGCGAGAGCGCCAAAAGTCCGCGCGGACTTACGCCGAGGTCGATAAGCGGATTGTGCCGCGTCGCCTCGCAAAGTTCGACCATGTAACCGAAAATATCGTCGGCGACCTTGACGGACGAGAGATAGTTTTGGATCTCTTTAATGCTTTCACGGTCGGTTATCTGTTGCAGATTTTCGATAGGGTCGCAGGCCACGTGACGGCGCAGAATTTCCACCTGCTCCGCCGCGTCGGGATAGCCGATGGACAGCTTAACCATAAAGCGGTCGAGCTGTGATTCGGGCAACGGCTGCGTACCTGCCGAACCGACGGGATTTTGCGTTGCGATACAAATAAACGGGTCGGGCAGTCTGTGCGTAACGCCGTCCACCGTTACCGAGTTTTCTTCCATTGCTTCCAAAAGCGCCGACTGCGTTTTGGCCGAAGCGCGGTTTATCTCGTCGCCCATAAACAGGTTGCACACGATAGCGCCCTCTTTGTAATCGAACTTTCCCGTATCCTTGTTGTAAACGCTAAAGCCCGTTATGTCGCTGGGCATAACGTCGGGCGTAAACTGAACGCGCTTAAAGTCAAGTCCGAGCGCCTTGGCAAACGAAAGGGCAAGCGTGGTTTTGCCTACTCCAGGCGTGTCCTCGAGCAAAATGTTACCGTCGGCGTAAACTGCCATAAGCATCTTTCTTATGACGTCTTCCTTACCAATAATAACGTTGCCGATAGCGTTAACTATTTCTTTGGATTTTTCGATTATCATGTTGCTTCACCTCTTTTGGTGTTATATACTTTTTTGATTTTAAAGATACGATTTGGCGTTGGGGTTAGCCCACATCTCGGGCTCGCCGTCCCTGAAATAAAACCAATCGTAACCGTCGTAGTAAATGGTCGGCTCGGCAGCGCTGTACAAATACTTATTGACGTTATTGTACTTTTCGCCCGTCGAACCATTTGGACAGCCGCTCAGCAAATAGCCGACGTTTAGGCTTCCGTAATTGAGCGCCGTCGCTTCGGTAAGGCTCATTCTTAAAAACACGTCCGTTATGCCGTACTGACCGTAAAACGCGTTATCGCCTATCGTTTTGGTATTGGCGTACAACACTACCGTCTGTAGCGCGTCGCAAAACCGCGTTTCGGCGCTATCGTTCGGATTTACCGACGTAGCAAATGAGAACGCGCGCTCGCCTATCGCTTCAAGCGTTTCACAGCCGTAAAAGCGCGTGACCGACCGACACTCGTAAAAACTGTAGCTGCCTATGGACTTGACGCCAGTTTCGAGCATTACCTCGGTGAGCGTGGCGTGGTAAGCAAAAGCCCAATCGCCTATCGCGGTTACGCCGCTCTCTATTCCGTCAAGAGTTGTCATGCCGTTTTGGGCGGCGGCAAGCAGCAGCGTCTTACCGTCCTTGGAATACAGCACGTCGTTTACCGATTTAAAGTTAGGGTTATTATCGCTTACCGTGATAGCGGCAAGCGACGGAAGCGCGGAAAACGCAGACGGATTAAGGTCGGCAAGTCCGCTTCCTATCGTAACGGAAATAAGGCTCGTGCAGCCGTTAAACGCCTTGTCGCCTATCGTAGTTACCGAGTCGGGAATAACAAGCTCGGTTATCGACTTGTTATCCATAAACACGCCCTGCGCGATTTCGGTTATGCCGTCCTTTATTTCGACCTTTCCGCCCTTAATCTTGGGAGGCGCCCAGATAAGCGAGCTACCCGTATACAGCAATCCGTTTTCGGAAGAATAAGTTTTGTTACCCTCGGCGATTACAATAGATTCAAAGTTGTCACAGCCGAGGAATATACGCGCACCGATATAAGTCACCGTTGACGGAACGGTAACGGTGGTCAGCTTGGCAGAGTTGTAAAATGTCGCTAATCCTATATTTTCCAGCCCCTCGTTTAGGGTGATCGAGGACAGCGAAACAAGCCCGTGCGCCGAGTACGGCAAGGTCACGCGCACCTCGGACGGCAATGCGTACGACGTGCCCGCGTATGCCGACGGAAGCACGTACAGCACGCCGCCTACGCCGAAATCTCTTCTTTCTATATACCTGCCGAACAGAACACCGTCCTTGGCGATAAAGCATGCGTTATCCTCGGACACGGTGAATTCCTTGAGCTTTGCGCACAGGTAGAACGCCGGGGAACGGGTATCTATACTTACACCGTCCGCGCCGAACGCGTACGAGCCGAGGGTGCGCAGTCCCTTGCCGATATGCACGCTTTCAAGGTTACCGCAAGAAGCAAAAGCGTAGCCGTCGACTATCGTTACACCGTCGGTGACGTTTATTGTTTTAAGCGACGAGCAGGTGCTGAACGCGCGCTGACCTATTGTTAGCACATTTCCGAGATCGACGTCGGTAAGCTTCGAGCATCTGCCGAACGCGTACGTGCCTATAGTTTGCGCACCGCCGAGCGACACGCGGGTCAGGCTTGTCATATTGTAAAAGCAGTAATTGGGAATACTCGTTATGCTTTCGGGAATATCGACTTCCTTAATAGTCGAGTACGAAAAGCAATACATACTTAACATTGTCAGCTTATTTGCTTTGGTAAAGTCCACGCTTTCCGCCGTCATGTGCGAAAACGCGTAGTTGCCGAGATAGACGAGCGACGAGGGCAAAACGATGTCCTTAACCGCACTGCCGTAAAACGCATGCGCGCCGATTATTTCCACGCTGTCGGGAATGGCAAGCTCCGTCAAACCTGAACAACCGGAAAAAGCGTACTCGCCTATATCCTCGATACCGTCGGGCAAAGTCACAGACTCAAGACTCGAGCACCCGTAAAACATATAATCGGGCAATGTGTTTTCGCGGTAATTGCCGTACGCGTCCATGAATACGACGTTAGGCAACCCCTTTACCTCGGTAAGCGCCGTACAGCCGTAAAACACGTTTTGACCGACGTACTTGACGGTGGACGGAAACGTTATCGATTTAAGCGCGGTACAGCCCGAAAACGCCGAAGCGCCTATGCTTTCCACGCCGCCGAGATCGACGGTTTCCAAATAGATACAGCCCTTAAAGGCGTCGCCCGCAATGCCGACGGTGCCGTTTATTACCTTGTACGAGGTAAGCGAGCTGTCGAGCAATGCGTCGAGTATATATTTATAGTTGCCGTTATCGTCGGGAAGAATGGTGTAGTACGCCTTGCCTTCGTCCTCAAACGACATAACCGCCGATTTGTAAAACACACCGCTCTTTATGTCATGCACGCCGCTCAAGCCGTAAACGTCTTTTATCGCCGAGTAGGCAAAGCAATAATGCTGTAGCGAGGTGACGCCGTCGGGAATGCGTATCGACGGAATCTGCCAGTACGCGCACGAATAGCTTGCAAAGATATTTACGTCGGGACTGAATTCTACCTTAGTCAAGCTTGACGGCATAAAGTACAGCGTCGTCATATCCTTGGAATACAGCGCGCCGCCATACGAGGCATACAGCGTACTGCCGTTATTTACCGTCACCTCGGTAAGCCCCGCCGAATTGATAGGGGTCAAAAGCGGAAAGTCCATCTGCGCGGTAGACGGGAAATGCAGTCTTGCAAAATTCGGCGCGGTCTTAAACACGCTTACCAAATCCACGTAGGTTACGCCCTCCGGGATTACGACGCGATCGGTATCCTCGCCCTTGTAGCCCGAAAACACTCGCCTTCCGCTGCCGTCGTAGCTTAGGTCGAACTCGGCAAGCTGTTCGTCTGTCAAATAATGTGCGTGGAATTGTATCTCGCGCAGGTTTTCGGTTACCGGCGGCGCGATAAGATAATATCCCGTCGCAAGATTGTCCGAGCTGTCCATCCAGCCGCAAAAGCGCTTTGCATTGTCGGGATTTTGCTCGCGTACGCCCTCGTCGGTGGAATAGTTGTACTGCGACATATTGACCCACACCGACAGTCCGAGGTTATCGGTAAGCTCGGCGTTGGGCGTTACCGTTTTCCAAAGCTCGGTTTTTTCCCCGTCGGTGTAAAAGTTTACTTTATAATCGTTGACGTCGTAAAATATATAGTTTACCGCGTCTTTATATTTGACTGCAATTCGCTTATTAAAGCCGACGGTCGTCAAATCGAATGGCTCATAAGTGACGGTGCCGTCCGACAGCGTTTGACCGTCTACTTTAAATTCCTCGCCGTTTTCGACGAAGGTTATTTTGCATTTTACTATTACGTCGTCAAGGTCGATTTCCATGCCGAGCGCAAAGCTCAGTCTGTTGTGCTCTATAAAAATAACCTCGTTGCGCTTGGCGTCCGGCACGTCATGATTGCCCGCGGAATAATCAAACGAGCATGCGACCGTGACTAAGCAACAAATAACGATCGAGGCCAAAAACAATATTAACTTAAGGAGCGTTTGTTTCTTCATTGCAAATTAACTCGGATCTTATTCTGCTTTTTTTAACGCGATTACCTCGCCCGAACGCTTTCTCAGTTCATCGAAGTCGATAGGCTTTGCAACGTGCCCGTCCATGCCCGCGTTTTCGGAAAGCTTAACGTCTTCCACAAACGCGTCGGCGGAAAGCGCGATAATAGGCACGGACTGCGCGTCCGCTTTATCGCTGTTGCGGATAGCGGCAGCTGCCTGACGACCGTCCATTCTCGGCATTTGAATGTCCATAAGTATAAGGTCGAACGACTGCGCGGGATTTCGGGTAAATATATCCAGCGCTTCCCGTCCGTCGTGCGCGAGCGTAACTATAGCGCCCTCGCTTTCCAATATATCAACCGCAATCTCGGCGTTGACGTCGTTGTCCTCGGCAAGAAGTATACGGCAATCCTTGAATGTAAAGTCGTCCGCCGCGACTTTAAGCTCGCTTCCGACGGACGGGGCGCAGTCCGGTATCGCTTCGGACTCGGGAACGGACAGGAATACCGAAAAATCGGTGCCCTTGCCGAGCGTGCTGTCCACTACTATATTGCCGCCCATAAGCTTAACTATATTGTCGCAAATGGCAAGCCCCAAGCCCGTGCCGCCGTAACGGTGCGCAGTGGATGCTTCCTCCTGCTCGAACGGGCGCATAATCTTGTGCAGGTTTTCGGGCGCAATGCCCTTGCCGGTGTCGCGCACGCGGATCATAAGCTGAACGTTGCCGTTTATCTTGTCGAGCTGTTTTATGGTAAGGTCTATCTTTCCGCCTGCGGGCGTAAACTTGCCTGCGTTGGAAATAAGATTGGTGACCACCTGAGTAAGGCGCATTTCGTCGCACAACACGTACCGCGACAATATATCCACCGTCTGCACGGTAAAGTCTATGCCCTTGCTCGTAATCGTGCCGTAGAACATGCTTTTTATTTTTTCGGCAAACGCGTAAATGTCCATGTCGGTATTGAACAGTTGCATTTTGCCGCTCTCGATTTTGCTTATATCGAGTACGTCGTTGATAATGCTCAACAGGAATACGGACAGCTCGCCCGCGCGCTCGAGGTAGTTTAAAACCTTTTTCTTGTCGTCTATGTTCATGCGCGCAAGCGACATCATACCCATAACGCCGTTCATGGGCGTGCGTATCTCGTGGCTCATGCTCGACAAAAAGCTCGACTTTGCCGCCGCCTGCTCGAGCGCCGAGTCAAGTTCTTTGTGCAGCTCGTCAAGGCTGTTTTTATATTCGGTTATATCGTGAATGGCGATCGCAAGATAGCTTACCCCGCCGATTTCGTACACGAAAAATTCGGCATAGGCAAGCTTACCGTCGCCGTAGCCAAACTCGAAATTAAGTTTTGATTTTTTATCCCACTGCCGTAGGCTCGTTAATACGCCGCGTGTGAATTGACCGAGAATGTTTATCTTTAAACAATCCAAATCAACATAAACACGCTCGGCGGAAACTCCGAAAAAGTTGACTATATTAGGGCTGACAAAAACGGGCTTACGCGTTTTTTCGTCAAGCAGGAGGTACGCCGTTTCGCCGCCGTTGCCGAACACCTCGGCGGCAATCCCCTCTTCCGAACGCACGGATTTGACTTTTTGGCGCTTACGACCGAATATCGACAAACAGCACAGGGTCAAAGATACTGCCGTCACCAGGAACATTATAATACTGTATGCAATAACGTAAGCGGTCATTTTTTCTCCGATCGAACCGAACAGTAAAAAAACGAACAAAGTCGCGTTTTATTTGAATCGGTCGGCTTTTTCGTAACAGCGTCGGGGCATAAATATATTGCACCATTTAAAGATTATACAACGAATATAGTATGTAAGTCAAGTCATTGCATGATTAAAACACAAATATGTTCTTGTTAACATAATGCAAATCAAAAGGTAAAAAACAAAAAAGCCGAGCGTGTCCGCCCGACTTTTTGCGGTTAATTCTCTCTCGCTTTTCCGCAAAGGAACGCTACGCCGAACATGCCCGAGCCCGTATGCGAGCCGATGACCGGACCGACCCAGCCTATCCTTACGTCGCAATCGGGGCGAATGTCCTTTAGCTTTGCCTGTATCTTTTGCGCCCACTCGTCGTTATCCGCATTGGGTATGTACACCGTTTTGGTGAGTTCGTCGCTGTATTTTTTAAAGTTGTCGAGCATGTAGTCCATACCCTTTGACATACCTATCTTTTTGGCGACGACTGACAATCCGCCATTTTTGTTTATAATCAAAATGGGCTTGATGTTAAGCGCCGTGCCGATAACCGCCGACGGGCCCGATACTCTGCCGCCGCGCTTTAAGTGCATAAGGTCGGTGGGCATAAACCACACCTGTACGCGGTGTGTCAATTCCTCGATTCGGACTGCCGCGGTAGCCGCGTCCACACCCTCGTCGCGGATACGTTCCGCCTCGTCCAAAACGATTCGCTGAACTACGGTTGCGCCAAGCGAGTCCACTACGTAAACGCGCTTTTTACCGTAACGCTCGTTTACCTCTTCAGCCGCCTTGACCGCGCTTTCGTAAGTGCTGGACAGTCCGCTGGAAAGAGTCAAGTGCACAAGGTCGCTGTCGTTGCCGGCGAGCACGCTATCAAAAAATTCCTCGTGCTCGGCTACGTTTATCTGCGATGTGGTGGGAAGCTTGCCGCCGCGCACCAAATCGTAAAACGCCCTGTATTCGGCGTCGCTGTCGCACTCGTCAAAGTACGCCACGTCGTCCACTGTGTAAACGAGCGGACGGCAGGCAATGCCGCGGTTTTTAAGCTCGCTGCTGAAAACGTCGCATGACGAATCGGTTGATAAAATAAAACTCATTTTGTTCTCTCCTCGTATGTTTTGATGAGTTACGTTTTAACGACTAAACTTCCGAACGAAGCTTATCCGACACAAACGTTATTCCTACGGCGTTACAGCCTGTGTGCGAGCCGATGACAGGTCCTATCCAAGCAATCTCGATTTCGCAATCGGGTCGCGCCGCTTGCGCCTTTTTGAGCATAATTTCGGCAAATTCGCTGTCCGCGCTTGCTATGTACACCTTATGCGGCTTTTTTGCGCTGTCGCGCTTAAAGATGTTTATCATCTCGGCAATGCCCTTGCTTGCGCCTATCTTTTTGGCGGTAACAACAAGCGCGCCCGTCGCGTCAAACCGGAGTATGGGCTTGATGTTGAGCGCCGTGCCTATGTACGCCGAAGGACCCGACACTCTGCCGCCGCGCTTTAAATGCATAAGGTCGGTGGGCATAAACCATGTGTGATTGTGGTTTACAAGATCCTCGAGAATCGCAACGGCTTCCTCGGCGGGAACGTCCGCGTCGCGAAGCCGCTCCGCCTCGTCGACTATAAGACGGGTGGAAATCGTAGCGGCAAGCGAATCTACTATATAGATATGCCGTCCCGTTCTTTCAAGTATATCAGCGGCGACCTGGCGCGCGAACAACGGCGATGTCGTTAGGCCTGAGGAAATCGTTATATGTACTATGTCGCCCTCGCATTTTGTTATAAGATCACCGAAAAATTCCTCGTAGTCGTTTTTGGTGACCTGCGAGGTGGTAGGCATTTCACCGCCGCGCACCTTCTCGTAGAACTCTTTAAGCTCTTCGTCGCGCGTCATCTCGTCCTTGTGCTCGACGCCCTCGATCGTATAATATGTTGATACGTACCCTATTCCGCGCTCGCGAAGTTCACTGCGGAATATGTCGCATACGGTATCGGTCGATAACGTAAATTTCACTTTTCTTCTCCTTTTCCCGATTTTTCGGGATCACACTCATATCTCGAATGTGATTATATTATACAGCCCGCCGCACGTTGCCCGTAACAATTTACGCACATTCACCCGTCGTTTATCCCCATATTGACAAAAAGTATACTTTTATGCCTTTTATGTGACATTTTTTAAATACCGTATTACGGAAGTTTTCCGACCCTTTAAGGGTACGTTTCGCGGTTTTCGGGCAAATTTTGTCGTTAGTCGACAAAAGCAGTCTTTTTGCGCACGTATGCGAAACTTGAAATAATCGGTTGAAAATGGTATAATTTTTTTAAATCAGCGAGAAAAAAGGAGCTAAGGGATATATGAAAATACGCGTTATGATTTGCGACGACAACAACGAATTTGTGGCAAGCGCCAAGTCGCATTTTGCGCTTTCCGACAAGATAGAGGTTGCCGATACGGCGTCCGACGGCAAACAGGTTTTGGACAAGCTCGACTCTGTGCGCCCGGACGTTTTGCTTTTGGATCTTGTAATGCCCAATCTCGACGGTTTTACCGTTTTGGAACGGGTCAACAAAGGCAATATGAAAATAATAGTAGTGTCGGCGCTGTCGCAGGAAGCGTTTATATCCAAGGCGATGGGACTGGGCGCGGACTTTTATATGATGAAGCCGGTGTCGTTTGGCGTACTCGACGAGCGCATAATCGAGGCGTACAACAACAAACGCCCGTCGGCGCGCAACAGGTCGATGGACGAAAAAATAAGCAATATCTTTATTACAGTCGGCATTCCCGCGCATATCAAGGGGTATCAGTATTTGCGCGAGGCTATCAAGATGACTATCGACAATCCCGAAATAATCAATTCCATTACAAAACGGCTGTACCCCGAGGTAGCCGACCACTTTAATACAAGCCCGAGCAAGGTCGAGCGCGCCATTCGCCACGCAATCGAGGTAGCCTGGAACCGCGGCAAGATAGAAAACATAAATACCCTTTTCGGCGTGCGCGTGTACAACCACAACGAAAAGCCGACCAACGGCGAGTTTATCGCGCTCGTCGCCGACAAAATGCTACTCGAAAGCGTTTAGGTTAATTAAGAGTTAGGAATTATAGATTTGCGCTAACGCGTCATTATTAAATTATTGTGCGGCTTCGCATAGATTTCCCGAACGAGCGGAAAAAGCTTGAATGATTTGGTTGGTGTCGACTATTCGTATTATTGCTTTTATTGTATCGAATAGTATAACTCACCCATCAATCGCCCCGAACATTTTCTGCATACCCGAGGGGTCTTGGCATAGCCGCATTTTTTATTTAATCGCTCATAGCGCAGTCCGAAATCCCTAATTCCGAATTCATAATCCCGAATTATCTTTTTATTGCTTGACACCGTTTTTTGTATTTGCTACAATACACATAATATATATAAAGAAAAACAGACAGAAAATACCATGAAAAGAATGATTTTGGTATCGTCGCCGCCCGCATGCGGAAAGACGTACATATCCAAACAGCTTGCAACCAATCTCAAGCATGTAGTGTACTTGGACAAGGACACGCTTATTCCACTGTCCAAGCAGATTTTCCGCGTGGCAAAAAAGCCGTATGACCGTAGCTCGGACTTCTTTGAAGAGCAAATCCGCGACTACGAGTACGAGGTAATACTCGACCTCGGCTTCGAGGCGCTTTGCTATGACGACACCGTGCTTATCAACGCGCCGTTCACGCGCGAGATACGCTCGCCCGAATATATGAACGGACTTAGGGAAAAGCTTAAAGCGCAGGGCGCCAAGCTGACAGTCATTTGGGTGGTGACAACGCCCGAGATTTGCCGCGAGCGCCTGATGCGGCGCAACTCCGACCGCGACGTTTACAAGATTCGGCATTGGAACGAGTATATAAAAACGGTCGATTTTTCTATTCCGTCTTACCTTGACAACCCCGACGTAAAGGACGACCTTTTGCTGTTTTACAACTCGTCGGAAGCCGAATACGTCAAATCCATGCACGACGTACTTTCCGTATTGGAAGACAACGATTAACCGATAATGGATAAACATTCGACAGCCGATAACTCGGCACAACAAAACAAGCTGTTCCCTGCCGAGCTGTGCTCGGCGGCGAGCGCCGTTCCGCCCGAACAAAAGCGCAAGGCGTACGTAATGCTTGCCGCGGCGGGCGTAACTCTCGGCGCGCTGTTTTTGTCACGGCTGTTTTGGTTGTTTAAGCCGCTGTTGGATATGATATACTATGGCACGCTGTCAGAGGTGCTCTACTTCTTAGCGCTTGCAATCATGTTCACCGTGTACGTAGTTTTTTTGCACAGATTTGTAAAAAGACACTGCGGCTACGGCGTACTATCGCGCGGCAAGTCCGAAGTGGGGACTCTTTGCACGCTTATAATAATAGCTATCGGCGCTACGACGTTCTTTTGTATTAGCGCGGGATTTGGGTTTAAAGTAAAAATCGAAGTGGAAATGGGCGCGGGCGTAACGATTGCGACCGCTCTCACCAACATAGCGGTGTACGTGTACTACGGACTGCATCTGTGGCTCGGGCTTATTGCCGCGGCGCTGTTTCAGCACGCCATGGGAATACTCGTACCCACGCCCCGTTCTATCCCGTGGGGCGCAATACTGCTTGTAACGGTATTCGGACTTATCGAGCTGATTTTAGAGCTTTACACAACCACGCACGTCTATCCGTTGCTGTACTACGGACTGACGTACGTGTACGCAACGGTGTACGAGCTGTCCAAACGAAGCTTTCACCTTACTTTTTGGGCGTGCGTCGTCATAATGGTGTTGTGATGGAAAACGGACATAGCAATAAATTTTTAAATATGCTTAAACGCACGGGAAAAGCTTTGCTTGCGTTTTGCAAGGTCAACTACCTGATGTGCGGATATATCGTAGCCGCTATCATTATAGAGCTGACGGGCGTTGCGGTTACTTCCGATCGGTTTTACATGACCGAGCCGTGGCTGTTTTTGTCATTCGTCATACTCGTTTGCCTTATATCTCAATTCCTGCCCGGGCACAAATCGCGTTACGCGCTGTTTATGGTAGCGCTTACCGCAAACTTTATATTCGATATGATATTTATCGTCGTATACGACAGCACGGGCGGCACGGTGTTCGACTATGCCATGATCAATCTTCGTAACGACGCGATAACCATACTGGAAACCATTCCGTTCAGCTTTACTCACCTATTCGTGTCCGCCGTGATCATGGCGGTATACGGCACGCTCGGGTTTAAGTTCACCAAAATCATGCCCAAGCCCAACGTCGCGCGCTCGTCGGTTATAACCACCGCCGCGCTTACCGCGCTGACGCTCAGCACTAATATAATGACCGTATACATTTCTAACGAGCACTATGATTCCAACGACCTCAAGTACAAGCTGTACCAGAACGAAACGGGCACGTACTCGAACAAAGGAATAGTAGGCAACTTTTACAACGAGCTCGTACGCGGCATGTTATTTTCCAAAATCGACTACGGTGACGAAAACGAACTTAAAAGCTTTATTTACGGCAAGACCACCGAGCCCACTCCGCTTACGGGCATAGCCGACGGGTACAATGTTGTTACAATACTGTGCGAGAGCTTCGAGTGGTTCACATTTTTGTACGACGAGGTCGACTTCCCCAACGGATTTGCCAAAACGGTTTCTAACGGCGAAATGACAGATGCCGAAGTCAAACAAAAGCTTCGCGAGCTGTACCCCAATTTTTACCGCTTTTACGAGAGCGACTCGACGGTCGTGCTCAATAATTCGCACTCGCTCGAAAAAACGGATATTTCGGAAAACAAGAGCATGCTGGGCAACTACCCGCTCTTTCAGTACATCAACTACGATTATCCCGACAACTCGTTGCCGTACAGCATACCCAACGTACTCAAAACGCTTTACGGCGTGGAAAGCAATTCCTTCCACAACGGATACAAAACCTTTTACAACCGCAACGACTTTCACACCAATGTGCTCGGCTTTAAAAGCTTTACCGCGGCGGAAGACATTTACGAAGCCACCCAGGACGGCGGCGGCGTGGGTGAACGCAATCTCGACTCGGTCATGTTCGATACATGCAAACAGCAAATGTTCCCGGTAACGCGGCGGTTTAACACGTACATCACGACCATAACTCAGCACGGGCAATACGCCTACCGCGACAACCTTCAGCCGTACTACGACAAGCTGGACAAAGCGGGACTTTTGCCCTACGTCGAGGACGACGCCAACGCCAACGCACTGCGCTACTACTGCGCGGCGGGCATGGACACGGACAAGGCAATCGGCATTATGCTCGACTACCTCGAAGCAAACGACATTGCCGACAACACGATCATCACTCTCTTCGGCGATCATAACGCATACTATCAAGGCGTGAGCAACTACGCCAAGGGCATATACTCATCCGAGCATCCCGCATATACAGATTTGTATCGCGTGCCCGTTATGATTAAAGTGGGCAATGCCAACCTCGGCAATCCGATAATCAACAAGTTCACGTGCGTCGCGGATATATACCCCACCGTTCTCGACCTGTTGGGAATAACCATGTTCAAAAACCTCAACTACGGTGTGAGCGCGTTTTCGGAAGAGCCGTCCATACTGTATTCGCGCGCATACGACAAATTCATGACCGACAAGGTGTACTTTAACACGCTTAGTAAGCTGATATACTTGGCGCCGGGCACCGACGAGAAATATCTTGGCTCCGTCGAACGCACGGCGAGCGCCCTTCTTGAAAAAATTTCGCATGTCAACCGCATTTTCGCCTACGACTACTTTAAAGGCAACAAAACTGACGAGTTTAACACACGGCTCAAAACGATAAACGAGCCGTCAAACGCCCCTATAACAGGCGATAAGGATGGTTATTATGTATAACGTAGTAAACGGCGCGTTTGCGCTTTCGGAATTTGCGCTCGGCATTGCACTCACCGTGTTTGTGGGCGCGACCGTTCTGCTTGTGATACTGCTGATATGCCTTGCCGCAAGCAAAAGCTTCCGCGCGGTGTTCTTCCGCGAACACGCCCAAAATGGAAAGAAATCTGCAAAGACTAAAAAATCCAAAAAATCAAAAGAGCCCGACCCGCTCGACGGCTTAGAGGAAATACCCATTCCCACGGTACAGCCCAAAACCGCCAAGCCCGACGCGCAACAGCAGTCCAAGGAGGAGCTCGAGTTTTTGGAACGAGTGGAAACCATTCCGCTCGAGGCCATGACACTTCCGCCCGACCGACCGAGAGCACACCGCATTCCCTTGCGCAAATCGTCCGACGGCAGCGAGGGCGGCACGTACTCGCCGCGCATGATAACAATTACACGCACGCGTAACGGACAGACCAGACCGCATGAAAACGAAGTTCACGACAAACCGGTTACCACCGCCCGTCGCGGCGTAAAACGCGATTGACAAAAAAACAGAAAAAACGATGATTAAAAGGACAAAAAAACTTTTACACACGGCAAGCCCGTTATTTTACGGGTGCTTGACGGGGATTATCTGCGGCGTAGTGATATCGCTGTTTTTGGTATGCGCAAAAATAGTTCTGTCCTTTTCATTCGGGTTGTACGATTCGGATCGCACGCCGCTGTTTGTCGTATGTATTCTTATTCTCGTAATACTGAGCTGTCTTATTATGGCGGTAATGCAAACGCTGTACCCGTCGTGCAAAGGCAGCGGCATACCTCTTGCCGAAGGCGCGGCGCGCGGCATGCTGTCCGTCAAATGGTTGCGTTCGGCGGCAACGCTTATTGCCGGCAGTCTTTTGTCCTTTCTGTGCGGCTTGCCGCTCGGCAGCGAAGGTCCGAGCATAGGCGTGGGCGGGCTTATAGGCGAAGGTCTCGGAAGAGCCGCCAAAAAGCCCGTCGAGTTCCGCCGCTATCTTATAACGGGCGGCGCAAGCTCGGGTCTTGCGATTGCTTTTAATGCGCCGCTCACAGGCGTTGCGTTCGCACTCGAGGAAACGCACAGACGGTTTTCGCCCGGCATACTGCTTGCGGCATTTTCGTCCGTCATTCCCGCCGCACTCGTATCCCAGCTGATGTTTTGGGGACTCGGGCAGATACCCTATCTCGCAGGGCTCGGCGTTCGCGCAGGCTCGGCGCTACTTCCCTATCTATCCCAAACGTCGTACTCAAACGCAATGGATTTACTTACCGTCGGCGGCATTGCGGCGTTGTGCGGCATAGGCTGCGCGCTGTTTGCCGCGCTGTTTAACGCAAGTATATTCGGACTTAATAAGCTGTTCGGCAAGATAAAGAGCCGCACGCTAAGACTGCTTCCCGCCTTTATACTCACCGCGGTATGCGGACTGTGCCTTGCGCAATCTGTGGGTAGCGGCGAAGCGACGTTTGAAGGCGTGTCGTTATCGACCGCAACGTGGTTACTTATAACGCTGTTTGTGCTCAGGTTTGTAATGACAGCCTTAGCTAGCGGAAGCGGCGCGACCGGCGGACTGTTTTTACCCATGATAGCTATAGGCGGCATACTCGGCACGCTTGCCGCAAAGGCGTCCGTAGCGGCGGGTATGGACAACTCTTTTGCGCCGAATATAATAATGCTGTGCATATCGGCGTTTTTTGCCGCGTCGGCTCGCGCACCGATAAGCGCGCTTGCAATGGCGATAGAGCTTACCGCTAGCTTTAGCAACCTTTTACCCTGCGCGATAGCCGTAGCAATATCGACGGCGATAGCGGGAGTTATGCGTTCGTCGCCGCTGTACGAGCGCATGATGGAAGACCTGTACAAAAGCACGCAAAAGCACATTTGCGGCGAGGTGATTACAATAAGCGGCGTAATCCCCGACGGCTCGTACCTGTGCGGGCGGCGCATACGCGACGTGCTGTGGCCGTACAACTCGCTCGTTACCGAGCTCGACCGCGGCGGACAGATAATAGTTCCCGACGGCGAAACGGTGCTCGAGGAAAACGACCGCCTCACCGTTCGCGCCGAAAACATAGAAAGCGAGTTCTTTACCGAACAATTAAAAGACTACATACAACACAATCTGCAATAAAAATTTTGCGGGCGGATTTACGGTGCCCGCATAATCGGAGAATACAAATGATACTTTCAATCACCGGAATAACAGGCAACATGGGTCAAGCGACGCTTGACGCACTCAAAAGCGTACAGGGCATAGACGAACTTCGACTGCTCGCGCACAACGAAAAGCGTATCAAAAAGCTACTTAAAAAGCACAAGGATATGCTAAGTCGTATTAAGGTTATTCACGGTGGTATGGCAAGTCGCGAGGCGGTGTCCGAGATCGTAAACGGCGCCGACCTTATTATCAACATGGCGGCGGTCATTCCGCCCCGCGCCGATAATAATCCCAAGGCGGCGGTAGCGTGCAATCAAACGGGCGCGTTTTATCTGGTCGAGGAAATCGAAAAGCAAGCCGTTCAGCCCGCGCTCGTTCACGTATCGACGGTCGCGGTTTACGGCAACCGCTCGGGCGCACACCGATTCGGCAGAGTGAGCGACCCGCTTTGCGCTACACCGCTCGACGCATACTCTACTACCAAAATGCGCGCCGAAAAGCGCGTTATGGACAGCGATATCCAAAAATGGGCGATACTCCGTCAATCGGCAATGCTTCATCCGCAAATGCTGTCCGACAATATTCACGACGGACTTATGTTCCACACGGTGTACGACGCGCCGCTCGAGTGGATAACGGCAAATGACAGCGGTCGGCTTATAGCCAATATCGTGCGTAAGTTTATAGGCGACGAAATGCCCGACGGGTTTTGGCGCAGGTGCTTTAACATTGCGGGCGGCGCGGACTGCCGCAGATACGGCCTGCACACCTTCGACGAGGGCTTTGTGATCGTGGGCGGAAGCACAAAGGACTTTTTCAAGCCGTACTACAACGCCACGCGCAATTTTCACGGCATATGGTATGCGGACGGCGACGAGCTTAACGACATGTTTGATTTCCGCCGCGAAACGCCCGAAAGCTATTGGAAGCTGATCTTTAAAACCCACCCTGTTTTCAAGCTTGGCAGGCTCGTGCCCAAGCGCGTGATCGGACACTTCGTTGTCGGACGGCTGCTCAAAAGCAAAAACGCGCCCGCATACTGGGCAAAGCACAACGACACGGCGCGCATACAAGCATACTTCGGCGGCTACGAAAACTACGAAAAGCTCAAGACTGCCGAATGGAAGGACTACCCGACTATTGCCGATCTGAAAAAAATAACCCAAAACGAAAGTCCTATCGAGTACGGGTTTGACGTAAACAAGCCGGATTGTAAAATAACCGAGCAGGATTTGATAAACGTAGCCACGGCGCGCGGCGGCAAGCTTTTGAGTAAATACGACGGCGATATGTACAAAACGCTCGAGTGGCAAAACGCCGACGGCGTAATCTTTACCGCCAAGCCGTACACCGTGCTTCGCGGCGGACACTGGCATTGCCGCGCGTATGACGAGTTTGTATGGGATTACGACAAACAGGCAAAGACCGACAAAGTTCTGGCGTCGGTATGGTACGACTCGCACGACCCGTCCGAAAACTATGTATACTCGTTTGACGACGAATTCAACACACATTTGGAATAAACTATGAAAATAATAATGTATTACTTTTCGGGCACGGGCAATACAAAAAAGATAACCGAGCTTTACGAACAGGCTTTTGCCGAACAGGGCGAGGTTGCTACGTCCGTCAGCCTTCCGATACACACACCAAACGACCCCGACGCGTTTGACATGATAGGAATAGGCTATCCCGTACATGCGTTTAACGTGCCTAAGCTTGTTTTGGATTTTTGCAAGAAACTGCCCAAAATCAATAAGCACGGGCAAAAAAAGCAGGTGTTTATTTATAAGACGTCGGGCGAGCCGGTGCGCATGAACGATATCTCGTCACTCAAGCTTATCAAAATACTCAAAAGCCGCGGGTACGACGTTTTGACCGAGCGCCGTTATATCATGCCGTACAATATGATATTCCGCCATAGCGACAGTGCGGCGTACAAAATGTGGTCGTACGCGCAAAAGCTTGTTCCGCTCGACGTGGCGGAAGTAATCGCGGGCGAACGACGCATGCCAAAAAAGATGTTTATGGGCGGACTCATAGCTTGGATAATGCGTTGCGAGCATTGGGGCGCACGTCTTATCGGGCGGTTTTTCTCCGCCGAAAGCTGGTGCGTAAAGTGCGGCAAGTGCGCCAACACCTGCCCCGTCGGAAATATCAAAATTACCAAAAAGGGCAAGGTCAAGTTCGGAGGCAAGTGCACTATATGTATGCGCTGTGCCTTTACATGTCCCAAAAACGCGATAAACGCAGGACTGCTCGAGGGCTGGAAGGTAAACGGCGAATACTCGTTTGAAGAGCCGGAAGCGCCCACCCCGAGCAAGCACGACAACTATTGCAAAAAAGCCTACGACCGTTATTACGCCGAGGCGGACGCAAGAATTCGGAATGCGGAATTATAAATTCGGAATTAATAATAAACGAGAATAACAAAGCGCGGAATTCCGCGCTTTTCTTTTTGTATATACTTATTGTTCGCGGGATCCTTCGCGTTGCTCCGGACGACAAACAACCTAAACTATTTAATTGGCTTTGCAATACTCGTTTTCACCCTGTCTTGAATATCCATTATTTCACCCGACTCAAACGAGTACAAAACGGCGCGCTTTACTTTTAGCGGGGTCGTGCGCTCGACGGCTTCGGTGTACAGTCTTAACTGCGTTTTGTACGCGGTGTTATTTAGGTGCGACGGATTGCCCGTTTTGTAGTCGATAATAGTCGCCGTGCCGTTCGTATCCACTATCAGTAAATCGATAACGCCCTGAACAAGCACGTCGCCCACGGCTTCCGCGCCGTAAACTTCGTTTGCGGGCATATTGACTATAAAGTACCGTTCCTTGGCGACAAACGCCGCGCCGTCGGTAAGAGGGCGCATGACTTCCGCCGCGCGCAATATTTCCGCTTTGTCCACAAGATTAAAGTTATCGCTCTCGCGCTCGAGATAATCGAGGTCGGGGTTAGCAAAGTCCATTAGTTCCATTGCGCGATGGTAGGCAGTGCCGCGAATACGCGCGTCAACGTCGTCCTCGTGCGCGCCGTCCGCGGCGTAGTCGTGCGTTATTACAGGCATGACAGTCGGCGCTTCCTCGTCCTCCGCCGCCTTGTGCGCCGCGGCGGTAACGCAGGTCTTTATGGGAATAACGGTTAGTCTTTGTCTGTCGGCGTTGTAGTCTGCGGCAAGAGCGTGCGCGGCTTTTATCGCCTCTTCGAGCTCGGGATTGCGTGCAATAGGCGGCTCCATCTCCCCCGCCTCGATGGGTGAAAGCGTGACCGGTTTTGTCGGTATGCCGTAAAACACGCCCAAAATATTTCCGCATTCGCGCGGTTCCTTTTGCTTAATGCCGTTGCTCTTGCCCGTCACTACAAGCGTGTTTTGCGCACGGGTGAGCGCGACATACAAAAGCCGCAATTCTTCCGCCCGCGCACGGTCGGGATAGCGCACGTTTTCCACAAGCCACGGAGCGGTGGGGATCAGCTCGCGCGTTTCGTCGGGAAGCTTTACAAACACGCCGCGCTCGGACACCGATACCTTTTTGTATCTGTCGCTCTCGTTAAACTTTTTGGCAGTGTCGGCGACAATGACCAATTCGTATTCCAAACCCTTGGACGCGTGGATAGTCGTTATCGTCACAGCGTCGTCGCTCGCGCCTGTCTTCAGCTCGAAGTCGGTGCTGTCAAAGTAATTTAAAAACTCATGCATACCGAGCTCGCGGTCGGCAGCGAAGCTTATCAGCGCTTCCACCGCCTCGGCGTTGCCGCCGCGCTCGTAAACGTGCGTAAAGTAATCGGTCTTAGCCGTGATAATGCCCAAAACGTCGGCGCAATCGCGAGTGAGCGCCGCCTTGGCTATCTCGTCGCGAACGGTCAAAAAGGCATTGATTTTGCCCTCGAGCCAGCCGCGGTACGCCGTCACCTTCTGCCAAAACGCGTAACCGCGCTTGCCATCGAATATGGGCAGTACGCCGTTTTTTGCGGCAAGGCTCTCGCCCGTCAACGCTATTTCCATAAGCTCGCCGTCGGTAAAACCGCCGAGCGCCGAGTGCATTGCGGTGTACAATGCAATGTCGTCAAACCTGTTGTCCGCGCACCGCATAATATCGACGAGCGCAACCACGTCGGGGCAGTCCTTGGCTTTGCCGCGCTTGCCCATCGAGTATTTAACGCCGCGGCTTTTCAGCTCGCTCTCGAGCGCCGCGCAAAACCGCGTGCCGAGCGAACGAGCGAGCACCGCTATCTTACCGAGCGGAACGTCCTTGTGCGTATCCGCAAATCGAACTATCATGTCGGCGATAAGCTTTGCCTCGTCGTCCGACTTTTCCGACCCACAGTCCGATACGACCGAATACCCCGAAAGGTCGCGCTCGTTCTTCCACGAAGTCGCCGCCCTCTGCTTTTTTTCGACGGGCACGAGGTACAGCCCCGCGTCGCCGCCCGAAAGAGCTTTGTTGCCCCAAACGAGCCGCTGTTCGGGACTTGCGTAATCCACGCCGCCGAAGTCTACAGTCATTGTTCCGTCAAACACCTTATTTATAAAGTCGATTACGGTTTGGGTCGAGCGGAAGTTGTCGGACAGCGGAATATGATTGTAGTCCGGGCTCTTTATCGCATTTATAAAATGCTCGGGCGAGCATCGCCTAAACCCGTAGATAGATTGCTTGACGTCGCCTACCAAAAACATCTCGGCGCCCGCCGCTTTTAATCTATCCGCGATTGCCGATTGCAGTGGGTTGACGTCCTGAAACTCATCTATAAAAACAAACTTGAGCGTGCGCGCGATTTCGCCGAGGCACTGCTCGTCGCAAAGCACCGCGTACGCGCCGTGCTCGAGGTCGGAATAGTCGATTTTACCAAGCCGCTCCTTGCGTTCGCGGTAGCCGTCGTAGGCGTCGAGGGCAACCGCTTTAAGCGCCGCCGCGTATTCCGCGCCGTCCACGGTTTTGGCTTTGACCGCAAGCGCGCAAAACTCGCGCAGCTTTTTGCACTCGCCCTTCATTGCAAGCACGCGCTCGTTAAGCTCGTCGCGGTAGTCGAGCGTTTTCGTTCGACTGCTTGCCCTGGACAGCTCGTCGATTTTACCGTCTATATAATCGATCATCTCGTCGCACATGTCCGCGCGATCCGGCATGTCCGCCGCAACAAGGTCAAGCTTGATTTCCGCTATCCTGCGTTTAAGACCGTCAACCCGCTCGCGCACTATTCCGTCCAACTCGGCAAAGCTGTCGCTGTCGGGCGAAACGGAAGTGAGGTACCCTATCGGGTCGGGCATGGAAAGCGCAAACTCGAGTATCTCACCCACGGTGTCCTTGACTGTATCGTCGCTACGCCTTGTGCTTAAAATATCGTACATCACCGAAAAGAATGGCGAAGCGTTTGCCCACGCGCGGGCGACGGCGCTTTCCACTACGTCCGCGCGAATGCCGTCCGCTTCCCCTTCCTCGCAAATGACGGCGGACGGATCGATGCGCGCCGCAAAAAAGTACGTTTTGACTAACCGCTGACAATAGCTGTGCAAGGTGCCTATGTTGGCGGTGGGCAGACTGTCGAGCGCGGCGGTAGCGATTTTTTCGTACTTTTTTTCCGCTTTGAGCTCGTACAGCTTTTCGGTGAGCTTGACGCGCATGTCCGCGGCGGACGCGCGGGTAAACGTGACGATAAGCATTTCGCTAAGGTCCTTTGCCTCGCCGCTTTTAAGCTTTTCGATTATACGCGCTATCATGACGGTCGTTTTGCCGCTGCCCGCGCCCGCCGATACTATTATATTCCCGCGCTCGAATACGGCGCGTTTTTGGTTTTCGGTAAAGCCCATGACTATTCCACCCCGTCGTTGCTGTCGTCGTCGGTAACACGAGCAATCCCGCCGCCGCATATACCTATATACGGACAACGCTCGCACGCCTTATCCACGGGCGAACGCTCGATATGCCCCGCCGCAATCTCGTCCGCGGCAACATCGGCGTTGTTCATGCACTTCTTTTTTAAATCGGCAAACTCGGCTTTATCCATAAGCCCCTTGGTAATCCGCCCGTCAAAGACGATGCCGCCGCCTTTGTCGGACTTGAGTCGTACGGGAACGATTTCCGATTTATCCCCGCCCGCAATAAGCGTATTGTCGTAATCGAGCGCGACAGATACGTCCTTTACAAGACAGCCCGACATATTCTGCTCGGGCGTGCCGCCCGCAGTGTACTTTTTGCTCTGTCGCACGTAAAACACGCCCGTTACGTCGTACGGAACGGCGCAGGCGTACAGCGGAAGCTGCATGTCGCAACCGTTAAGACATTCCTTAAGCTCGAACTTTTTGTTGCCCGTTTTGTAGTCCATTATGCGCGCCTGATTGCCGCATACGTCGTATCTGTCTATACAGCCCACAAACTCGAGCTCCGCGGTTTTTCCAAGCTTAATGCCGCCCACCCATTCCTCGGTCGCTTTCACCTTGTAGTTGCCGAGTTTCAGTATTTTGGCGTTGACCTCGGCAAAGTCCGCCGCGTCGTCGAGTATGCGCGCGTGCTCGGCGGGCGTGAGCGTGATATTGTGATTGCCGAGTATCGTGTTTACCGCGCTTTCCACCTTGTCGCGCGAACAGTCCAAATCGCCGAGCGCGAAATCCTGCATAAACTCGTGCACTATTATTCCGAAGTCGGGCGCGCCAAAGCCCTCGCGCCGTTCCTTTATGCCGACGGTGTCGCTTAAAAACCGCTTGTACGGGCAGGTAAACCAGTGCGACAGCTCAGTCGCCGACAATGTCTTTTTGTCAAGCTTGCCCACGCAGTCGGTGGGTTGCGGCGCGATTGCCGCGCTTTGTTGAGTAGCTGTTTTAAGCGATTCGCCGTACTTGGTCATGCCCCGTGCGGCAAGCTCGCGCGCAGACGACGGCACCGCCGCACGGCGCACGATAAAGTCTATATCGTCGCTATTGAATAACGCCGCGCGCTGCTCTGCGTAATCTGACGACTGCTTGACCGTGCCAAGCTCGTTAATAAAAGTTGCGGGCTTACCGCTTGCCGCCGAGTACGTCAAAAACACGCTATCGGCGTTTAGCACGACCGCTTTAAGCTCGTCGCGCGATTGCTTGTTGCGCTGATAAACGGACGGCTCGATAACGCCGCCGAGCGCGTTAAGCTCGATATCGGAAATCAGCCCTGTATCGGCTATGGCGGGCGGCATTACGCCCTCGTTAAAATGCGTTACGTAGAGGCGCTTGACCGAAGAAAGCCTAAGCGTTTGCGGCATGGTGACGGTAACGCAGTCGCGCTCCCGCGGCACCGAATTGACATTGACCGACTGCGCCGCCGAAAAGAACATTCTTGCGTCTATATCAAACGCGCCGGTGCCGTACCGTCTTAGGCTGTCTATAAGCCCGAGTATGGGCGTCACGCAGTCCGTTTCGAGCCGCTGTCTTTCAGCCTTTGCCGCACAGTCCAAATATTCCAAAGCGCGCAATGCCGCCGCGCAAAAATCATTGTTTTCGCCAAACGCCGCGACTGCGCCCATGCCGACTTGCGCCGCGCGTTTTGCCCCGTCGGACTTAAACTCGAAGCTTTTGGGCACAAACGACAGCGCACCGCTTTTCACCTCGAACAACAGCATTTCGCTATCCTCGGCGGCGATATCCACAAAAGGGTTTTTGCATAACGTCACAAGGCTTTCGCAGTCGATTGCGTTGCGACGCTCAAAGGCGTAGCGCAGTTTATACAAACATTCCAAAGCGACGAGAGGCGGCGTTACGAACAGAGCACGCGTTTCGTCGGTGTACGACGGGATTAGATATTCGGTAAGAATGCGCCGCAGTGCGCGCGGACTGTCGCACACGACCGCGCAGTCCGAGTAATGCCCGCCGTGCGCAATAACGCTGCGAATATCGAGCGCGATCTCCTTGTACTCGTCCACCCTGTCCGCCGCGCGGAACAGCGTTATATCGTCGCGCTTACCCGTCGGCTTTGCGGCGGTAAAAACATGAAAGGACTTGGCGTACTTGGCTATCTCGGAAAACACGCGCAGATTAAGCTTGGTAGTATCGGCATAGCCGATTGCGTAAAAATGCGAATTCTCGATTAGCGGCGAATATGGCGCACCGTCGATAAGCGCGGTAAGTCTGTCGGCGGGGTCGGAAAAGTCCGCCTTTATACGATCGTACTCCGCCTTGATAAGCGCAAGGTCGGCAAGCTTGGCCTTTGTCACACCGTCCGCATTGCACTCTTCGGGGGTGACGTCCGACGAAATTATCTGTTGCAGGGTTTCGTATGTTTCGCGTGCGAAGTCGCTGAACCCCGCCGCGCGGCCGTAGTATTTAAGCTTGTCCGCAACCGCCGCGATCGCGCGCGCGGTTATCATTACGCACCCTTCTTTGCCGAGCGCCTTTTGCTTTTCGGCGACACGCCGCGACAAGCGGGAAAGAGTGAGCACCTCTACGTCTATCGCGCCGCAACAGCAACTGCCGCAAAACAGCGCCTGCTCAACCGACTGCGTATAGCGGTCGGGGCAAAGCACTATATGATACTCGTCAAACGAAAACTCGCGGGCATTAAGCTTTTGCACAAGCCCGTCGAGCGCTTCGGGATAGCTTTTGTAAAGAAGCTGTGCGGTTTTTGTCATATTTCTATTGTACAACCAAATACGCCAAAAAGCAAGCAGTGGCGGATAATCGGTTGCCAAAATCGGAGGAATGTGGTATTATATGGACAATGAGCGGTACGGAATATGTCCGTAAATGATTTCGCTCATACGGATCGCTACATGAAAAAGACACTCGGAAAAATAACCTGCGCGGCGCTTGCCGCCGTTTCGGCGCTGTCGCTTGCGGCGTGCAGTACGGAAATAGCCGAATCGGCGTTTGACCACCCCCTGCCCTGGAACGACTCGTCCGAGTCGTACGAGCGGCTCGATTTTTCGGTCGAGGTGTTTAATACGCAAAAGAACGAAAGCCTAGACAAGCGCGTAAAAATCGGGAACGGCGCGGTAAGCTTTGTTCTTAACGAGGGCGAAGCGGGCGGCTACACGCGCATAGATACTACCTTTACTCTCACTTATCTTAATATAGACGAGGCGGGAATCGACGCGGGACTTACCGACAAAGTAACAAGCACGGTCGTTTTCGAGCCTAAAAGCATGGCGGCAAAGAGCATGGAAAAAACAGTCGCGCTTGCCGACCGCAAGGACAAGCCCAATCTGTCGTATACCGTAACGGCGGACTACTTTGACTCGCACAAGGCGACCATAACCTACCCCGTCACAAACAAGACAAGCACTATGTCGCTGTCCAAAAACGCCTGCCGCGACAATGAAATGATGCTGTACCTCGCGCGCGCGCAAAGCCTGTCGTCAAGCTCGTCCACCAACTTTAACATGATAAATATTTTCGACTCTTTCAACACCGGCGAACCCGTCAACTACAATATATCGGTGACGGGCACGTCCGAGCGCTCCGTCGATATAGGCGATTGGGTAAAGGAATTCGGAATCGAAAAAAAGGACGCCGATAACGAACAGGGCGCATCCTACCCCGTTAAGTGCATAACTACGTCACTAATGATAAACGCGACCAATCACGGGCCCGGTTATATCATATTGTTTGCCAAGGACAGCTTTAAGTCGGGCGGCAAGGAACACAAAAAAATCCCCGTCAAAATAGACTACGACGAGTACATGAGCGGTAAACCCTACCGTCACACCATGTACACACTCACCTCTTGCTCGTTCGATAAACCTCAAGCATAATGAAAGCGCTGATACTTATTAACGCCTACGCCCCGACAACCGACACCCGTCAGGTTATTAGGCTACGTGACGAGCTGAATAAACTCGGTGTACAAGTCGTCGTTAAACGCAACGACGGCTTTTTTGCTTCGGTCGCAGACGGGCGCGCGCAAGTAAGCGCGGACTACGACTTTTGCGTGTACCTCGATAAGGATAAGTACGTATCTCATCTACTCGAAAGAAAAATGCGCCTGTTTAACAGCGCGCGGGCAATCGAGCTGTGCGACGACAAAATGACGACCCACATAGCGCTTGCCGACAGAGGTATACTCATGCCGGACACTATTCCGGGACTGCTATGCTATACGCCGAACGCAAAGATAGACGAAGAGCGGCTAAGAGTAGTCGAAGGCAGGCTCGGACTGCCGCTTGTCGTCAAGCAGTCGTTCGGCTCGCTCGGCAAAAGCGTGTATCTCGCTTCGTCGCACGACGAGCTTTTAAAAATTGTTAACGAAATCAAGCTTACCCCGCACCTTTTTCAGCGGTTTATCGGCAGCTCTTACGGGCGCGATATGCGCGTCATAGTCGTGGGCGGCAGGGCGCTGGGCGGAATAATACGGCAGTCGGACTGCGACTTCCGTTCCAACATAGGACTGGGCGGACACGCACATGCGGTGGAAGTGCCGACGGAAATACAACAAACGGCGGTAAGAGCGGCGGGCGCGCTCGGGCTCGATTACTGCGGAATAGACTTTTTGTTAGGCGATACGCCCATGCTGTGCGAGGTAAATTCCAACGCCTACTTTGACGCGTTCGAGTCCGCAACCGAGATAAACGTAGCGGAGGCGTACGCACGTCATATTATAAAAAAGATGGGCCGGTAAAAAGTCGCCTTGACTCGTGCGGCATTCATTTTTCGATACCGCTGTTTGACAAAACGCGCTTAAAGTGATATACTATAAAAAGCTAGTATTCAGCGCGGCAGTTTGCCGCACGCAAAAGGAGTTTTGATTGGGATGAAAAAACACGATCCCGAAAAAAGCATTACCGAATACATGCTCACGCTGTTGCATACGGGCGATGACTTCGACTTGTCGGATATAGATCCGAACAATCCGGTCAATATTCGCATTGCCAAAAAACTCCGTGCGTTCATAGACGAAATACCGGGCGGATTCTTGGTTTACCACGCCGACGTCGAAGAAAAAATTATTTACGCCAATAAATCGCTTATAGATATATTTAAATGCAAAACCTTTACAGAGTTCATGAAGCTTACGGGCGGAACGTTTAAAGGCGTAGTTCATCCCGACGACCTTGCGCGCGTGGAAGATGAAATAACAAAGCAAGTGCACTTGGGCAACAACGACTTTGATTACACGGAATACCGAATAATCCGCAAGGACGGCATAGTGCGCTGGGTCGAGGACTTCGGGCATTTAATTTCCAACAAGACGGCGGGCAAGTTCTTTTACGTTTTCATCACCGACGCGACCGAAAAAATCGCGCGCCGAATCGTTGAACGCGCCGAGCTTGTAAAACACCAAAAAGTCAAAGAACAGCAAATGCAAAGCCTTATAGAGGAATTCGACAAGGAACGCAAGCTGATAAGCCGCGAGCACCTTCAGCGGTTAGAGGTTATCGAGGGGCTCAGCGAAAACTACGCGTCTATCCTTTACGTCGACCTCGACGAGGATATCGTTCTTCCCTACCGTTTGAGCACGCGGCTCGAGCGGCAGTTCAACAAAAAGTTCGAGGAACGCTCTTACAAGTGGTTCGCCGAGGATTACGTAAAGGTGTGGGTCCATCCCGACGACAGACATATCGTGCGCGATAATACATCGGTATCATATATCAAGCAACGGCTTTCCCAAGAGAACACCTACTACTTCAACTACCGCTGTATCGAAAACGGCGAACTCAAGTATTTGCAAATACGCATATCCAACGTAAGCAAGGACGACGGCATTTCGCAGATAGTCATAGGCTACAGAAGCATAGACGACGAAATGCGCACGGAAATGATACAAAAGGGAATTTTGCAGGAAGCGCTTGAAAAATCGAGGATTGCCGATATCGCAAAATCCACCTTCCTTTCCAATATGTCGCACGACATGCGCACCCCGCTTAACGCGATTTTCGGCTACGTCGAGCTTGCGCGCAAAACAGTCGACAGCCCCGAACAGACCAAAACCTACCTCAACAAGATAGAGCTTGAGAGCAAGCATATACTCGACCTTGTGGAAAATGTGCTTGAATTATCCTATTCCGAAACGCAAAACATAACTCTTGAAGGCAGCGAGTTCAGTCTGACGGAAATTATGCAAGCGGTGTATTGCCACATAATTCACACCGCCGACCTAAAGGATATAAAGATTTCGGTCGACATGAGCGGCGTCAAGCACGACAGCGTTATTTCCGACAAAAACAAGCTTCAAAAGCTTTTGTACAACATAGTCAACAACGCCGTCAAGTTTACGCACAACGGCGGTCAAGTTGATATCTGCGTTCGCGAAACAAAAAGCAACTCGTCCGAATACGGCACGTTTACGTTTAACGTGCACGATACGGGCATAGGCATAAGCCCCGACGCTTTGGACAGAATCTTCGAGCCGTTCGAGCGCATACAAAATACCACTATGAGCGGCATGTACGGCTCGGGACTCGGGCTTACCATTTCCAAAATGATCGCCGAATCGATGGGCGGCATCATATCCGCGGCAAGCGAGCCCGGCAAGGGCAGTACGTTTACCGTAACGGTCAGCCTTAAGCTAAACAAGCAAGACAGCGAGCAAACCGATTCTGAAGCCTTCGACCCCACGGGCACCAAGGTGCTTATTGTCGAGGACAACGAAATCAATATGGAAATCGAAACGGAAATCTTGCAGGACCTCGGCTTTGTAATCGACTGCGCCGCAAACGGCAAGATTGCCGTCGAAAAGATTACCGCTTCCTCGCCCGGCGACTACGACCTAGTGCTTATGGATATTCAAATGCCCGTAATGAACGGGCACGACGCGTCGCGGGCAATCCGCGCGCTAAACGACCCGAGGCTTGCGGGCATTCCCATTATCGCGCTTTCGGCAAACGCTTTCGAGAGCGACCGCCGCGCGTCGATAGAAGCGGGCATGGACGAACATCTAACCAAGCCCTTGGACGTGGACGAACTGTTCAAAACAATGAAAACCGTCTTTTCCGCCCGCACGGAATAGGATTTAATTAGAAATTATAAATTAGGGATGTCGTTTGTTCGGTTTCCCTTTTCTTATTGTACCGATCTTTATATTCGTGAGATCCTTCGCTACGCTCAGGATATCCACGGCAAGTCATATGACAAAACAAGGATTACGCCCGAGACCGTTTGTCATTCCGAGCCCGTCGGCAATCTCACCGACATAGATTGAGCCCCCAAAAAAAGTCGACGGTCCCGCTTCTTTGCTATTCACTATTACTTATTCACTTTATGAATTTCCCGCGCTCTCGTACCGACGGATGCCGATATGCCACACGGTAAACCCGATAGTCATTAATATCGCCGCGGCGATAGCGCTCCACAGCACCGCCCACCAAATAGTTGTGCCGAGCACAAGACATTCTATCGGGTAGTACAAAAACAAGCCGAATGGCACGACGTAGAACATAATGGAAGCAAATGCCTTGCCCATGTAGCGTATGGGGTACTTTGCATAACCCGACAGGCTGTAAACTGTGTTAAGGAATATACCCGCGTTTTTCACCCAAAACGCGAGCGACGCAAAAATCAGTTTGATACCGGTAAAGCAGAATATACCGAGCAGTCCGCACAGGATAAGACCGATTACACCGCTAGCCGTCCAAACTATGCCCGTTTGCGGCGCGAATATGCACATTACAACCACGCCGACTACAAGCTCGCCTATCCCGTCCCACTTAAACGTTTTGGCGATAAACTGATACAGCGGATTTAACGGACGCGTCAAATAGATATCCAAGTCGCCGTGCCGTATCGCCCAGTACGCGAGTATCCAAAGGTCGTCGGTAAAAATGTGGTCTAAAGCTTTGGGCACGAGCACGAACCCGAACAAAAACGCAAGCGCGCCGAACGTCCAAATGCCGAACTGCGGCACCGACCCGACAATCAAGTAGATAGTAGCCAGCGACACCACCTCGGTTATACCGAAGCTTATCATCATTATAAGCGAATCGGCCTTGTACGACAGTCCGCTTCTTAGGCTCATGGAAACGTATTTGGGATATAGCTTTAATTCTTTTAACATGATTATCCCCCGAACACAACGACATGCCTGACCGACGACTTGTACACTAAGTGCGCAAGCAGGTTAAGGACTATTATCCACCCCGCCGACACGGCAAAAGATATAAGTATTTCCTGCCACGACGCCACGCCCAAAAAGATATTGACGGGCGTGGCTATAAGCGTGGGAAACGGCGTGAACCCGAGCGCCGTTTGCGCCCATGCGGGGAACAGCGACAGCGGAACCAAGCCGCCCGACAAAAAGCTCATAACTATCTGCGAAATACTCATTACCCCGAACATAGCCTGCGTACGGAACGCAAGCTGACCGAACAGAAATCCGAACACGTCAAACATGAGCGCCGACAGTACGCACGCGGGCACAAACAGCAAAACGTTGTACCACTGTATGCCGCCAAGACCGAAGCCGAAAACGGCAACAAGACTGCCGACTGCAATCGTCGGAATACCGATTATTATAAACCGCGCGGCAAAAGCCCCCATGGCGGCAAATCCAAGCTGCAACCGATAGTTAATGGGCTTCATAAGCCGCATGCCTATAAGCCCGTACTTAACGTCGTCGGTAATCTCGCCCATTGTGTCCGTATTTATGGATTCGCTGACAACCGCCGACAGAATGACGTACATCAGCATTTGCGGATAAACGAATCCGCCTATCGTCGGCTCGGGCGAAAATCCGTAAATAGCCCACCACAACAGCCCCATAAGCACGGCGCTTATTACCGAACCCAAAAACCACAGGAAGATTGCGCCGCGGTACGCAAGCACAGTCTGTGCGCCCGACCTCGCGAATATGAGATATTTTTTCACTCGGCCCCTACTCACCGCTGCCCTCCGCCGTAACGCCTGTTTTTTTGTACAGCTTTTCGACGACTTGCTCGATACCCGTTTCGGCTATCTTGACGTCCTCCGCCTCGTACTGCGAAAGGAGATGCCCGAGCAGCTCACCCGAGCCGAGCTTGACCGCGTCGATTGTAAAAGTGACGTTGTGCCCGCCGTCCGACAAATCGCTTTTTAAAATCGCGTCGCCGAACTTGGCTTTTACGCTATCGCAGTCCACGGGCGATTTGGTGCGCACCGTTATATCCCGACTGTCGCCGAACATATGCTTGACCGACTCGAGCGAGCCGTCAAACAGCACCTTGCCCGCGTCCAATATAATAACGCGATTGCACAATAGTTCTATGTCGCTCATTGCGTGAGTGGTAAGTATGAGCGTCGTGTTGTATTCCGTTTTAAGCTTGTTTATTGCGTCGATTAGGTTGCGCTTTACAAGCACGTCCAAGCCGATTGTCGGCTCGTCCAAAAACAGCGTTTTGGGATTGTGCAGCATTGCCGCGGCGAGGTCGGCGCGCATACGCTGACCGAGCGAGAGGGTGCGAACGGGCGCGTCCATAAACGGCTTCATGTCGAGTAGCTCTATAAGCTCGCCGATACGCCGCTTGTACTCGTCCTCGGGCACGTCGTAAATGTACTTGAGCAGCTCGTACGTTTCGGTAAGCGGAAGGTCGTACCATAACTGCGTCTTTTGCCCGAACACAACGCCGATCGTCTTTAATACCGCATTGCGTTCCTTGGACTTGTACGGGTGTTTTCCGTCAATCAAAATCTCGCCCGCCGTGGGCGTCAGTATGCCGCTCATCATCTTAATGGTGGTGGACTTACCCGCGCCGTTCGCGCCGATGTAGCCCACGCACTCGCCGTCGTCCACGGTAAACGACACGCCGTCGACAGCCTTTACCAGCGTGTGCTTGCGCGAGAACAGCGTCTTAAACATACCCCATACGCCCTTGCCGCGTATCGGTTTTTTAAAATACTTTTCTACGTTTTTAAGTTCGATCATGATGTCTATCCTCCGTCCGCGGTTTTGACAAGCGAGTTATAAATAAAAACTTATCAACAAAAAAGAATTATTAAGTAAAGTATACCCCCCCCCCTCGGCGTCAAGCCTTTTCACACGATTTTTCAAATTTTATCGAATTTTTATTCGCACTTATGCACAATAGTTTATCACAAACCGACTACAAAATCAATCGTTTTATTCCAATTAAAAAACGCTTTGGGCTATCAAAGCGTTTTTAATCCTTATAATAATATATGTACCCGCCTTCACTTGCTTTGTACGACACGGTATATACATTAGGCTCTGTTGACTTATAATCTTCCGAGCAAGAAATCAGCAATATGCTCATGGCTATTACCGATACCGACGCAACTATTATACAAGCAAGACGTTTTTTTCATAATTCCACATATGTAAATTAATATTGTAAAACAACAATGATTTTTTCCCGAATACAAGAAACGGTGCATACATAGCGTTATTACGTTTTAGAGTGGTCGGCGACAGCTTGGTTGTCAACCGCAGTGGGTTTGGCGCGGCGGCGCTTGGCGCCGCACAGCGCGTTAATCAAAACGAATATACCGATAAGCGCTATAACCGTGCAAACCACTACGACGTACATCGCCCACGTCTTTACCTCACTGCCGAAAAAGCTGAGCTTTGCGTCAAAGCCGTTAAGCAGTCCGTCAATCGCCTGTTGCGGTACGTTTTCCGCCGCCATGAGCGAAGCGTATTCACCCATCATGTGCGAGCGAAACAGTCCGGTGCAATACGTGCCGGGCATACACATTATCGCGTTTGCCATGCCCGTTGAAAACTGCGAAATGGGATAGTACGCGCCGCAGGTAAATCCGTACACCGACGAAACGATAGTGGACACCGCGCTTATCGCGCCGCTTGATTTTAAAAAGTAACATACTATAGACGACAGCGCCGTACCGAAAAGCACGGTCAAGAATACGTCCAATATCACGGCAAACGTATCGGCCGCCGTCATCGCCCAACCCATGCCCGCAATATAGCAAAAGCCGACAATCATAGCTATATAGCACACTGCAAGCGTGACGATAGCCGTCGCAAAATAATAACCGAGTACAAGCACGTGCCCCTTTGCCGGCGTAACGGTTATATCTGCGCGCACACCGTTTACCTTGTCGGCGACCATATTCATATTCGCGACAAACGCGACGGTAATACAGCACACCGCAAGCACCGACGACACCTCGTACGACGCAACAACGCCGTTTACCGTTTTTGCCCCGAGCGAAAAATCACTGAGCATTCCGTCAAAAGACTGCAAGAATACGCGGTGCAAAAACAGCGCGTACAGCATCATTATTATGAGCGGCGCAATAAGCGCGCCGATAAGCATTCCCTTGTCCTTAAAGAACAGCTTGACGTTACGCGCCGTAAACGCGCAAACCTGTTTTATATCGTTTTTTATCGCGCTTTTATTCATTGTCGCTCCTTATGCCCGTTGCGGCAAGAAAGACGTCGTCCATTTTACCCTTGCTAACCTCGTAGTCGGAAAAAAGGCTCGGGTACGCCTTTATAAGCTCGGTCGCTTCGGCTGTGTCCTTTACCTCTATCCTAAACCCTCCCGCGATTTTTTGAAGCGCCTTAGCGAGAACTTTAAGTTCGTCCTCGGTCTTGTCGTAGAACGAAATAAAGTCGCCTGTAAACTTGTTTTTAAGCTCAACGGGCGTGCCTTTGGCTACCACCTTGCCGCCGTCGATTATAACTACGTAATCGGCGTCCGCCGCCTCTTCCATGTAATGTGTAGTCAAAAACACGGTTACGTCGCCACTCTTGCGCAGACCGTCTATCACCTGCCAAACCGTTTTGCGCGTCTGCGGGTCAAGCCCTGTCGTTGGCTCGTCGAGTATGAGAATTTTGGGGCTGTGTATGAGTGCGCGGGCTATATCGCAACGCCTGCGCTGTCCGCCCGACAGCTTGCCGACCGCGCGCTTTTCCAATTCCTTTAACCCGAGCATTTCGTCAAGCTCGGCATAACGCTTTTCAAACGCTGCGCCGAATATGCCGTAAAGCGCCGCGCGGCTTTTAAGATTAGTCTTGACGTCAAGCACCTTGTCCAAAACGGACGACTGAAAGACTACGCCTATACTCTGCTTTATCTTGTTTATGTCGCGGTCGATATCCAGCCCGTTGACCGTCACGATACCGCCGTCGCGCTCGAGCTGACCGCATATTACCGATATCGTCGTTGACTTGCCTGCGCCGTTTACGCCCAAGAACGCAAATAGCTCGCCCCGCCGCACGCCAAACGAAATATCGTTGACCGCGGTAAGCGAACCGTATTTTTTTATAAGCCCGTCGATTTTTATTATCTCGTCGCGCGGCTGTTCCGTGTTATCCGACATACCCTCACCCTATATAGTATTAAAAATATTATAACAAAAGCAACCATATTTGTAAATATTTACAACATTAAAAAATGATTAAAAATCCTGCGTCGATTTGGTGCGGGATACTAAAATCAAGCTGTCGTATAAAAGCAGGTTAGGACTGTACGTCAGCCCGCTCTTCGATGCGAACGGCAGATCCGGTCGTCGGCTCGGTTTGTTGCTCGGGTTCATTTTGCCTGTCCGTTGTTTCGGCGTCGGATTCCGGCTCGTCCGCATCTTCCGCAGGCATTGCTTTAAGCTTTTTGACGCCTGTAATAAGCATATACATGCCGAGCGCAAATATCCCCAACGCCAACAGACCGCCCATTGTGGGATTGAGCGTATGCGCTAACGGGTCGAGTCCTGTATTAAGTTCTTTTAACATCATTGCTTGCAACGCATATATAGATATAAGCGCGTCGGCGAAGCTGACGTTTTTTATCGCTTTAAGCGACATATCGGCGTTATTCCTCACCCTGCGAAGATTATATATCGCTATACCGAGCTTGGTAAATGTGTACGCGGCAATCGCATTAACGTAAATGATACTGCTTACAAAATAATTGTACGTATTGTGGTCGTTAAATACCATACGGATAACAGGAATAACGGCAAGCGCAAGCAGCATGAGTGCAAAGCCGCAGTATGCGTAGGCGCGAACGTTTTGCACTTCCCGAGTGCCCTTACCGCGGTGCTTTTTGTAAAACACGATCGCGCGCGGGATTATCAAAAACACGTGATAACCGACGAGCACGCCCAGCCAAAGCGACTGTTCGAGATTGGCGATTATTATGCCGAACACGACGTAACAGGTGTTAAATATTATCGAGCCTGCCGTGTACACGAATGCGCGAACGCTGTAGCTTGAAAAAAACCGTTTTAGCTTCGGACTGTTTTTTGCGCGTTTGGTTACGCCCACGACGGTGAGCACGGCGTAAACGGACAGAATCAAAAAAACAAGCGCGACAATATGCACAGGCAAAGCCCACAGCTTTAAGCCCAGACCCAAAAAGTACAGCGTTTGGCTTGCGGCAATCGCAATCGTGCCGACCGTCCAAATTATAACGTTAAACCACATGGGCGGCTTTATCAAAAAATCAATAAGCTTGTCGCGTTTCATTATCGGCATTGTACCATTATTCGCGGCTTTTAGTCAAGCGAACGGCGGTTACAAGCGCAAACGACGTAGCGCTTAACAAAAAATCCGTTTTTTCCCTTGATTATTCAAAATGTACATGATATAATAAAAATAATTGTAATTACGGAAAGAAATATCGATATCGTTTATCGATAAAGAAATCGAACGGTCGATCTGTGATTGTGATATAATCATACAAAATGTTAAAACGTATTTTTCTTAAGCTAAAAGAGTCGTTTATCTCCGTTCTTCCGGTAACGGTGATAGTGCTTATCCTCGCCGCCACTCCGCTTGTAAACCTTACGGGCACCGAAATGGCGGTATTTGCGGTGTCCGCAGTTCTTCTTATACTCGGCATAGGCTTTTTCAACCTCGGCGCCGACCTTGCAATGACCCCCATGGGCGAGCATGTAGGCGGCGGTCTTACCAAGTCGAAAAAGATTACCGTGCTACTCATAGTGTGCTTTTTGATGGGCGTACTGATTACCGTCGCCGAGCCCGATCTTTCGGTGCTTGCCGACCAAGTAAGCGCCGTCATGAACAGCACCGTGCTTATTATAACCGTGGGCATAGGCGTGGGCATTTTCCTACTGCTTGCCGTGCTTAAAATCATACTGCGCAAAGATTTGTCTATGTTCCTTATGTTCTTTTACATGGTGCTTTTCGCGATGTGCGCACTGCTTATAGAGAGCGGACACAACAACTTTATTGCAATGTGTTTCGACTCGGGCGGCGTTACCACAGGACCTATCACAGTGCCGTTTATAATGGCGCTCGGCGTAGGTATAGCAACGACGATCGGCGGCAAAAACAGCAACGAAAACAGCTTCGGTCTTGTTGCGCTGTGCTCTATCGGTCCGATACTTGCGGTCATCATTCTTTCCATGACGGCAAACGGCAATATCGAGCCCGACAAGATCATTCCGTCGTACACAGTTGAATCCATGCTCGAAAACGTCGGTTGGGAAATACTGTATTCGATAAAGGACGTAGTCATAGCGCTTGCGCTGATAGTCGGCTTTTTCGTAATACTTCAGATTTTCGTGCTCAAGCTTCCCAAGGAAAAAATCATCCAAATCATTATCGGAATTTCGTACACATTTATCGGGCTTGTCGTGTTCCTCACCGCCGTCAAGGTGGGGTTCATGCCCGTCGGCTTCAAGCTTGGACAAGAGCTTGCAAACAACCGCATTGCGCTCGTACTGTTCGGCTTGGTTCTGGGCATGGTGGTAGTTCTTGCCGAGCCGGCTATTCACGTACTTAACAAACAGGTTGAGGAAATCACCGGCGGCGGCGTTACCAAAAAGGAAATGCTTGTAGCGTTATGTATAGGCGTAGGGCTTGCAATCGCGCTGTCCATGATCCGCATAATCTACAACTTCTCGGTGCTGTACTACCTCATCCCCGGCTATCTTATTTCGCTCGGATTGTCGTTCTTCGTGCCCAAGCTGTACACGGCGATAGCGTTTGACTCGGGCGGCGTAGCAAGCGGACCGCTGACCTCGAGCTTTATTCTTCCGCTTGCGGTCGGCGCGTGCAGTATGCTGGCGCACGATTACGTTTTGCAGCTCGCATTTGGCATTGTGGCTATGGTCGCAATGATTCCGCTAATCACGATACAGGCGCTCGGCTTTAAAGCGGTAATGTCGGCAAAAGCGCGTAGCCGCATAATAATGAAACGCATACTTTCCGCCGACGACGAGCAGATTATCAACTTCGCTATCGACAAGTAACACAAGGAGATTGACTAAATGCCGGGCAGAAAAAAACCAAGCACACAACCGAATAAGCAGAGCGGCGTCAAGCGCAAGTCCAAGCATATAGCCAAGCTTAAAAGCCTAAAAGCCGACGTATTGAGTAACACCGTGTCCGACAACCGACTCGAGCTGTTGATTACTACGGTAAACCGCGCCAAGGGCGAGTATTACATCGACCTACTTCAGTCGTTTGACGTAAACATGCAGGTGGTCGCGCTCGGGCACGGCACCGCCGACCAAAAAATGCTGGCCATGTTCGGTCTTACGGACACCGACAAAACGGTCATATTCAGCGTGATACAGGAAAACAAGCTCGACGCGGCGCTTACCGCCCTCGAGCAAAAGTTCAGCACCATCAAGAACGGCAAGGGCATCGCCTATTCTATCCCGCTTACGGGCGTGGTCGGCAAACTGATTTTCGGATTTTTAAGCAACAACCGCATGACGGTCGGCGGCGGCAAGGAGAAGTAAAATGGAACACCAGCTTATTATTTGTATAGTCAATACGGGCTTTACCGACGTCGTCATGGACGCGGCAAGGGAAAAGGGCGCGCGCGGCGGCACCGTCATTCACGGCAGAGGCACGGCAAACAAGGAAGCCGAGGAATTCTTTCACATCTCGATCCAGCCCGACAAGGAAGTCGTTATGATACTTGTTTCGTCGGACATTCGCGACGACGTGCTCCATGCGGTGTACCAGGCCGCAGGTCTTAAAACGGCAGGTCAGGGCATTGCCTTTGCCCTACCCGTCAACCGCGTTGTCGGCATAAACACTCAAAATACGCAAACCGAAAACGAACAGGAACAAAAATACGAGGAAGAGCAAAACCCCGACAAATAAATCGAAATAAAATCGGCAGGCACAGCGCTTGCCGATTTTGTATTAATTCGGAATTAGAAATGCGGAATTGATGACAAACAAAGGTTTACTGTTAAAATGAAGGGCAACAAAACAGTTACACCCAAGACCTTTACAACGCCGCGCTCTTGTGTTATACTTCTCTCATGTTCGGAGAGAATCTAAAAAAATACAGAACGGCAAAAGGTCTGTCGCAAAACGACGTCGCCGAAAAGCTTTTTGTCACGCGGCAGTGCGTTTCCAAGTGGGAAAGCAACGTCACACAACCCGACCTTCAAACGCTCGGCAAATTAAGCGCACTATTGGACGTGTCGGTCGACGAGCTCGTAAAAGACGGCGGCAATGCAAAGCCCAAGTCCAATTACATTCTTGTTCTCTTTGTCGCAAACGTTTTGGTTTCTATTTTTTGCATACTTGCGTTTACGGCGCTTTGGCGATTTATGCCGCAAACAATCCCCGCACACCGGACGCACGGCGTGATAGACAGATACGGCAGTCGCAACGAGATATTCCTGTTTTATTCAATACCCGCTATTTTCGCCGCGCTATCCGCTTTGTTGTACTTTGTATTAAGACGACACGGCGACAAAAAAATCGAGGCGTTTATATCGCTCGGCGTTATCATATTTTTACAGCTTGTTTTTACGGTGTTTTTTATCGTGCTGTATTCCGAATATTTAATCAACGTTTTTTCATTCGCAACGAGTACGACGGCCGCCGCGCTTATGTGCATAGGGATATCCATGCACCCCAAAATTTGCAAACCAAACCGCATAATGGGTATTCGCACAGCGGAAACGTTAAAGTCGCCTGTTATATGGAATAAAACGAACACATTCGGCTGTTATTCTTTTTCGGCGTGCTCGATAGTTATTTTTACCGTCAATATGTCCGTGATATTCGACTACTCTTATTTGTGTCTATTGGCGTATCTCGTTCCGTCGATTGCTGTTATTGTGTATGCCAAAATTATTGGATATTCGGAATTATGACTTTGAAATGGTTGACCGCTTCGCGGTGGTTGTAATAGTGAAGTTTTAAGACTTGTGCGACTACGTAGTTATATTTGTTGTCCCACTTGGGGGAAACGTCGGCGAAGCCGACAAGGGGGTTGAGGCAGAACTATTTATGCGGTTCGTTCGATTGCACACCCTCCATGTCCGAGGGATGGCTGTGCTTGGCTTGTCCGGCATGACAAACACGCTTTTTACTATTTTAATTATGGCGCGAAGCGCAGTTCCTAATTCCGAATTCTGCATTCCGAATTAAAACACAATCTTTTCTTTTTTTATTTTACCGATATCAAACAACGGGATAAGACTTTTTAAATCCGTCGGGCGCGGCTCGTCCATAATACCGGCGGCAAAAGCAAGCTCGCCTATTATTTGTTGCGGGGAGTAGGTTTGGAACAAACGCAGTGCACTGTCGCCCTCGCTTTTGCTAAGCTTGCGCCCGGTCTTGTCGCACACGAGCGGTATATGATAATAGTTAGGCGTGGGAAGTCCAAGTAGCCGCTGTAAATAAATCTGCCGCGCGGTGTCGTACAGAAGATCTGCGCCGCGCACGACCTCGGTCACACCGCTTTCGCCGTCGTCGACCACGACCGCAAGCTGATAGGCGTACACACCGTCACTGCGCCGTAAGATAAAGTCGCCGCACGCGCTCTCAAGGTTTTGGCTTTGTTCGCCGCAAACGCCGTCGGTAAAGGTTACGGTTTCGTTTGGAACCGATATCCTAAGCGACGGGTTTATGCGTTTTGCCCGCTCTAATCTATCCTGTACGGATAAACGTTTGCAAGTCCTCGGATAGAGTATGCCGCCGTCCGGAAGGCGTGTTATGTCGGGCGCGTGAAGCTCGGCGCGCGAACAAAAGCACGGGTATATTTCCGCACGCGCTCTAAGCAAATCCTCTGCCGCCTTGTACGCCGCCGTGCGTTCGCTTTGGTAAAGTATACCCTCGTCGCTCGTAATACCGATCGCGCCGAGTAGCTCCAAAATATCTATAGCACGAGTTTTGGGACAACGCATTGCGTCCAAGTCCTCTATGCGGATAACAAACCTGCCGCCCTTGCTCTTAGCAGAAAGGTACGCGACCATGGCACACAAAAGATTGCCTACGTGCATAAACCCGCTCGGCGTCGGCGCAAATCTTCCTATGACCGTGCTGTTGCTCATAACGGTATTGTAGCACTATTACAAAACAAAATCAATACTTTACAAAAGCGATGAGCATAAACGGTCTAATCCTTTTGCTCAACAATAGTCATACCGCCGTCATCCGACTCGTATGTACCGCCCTGCCCGTCTGTGAAAATGCTTTTTCCTCCACCGCTCACGTCGTAAATGTATTTATCCTGCCCGTTATCATCTTTTATCTTATACAAATCACATTTTCTAAATGTTTTTCCGCCGTCAAACGTTTCCCACAACTCGCCTTTATCATCCTTGCATTTTGCGTAGATATCCTTTCCGTTATAATCAAGAGTGCGAACTTCGCCGTTTTCATCAATAACTTTGTATATCCTTTTATTGGCGACAGTAGAAAACTCCGCGCCACCAAAGGCACATACAATAATCATGGTTATTATGATAACAGCAATAATTATGATTGCCGGTATCCATGACCAAATATATATGGCTTTTGCAATCGCGCCCATTTCATATCCGTAACCTATGGCATATCTTAATAACAGCCAAGCAATAAAACCGCAAATAAGCGATATGACGATAAAAGCAATACATAATCCGGTTGAAGTGAAAAACGAAATATCAATGTCATTATCGTAATACAAAAATCTTATTCCAAGCACTGTTAATAAATAAGATATGCAGGATAGAATGTTACCGGCTGTTGCGCAACCGTTGTGCTGCACCCGATTATAATAACCGTCTTGTGTTTTTACGATGTCGCAGTCGGTTTCACGTGCAGATAATAAAATTTTTGCACGTTTTTTACGCATAACAGATACCGCAATCATAAGCACCAAAAAGGCCAATATCGGCAAAGATGATATTATTACATAAACGAGTACAGTGTTACTGTGAATATCCCAAAAGCCCGCAGAACAAAAATCAATAATTGTCATATAAAAGTCATTAAGCTTAATACGAAAAGGTTCAATATCGGGGTATCCAAAAAAGTCGCCGCTATGCGTCCAAAATCTCCAATACTGTTCAATATCATCAAATGTATACTTAAAATCTTGCCAAAAAAAATCTTGCGCCGACCCATAAAGATGATTCCAGCTCATCAAAAAACCGAACGCCGCCAATCCTATAAGCAACAAAGTAGCCACCCAACAAATCCACGATGCCGCCCTACTTTTACACAATAACATTACGGCGACTATAGATGGCATTGCCACAATACATATAACATATAAAAATGCGTCCAAACGCGTAAACAATATCAATAGCGTTGTACCAACTATGCACGTGAATATCAACGAAACAAACAGCTTTCTTTTATCGTTTCGAAATAACGCGACAAAAAACGCCGTAACTGTTGCACCTATCATTAAAATACCCAACATAATTTTATCCTCCATTAAATATCCCGTATCGGGATATTTAAAATATACCAAAATGGTATAATTATGTCAAGCAATAATTAACATTTTCTATAAAAATATGCGACTTAAAGAACTACGCAAACAATATAATATTACGCAAACCAAACTTGCCATGGATTTGAATATGAATCAAAACAGCATTAGCAGGTACGAAACCGGCGAGCACGAAGCCGACTACGCGACGCTTATTGCTTTTGCCGATTATTTTGACGTATCTATCGATTACCTACTCGAACGCACAAACAATCCCAAGTTAAACAAATAAACCCTTTGCAAAAAGCAAAGGGTTTATTTGTAACATTTAGCCTAAATATTTGCAGGCCGCCATGGCGGCGGAAGCGCCGTCGGCGACGGCGGTGGTTAGCTGACGGACCTTTTTAGTCCTACAGTCGCCTGCGACGAACACACCGGGGGTGTCCGTCATACAGCTCTCGTCGGCGGTGATGTAGCCGTTTCCGTCTAACTTGACTACGTTATTAAACGGTGCGTTGTCCGGCTCTTGACCTATAGCGATAAAACACGCTTTGACGGGTATTGAACGTTTTTTGCCCGTACCCTGCTCGTTGAACACGCACGCGCTAAGCTCATCGCTACCCTCGAAACCGCAAAGCGTAACGTTTTTTATCCACTCGACGTTGGGCTTTTGAAGTAACGTATCGACAAGCGCTTTATCGCCGAAAAACTTATCCATCCAGGTGCAGACGTAGACCTTATTGCAGTATCCCGAAAGCAGAATGCCGTACTGGAGCGCGGTGTTTGCGTCGCCCACAAGCGCCACGTCGTCGCCCGAGTAGAACGGGCCGTCGCAAACGGCGCAGTAGCTTACGCCGCTACCCGTCAGTTCTTCCTCGCGTTCCACTCTGATTTTTTTATGCTTAGCGCCCGTTGCGATTATTACCGCACGCGCCTCGTGCGTGCCGCAATCTGTCTTTACGGTAAAGGCGTCGGCGTGTTTTTGTATTTCTTCCGCACGCTCGTATTCCAGCTCCGCGCCGAGCGCCTTGATCTGCTCGAACAGCTTGTCCGAAAACTCACTGCCCGAAATCGCCTTGACCGACGGGAAATTTTCCACCCGCGGCGAATTGGCAATCTGACCGCCTATGCACTCGCCCTCAAGCAACAACACGCTTTTTCCGTTCCTAAGCGCATACAGCGCGGCGGTCATGCCCGCAGTGCCTGCGCCTATTACTATTATATCATACATGTGCGTTGGCCTTACTTGACTTCTTACCTGTTGCGGATACGTCCGCCTTGCTCGCCCTGAACGCGTCTATGAACTGCTTTACCCCCGCAATATCGACGTACTTCACGACGTTCTCGCCATCGTCGACTACAAGAGTGGGCGCCTTCTTAACGCCGTACTTTATGGCGAGCTCGCGTTGCTCGTTGGCGTTTATGACCTCCACGTCGATTCCCGCCTCGTTGAGCATGGGTATCGAAGCCTTGCACTTGGGACAAGTGGGCGTGGTGAACAGCATGAGTCTTGCGCCGTTCATGCGAACCTCGGGCGCCTTTTCGGGCTCTTCGCTCTTAGGCAACTTGTGTCCTGTGTGCGGCGCGGCATACTTCATGGTGTTGTACGTTCTGCGGTCCTTAAACTCCTGCGCTTTGCCGTCGTTCCAGTTTTGAACGGGACGGTAGTAGCCCGTGATACGGCTGTTGACCTCTGTCTTTTCGCCGCAGTGCGGGCATTTGTAAACCTCGCCCGCGATATAGCCGTGGTTGCGGCATACCGAATATGTGGGCGACAGCGTGAAGTACGGAAGCTTATAGTTTTCCGCAATCGTGCGAACAAGCTTTGCCGCAGCCTTCCAGTCGGGCAACTTCTCGCCGAGGAAGGTGTGGAAAACCGTGCCCGAGGTGTACAGCGTTTGAAGCTCGTCCTGAATGTCGAGCGCGCTGAACACGTCCTCGGTGTAGCCCACGGGCAGATGCGAGCTGTTGGTGTAGTAAGGCGTGCCATCCTCGTTGGCGGTAATGATGTCGGGATAGCGTTCCTTGTCGTGCTTGGCAAGGCGGTAGGTCGTGGACTCGGCGGGCGTAGCCTCTAAGTTGTAAAGGTCGCCGTACTGTTCCTGATATATTACAAGCCGCTCGCGCATGTGGTTGAGCACGTTTTTGGCGAATTCCTGTACGCGCGTGTCGGTAAGGTTGGCTCTGAGCCATTTGGCGTTGAGTCCCGCCTCGTTCATGCCGACAAGACCGATTGTAGAGAAGTGGTTATTGAACGTGCCGAGGTACCTGCGCGTGTACGGGTAAAGTCCCTCGTCCAAAAGCTTGGTTACGATATCGCGCTTGATCTTGAGCGAACGCGCGGCAATATCCATAAGCTTATCAAGACGATTGTAAAAATCCTCTTCGTTTTCGGAAAGGTATGCAAGGCGCGGCATGTTGAGCGTAACTACGCCGACCGAGCCGGTGCTCTCGCCGCTTCCAAAGAAGCCTCCCGACTTTTTGCGAAGCTCGCGAAGGTCGAGGCGCAGTCTGCAACACATACTGCGAATATCCGACGGTTCCATGTCGGAATTGATGTAGTTGCTGAAATACGGTGTGCCGTACTTAGCCGCCATCTCGAACAACAGACGGTTATTCTCGCTGTCCGACCAGTCGAAGTCGCGGGTAATCGAGTACGTGGGTATGGGGTACTGAAAACCGCGGCCGTTGGCGTCGCCTTCGATCATGGTTTCGATAAACGCCTTGTTTACCATATCCATCTCGCGCTTGCAGTCCTTGTACTTAAAGTTCATGGGCTTGCCGCCTACGATAGCCTGCTGTTCGGCAAGGTCGGGCGGGCACGTCCAATCGAGCGTAATGTTGCTGAACGGCGCCTGCGTGCCCCAACGCGACGGTGTGTTTACGCCGAAGATAAACGACTCGATGCACTTTTTGACTTCGTTATAGCTGAGGTTGTCCGCCTTGACAAACGGCGCAAGATAAGTATCGAACGACGAGAACGCCTGTGCGCCCGCCCATTCGTTTTGCATGATGCCGAGGAAGTTAACCATCTGGTTGCACAGCGTGGCAAGATGGCTTGCAGGCGACGAGCTGATTTTGCCCGGTAAGCCGCCCAAGCCTTCCTGTATCAGCTGCCGAAGCGACCAGCCCGCGCAGTAGCCCGTAAGCATGGACATGTCGTGAATATGAATGTCCGCGTTGCGGTGCGCGTTGGCAATTTCCTCATCGTAAATCTCGGAAAGCCAATAGTTGGCGGTTATCGCGCCCGAATTGGACAGAATAAGACCGCCTACCGAGTACGTAACGGTAGAGTTTTCCTTAACGCGCCAGTCGGACGCCTTAACGTAGCTGTTAACAAGATCCTTGTAGTCAAGAATGGTGGACTTCATGTTGCGGATCTTCTCGCGTTGCTTGCGATATAAAATATACGACTTGGCAACGTCGGCATAACCCGCCTGAATGAGAACCTGTTCCACACTGTCCTGAATGTCCTCAACTGCAATAAGCCCGTTTTTGACCTTACCCGAAAAGTCCGCTGTTACGCGAAGCGCTATAAGATCGATAACGTCGTCGTTGTACTGTTTGCTTACAGCGTCAAACGCTTTGCGTATGGCTTGACCTATCTTGGATATGTCAAACTCAGTCTTTTTGCCGTCTCTCTTGACTACTTTGTACATGTTAAAAGCCTCCGATTGCCTGTAAAAAACGCTTATTTTTACCGCCCTGTTTTTAGGGGGAAAAGCTTGTTCAGTATACCACACAGCAATTAGCTTGTCAAGGTTTTCACCACAATATATTGTGGTTTTTGTAAATTTTTCCGACAAAAAATAACTATATATTGAATAATAATTATATTTATTATAAACAGGTGACTAAACCGCGAGTACGTTTTTTTTAATTCGAAATTACCTTTCTATCCACTCGTGCAGTATTCCCGTTTTGACGGGCGCGAGCGCGTAATACCGTTTCCCGTCAAGCTTGGAAACTGCTTCGGCGAACTTTTGTATATCGGTAAAATACCCCAGCACCATGCTGCCCGATCCGGTAAGGTTTACTGTCGCGCCGAGCGATTTAAGTAGTTCGGCATTATACTTGACCGTCGGGCAAAGCTTGACGGCAGGCTCGTACAGCGCGTTACCGAATAAACGCACCGCTTCCCCGTCGCCGGCAAGCAAAAGACTGCAAAGCTTATCGTTATCGGTCGGGCAAAGCTTACAGTCGGAATGAAGATTGTCAAACGCCGAGTAAGCCGCCGCTGTGGACACCGATTCCGACATTAGTCCGATGGCGAACAGACTGATCTTGTTTTCTATAAAGAACAAGTCCTCGCCCGTGCCGCGAACGCGAGCCAAGCCGCCCGTCAGCATGAACGGCACGTCAGACCCTACGCTTAGCGCCGTCGCACGCATATCGAGTTTATCGGGCAAACGGTAAAATAAATCGAGCGCGCGCAGTACCGCCGCGCCGTCGGCAGACGAACCGCCAAGCCCTGCGCCGACGGGAATACCCTTTTCGACAACAATATCATACCCGCACCCGCCGATAACGCCATGCACTGCCTTTGCCGCCTTATACGCGGTGTTGTTCTGCCCGATGTCGGCATTGGTGAACGTCACGCGAATTTCGCCGTCCGCACGCTCGGTGACCGTAACAGTATCGAAAACGTCCGCCGACATCATAACGCTGTCCAGTTCGTGCAAGCCCGATTTGCTGTTTTTGCCTGTAATGTTGAGCGAAAGGTTGACCTTACCGAACGCCCGTAACCTTATACTTTTAGCCATGAAACGATTATAACACCCATAAACCGTTATTGTCAATTATTAACGCAAACAAAAGGGGCGCGTCGCATTAAGCGGCGCGCCCCGTGCTGTATCCTTATAATATAATATTTTACTTATTGCAAAAGTTAATCAGTCGCTCGCCGCCTGCGTACGGTGCGGCGGCTGAGTTCTGTTCGGTCACGCGCTCTGGCGAACAGCAAAGCGCCTTAGCCGCCTGCCACAGCGTTTCGCCGGGCTTTGCGATATGAATGATGACCGCCGCGTCGGGGCGCGGAATGGGTTCGCCGAGCTCGACCGCCGCCACGTACTCGTATTCTTTTTCGGACGAAAGCTTAAGCGCAAACGCAAGCTCGGCTTTTATATCGAACACAGACTCGCGGCGGATACGCACGTTAACGTCTGTCACCTCGCAGGTCGCAAAAACGGCGTCCGCGTCGGTATGAGTGCTGAGCGGCATTGCAAACGGCAGCCTAAACGACAGCACGTCGACGGCGTTCTTTTCGGCGTTGTAGTACACGATATCGCCGCCGACAAGCCCCTCGACAGTCACACGCTCATCCTCGACCTTAACGTCGGAAAGCGTGCAGTATGTGCCGGTAATGCAAAGCACCGCGTCCGCCGCATTCTTATCGGCAGGAATGGGAATCTGCCCGTCAACGGTATCTATTACGAGAGCGAGCGACTCGGCGGTCTGGCACTTCATTTTTGCCGTTTTCTTTTCAATCTCGCAATCGGCGCAAAACACGTCGGTCACGATATCCGCCGTTGCCGTCGACGTTGCAATTACGTCGATAACGACGGTTGACGCAATGTCGAGTCTGCTCTCGCCCTCTACGGCGGTAGCTGCGCTCTCGGTGACAGCCGCCGTCGCGTACACATTATCGCTCGCATTCACGCCCATGACGGCCATACTCTTTACAAACGGCGTTATAACGCGAGTCGTGGCTATCATGCCGTCCTCTTGCTTGATGATGCCGACGGAATACACCGCGCCCGCGACCTTGACCTCGCCGTCGGCCGCCTCGGCGCTTGTAATCACCGCACGGCTGGTGGTAAACAACACTTCGGCGATTTTCGACTCGGTAATGCTGTCGACTACGTATACCGTTTCGGTCTGCGTGCCGCTGACGGTACTGTACTCGACGGTGCGCTTTTCGGCGTACACCCCGTCGTCGGTCGCCGCCATACACGGGCATTCTTCGCCGACCGTCGATACCGCCGACACGTCGACGACCGCAATCATCTTGAGCGTGCCGCCCTCGACATGCGCTTCCACGTTGATAACGTCGGGAATGAGCGTGACGTGACTGTTGGACGTAAAGTCGGGCGAAGTTATTTTATCGGAAAACTCGGCGACTGCGGAAATACACTGCACGCCGTCCTCGACAGCGATAAGACAGTCGAACGCAACCTTACCGACATACCGCGCCTCGCCCGCAAAAACCTCGCTTGGATTGGTTACGGCGCTCGCCGAAGCCGACAGAACGCGGCAGTTTCCATCCACGTTTTGGCGCGCCTCCACCACGGCCTGACCGCGCGCCACACACAAAATTTCGTCGCTCTTTATATTGATGTTTTCGGGCATAAAGCACTCCTTGAATAAAAGTTATCGCTACATGATATTCAGCCGTATAGAGTTTTATGCCAACAACGCAAAAATACGCCTGATTTTTTACCGAATGCCAACCCGCGTCGAACACATTTACAAGAGGTCGGCGCCGAGTAAGCGGCGCATATTGCTTTCATTATATTATATTTGAAAACGCAACTTCATAGTTTAGCGCATATACCGATAAAGACGGCTATGCAAGAAACTTAATATCGCCGCAAATGACGTCGGAATACGAAAACGACACAAGGTCGCCGCACGCGGCGCGGAAGGTAAAGACCGACGGGAAAACGTCCACTATCTCGCCCTGCATTTTGGTTATTTTGTTTCTGCCCTTGTTGACCGCGAGCAAAAGGTTTTTCCCTTTCATGGCGGATATATTCCGCTTGACGTCGTTGATATTAACTGTTCTTTGGCGCATAACTTCCTCCGCTTGTAATTATTGACAACATAAAAAAACGTATACTGAAAATTCTCATAAAAAATTTTTCAAAATACGGTGCAAAACAGTTTACAAACCCGCTCAAAACGCATATAATATGTGCGATTATCACGGAGATACAATCATGAAAAAATCCGAACGCTCATCAAAAGACGAACGCCCCGTATACATCCTTTGCCCTCGTTGCGAAATCAACTATATAGACAAACGCGACAAGCTTTGCGCTGTCTGTAAAGCCGAAATGGGTATAGGCGACCCGTCCATTCTTCTTCCCGACGAGGACGAGGAATCGGGCAACCGCATTTGCCCCGTCTGCCACGTCAATCTTTTGGGCGAGGACGAGGACGTTTGCTTCGAGTGTCGCAAGGAACGCGAGGAAAAGGAAAAAGAGGCTAAGGAAATCACCGACGACGAGGACGAAAACAACAGCTGGGATCCGTACGCCGACGACGAGGAAGAGGAAATCCCCGACGGCATGCAGGAAATCCTTATAGACGACGAGGAAGAGGACGATCTCGACGAAGAAGAGGAAGAGGTTGAGTCGGTCTCCGACGAGCCCGACGACTTCGACTTCGACGTCGACCCCAACGACTTCGAGGAAGACGAGGAAGAGGACGAGGAGTAACCCGCTCCCGCCGAAAAATCGAAATATCCGAAACGCATACAAAAAACCCTTGCACGGTATCAAGCCTACAAGGGTTTTGTTTTGCTGATAATAACGACGGATAATTCTACCCGCCTAAAGTTATATCCTGCTTTGAATACCAGTCGAGCGCCTCGTCCAAGTGTTTCGGCTTGAAATCCGGCCACAAATCCTTAACGATATAAAAATCGGAATACACGGTCTGTAACGGCAAAAAACCGGACAGCCTACACATTCCGCCCCAACGCACAACCATGTCGATACGCGGCACGGCGCGAGATGCCCAGTCGTTTTTTATATCCCATTCCCAGCCGTAGTTGACCAAAAGATTGACGCGCGTCTGACCGTCGCATATCGGCTTGTGATCGGTATACGGAACAAGCTCGCGCGGGAAACACGGCGACTCGGTATTGCCCACCACAAAAACCGCCGCGCCCTCTTTTTCTATAAGCTCGACCGCCTTACAACACGCGTCCGAAAAAGCGACCACCTGCGCCTTGGGTCGCTTGCAGTTATCCACGGTAAAGCCGTAATATGTCAGCTCTTTTATGCCGCGATCTCGTGCCGCGCGCAACAGCTCGAGCCCGGGAACAAGCCCGTGCGCATAGCCCTGCTCTTTACCCAGTCCGTTATTTTTCGCCCAACGCCTGTTTCCGTCGGGGATTATTCCTATGTGCGAAGGAGTTCGATACATACCGCCAACCTGTTTAGCCATGCGGTGTTTCGACCCATCATGGCTAAATCCAAACTTCTATCATTATCTGTAATACTCCAAAAAATATGTACGGGCGTTCAACGCGATAGGATTGAACGCCCGTAAAAGCTTTATTCTTTCTTTTGGTTAACCATGTCTATTAATTTATCGACCACTGCCGAAACGTCGTCGCCGACGAGGACTTCCACGTCACAGACCTCGCTGTTGCGATATTCAAAGTCGAGCGACATGATACGCCGTGTTTTATCGTCGAGGTCGATGTCGCGGCTTATTATGCTCTTGATAGCCGCAGAGCGTTCCCGACGCGTAAACACGAGCATGGCGCGCTGGCGGTACAAATTTTTGAGAGTAATCGCGCCGCAGATATCAATGGGGATAACGGCGATATCGCCGCGTTCTACGATAGGCTTGATGGCGCTTTCGCTCGTGCCGAAGTGATAGCCGCTGTAAACGGTAGTTTCCAAAAACCTGCCCGCTTTCATTTCGGCAACAAACCGATCCTCGCCTATAAAGCGGAACGCGTTTTCGCTCTCGCCCCTGCGGCGCGGACGCGTAGTTGATACGAGCGGTTTTACAAACCCCTTCCGTTTGGTGAGCTCGGTTGCGATTTCCGTTTTGGACGAGCCCGACGGACCGACAAGGCAGAGCACGCCGCCGTTACCGAGCACGGGGAATTTTTCCGAAAACGAGTTGCGCACCATTTCGCAAAAGTGCATAAAGTCGTCGTAGCTGTTTACCGATAGCAAACCCGAAAGGTCGGTATTCCACGGCTTGCGGAACAGCACGGGGTATGCCGCGCGCGAGCTGGAAATATTATGCGCACCGTCGTCGAGCATGATGTCGAGCGAAATAATATCCTTGCGCGTACCCATAATAATGTTTTCGGCGGGGATTTCGGGAAAGTCCTTGATAAGCCGCTCCGCCCTTGCGCTCATACAGTTAGCGGGCACGGCGGTGACAAAAAAGACGTCGGCGATCTCGGAAAGCTTTTTTACAAATTCCTGCGCGCCCTCGGTTATCGGCTGAGTGCGTACAAACTCGGGGTCGTTATACAGCTGAATACGTTCCTCGTACCGCCTGCCGTGCGCGCCCCAATGCTTGATTTCCTCGACGGTGATAGGCTCATCGTCGGGGTGACGGCTGTTGATTATCGAAACTGCATACGGATTGCAATCGTAAAGCGTATCGTCTACGTCCAACCCGACTCTTATTCTGTATTTCTTCATAGGTTAACCTTTCCTTAAATTTATTATACCATGAACGAATGCCGAAAGCAAGCCTTTGGCTTTAGGCTATTGCCGTTTTCGTTATTGACAAAACCGTGCCGTCATGATATACTGTTATAATCTATACTAAAGGAGTTATCATGTTTGAACAGGCATTAAAGCTTATCAAGAAATACCCGAAGATAATCATTCACCGTCACGCCTACCCCGACGGCGACGCGATAGGCAGCCAAATGGGGCTTGCTACGCTTTTAAAAGACAACTTTCCCGCTAAAGAAGTTTACGTTGTGGGTGACGAGGCGACTCGTCTGCCGTTTATGAACGCCGTCATGGACGAGATTCCCGACGATTACTATACCACCGCGCTTGCGGTTATACTCGACTGCGGCGCGGCGCATATGATTTGCGACGAGCGGTACAAGACCGCCGCGGCGACGATGCGCATAGACCACCACCTGTTCTGCGGAAAGGTTGCCGACCTTGACATATCGGACAGCTCGTTTGAGAGCACGTGCGGCATGGTCGCACTGTTAGCTAAGGAATGCAAATTTAAGCTGTCGCTCGAATCGGCAACGGCGCTGTACACCGGCATGGTGACGGACAGCGGCAGGTTTGCGTTCGATTCGGTATCGGCGCGCACGTTTGAGCTTGCGGCGTTTCTAATGTCACAGCCCATCGATTTGAACGTGCTCAACTACAATCTTAACGCCGAGGACTTTTCCGAGATATTGTCGCAAGCCGACAGTATGCACAAAATCAAGTTTACCGAGCATAACGTCGCATACATATACACTTCGCGTGAGGAATTGCCGAACGGAGCCGAAGCCCCCGTAGTGTCCACCGGGTACGTGAGCCTTATGCGCAACATCAAGGGCGTGCATGTATGGGTCAACTTTACCGAGGCCGACGACGGCGTGCACTGCGAGCTTCGTTCCAACAACCCCAACATCAACCCCGTTGCCGTCAAATACGGCGGCGGCGGACACAAAAAAGCAAGCGGTTGCGTAGTGCCCGACAAGGCGACCGCAATGCAGCTTCTTTCCGACCTCGACGCCATTGCGTCGACAATATCAGACTAAACATGAGATAAAACCATGAACGAACAAATCAAAAAACAAATTCTTAACAAGATCGAAAGCTACCAAAAGATAATCGTGTCGCGGCACATTCGCCCCGACGGCGACGCGATAGGCTCGACCAAAGGGCTAACTGAGCTCATTCGCGCCACCTATCCCCAAAAAAAAGTTTACCTGTTGAACGACGATTACTCCGACTTCCTCGCTTTTCTCGGCGACGAGGACAGGATACCCGACGACCAAATAGACGAGGTTTACGACGGCGCACTGCTTATAGTAATCGACACTGGCACGGCTGACCGAATATCCAACAGCAACTATCAAAAGGCAAAAGAGATAATCAAAATCGACCACCACATCGACGACAAGCCGTACGGCGATATCAGCTGGGTGGAAGACTTCCGCTCTTCCGCGTGCGAGATGATAGCCGACTTTTACGTCACGTTTAAGGACAAACTCAAAATTACCAAGGAAGCGGCAACCTATATTTACTGCGGCATGGTGACGGATAGCGGGCGCTTCCGCTACGAAGGCGTAACAGGCGACACGTTGCGGCTTGCGGCGGCGTTGCTAGACTGCGATATCGACGCGCAAACACTGTATTCCCACCTGTATACCGACGAGTTTGAAACGCTCAAGCTTAAGTCCTACGTGTACGATCATATCCGAATCACCAAAAACGGCGTCGCTTACATATACATAAGCGCGGCGGAACAAAAAGCTCTTAACCTCACTATGGAAGCGGCAAGCGACGCGGTGAGCGACCTGAAAAACATTCGCGGCAGTCTTATTTGGATAGCGTTTATCGACAATATCCAAAAGAATAACATTCGCGTGCGCCTGCGTTCGCGCTTTTTAAGCATAAACGAGCTCGGAAAAAAATACCACGGCGGCGGGCACGATATGTCTGCTGGCGCAACGGTATATTCCGAACAGGAAATGATTGCGCTCATAAATGACGCCGACAAGCTGCTCGGCGAGTACAAGGCGGAGCACAAAGGAAAATTATGAGAATACTTATAGTCAACGACGACGGCATTGACGCAGACGGAATAAAGCACTTAGTCAACTGGGCACGGACTAAGGGTAAAGTCAGCGTATTCGCGCCAAAGTTTCAGCAGAGCGGCAAGAGCCATTCCATAGAGATACACGGCGCTTTCGAGATGAAAAAGGTCGACCCGTTTGGCGGTATCGAAGCATACAGCGTGGACTCTACCCCCGCCGACTGCGTGAGGGTCGCTATGCTCGGCATGAAAAAACAGTTCGACCTCGTGCTTTCGGGAATAAACTGCGGGCACAACCTCGGCGAAGACACTCACTATTCGGGCACTGTCGGCGCGTGCTTGGAAGCGGCCAAGGCCGGCACGCGCGCAATCGCCATTTCCGCCGATTACCGCTCGTTTGACAACGCAGTCAAAAACCTCGACCGCATTTTCGACGAGATACAACGACGCAAAATGCTCGATGTAGCGCAAATACTCAACGTCAATATCCCGTTAGATGGCGACGAAATTCTTATCACGCGCTTGGGCGAAGCGATATACAGCGACGACTTCGAGTTTTTGCCCGACGGCACGATAAAGCCCAAACTGATATGCCTGTACAACGGCAGGACTAACCTCGAGTTTGACACCGACGCTACCATGACCGGGCATATAACCATCACACCCATTCGCGTGGACACAACCGACTTTTCGGCACGCGACGCCATATTAAAAAACAAGTGCTGAATAACAGCCCTTTTCTAATTCGGAATTTATTATGCAATCCTCTTTGTTGTCCGCCAAGTGGGAACTCGAATACTGCGCGGCGCGTTTGATTGCGCAATCCTTTTTGTTTTCCCCCCTCGGGGGAAACGTCACGAGCCTGCGAGTGACAAAGGGGTTGCTGTATTTCGGTTCTTAACCATATATCAATGTAATTACGCCGCTACATAACCCCTTTCGTCGGCTCGTTCCTCGCCGCCACTTTCCCCCACGGGGGACAACGTTAATACGGTTGCGTAATCCGCTTTGTTGTCCGCCAAGTGGGAACTCGAGCAGTGCGCGGCGCGTTCTATTGTGCAGTCCGCTTTGTTTTCCCCCCTCGGGGGAAACGTCACGAGCTTGCGAGTGACAAAGGGGTTGCGGTAATTTCGGTTCTTAACCAACATCAATGTAATTG
>CAJTPT010000008.1:95927-115615 GCA_910578545.1 uncultured Christensenella sp.
CGTCGGCTCGTTCCTCGCCGCCACTTTCCCCCACGGGGGGACAACGTTAATACGGTTGCGGCACAAAAAACAGCCTTCCGTGTGGAAAGCTGTTTTTTTGTTTTGTTGTATTGTTTGGTTTAGATTATTGCTCGTCGACGATAGCTTCGGGAAGATCAACAGTCGAGGGGGTGTCGCTCTCGGTAGCGGGAATTGCGCTGAAAACAATGGTGGTTATGGTAGCATATTGATTGCTTGAACCGCAAGTAACATTGAAAACTACTTGATAGTAACAATCAGTCCAATCCTCGGACTCGGGAACATTTATGGTGTACGAACCATTTTGCGCATACGTTACACTCTTGGTATAGGCAGCCACTGCGCCTTCAGCCTTGGGATCGGTTTTATAAACATTAAGTGTCACGCTGTTGACTTTAGCAGTTGCGTTACCGAAATTAATAACGACCTGTGCGACTTTCCCGGTCATAACCGTTTTGGAAGTAAGTTTACGATCTTGATTGGTAAGGTTTTTGCCACCAAACCGCCAAGGATTTTGCGTAGAATTTCCTTCGATATTCCAAGTAATACCATCAACCTCTACGTCACAGTTACCCGCATACGAATTATTACTACCGCTCTTACTTGTCGTCAGCGTGTAGATGGGTGTGGGATCAGCATCGCCATCATTTTTGGTTTCAACTGTTACCGTTGCGTTGCCGGCGACTGTAAACTTGTAGGTACCGTCAGTACCTGTAATGGCCGTTCCATTAACTTTAACAGCGGTAATTGTTTTGCCGGAAGCAACTTCAACGGTAAACGTTGCTTCAGTGCCGTTGGTTGCGGTTTCGGGAAGACCTGTTACCGTAGCGCCCTCATGGTCGCCAAGCGTTATAGCGGACACGCCGCGTACATTGCTTTCAACGTAAACGTTCGTGCCGTTCTTGGTAGCAAATTCGATAGTTTTGTTATAGTTTGTAATGTAACCGCAAATCACAAGAACGTCGTTCACAGCAATAGCCGCAACATCTGTACGCAGATTGGCCGAATAAACAAGAATTGTCTTGGTCGAATCAGTAAGGTCTGCAAGATAAATATTTTGATAGTAGGTGCCTTTATCTGTAACGGTAGTAACCTTGCCCGTCATGTAAACGACTTGCGCAGTAATGTCATTGTTATTCTTGCACTCATCGGCGGCAATACCGAGAGCGTCGGTTACGGAAATAGGCGCGGCTACGGTGCCGTAGTTGGTGGGCATCTTTATAGTTACCGTAACGGTTTTGGTCTTGGTTTCCTTGCCGTCGGTCGCCGATACGGTAAGCGTAACGGTGGCAGGCGTTGCGGGAAGCGCGGCAACGTTAAGCTTGTTGTCGGTAACGGTGTAGGTTGTGTCTTCCGTCGACCAAGTAAAGGTGACGCCGGATACGGTCGAAGCGGGAAGCGCTGTTTCGCCCGTCGCGGTAACGGTAAGCGTAGATTCAACTTCCAAAAGCGCATCTTCGACGTCCGTTCTTTCGGGCTCTATTCTTGCTACGCAAGTTCCGTTGGAAAGCTGAGGCGAAGTTCCCTTATAGTTAGCAAACGTGCCCTTGAACGTAACTTTGTCGCCGGGGTTGAGACCATCGGCGGTCAAAAACTCGCCCTCTGCCTTCGGTCTGTAGATGTAGAACAATCCGTAATATTCACCCTTGGTATAATCGGCATAGGAATATTCGGTACCGGCGTCGTAGTTATCGGTGATGTACATGTTGTCGAAGTTGTTGAACGACGCGGCGTAGGTACCGGGAAGAGCGACGTAGCCGGTAACGTATATTTCTTCCGTAGACGTAGAACCGTCGGCAAGCAAGCCGGCAACCTTCCAAGCTTCCTCCGCCGTGTACGGATGCTCCTCGGTGCCGTCGTTTTCAATTCCGACATTTACGAGTTTGACGGTGATATCCTTGGTTTTGGATGCGTCGTTGAGCGAAAGCGTAGCGGTAAGCGTTACATCGGCTTCGGTTGCGGGCAGGCTCTTGATATTAAGCTTGCCGTCTTTAATCTCGGCGTATTCGGAACCGCTCTTGACCGCCCAGGTTACGTTGACGTCGCCATGTTTGGCGGGAAGATCGTACGTGCCTGCCAGCGTGTAGCTCGTCTTTGCAAGGTCGAGCTGAAGCAGTGCGCCGTTGACTTTGTCTTCGTCGGTCGTGCCGTTTTTGTTAGCAACAACGTCGAGAGTAGTCAATCTGATTTGCCCCGCGCCCGAAGTGAATGTGATCGAGTCCATGGGGCTCGCAAGCACGAGAGTTACCTTGTTGTTTGCCTCGTCATACGTAACGGTGCCAAGGCCGGTCGCTTCAAGACTTGTCTTGAGGTAGCCGGGATAATCGGTTACGTTGTCGCCGTTTTTAAATGCTGCAGTGCTGTAAAAAAGAAGCGAGGTCATGCCGGGGTACGCGATCGTTACCGTCGAGCCCTTATAAAAACGAACGTGACCGTTATTTTTTGTTGCATCACCGGCGTTGGTTATGTCGGTAGGGGAAGCGCCCTTGTCGTTGGTAACCGTTACGCCGTCCTGCACCCAAACCTGTTGCGCGGCGGTATATACCGTGCGGTTTTCGAGTTTGGTAAAGTCAAGCGTTTTGGCAATCTGATCGTCGCCCTGTTCCAAACCTGCGGGAATCTTTCTTTTGAATTCTTCGGAAGCGCTCGCCTTGCCTACGTTTACGGTAGCCTTAAGCGTGTATTCGATTTCTTCCGTGGCTTTTTTGATAGTGATGGGAACCTGTTTTTTGTCGTTCATCTCGCCGACCTTGACGTATTCGGCAAAGTTGGCAAATTCACTGTTTACCGTCCACTTGATGTTGTACGATTTGCCGTCGACCATTTGAGTGCCGTTTACGGTGTAATTGGCAGGCGTTGATTCCGCCTTGTCGGCGTACAGTGTGCGGATGACCGAGATTGCTTCCTCGGCGATTTGCGCGTCGGTTTTGCCGTTGTTGTTGCCGCCTTTATCGCCGCAAGCAACTAACGCGCCGGAGAGTGCTGCAACCGCCGCTACAACAGCGGTTGAGGTGAGGATTTTTTTCATTGGGTTCTCCTTTTTGATTTTTTATGTTTTATTAGTTTGAATAAAACCGTGGTTTAGGTAATTCGGAATTCGGACTTATGAATTCGGAATTATGGTGGGGATATGCGGTACTGCAATGTTCGATATTACTAGTCGATTGAGCCGCTACACAATCCCTTTGTCGGCTTCACCGACGTTTCCCACAAGGGGACAACGTGATTGCCGAGCTTCGTGTCGGTGAGTTACTTCGGCGGGTAAAAACGCTCGGGTTTATCGCGCCGCTATTCTTACTCGACAAATGTGATATAGTCGTCGCGGTAGACCCTTACCTGGTACTGACCGTCGTACTTATCGACTAAGCCTTTTACGTTAATCTTGGATCCGACGGGGAACGCGTCCTCGGTAATCAAATTGCCGTCCTTGTCCTTTAAGACCTCGGTGCGGACTACTATCGTAGTACCGTCATCTGTTCTGCAAGTCAGCGACATTGCGCCGGCGCTGGGGCCCTTTTTGGTTGTGTAAACTTCCGTTATCGTCAAGTTTTTGACGGTGACCGAAGTGTTCATAATGGCTTCGCCGAAATTAAGTTCTTTTTCTTTCGTTTCGGTGGTCACGTTGCCGTCTTCGTCCTCTGTTTCCACTTCCCACGACACTGTAACCTTACCTTCGGTGAGCGCTCTCGGGTCTACCTCGGTGAACGGCACCTCTTCGGTAATCTGCACGCCTTCGTCATCGGTTAGCCACCGGGTATTGGCAGGGTCGTCGGGATGGAATCTGTTGTAAGTAACGTCCGAAATTTGGTACGTATCGCCCGCTTCATAGTATTTGACGATACCTACAACGCTTACGCGGTTGCCTATACTGAGGATATCCAAAAGTTTGCCCGTTTCATATGCGTAGAACACCTGTATCGCAAAACGCTGACCGGACTCGGCGTCGACGTCCTCGATATACACGCAGTTGCTGATATCGGTTGTTACCACGCCTTCGACCTTGACCTTCTTGCCGTTGTAGTCCGCGATATTGGTGCGCAACTCTTTGAGCGAAATCTTGGTCGCTTCGCCGTACGGATAATCGGGGTCTTTTTCGCCGGAGAAGATGTACTTTTTGAACTCTTGCGCTTGCATTAACGCCTTAAGCGCAGTTTCGCCGTAGCGGTTGCTCGATACAGACGAGCCGAACGCGAGACCTTCCTGTAAAATCTCGAGGTTGAGATTGCGGTAATCGGTTGCGCCTTTCGCCTTGTACCAAACCCAAACGACGTATCTTCGGCTGCCTGACGAGTCGATGTTCCAGTTTTTGTCATCGGACTCGACTATAATCGATTCCGCGCCGTCGACCTTGCTACGCGTGAACTTGGACGCCGCGTCGCCCCACTCTTCAATCTTGCCCGTGGATTCGGGGGTGTTGATTGCAATGTAGCGCGCCTTGATGTATCCGTCCGTGCTCTCGAAGTCGGACGCAGGACATGCCGCCACCTTAGATCCAAGCACGGGATCGAAGTGAGTGGTGTCGCCGTCGACGTGCAATCTCATGGTGACCTCTTGCTTTTTGGTCTCGCTGTCAAAATCAAGCTTGACCTGCCCCACGTAGTCGATAAATTCCTTATCAGTCGAATTGGACGGTTTTTTGTTCGGGTCGGATGTTGCACTGTCACAGGCGACACACAAAAGTGCAACCATTGCCGCGATAACCGCGAGTGCTATTATAAATAATTTTGAAAGTCTTTTCATAAATCAACCTTTAAATTTTAAGTTGTAAAAGTCTATTATTCGGATTTAGCGAAGTATTCGCATTCGGATACTGCGTTTTTAAACGCGGCGTCTATGCTCGTTCCCGCAAAAACGGTCTGCATCAGCTTGCCTACCTCGTCACGCGCCTTGGACGATCCGATAAACGCGGGCGAAACAAAGTACGCCGACTCCGGCTGATCCAAGCAAGTCTTAACGGCGAGCTGTACCAAATTGCCCTGTCCGTCGGCCTCGGCAATACCTTCCTGGTAAATTTTGTTTTCCGTGACCGTTCTGATTACAGGGGCGTAGCCCGAGTCAAAAGAGAATTCGGCCTGGAAGTCGAGGTTGGTGGTAAGGTACTTAGCAAACAGCCAGCTTGCAAGAACCTTTTGCGGGTCTTCGTTCTTGAAGATACATACCGAGGGACCCTGCGAAATTGACTGAGGCGTTTCGGGATTGATCTGCGGAATGGACGCGATACCCGCCTCGAATGTGTAGTTGCCGTAGTTGTCCTTGCCGGGTATCTGATAGGACGCGCCCGCCGACGAGCCGATACACATATAAATCTTTTGTTCTTTAAACAGGTTTGAAGTATACGTCTGGTTGATAGCCTGCGTGGTGAAGTAGTCTTTGTCGTACCAACCCTTAAACATGGTTACGAAATCACGGTTTGTCTGATTGTCGAACAGATATTTTTTACCCGTCGACGAGGTGTAGTCCGATCCGTACTGTGCGCACATGGTAATGAACCAGTTCGCCTCGGAATCGTAACCGAGCGGAGTTGAGTCGGGCGAAATCTCTTTTATCTTTTTGCAGATATCTTCCATCTCATTCCATGTCTTGGGGACTTCGAGCCCGTTTGCGTCAAAGAAGGTCTTGTTGTAGTACAAAAGCTCGGTCGATTTTGCAAAAGGAAGAGTGTACATTTTGCTTCCGTCGCCAAACTTATAGCCCTCTTCATAGTAGTTTTTAAAGAAGGCGTCCGTGTCGTCTTTGTCAAAGCCGAGCGACGTAGTCTTGCCCTTGGCGTCGGTTATCTTCATATCCTTGTACTCGCCGTCGAGCAAGAAGTCGTTAAGCGGAAGCACGGCGTTGGCGCGGTTGTATAATGCTACGTGGTCGGGATAGCAATAGGATATATTGGGCTGATTGCCGGCGTTGATCTCGGTAACGACCTGGTCGCGAATATCCTCGTACTTGCCGAGCACCGTATAGTCAATCTTGATGTTGGGATAGCTCTCGTTGAACTGTGCAATGTAGCGATCCAAAACCTTTTGCTTGCTTTGCCCCATCGTGTGATAGAACGTGATCTCTACCGGATTATCTATGTTAAAGCCGCCCTCGGGCATGACAAAGTCCGGCTTTGCCTTGGAATTACCGCCGCACGCAGTGAGTAACGACAGGCTTGCCATTGCGCATGCCGCTGTGATTGCTAACACCTTCTTTTTCATATCAAACTCTCCTTTTTGGTTTGTTTTGTCTGTTGCCGATTTTCTTTCGGGTAATCGAGTTTAACCTTTGAGTCCGCTACGCGATACGCCGCGCATGATGTACTTGCGGAAGAACAGGAACACGAGAAGTAGCGGTAACGTTACCAACACGACAGCCGCCATCTGCGCGGGATAGTCGGGCATTCCGGTTTCCGTTGTGAAGAAGCCGCGGAGTCCGACGGTGATAAGCCTGTGCAGCTCGTCGTTGGCAACCAAATTCGGCCAGACGTACGAGTTCCAAGCGCCCATCATCTTAAGAATCGTAATAGATATAAGCGTAGGCGCCGACATAGGTATCATGACTCGCCACAGATACTTTATGTCGCTCGACCCGTCCACCTTGGCGGCAAGGTAAAGCTCGTTTGGTATCTGCAAGAAGTTCTGTCTGAGTAGGTATATATAAAACACGCTGACAAGGAATGGTACGATAAGTACGGTAAACGTGTTGTTCCAACCGAAGTCGCTGATTGTTATATAGTTGGTTATTGTAAACAGCTCGCCGGGTATCATCATGGTTGCGAGAAGCGCCGCAAACAGCACGTTTTTGCCCTTAAACTCGAGCCGAGCAAATGCGTAAGCCGAAAGAACCGTGATTATAAGCGAGAGTATGGTGGACACTATTCCGACGATACATGTATTTAAAAACAGTCTGCCGAGGTTGAGCCCGTCGGCGGCGAACGCCGCACCGTAGTTGGACCACTTGAACTGCTGAGGCCACAGCGTAGGCACGGTAGCATTGTACTCATCAACCGTTTTGACCGAGGAAATAAGCATCCAGTAAAACGGGAACAGTACCGCAATCGCCATTATTATAAGAAAGGCGTAAAGTCCGATTTGTACGAAAATCTTTACAACACGCTGCCTTTTGGCAACTGAGTCGACGTCATTTTTGCTCATTACCTTAGGCGCGCCGCCCTCCGTCTGCAACGCGGCGGTATCGACGGCCGCAGTTTCTTGTTTATCCATCATATCCGTCATAACCCACCTCCTAATAATGTACCTTTTTCTTGCTGACGTACATATTCACCATGGTAACGGCAAATATGATCGCAAACAGAATAAGCGCCGCCGCACTTGCCGTGCCTTGGTTTGTTCCCAGGTTTTGGTAAATGAAGCCGACCATTGTGTTCATGTTGGTTGCGCCCGTTGAGCCTACGGGACCCATGTTAGTCGCGCCGAAAATACCAACGACGCTCGAATATTCCTTGAAGCCGCCGATAAAGCCTGTGATTACGACGTACGCGATCATGGGCGACAACAGCGGAACCGTTATGCGCCAGAACGTGCGAAAACGCGACGTGCCGTCCACCTTGGCCGCGTCGTAATATTGCTTGTTTACGCTTTGCAGTCCGCCCAAAAGAACGAGGATTTTAAAGGGCAAAGCGTTCCATACTATATAGATAACGAGCACCGCCATATTGGCAACCTTGGACGATCCCATGTTGACCCAGTTGATGGGCTCGCCGCCGAATAGTTGTATAATATTATTTATTATACCGACGGATTCGGGGTTTTTAACAGGTCCGATTATGGTAAACATCGCCATAAAGACCATGCCGATAGCGATAGAATTGGTTACGTAGGGCAAGAAGAATATGGTTTGCATCGCCTTTTTGACGAACTTAATCGAATTAAGCGCAACGGCAATAAGCAATGCCAGCATTGTGGAAATAGGCACGGTAAGTACGCATAAAAGAAGCGTATTGCCCAAACAGTTTGTGAAATTTTCATAATTCACAACCGTTACAAAATTAGCAAAGCCGAACTCGAAGCTTTCGCCGCCTATCAATGCAAGTCCGTCGTAGTCCTTAAGCAGCGACATGCGTACGGTGTTGATTATAGGCCATACCGTGAAGACGGCAAGGATAACCAATGCGGGCAACAGATATATCCAAGCCTTTAACTGACTCCACTTACTCTTGCTCATTCCCATACGTTAATCCTCGTTAGTCCTGTCCGTAGTTTCCGCGGGCTTTTTGGTAGCCGTAGACTTTTTTGCTGCGGTAGCGGGCTTGCCTGCCGTCGACGTCGACTTTTTAGCCGCAGTCGACTTGGTTGCCGTACCGGTGGTCTTTTTAGTAGTCGATGACTTGCTCGCAGTAGTTTTCTTTGCGGTAGTCGCAGGCTTTTTTGCAGTCGACGAGGTTGACTTTTTAGCGGTACTCGAAGTAGACTTTTTGGTTGTCGAAGTCGACTTAGCCGTAGTACCGGTAGTCTTTTTTGCAGTAGTCGCGGACTTCTTGGCAGTTGCGGTTTTTTTAGCGGGCGCCGCAGGCGCTTCTTCCGTAGTTACAGGGGCTTCTTCCGTTGCCGCCGTTGCGGCAACCTCTTCGGTTACGGCAGTTGTTTCTTCCGTAGTTGCGGTAGATCCCGTCTGTTCTTCGATAGCAACAGCTTCGACAGGCGCTTCGACTGCGGTTGTAGGCTGTTCCGTTTCCGCCGCAGGCTCTTTGATTTCTTCGGCCGCAGTATCGGCCGCTACGGCAGGTTCTTCCGCTATGTTCTCGGTAGCGACGGGCGTTTCCGCTACGGGCGTCGTCGAGTCTTGAGTTGCGGTAACCTCGTCGAGCTGTTTCTTTTTAGAGAAAAGCGCTTTTATCTTGCCGAATACGCTTTTTTTCTGTTCGGGCTTGTCCGCCGATTTGGTGACGTCGTCCGCCTCTCTGGGAAGAGGTCCGTTGTGCGTAACGTAAACCTGACCTTCCGCTTCCATTTGAGCGACCATTTGCTCATGTTGCGCAAGCTGATCGCCGAAGTAGACGCGCTTTTCGGTTTCCTTATTGAATATGTATACTTTGTGGGGTTTTAATTGGAATTTGACTGTTTCGCCGGTAATGCCGCCCATTTCGTCGGATGAGATGATAGAACGGACGACGGGGTTGAGCGAGCTTTCGCAGGTGGACACAACGGAAATATCTCTGCCCATAACGTCGATGCCCGACAATGAACACGTAAGACTGCCGTTTTTGTCGAGTATAAAGCCCTCGGGACGAACGCCGACGTGCACCTCTTGATCCTCGACGCCGCTAACGTCGAGCACGCATTCCTCGCCTATGTAAAGCTTGCCGTCCCGCACTTTGCCCGAAAACAGGTTGATGGGCGGCGCGCCGAGGAATTTTGCGACAAACAGGTTGGCGGGGTCGTCGTACACCCACTGCGGCTTACCCGTTTGCATGATAACGCCCAGCTTCATTATGACGATATAGTCGGAAATGGACATCGCCTCTTCCTGGTCGTGCGTAACGAATATGGTGGTTATTTGCGTGCGGCGTTGGATTCTGCGTATCTCTTCGCGGGTCTGCAAACGCAAACGGGCGTCAAGATTAGAAAGAGGCTCGTCCAAGAGAAGCACGCGGGGCATTTTGACAAGAGCCCGAGCGATTGCCACGCGTTGTTGCTGTCCGCCCGAAAGCTCGGACGGTTTGCGGTCCATATACTCGTCAATCTGAACGAGCTTTGCGACCTCGGTAGCGCGGCTTAACATTTCCTCTTTGGAGAGCCTGTTATCACCTTTTAAATTCTGTAAAGGGAATAGAATATTCTGTTGTACGGTCATGTGCGGATAGAGCGCGTAGTTCTGGAACACAAGACCGATTCCTCGGTTTTCCGGCGACAGTCTGGTAACGTCGTCGTCTCCGAAAAAGATTTTACCACTCGACGGTTCCTGCAAGCCGCTGATCATATAAAGCGTCGTGCTCTTACCGCAACCCGAAGGTCCCAAAAGACAGACGAGCTTGCCGTCGGGGATTTCGAGATTGAAATCATTTACGGCTACGACCTCGTCCTTAACCTTTTTGTTTCGGCTTGCAAAGATTTTTGTGATGTTTTGTAAAACGACTTTCATATTATCTTCCGCTCTCGGTGGTTTATTTGTTCGGACCTATCAGCCCTTTGCCTGCTCGACGACTTCCCTTTGGGCGAGAGCCTTCTTTTCGACAAGCTCCGCTTCCGATTGGAAAATCATTTGCAGTTTCATATCTACCGCTACCGTACCCGCAAGCAAATCGTGAATGGGCGTTCTATTCTTTAAGGCAAAAAACAGAATGATATTCAGAAGAACAAGCGCGGCGAGTAAGATGATTGCGAGCACCCCTATCCCTCCGAACAGGAACAGGAACACAAGCAATATGGGGAACATAGTTTCGATTGCGTACTTACCGAGAATCGCTCTTGCAAACAAGGATAACGCGGTAATCTTTACGCAGTTGGGTCGAACAAGGCAAATTCCGAAAACCTTTTTACCTATGGTCTGACCGTTTTTGAATATGATCGGCAAGATAAATTCGAGCACGAGATAAGCGAGCAATGTACCGACCGAGGTCATCATGAAAAGCAGGTTGTAAACGTACTTATACTGAAAGTTGACGGTTTTAACAGGCGGAAGCTTTTTGTACGCGTCGTACGCCGACTTGGTGCCCTCGTCTTCGCCCTTGGAATCGTCGAGCGACTTCATGAGCTCGTCGAGCGACGACTTCTCGCCGTTCTTGCTGATTACGTAACTGCCGTCGCCATTAACCTCGTAATCGAAGCCGTAATAGGTAGCGACGTCGGCAACGTAGTCTTTGCGGAAATCTTCCCATTGCGTGTAGTATTTGGTGGAAAGCTTTTCCTCGTAGCTGTAGTTACACATGAGCGATATGAGAAACATGAACCCCGTCGTAAGAACGGCAAGAAGTATGACATCGAGCAGCAGTGCGGACGCACGTTTTACGATACCGATCTTCTTAAGTTCAAACATAGCTTGCGCTCCTAAGTGCAACGACGAACCGTCGACTTGCACTCATATTATAAACCATTTCGCGCAATAAATCAAGGGGTTTATGGCTCAATTTGACATTTATTTTGCTTAATTTCGGGTGGATTTTGCCGACAAAAGGGGTTGCTTTTTGCTAACCGTTTTTAAAATATAAAGGACTTGAACACGTATGTCCAAGTCCGAAATGTTTAGCCCCAAATCGCATTGACGTATTCGGGATGATCTATAAACGGATTTCTGTTGCCTTGTATTTTGTAAACTTCGTTGTTGCGCGTAATCTCAATTTCGTCAACGGGATCGTCCGCGCTCCACTTTATCAACATCTGTATTGCCGAATTCTCGCTGTTTGCCGCCATGATGTTAGTGAAGTTAAGCGTGCCGAATACGCCGCTTTGATTGCCGTTGGTCGAGCCGTATACGTTGGCATAGGTATTGTAGTGTGTGTACACGTACAAAACTATACGCGCCACGTCGCCTTTTACATTGTCGAGCGGCTCAAAGGTGCTACCGGAGTAGTAGCCGCCGATAGCCACGTTATTCTTGCTTGAGTTTCTCGACCACGCCGCCGTTCCGCCGTTGACTTCGCCGAATTTTTTGCTTCCGCGCGTACTGTTTAGTCCGCACTCGGACGGACGAATATGGTGCATATCGCTTCCGCCGTTTCTCGTGCTGTTGCTAACGCTCTTCCACATTCCGTTGGAAAGACTCTTACACCAAACGTGTTCGCGATTCCAATCGCCGATGTTACCGCTGAACGACATAATGCTTTTTTGCGTGTAAAACTCGAGAGCGCCGCCTTTGGGACCGGGATCGGTCACGTCAACGTATTTGCTTTGGCTACATTCACCGTACGTTGTGTAATAAGTATGAGTTTTGGTTATAAGGTCGTGGACTTGACCCAAAAGCGTATTGCCCTTAGTTGCAGTGATATTACTATAATACGCCTTTACCTCGGCCGGCAGCTCCGGACCTACAACGGGATCGTTGTCGCCCTTATTATCTTCGCCCTCGCCGTTGTTATCGCCGTTGTTATCGCCCTTATTGTCTTCCCCGTCGCCGTCGTTATCGCCGTTGTTATCGCCCTTATTGTCTTCCCCGTCGCCGTTGTTGTCGTCGTCACCCGGGTTATCTTCGACAGGAAGCTTCACCGTGCATGCCTTGTACGACGAAAACGCACTGTCGGCGAACTGCTCGCTAACGCTTACCGCCTTTACCTTGATAGACTCGTTATATTCGAGCTGAGCGTGAAGTTCCAAAGTGGCGTGTTCCTCGCCCTCGTCGATAACGTATACGTAATAACCCGCGTAATCCACGCTGTCCCACGATGCCACGCCATAGTCGTCAATAACCACCTCGGGCGTAGCCAGCTTGGGCAAAGTTTGTGACGGCGCCGAATACGAACAGCCGACAGCCGTACACATCAAAAGCGCCGCTGCAAGATAGACCGAAATCATTCTAAAAAGCTTCTTCATGATACCCTCGTCAGTTTAAAGAACGGATTTACCGTTACAAGCAAGTCCGATTACATTATAGCACTTTGATACAAAAAGTCAAATACTTTTTACTATACCGAATGCCGATCCGTGTCAATATCGGAGTCGTCATCGGGCACAATGCAATACACGAGCGGCTCGTCCTGCGGCTTGTCTTTTTGGATGCGCGTTGCCGAAAGCAACAGCTTTTCCGCCGCGGCGAACTTGGACTTGTCGTTAGCGTACAGCGTTGCGATTTCCTCGCCCGCTTTGACGGAATCGCCCGTCTTGCGCTTGAGTATAATACCCGCGCCGTAATCGATCTTGTCCTCTATGGTGTTGCGACCCGCGCCGAGCGCCAAGCTTGCCAACCCGTACGCCTCGGTATCGACCGCGCAAATATATCCGCTTTGCGTGCTCTTGACCGCGTGCGAATACTTGGGCTCGGTAAAGTTATTTACGTCCTCGATCAGCCTGACGTCGCCGCCCTGCGCTTTTACCGTTTGCTTGAACTTTTCGAGCGCGCTACCGTCTGCGATCGCACCCTCGGCAAGCTTAATGCACTCCTTGACCGTTCCCTTGCCCGCGAGCGAAAGCATGTACCCGGCAAGCGTCATGCACACCTCGGTAAAGTCCTCGGGGCCATTGCCGTTTAACGTTTGCACCGCTTCGATCACCTCTAGCGCGTTGCCTATTGCGTAGCCCAAAGGCCTATCCATATTGGTGATGAGCGCCACCGTCTTTTTGCCCGCGTTCTTGCCTATATCGACCATGAGCCGAGCGAGCGCCTTGCTGTCTTCCACGCTCTTCATAAACGAACCGCTACCCGTTTTGACGTCAAGCACTATGCAGTCGTCGTCGGCGGCAAGTTTTTTGCCCATTATACTCGCCGCAATAAGCGGCATGCTGTCAACCGTCGCCGTAACGTCGCGGAGCGCGTACAGTTTTTTGTCGGCGGGCGCGAACTGCCTGCTCTGCCCGACGATGGCAAAGCCGATTTCGTTGACCTGTTTGATAAAGTCCGCGTCCGAAAGCGTGGTCCGAAATCCCGTTATCGCCTCGAGCTTATCCACAGTACCGCCGGTATGCCCGAGCCCCCTGCCGCTCATTTTGGCGACCTTGACTCCGAACGACGCAACGACGGGCGCGACGACCAGGCTGGTCTTGTCGCCCACGCCGCCGGTGGAATGTTTGTCTACGCGAATGCCGTCGATTTCCGAAAAGTCCAAGCGGTCGCCCGAATCGCGCACGGCAAAGGTAAGGTCGCACGTTTCGCGCACCGTCATGCCCTTAAAGTAAATCGCCATGCACAGCGCCGACGTTTGATAGTCGGGAATGCTTCCGTCGGTCACGCCGTTTATAAAAAACTTTATCTCGTCGGTAGTCAATTCGCCGCCGTCGCGCTTTTTCTTTATTATATCGTACATTCTCATAATGTGTACCTCGTTTGATTGTAATCGTTTATTATCGCTTACGCCCACCCGCCGTTTGACACGTAGTCGGCAAGTAAATCGCGCGCGTACCGTCCGCTGCCGAGCCGCGCAACCTCGGTAATGTTGTTGCTTTTGTAGGTGGACGAGTAGCTGTCCACGATTATGTAATAGTACGAGTAATCCGACACCTCGCTCGCATCGATCTTGCCGTAAGTATGATACGTCGATAAAGTATTTTGTAGGAATTTGGATTTTAAATACCGCCCTTGAATTTTACCCAAAACTATTTCGTTGTCAAACGGCATAACGGAAAACAAATCGGCATAAGTGACGTTGCCCGACGTTATCTTATACGGCGAACGCGTTTTAAGATAACCGCCGCCGAGCACGACGTCGTACCGACTGCCCCATTCCGCAACGCCCGTTTCGTAATACAGCCGAGCAACCGTATCGCATATAGCGGTATCGTTCTTTTGCGAGCCGTTATATCCCAAAACCGTAGTGTACGGATTGCTGTCGGGGAAATATTTATTGAATATTTGATTTACTACCGGGTCGTCCTTAAGACTGCTGTTTGCATACACGCTCTGCGAGAGCATGCGCGGCGTTACCGTATACTCGCCCGTAACGGTGTTGTACGAAACGTCCGCCGAACTTACGTAGCGATTTTCACCGCCGCCCTGCAAGTGGTAAACGCCGTACTCGTCCTTAAACATGTAGCCCTGGTGAGTATGCGCCTCGAATACGAGGTCTACATAGCCGTCGGAAAGCGATGTATCGTAATATTCCATGTCCGAGTTTGTAACGTTGGTCACGCTCGAAACGCTTAATTCTTTATCGTGCGTGTCATCGTTGCTGTACCCGTCGTGTATCGAGTACACGATAAAATCACAACCCTCGGTATTTCTGAGTCGGTTTGCTTCCGCCTTGACAAGCGCGGTAAGCTCGGAACCCGTTGCAAACTTGAGTCCGTTCTGATAATCGCCCGAAATAGAGCTTAGGCAATCGCCTATCGCACCGATAATGCCTATCTTTACCCCGCCCTTTTCGACGGTTGTCGAAGGCTGACAGTAATCGACCGACTTTCCGTCTTGCGTTATGTTGATTGCAAGAAAGGGAAACTCGGCAAGCTTGCTGTTGGGCGTGAGCGCCGCCGAACCCCAGTCATACTCGTGGTTGCCTAGCGTCATTGACGAAAATCCGACTTCGTTCATCCACTCGGTCATAAGCCGACCCTTGTTGGACGACGATTCCACCGTGCCCTGCCACATATCGCCCGACGAGATTAAAACCTCTTCGCGCGAGGTGTCGGCGTACAGATTTTTTAAGTACGCGGTAAACTCGTCCACGCCCGGCTGATTGTCGGTATCCATAAACTTGCCGTGCAGGTCGTTGACTGCAAGGAAGGACAATTCCGCCTTAACGCTGTTGCCGCATTCGTCGCACTCGCCATCCGAGTTAGCGTCCGTGTGGGTATGCGTCTGATCTTTTTTTGTATACGTCTGCAATTCCGAAAAATCGCTATCCTTATAAAGAGCGTTGCCGCTTACCGCTTTGACCTTTATATTGTCTTTGTCCTCGAGCTTTACGGTACGCGCGGTAGTCGTTTTTTCCGCGCCGCCGTTGATTACGTATACATAAGATTGCGCGTTGGCTACCGCTTCCCAAGCGGCGTTGCCGTCATCGTCTATTGTAACTCGGGGCGCGGGCAAAGCCGTTATCGGCGCCAAGCCCTTTACGTAAGTCACGGATAACGAAAAATCGCTATCACCGTAATTATCGTTGCCGCTTACCGCTTTGACCTTTATACTCTGCTTATCGACAAGCGTAACGCCACGCACCGTAGTCGTCTTTTCACCGCCGTCGTCTATGACGTAAATGTAGGATTGGGCGCCGTCTATCTTGCCCCAGGTTGCGATGCCGTCGCCGTCTATCGAAACTTGCGGCGTAGATAGCTTTTCTTTTTCCTCATATTTGTAAGTCTTGTAATTGGAAAACTCGCTGTCGGCATAACCCGCATTTCCGCTTACCGCTTTTACCTTGATAGACTCGTTATATTCGAGCTGAGCGTGAAGTTCCAAGGTGGCGTGTTCCTCGCCCTCGTCGATAACGTATACGTAATAACCCGCGTAATCCACGCTGTCCCACGACGCCACGCCATAGTCGTCAATAACCACCGCGGGCGTAGCCAGCTTGGGCAAAGTTTGTGACGGCGCCGAGTACGAACAGCCGACAGCGCTTAGCAGGAACACCGCCGTAAGACATGCCGAAATCGATTTAAACAATTTTTTCATAAATATCTCGCTTCTATAAATTTGATTTATCGAACGAATGCGGCAACAGGTCGTCAAGCGTGTAAACGGTAATCCCGTCTGCGCTACCGAGCACGATTTTAAAATCCTTGTCGCAAAACTCGGCAATCACCTGCCGACAAACGCCGCAGGGCACACAAAATCCGCCCGGCTCGTTCTCCTTGCCGCCGACGATTGCGATTGCTTCAAACTCGCGCTCACCCTCGCTGACCGCCTTGAATATGGCGGTGCGCTCGGCGCAGTTGGTCGGAGTATACGCCGCGTTTTCTATATTGCAACCGGTATAAACCTTGCCGTTTTTACACAGCAACGCCGCACCCACACAAAAATGCGAGTACGGCGAATACGATTTTTTACGCGCTTCGAGCGCCTTATCCATAAGCGATATGTAATCCATTATTTTCTCACCAATCCCAAAAAGCTCTGTCCGCTCGTGTTTTCACCGTCGACGCCGAAGTAGTCCAAAACGGTCGCGCCGATATCGGCAAAGCACCTGCGAACGCCCAAATTAACGCCGCTCTTTATATGCTTTCCGTAAATTAACATGGGCGTGTACTCGCGCGAGTGATCGGTGGACGGCGTAGCGGGATCGCAACCGTGATCGGCGGTGATAAGCAAAACGTCGTCATCGCGCATATCGTTAATAAACGACGGCAAAAACCTGTCGAACTCGGTCGCCGCGGCGGCGTAACCCGGCACGTCGTTGCGGTGTCCGTACTTCATGTCGAAGTCGACGAGGTTTACAAAGCACAGCCCGCTAAAGTCGCGCCCCTGCATTTCCTTGGTTACCTGCATGCCGTGCGCGTTAGAGGTAGTGCGGTTGCTCTCGCTCACCCCGCTTCCCGCAAAGATATCATATATCTTGCCGACCGAAATCGTGTCGTACCCCGCGCGCTGTAACAGATTAAGTATTGTATCGGCCGGAGGCGCAAGCGAAAAGTCGTGTCGGTTTGCCGTGCGCGTAAAAGGATATTCGCCGTTAAACGGACGTGCGATGACCCGACCGACGCCGTGTTTTCCGACAAGAAGCTCGCGCGCGATTTCGCAGTATTCGTAAAGCGTTTTTATGGGAACTATGTCCTCGTGCGCGGCGATCTGAAACACGCTGTCCGCCGATGTGTAGCATATAAGCGCGCCCGTTTCCATGTGCTCGCGCCCGTAGTCCTTTATTACCTCGGTGCCCGAGTACGGCTTGTTACATACGACCTTTCTTCCCGTTCGCTTTTCAAACTCGCGGATAATCTCGTCGGGAAAGCCCTCGGGGTACGTAGGCAGGGGCTCGGGCGAAACCAACCCCGCAATTTCCCAGTGCCCGATAGTGGTGTCCTTGCCCATCGACAGCTCGCTCATTTTGGCGTACGACGCCGTAGGATTGGGCACGCCGCCGCCCACGCCGTCGATGTTAAACAACCCCATTTGCGTGAGATTGGGACAGTCGAAGTTGGGATGATTGCGGATTGCGCCCAAAGTATTGCTACCCTCGTCATGCCACTTATAGGCGTCGGGAAGCTCGCCCACACCGAAGCTGTCAAGTACAATTAAAAAGAATCTTTTTGCCATATTACGCTATTTCCAATGCTATTTTCATCATGTCCGTAAAGGAATTCTGCCGCTCTTCGGCGGTGGTGTTTTCCTCGGGATATATAAAGCTGTCGCTTACGGTGCAAATGCACAAAGCCTTTTTGCCCGCGCGCGCCGCATTGCAATATAGCGCCGCGCTTTCCATTTCCACGCCGAGCACGCCCATTTTGGCCCACTGCATGCCGCTGTTCATATCGTCGTAAAACATATCCGACGATAAGATATTGCCCACCTTGTATTTTAAACCCGCCTTTTCGCAAGCGGCGGCCGCTCGGCTTACAAGACCGAAATCGGCTATAGGACAAAACGTTCCGGGTAATCCGTACTGCATGGCGTAATTGCCGTTAGTGCACGCGCCGAGCGCGATTATCATATCGCGGGCGTGCAAGTCCTTATCGAACGACCCGCACGAGCCGACGCGAATGATGTTTTCGACGCCGTAGTAGTTATACAGCTCATACGAGTATATGCCGATTGCGGGCTGACCCATGCCCGACGCCATGACCGACACGCGCTTGCCGTGATAGTAGCCGGTGTAGCCGTTTACGCCGCGCACGTTGTTAACAAGCACCGGGTTTTCAAAAAACGTTTCTGCAATGAATTTTGCGCGAAGCGGGTCGCCGGGCATTAATACCGTTTCGGCAAAATCGCCGTACTTCGCCGAAATATGCGGCGTGGGAACATTAGGATGCTTCGTTTCTTTGCTCATAATAAATTTTCCTCTTTAACGATTTTGACAATTCGCGACGTGCCAAGCCGACTCGCGCCGAGCGAGATAAAATCCTCGGCGTCTTTAATGGACGATATTCCGCCCGCCGCCTTGATTTTGACGTTCTTGCCTACGTGCTTGCCGAATATAATTACGTCCTCGCGCGTCGCACCCGCCTTGGAAAAGCCTGTCGATGTTTTGATATACTCGGCCTTTGCTGCAGTGACGATTTCGCACATCTTGATTTTTTCGGATTCCGTCAACAGGCAGGTTTCTATAATGACCTTTAACAGCTTGCCGTCGCACGCCGCCTTGATTGCAACGATTTCGTCTTGGATTTTTTGATAAAGCCCCGCTTTTAAATCGCCGATATTGATAACCATGTCGATTTCGTCCGCACCGTTACTGACGGCGTCCGCTGTTTCAAACACCTTGGTTTCCGTGCTGTTGTAGCCGTTCGGAAAGCCGATTACCGTGCAGATAGCAAGCCGATCGCCCGCATACTGCTTGGCCTGCCGCACGTAGCACGGCGGAATACACACCGACGCGGTGTGATACTTAATGCCGTCGTCGATGAGAGCCCTGATCTCTTCCCACGTTGCCGTGACCGAAAGCAGCGTGTGATCGCATTTGCCTAAAATTTCGCGGATATCCATTTGTGTTTTCCTCAATAAAAATATTATTTCTTCGCCTATATTATATATCAAAAAACCAGCACAGTCAATAGAAAACGTGAGATTGGTATATGTATCACCCAAAAACTTAATTAAAACGGAAGCCTCGATCTTCGCGCGCGTCTTGCTCAACGCATATATAAATGACAAACGACACGCATATTGCGTGTCGTTTCAGACTGAAGACCAGCACTGCCGCTTGGACTTTTCTGTTAAAATATTATTTTTTCGTTGTCGCTGAAAGTGTATTCATATTTTTTATCGGCGTTTTCGTCGGTAATTTCGCGGATACGGAATTTGCCCTTCTTTCCGTCGATATCATACTTAACTTTGATTTCCGTTTTGTTTTCCACGACTTCGCGTTCAACGGTATATTTGCCTTTCGACGCGCCTTTTCTGAATTCAAGTTCGTATTCCGTTTCGACTTTATCGCCTTTGTTTTCCGTTTCAAACTCGACTGCGGTTTGCTCTAACAGTTTGCCGCCCGCATAAATAGAATATAC
>CAJTPT010000009.1 GCA_910578545.1 uncultured Christensenella sp.
TCAAATTTTAAGTGCTGGTTTTTGTAGTTTACTTTTGCGAGAACTGTGCTACAACCGAAGTCCGAAAGGCTTAATTGTGGAGGACACCTAAAACCGCAAAAAGTAGTCAATCCGCTGTAAATGAAAAAAAGACCGATAAGATTGTTAGCCTTATCGGTCATTCTACGATAAATTGAAATTAATAGTTATAACCTGTTAAAAATTACTGTCCTTTCTTTCATTGATATTTTGCCGACTTCATAACCATATTCTTTTGCCTCTTTCTTATAAGTCAAAAACGAATGATTTATTTCAAACCCTAAAATGTTCTTGATTTCTTCATAAGATAATATATATTTTTCTTTATTATTATCCTCTAAATACTTCCATAACGGCTCATATTTACTCATTTTTTAACGCCTCGCAAAATTGAAATTTAATTTTTAATAATAATGTCGTATGCAGTAGAACATTCTTCTTTTGATAATTTTGTTTCATTGACCAGATACTCTATTGCCTCATCTTTGCTATCAAATTTTTTTAATATATCTTTTACCTCTTTAAATTTATCAATAGCAACCCGAATTTCGGTGTTCATAATTTCTCGCCTCACTTGTAAATTACTGTTTATCGTACAGTCATTATATCATAAAAAAAGACTAAAAGCAAGAATACCGCCAATGAAAAAGCCACTACCCAATGTAGCGGCTCTCAATACTATTCCATTACACTATTACTTGCAAAATCAAGAGTAATGTACTTTTTTCGTGCTTTTAGGACTTCTCTATTGATAATTTCTTTTTCTTCAAAGTATTCAATAACTATTTGTGGGATGTAAATCGCTGATACTTTCTCTAACATCAATATACTATTTACATCTTTTGGGTGCGTTAAATAAGACAACTTTTAAGTTGCCCATATTTTTGTCTTATCTAATCTTAAACCTTTACACCAAGAATCTCTTTCAGCAATAAATTTTTGGTATGGATAACTATCCGTGCCTTTTTGTTGTGCGATAACATCTGCGCCAAAAGTATAATACCTGATTTTAGAAAGAACTGTGCCTATCTTACCTTTCTTCTTGGGCAGAGAATAATAATATTCATTATAAAGATCATAAAAACGAGTTTTGCAATACGCTTTTAATCCTCTTTTTTGCGCCACTCTACAATATTTTTTCCATGCACGACGTTTCGAGAAACTGCGCTTTAATCTGTCTTTATCCAACTCATACCAATTCGGCAAGTAATAATCTTGTTTGCGCCCTCTTGCCGGATATAACATTAAATAAAGTTGCTCATCAGAAATAGTATTAGCAACAGGAATATTTAGCTTGATCTGTTTTGCCCTCTTAATAGTCTTAATAACAGTAGTACGAGAGCATTGACAAATAGTAGCAATCTGCGTTGTCGTATTGCCTTGACTATAATATTGTAGAATAGCTCTATAATTCGTCATTGCTCTCTCCTTTTCGTATTCATTTTTGCATAATTTTTAATAAAAATCAAGTGTTCAACTTGTCTGGAAACAAAATATTTTTAATTGATTTTCAGGAATTTTTAGTATAAAAAATGGGCTTATTTCCAAGTGAAATAAGCCCAAATATACTATATATTGTGTTTAAGATTTAACCAACCACTATTTAGTCGCCCTCGGACTGCGGATATTCGCCTGGGCAGCCGCAAGACGCGCAATCGGAACGCGGTACGGCGAGCAGGAAACGTAGTCAAGACCGATGCTGTGGCAGAACTCTATGGATGAAGGATCGCCGCCGTGCTCACCGCAGATACCGCAGTGAAGGGTCTTTCTTTCGGTCTTGCCGAGTTTGACAGCCATGTCCATGAGCTTGCCGACGCCTGTGGTGTCGAGCTTTGCAAACGGATCGAACTCGTAAATCTTGTTCTGGTAGTAGCTGGGCAAGAACTTTCCTGCGTCGTCACGGCTGAAGCCGAACGTCATCTGCGTCAAGTCGTTGGTGCCGAAGCAGAAGAATGCAGCCTCTTTGGCGATATCGTCGGCGGTAAGAGCCGCTCTCGGAATCTCGATCATGGTGCCGACCTCGTACTTAAGCTTGACGCCCGAAGCGGCAATAACCTCGTCGGCGGTCTTGACAACCGTCTTTTTGACAAACGCGAGCTCTTTTACTTCGCCGGTAAGCGGAATCATAATCTCGGGAACGACCTTCCACGAAGGATGACGCTTTTGAACGGCAATAGCGGCTTTGATGACCGCCTTGGTCTGCATAACCGCAATCTCTGGATACGTAACCGTAAGACGGCAACCGCGATGACCCATCATCGGGTTGAACTCGTGAAGATCGGATATAAGCTGTTTGATTTGAGCAACGGTCTTGCCCTGAGATTTGGCAAGCACCTTGATATCTTCTTCGTCAGTGGGAACAAACTCGTGAAGGGGCGGATCGAGGAAACGAATGGTAACGGGTTGACCTTCGAGCGCTTCCATAAGCCCCTCGAAGTCTGCCTGCTGCATGGGCTCGATCTTGGCAAGAGCCGCCTCGCGCTCCTCAACGGTATCCGCACAAATCATCTCACGGAACGCGCCGATACGTTTGGGATCGAAGAACATGTGCTCGGTACGGCAAAGACCGATACCCTGTGCGCCGAACGCGGCGGCCTGTTTGGCATCCGCGGGGGTGTCCGCGTTGGTGCGAACTCCGAGCGCCTTGTACTTATCGGCAAGAGCCATTATTCTGCCGAAGTAGCCCGAGTTGGGATCTGCGGGCACGGTGGGAATCATGATGTCGTAAATATTACCGGTGGAGCCGTCAAGCGAAAGCGCGTCGCCTTCCTTGTAGACCTTTCCGCCGAGCGTAAAGCGTTTGTTTTCCTCGTCCATCTTGATGTCGCCGCAACCGGATACACAGCAAGTACCCATACCGCGAGCAACAACGGCGGCGTGCGAGGTCTGTCCTCCGCGAACTGTCAAAATACCTTGGGCAAACTTCATACCCTCGATATCCTCGGGGCTGGTTTCCAAGCGAACAAGAACGACCTTGTTACCCTTTTTGCCCTCGATAACGGCGTCCTCTGCGGTAAAGACTATAGTGCCCGCCGCGGCGCCGGGCGACGCCGCAATACCCTTGCCGACTACGTTGTTTTTGTCGGCTGCTTTAAGTGCTTTCGGGTCGAACTGCGGATGCAAAAGCATGTCAAGCGACTTGGCGTCGATCTGCATAAGCGCTTCCTTTTCCGTAATCATGTGCTCGTCGATAAGATCGCAAGCAATCTTGATAGCGGCGGCGGCGGTGCGCTTGCCGTTACGGGTCTGAAGCATGTAAAGCTTGCCCTGCTCGATTGTGAACTCCATGTCCTGCATGTCGCGGTAATGCTTTTCGAGCGTGTCGCAAACCTGCAAGAATTGTTTGTAAACGTCGGGAAGAACCTCTGCCATCTGCGATATAGGCATAGGCGTGCGAACGCCTGCAACAACGTCCTCGCCCTGAGCGTTCATAAGGAACTCGCCCATAAGGCCCTTTTCGCCGGTAGCGGGATTACGCGTGAACGCAACGCCGGTGCCGCAGTCGTCGCCCATGTTGCCGAACGCCATCATTTGGACGTTGACCGCAGTACCCCAGGAATACGGGATATCGTGGTCCATGCGGTAAATGTTTGCACGGGGGTTGTCCCAAGAACGGAAAACAGCCTTGATAGCCTCGAAGAGCTGTTCCTTCGGATCGTCGGGGAAATCCTTGCCGAGCTGTTTTTTGTACTCGGCCTTAAACTGCATTGCAAGCGACTTAAGGTCGTCGGCGGTAAGGTCGACGTCGAACTCGACGCCCTTTTCTTCCTTCATCTTGTCTATGAGCTTTTCAAAATACTTTTTGCCGACTTCCATAACGACGTCGGAGAACATCTGAATAAAACGACGGTAGCAGTCCCAAGCCCAACGGGGATTGCCCGATTTGGCGGCGATAGTATTTACGACCGTCTCGTTAAGACCGAGGTTAAGAATAGTGTCCATCATGCCCGGCATGGAAGCTCTTGCACCGCTACGTACCGAAACAAGAAGCGGATTCTCCTTGTCGCCGAACTTTTTGCCGCAAATCTTTTCCATCTTGTCGATGTAGGACATAATTTCTTTTTGGATGCCATCATTGATCTTGCGTCCGTCCTCGTAGTACTGAGTACAGGCTTCGGTGGAAATAGTGAAGCCCTGAGGAACGGGAAGACCGATATTGGTCATTTCCGCAAGGTTAGCGCCCTTGCCGCCCAAAAGCTCGCGCATGGATGCGTTACCTTCGGTAAAGAGATAGCAATATTTTTTTGCCATTATTTTATTCTCCTTGAATGTATTTTTTCCACTGAATATTTTACCAAAGATAAAATAAAAAGGCAAGCGATTTTATGCCTTTTGATTTAATTATTATAAAAGTTGTTTTTTTATAAAGAAAATTATAATTACTCAATTCCGAATTCTTAATTATAAAGGTCTATCGAGTCGATGCTTTTTAATCCCGTTTCAAAGTAGCGCTCAAACTCACTGCATATGTACTTTAACGCGCGCCTTGACATATCGCTGTCCGGGCGTTTAACGTACCCCGTTTTTTGCGCATAGCCGAGCATTTGTATAGGGCTTTGCGGGTCGCCGGAATACTTGTATTCCTTGTAGAATCCCGAAAGCTCCATGAGCGAAAGTAGGTACACGCTCGCTTGATAGTACGGATCCGCGTCGGGCTGTAATACGGAAAATAAGCGTAGCATTTCCACAAACAACCCCGTGTGCGGCTCGTCGTCGCAAATGGACAAAACGGTCGCTTCCGATGCCACCGACGCCGCCGTAAAAACCTTTAAGTCTGTGCAAAGCGAAAATCCGTCCTGAATGAGCATAGGCTCGATTGGCGTTAAAAACATACCGTGATTGGCCGTAAGCCGCGTATCGAATACGGAAAACTCTTGAGCAAAAGGTTTTAGCTTGGCTTTGGCTTTTTTTACGCCGCGCAAAAGCACGGTGACAAGTCCGTTTGCGGCGGTAAGTACTTTGGCAAGCTTATCGTTATCGCGGTAATCGCTCACCTTTAGAACTATGCACTTGTCCGAAAAATCTACCAAACCGAGCTCCGTCCTTTTGGTTGTTATTGTTCCGTTTTGTCGTCGCGCGCCCTCACATACATGGAATAATATTGCGGTGCGCCCGTTGCGCAAAAAAGTTGCCAATACATTCTTTCTTTATCGTTCATATCGACCTCCGATATTATTGTGGTTTATCGGTCAGCCGATTATGCGAACGACGTAAAAATTTTTAATTAATATCCTATATCCTTGAGAATATCAGATCTGTCGCGCCAGCCCGGACGGACCTTGACGAACAGCTCCAAATACACCTTGCAATCAAGCATTTTTTCTATATCGCGGCGAGCTGACAATCCGATACGCTTAATCATCTCGCCGCCCTCACCTATGACGATTTGCTTATGCGACTGCTTGTCCACGATCACATCGCAAGCGATATGAACGGGCTCGACGTTCTCGTCGACCGATCTTACGCTGACGCCAACGCCGTGCGGGATTTCGTCCTGCAAAAACAATAACGCCTTTTCGCGCACGGCTTCGGCAATCAAGAACTTAATCGGGCGGTCGGTATACTCGTCCTCCGGGAACAAAAATCCGCCTTCCTTACACTCCGAAAACAGCGCGGCTTTTAGCACGTCTATGTTGCGGCCGTTTTTACAGCTTGTGGGAATTACATCCCTAATAGAACGCCCGTCCTTGCGTGACATATACGGGTTGAGCTTGTTCAAAATCGGATAGATCGCGTCGTAGCCCTTTAGGTCGGTTTTATTGACTGCTATATACAACGGCGCACGCATTTTAAGTCGTTCGACTATAAGCTTTTCGTCCGCTTCGGTAATGCCATTCGTGCAATCGAGCACTATAAGCACTACGTCGGCGTCGCCGCACAGCGAGCTTTTTATACTCTTGTCCATATGCTCGTCAAGCTTGGTGCGCGGCTTGAACATCCCCGGCGTATCTAAAAAGACTATTTGGCGCGCACCCTCGGTGCAAATGCCGGTAATTCTATCACGCGTAGTTTGCGGCTTGGGCGAAACGATTGAAACTTTTTCCCCGACGATAGCATTGACTATGGACGATTTACCCGCATTAGGTCTGCCGACAACCGCGACGACGACGGACTTGTCTGTTTCGGCAAGCACCTGTTCCTCTACGGCGCGCATTTTTGCCTTGTCGGCTTCTTCCATATGGTCGTATCCCAAAAGATGAAGCATGCCGTGAACAAACAGATAGTTGATTTCCCGCTCGCCCGTGCCGTACTCTTCAGCCTGTCGCGCGGCGGCTTGGCTGTTGATAGCAATCTCGCCAAGCACTACGCCCTTTAGCTTGTCATCGTAATCGGTCGGATAATTCTTTTTTGTAAACTCGGTTATTTTGTCAAGTGCGGGATAGCTCAACACGTCGGTCGTTTTGTCGACGCCGCGAGTCGTTCTATTAAGCTCGAGCATTTGCTCGTCGTCGATGACCTCGATATCGACGAGTGCGTCGCCATTCAATCCGAGCGTGTGAAAAATAATTCCCGCGAGCCTGCCGAAGCCCGCTTGTACGTCGCCTGTAAGTTTAAACATTTATTCCGTCACGTCCGATATTATATTTTATACGTTTATGGTACAGTCCGCCGTACGCGCCGACTATTGCAAGACGAATGGCGGTTAAATCCTTCATTGTGATAGTGCAGTTATCGAACTGCCCGAGCTTGAGCCGCTCGTCTATCATGCCGCGAAGAAGCTTGTCCACCTTTTCACCGGTTGGGTTATCCATGGCGCGGATAGCCGCTTCGGCCGAATCGCAAATCATAATGATAGCGCCTATCCTGCCCGTCGGGATCTCGCCGTGATAACGGTATTCCTCTATATCGACATCGCCGTCGGTAAGAGATTTGGCTTTATTGTAAAAGTACATAATGGGAAGCGTGCCGTGATGCTCTATCGTCATGTGAGCGATTTCTTCGGGGATTCTGTGCTTTTTGCACAGCTCGTAGCCGTCGGTGGTGTGCTTGCGGATTATCTCGGCGGAAACTTCAGGCAAAATCTCGTCGTGCGGATTATAGCCGGCTTGGTTTTCCGTGAAGTATTCGACGTTAGACAGCTTGCCCACGTCATGATAGTACGCGCACGCACGCGCAAGATACGGATCCTCGCCTATGGCCTCGGCGCAAATCTCGGCAAAGTTGGCAACCGCCAAACAGTGGTTGAACGTACCCGGCGCTTCCACGCTTAATCTTTTGATAAGCGGCGCCTTGTGGTTGATAAGTTCCATCAGCTTGAAGTCGCTCGTCAGGTTGAATATCCATTCCACAAGCGGAATAAGAACAGCCGACAAAAGCATCTCGCCCGCTACGGAAATGCCGATGTACATTATGTTATTGACAAACGGCGTGAAGTTAAGTCGGTACGTTGAAAGCAGTACGAAGTACACTACGATTGTGACCGTAGCCGTTACGAACGAACGCGCAAGAGAAACAACGCGTGTCATTTTATTGGGGAAGCTGTAAGTCGCAACAGCGCCCGTTATCATTCCCGCAACAAGCGTAAACGCCATCGCGGGGAACGCCGTATAATCGAGTGTTGCTATCAAAACAAATGACGTTATCCAGCACGAGAACGCGTTAAGCACGAATGCGTCGCTCTTTTTTGCAAACGGCAGTACAAGCATTGCGGTAAACGCCACGCAAATAAGATACGGGTTGAAAGCCAAAAGCACGATATTTACCACGACAACAAAGGTAAACATGCTCATAAGTGCGCCTATACGCTTTATCGAAAAAAGCAATTCCCGTCGCGATACAACCATATAGATGTACAGCGCGACCAAAAAAATTACGAATATAAACGCGTATAGCGTATATGCCTGTGCGTCGTTAAGCCCGATTATTCCCGACCCCGTCGATGCGAAGTGCACAAACACGATAAGCGATATGTAAATAACGGCAAATACGATTGCAAAAATCCCTGCCGTCCATACGTATGCCATTCGCGGCGGCGCGTATGCGTTTTTATCGTTCGGCTTTTCCGTTTCCGACATGATTTCTCCTTTGCGAATAATTATTATAAGCTTTGACTATTTTCATTACAAGCCCGTGACGGACTACGTCCTCTTCCGACATATGAACAAACGCGATTCCGTCCACGTCTTTAAGCACGTTTTCCGCGTCGATAAGTCCGGACAGCTCGCCTTTTATATCTATTTGCGTAACGTCGCCGGTAACTATAACTCGACTGCCGTCGCCGAATCTAGTCAAAAACATCTTCATCTGCTCGGGCGTGGTGTTTTGTGCCTCGTCGAGTATGATAAACGCGTGAGATAGCGTTCTGCCGCGCATGTACGCAAGCGGCGCAATCTCAACAGTGCCGCGCTCGATAAGCCGTGTGTAATCGTCGCCGAACATATCCATGAGCGCGTCGTACAGCGGCTTTAAGTACGGGTCGACCTTCATTTGCAAATCGCCCGGCAAAAATCCGAGCTTTTCGCCCGCTTCGATTGCCGGACGCGTCAGTATTATTCTGTCCACAAGCCCTTTTTTGACGGCGTTTGCCGCCATGGCAACGGCAAGGTATGTCTTGCCGGTGCCAGCTGGACCTATTGCGAAAGTGAGGATATTGTTTTCCACCGCGTCGACAAACTTCTTTTGCCGCAGGGTTTTTGCAAATATACGCTGACCGTTGGCACACACGCATACGACCTTGGACATTACGTCCTCGACGCCGTCGGGATTTTCGCGCAGAATGTCGTAATACTGTTTGACCTTGTCCGGCGTTATATTCTCGCCACGCTTTACCGCAAGACACAGCTTGTCAAGAAGCAATCCCGCAAGCTCGGCGTCACCGACTGCACCGGAGATTTCCACGCCGTCGGGGGTCGTCCTGACCGTGACCTTGCACAGCGATTCCAACATCTTTATATTGGCGTCGAACGCACCGAACACGGCGCGAAGCTCGTCGTTTTTATAGCCTTTAGTCAAGTTTAACCCTTTCTCCCAAAACCTTATGCGTTTATTATAGGATTTTCGCTACCCTGCGAGATAAGAAGCTCGCCGGTCAAAAACAGGTGCACCGAATACATGCCCGCAGCGGTAGCCGCCACGCTGTACTTGTAGTCGAGCTCGCCGACAAACTTAAACTCTTGCTTTTTGCTTTCGGCAAATGCGGCTACGGCTTCGTCGATATCGCGCTCGTACTCTACAGGCGTAGTTTCCCAATAGGTGTACGACGTGACATACAGCGGTATCAACAAATCATAGTTTGCGGTATGTGAGTTCATTTCATACGACCGATACGGCGGCGTTGCCTTGCCTATCTGTTTACCGAACAGCGACAGGACCGTTTTGACGGATTTGCGCCCCGTCCGCTTAAACGCAATGCCCGTTGCGGGGATTTGCGCCGTGTAGCCTATCGACACCGTGCCGTAAACGTCCGCGTCGCTATTGCCCGTATACAACAGCTCGCCCGAAGTAGAATACACGTCGCCGCTAATAAGCACGTCGCCGCGCTTTACAACGTCGCCACGCTTTACAAGCGGGGTTCCGCTACGCACAACAAGCTTGGTGACGGTCGCATCGTACTCCGACACATAGCAAGCGTATACGGGGCGCTCGACGTAATCCTTGGATTCCAACACCCTTACGTACAGAGTAGTACCCACTATCTCGAAGGACGCGTCGGATATTCCGTCGGTCTGACCGAGCGCGGCCGCCGCCTTAGCGAGAAGCTCGTTGGATTTCTTTTGCCCCGCGCGCACGTCGGCGTGCTTTAGCGCCGCCTCGATTGCCGCAGTAGATAACAGGTCGTTACCGGTTATTTGTATGCGCCACACGTATCCGTATAAAATGTTCATGCTTATCACAGACGCCACTGCGCCTATTATAAGCCCGCACCGCGCCGCACAAAAAGCGAGCGTTCGCCCGATCCCGAACGACGCGGTTATTCTGTAATTATAACACATCTTGTTTAAAATAGCAATAGCTTTTTTACTGTCTTTTTTTCGTATTGTAAACAGCGTTTCTCCGCCCGATTGCTGTATGTCGCCTACCTTAATTCCCGACGCGGCGAGCGACGACCCGACCGAAGTAAAATCGCCGTTTGCCGCAATGCGTATGCGCGGCAAAAGTCCGCGGTTACAGTAGTCAAAGCCCGAACGGCGGTTCTTGAGCGCGTCCTTGATTTTTTTATAAAAGACGTTGCGCTTTATTTGTTTTTGGCGCGCGATTTTCGCTTTTTCCTCAAAAAGCTTTTGCTTGCGCTCGGCACGCTCACGGTTTTCCCGCTCGGCAATCAACCGCTGTTGAGCCTTAATCCTTTGCCTTTCGGCATGACGTTCCTTTTTCAGCTTGTCCTCCACAGCTTTTTGCTCGACCTTTTGCTTGAGCTTTAGCTGTTTTTGTACATACCGTTTTGCTGCTTCTACAGACGCGTCCTCGGCGGTCGACATTTTCTTTTTGTTCATAGGTCTGTCACCGTAAACGAGTTGATAGCGCCGATGACGGAAGTACATTCGTCGGACAATTCTTTGACCGCCATGTCCTTGCCTACGACCGTTATGACCGCTTTAGGCACTCGAAAAATCATTTCCGTGCTGTCGATTTTAACAGGGCGCGCGCCTTCTATGTAGAAAGCGTCGCGCCCGAACATTACTGCGTGAAATTTAAATTCCGCCGTTTCCGAAAATATTTTTGCCGCTTGCTCGATAAAACTCATGGTGTTTTATACTATGAATATTTACCGAAAGATATGACCCTACACCTAATCCGATACGCGCTCGACTATAATCTTATCGGTCGTGATTTTGGATATTTTTACACGCTCGCCCTGTTGAATCGGCGTTTCGCTGTACACGACGAGATTGATCTCGTTAATCGTAGCATTGCCCGTCAGGTCTATAGGCGTATTGGCTATGCCGATACTATCGATAAGACTGCCGTAGCGGCGCTTGCGCTCGCCAGCCTTTTGTATGCGCGCGACCTTTAACCAATCGCGCTTTTGTGTAGCCACCGACACGCAGTGCACGCAAAACAGCAGTACCGCCGTGATAAATATAAACATAAACGCTTCGCCCGCCGAGCCGTATATCATTCTTGTGATAAACGCCGCACCGAAAAGCGCCGTGCCTAACGCATACGCCACGCCGTGCATGGGCTGAAAAAATTCCACACAAAACAGTATAAAGCCCGTTATCCACAGGCATACCGTAACCATGGTTATAGATTCAAAAAGCCTAACAAAGCTCTCCGCAGGCGTCATATTTGTCCCTTGCGCAAAATCGCATTGTAATAAAAAAGTACTTGCTGAGCGTACCCCGCATATGCGCCGTATTTGTTCATAAGCCGCGTGCGCACCTGAGTTTCCGACTCCATGCCGATACGCTGGGTCTTGAACATCCATGTATCTATGGGAAAAACCTCTAATCTTCCGAGCGCAAAAAGCGATACGCAGTCTGCTATCTTTTGCCCCACACCGGGAAGCGACATAAGCATTTTTTGCGCGTCCGCGGTCTGTGCGGCGTAAAGACGGTTTAACAAATCGCTCTCCGCGCACATCTTTGACGAGTCGATTATGTACTGTGATCTGTATCCGCAACCGAGCGCATTGAGCGTACGTAATTGCACGTTCGCTAGCTGTTCGGGGCTTGGGAATACGCCACCGAACTCCGCGCAAATACGGCTTATAATAGTCTTAATGCGCGGGATATTATTGTTTGCCGAAATTATAAACGATATGATAGTCTCGAACAACGGCTGATGCAGTATTCGAAGCGCGCCGCAGGAATTGAGCGGATCGGTTAACTCGGGGAATCTTGCAAGCTCACGCTTCAAACGGTTGACGTCGCGGTCGAGATTGAAAAAATTGACAAAATAATCCACAGCCGAAGTTTCGATTACAACCTCGTCGCCTACCGAATAAACGTTGCACGAATCCGCACCGGACTTGACCGTATAGCCGCCGTCGATTTTTTCAAAACGAAAAAGCTGTCCGCACTCAAGCGTAGCTTTTATGTCCAAGTCGGCGGCGTCGACAATAATTCTGTTTGCTTCGGTTTTGTACATATTCCGTCCTTAAAATATTTTTTACAAAAAAAGGGCTTTACGCCCTTTCTTTTTAAGCTACAGGGTAAACACTTACCTGTTTGCGATTGCCTTTATTCTCGAACTTTACCTTGCCGTCGACAAGAGCAAACAGGGTGTCGTCACCGCCGCGCCCGACGTTCTCACCGGGATGAACCTTGGTACCGCGCTGACGAATAAGGATATTGCCCGCCAAAACAAACTGACCGTCCGCGCGCTTTACGCCTAACCGTTGCGCGTTACTGTCTCTGCCGTTTTTGGTCGAGCCGCCGCCCTTTTTGTGAGCGAATAGCTGAATATCTATAAACATGATTATGCTTCCTCCAATTTGAGATTTTGCGGGAACCCGCTCTGTAAGTCTTTGAGCCCCAAGTACATTGCTCGGACTATTACGTCCGCGTCATGCGCGGCTTCCCCACTCGGAACATCGAATTCAAAAAACCCGTCTTTCCGCTTGTAGCCAAGCCCGCTACTGATATCGTTTAACGCAATGTACGCTGTTTGAATTAGTGTGGATACCGCCGCGCACAACAGGTCTTGCCCCGATTGAGCCAGTCCGCTGTGTCCGACACACTTCACTTTTACCGTTCTGCCGTCGCGTTTGAAAAACGAGACTTCGATCATGCGATGGATTCTATTTTAATGCGGGTATAGTATTGACGATGACCTTGCTTTTTGCGCACGTTCTTTTTCGCCTTATACTTGAAAACTATTACCTTGGGCGCTCTGAATTGACGCACTACGGTAGCGGTAACGGTCTTGCCTTCCACCGCCGTGCCCGTGGCAACGGTTTCACCCTCGCCCGTCATAAGCACCTTCAAGTTGACGGTAGCGCCCTCCTCAACGTCAAGACGCTCTACGTCAAGAACGTCGCCGACGCTTACGCGGTACTGCTTTCCGCCGGTTTCGATAATCGCAAACATAAGCCTAACCTCCGTTTAGTATTCGCCGTCGGGGTTTCGGCACAGCCGAATTAAAACCCTTTTCGTGCGGTTCGTATCAAAGTATACCATAATGCAATACCCTTGTCAAGCGAATAACTGTCCGCTCGAGAAAAATTTATCGCACTTTTAAACATAAAAAGCGCCGGCAGACTTACGCCGCCGCCGTTATTAATAGATTGAGCTTAAACCTCGAACTCGCCGTTGAGCGCGATCAGCGCGCGGTCGAAGTCGGCGTCGTCTACGCCCAAGATGAGGTTTATTTCCGACGCGCCCATATCGAGCATTCTGAGGTTTATATTGGCAAGCGACAGTCTGTTGATAGCGCGCGCCGCCGTGCCGGGTCGCGATTTCATGCCGTGACCGACTATGGCGATAAGCGATATATCGGTAGCAAGCGATATATGGTCGGGCTTGACCTCGCGGCGTACCGAGTCGATAAGCTCGTTTGCCGTTTTTGTATCTACAGCCGAAAACACAACCGTCATGGAATCTATTCCGCTCGGTATATGCTCAATCGAGATATCCAATTTTTCAAAGCACGATAGCACACGCCGCACAAAACCTATTTCGGCATTCATAAGCGACTTGTCGATATGCAACGAAAAGAAGTGTTGCTTACCCGCAATCGCCGTAATCGGCATATCGTTTTTTCGCTTATGCTTGCCAGCCAAGAACTCCTCCGTCGGCACGATTTTTGTCCCCAAAGCGTTCTTGTTGAATGTATTTAATATATGTATGGGAATGTTTGACGCCCTAACCGGAAAAATAGACTCGGGGTGCAAGACGTTTGCGCCCATGTACGCAAGCTCGCGAAGCTCCTTGTACGTAAGCATGTCTATTACCGACGCGTGCGGCACTATCCTCGGGTCGCAAGTCATAAACCCGTCGACGTCCGTGTAATTTTCGTATACATTAGCCTGCACGGCACGAGCAACTATAGCGCCCGTAATATCAGATCCGCCGCGCGAAAAGACTACGATTTCACCGTTTTCGTCACTGCCGTAAAACCCGGGGATAACCGCGTTGCGCTTACCCTTGAGCCCCGCCTTACACACAGTCTCGGTAGTATCGTCGTCATACGTTTTACCGTTGAACTTAATCAACTCTGCGGCGTCGATAAACCTATAACCCAATAATCCCGCAAGGACTTTTGCGCACAGGTATTCGCCGCGTGAAATAATATAATCGGAGTTGGAAGCAGCAAGCCCACTCTCTATCGCCGACAGCTCGTCACATAAATAATCCCGACCGAGCCCTACTCCTTCGCATATCGTTTGGAACCGCTCTTTTACAACCGCAAAAGCTTGTATGCGGTCGCGCGACGATGTGTGGGCAACGGCAATAAGCATGTCTGTCACCTTGTCGTCGACAGCTGACTTGCCGGGCGCGGAAACAATCACAAACCGCCTGTCGATATCTTGCTCGACAATGCTTTTGACGCGAAGAATGCTGTCCGCCGTAGACATGGACGTTCCGCCGAATTTAACCGCTTTCATCTATCGTAACTCCGTAGTATATTATATTCGCAACAACTAAATAAGGTTTACGTATTTTTACAAACGCTTTTGCGCTACTCTAAAACGCTCGTGTAAGTTTATTTTTCCGCCGAAAAAAGCGGCGCAACCGCCGCCTCTTTTATTCGGATATTCGGAGTGCGCCAAACGACGGCAGGTCCGCCACGCCAAAGCTCCGTGGTTTTTGCGACAAAACACCGCCGAAGACAAGTCCGTTACATCAATCCCGTTAATCCCACCGACAGCGCCCAAATAACAGCCGCCGCAAACAGCGAAAGCAACTTCCAACCGATGTTGTGAACGAATATTTTTTTAAGTACAGCTGCGAATTTATTAGGCTTTTTGCCGTGCTCGTTTGCTTGGTTTTGCATGAGAACCTCTCCCTATCAGCCTTTACGGTGGTGGTGCTTTTTAGTCGACTCGGGGGTTGCCTGCAAGCCGTAGGTCTGCTCGAGTTTGTCCGTAAGCATTTGCGAGTCGAAGTAACGAGTAAGCTCCCCGTGCCTGGCTATTGAAATAACGCCTGTTTCCTCCGAAACGATTATGGTAAGAACGTTGTAGTTTTCACTGACGCCTATACCCGCCCTGTGCCGAGTCCCAAGCTCTTTGTCGATTGAGTTAGACTGAGAAAGCGGAAGGAAGCACCCCGCCGCTACTATGCGGTTACCGCGAACAAACACCGCACCGTCGTGCAACGGCGCTTTGGTATTGAATATACTTTCCAAAAGCGCACAAGAAAGAACTGCGTCAAGCTCGGTGCCCGAGTCGATAATGTGTTCGGGCAGATTTTGATTGGAAATAATAATCAGCGCACCGACATTCTTTTTGGACATGTTTTGCGCAGCTCTTACTATATCGTTGATAGCCGAATGAAGTTCTTCGTCCGATACGTCGTAAGCGGTAGTGTATTGCTCATGCGTATCGCGCGGCGAAGCAAGCTTTAACATTCCGCGCTTGGTTTCCGCAGGGAACAAAAATATTACTGCGATTATTACGATTACTATGCTGTACTTAAGCGTATTGCCGAGCACAGTCAGACCTACAAGCTCGGATGAAAGCACCGTGCCGAGCGCAATAAACCCGAGTATAATAAACGTAAGCTTACCCGCGTTATTCCGCTTTAAAAATACGATCATTCCGTAAATCAAAAAAGCGGACATAACAACGTCTATCGCACAAGCCCACGGTTTGTTGATTAATTTATCGGTGATGTTTGTAATAAAATCCATAGATCCTACACCTATTACCGAGCCATACGAACAGCCGCACGGCGTCCGAACACGGCAAAACCGCACGCATTAAAACGGTTTTACTTGTATTATATATTTATTATACATTATTATTTATTTCATTTCAATCGTTTTGAGAATGTTTTTTGAATTAATTTGTTTTTTTATTAACAAAAATAACCGCGTATAATCGAACAAAACGCCAAACGCCGCTTACACTCACCCAAAAACTCGAAAATATTATTACAGCAATTTGCGACAAATTTCAAAAAGTGCTTGATTTTTTATTATGTATGATATATAATATAAAGTAGTTTGCTACATAGAGGGTTTCATGGCAAAAAAAGATAAAACAAAACCCGAACAGCCTGAAAAGGAAAAGAAGGGTAAAGAAAAAAAGGATAAGAAAGGAAAAAACGCCAAAGGCGCCGCTCCCGTAGCCGCAGGTACTCCGTCTACCGGTGCGCTTTCTACAGGTACTCCGTCGGCTCCCCTTTCCCAAATGTCCCCCGAACAAATGACTGCCGCGCAGTTGGAGCAAGCGATTAAGGAAAGCAACGATCCCAACTCCAAACTGAAAAAATTGCGCAACCCGATTAACGTGCGCAGTTGTTTACTCAACCTGCTTATTCTCATTGTCTTGACTCTTGCGGTCGTAATATTGTGGTGTGCCATCGTAGTTGACAGATTCAATTTTGTCACGATTATGTCGGACATGATGAGTAAATTCGGAATAACACAGTTCTTCCAAAACTTGGGCAAAACGATAGCCGGGTGGTTCGGCGGCTGATAAACAAGCATTACAAAAGTCGTTACTATGTAACGACTTTTTTTGTTTTGTTTTTTATTCGGATTTGTCATCGCCATCGCCGTTTTTCGGATCTTCCGTCTTTTGCGACTTTTTGTTTTTTTGCGAGGTGCGCTTTGCGGGCTTTGGTTTCTTGGCAGGCGGCGCATTGTCGACCGGTTCGGCGCTCGGCGGCAAATCAAACGGGTCGGCGTTGGTAGCAGGTTCGCCCTGCCCCGAACCTTCCTTAGGCGGCGGTTCACTCTTGAACGGGTCGGATATATCGGACGGCTTAGGCTGTTGTTCTTCATTTATTTCGTGTATAAAAACGCCGTCCGACTGCATGGGGAAAATATCGTCTATATCGTTCTTATACGGCGCGTTATTGGGAATACCCGGAAATATCTCGCCAATGTCATCGCTCGCAAAATCCATAAACATGTCGCCTGAATTGCCCTCCTCGTAGTCCATGCCGAACACCGCCATTTTTATACGGCGCGGAACGGCTACCGGCACCGGATGTTTTTTGCGTATATACGAGCAAAGCCCGAGCATAACGCCGCCCGCAATAATCAGCACGCTCAATACAATGAGATACCAAATCCACATATCGGCAAGAATATCCGTATTGGGAAAATTGCTTTTGTCGTATTCCATGACGGTGATAAAGTCATTGTCCGCCAATGAATTTAAAACCAACGACGCGGCGGTAGCCATTTTGGCGGCATAGTCCGGATAAACGGTCTTTAACACTTCAAGCGTGTCGCGTTCGGTAAATGATATCTTATCGCCGCGATACGACTCGGCGTCCGACATGTCGAGCGTTTCCCAATTGGCGCCGACAAGATTGAGCGTGGGAATATTCTCGTTGAAAAACACGTTGTACACGCCGCTGTGCGCCCACTGGTAGTACGGAATGCCGTTAAGCACGGACACACCCGTCAACTGCGGACTTTTGGTTGTGGGCTTGTATACGTTTAGTCCGTTCTTTTCGGCAATCGAATCGAAAAAGCCCTCGCGCTTGGTTTGACGTGCGTCGCAAAACGCATAGACGTTGTCACAGCCGAGCCGTTGCAATTCCACCATTAAAACTGTGTTTTGATATTCCTGCGCAGACATTTCCCTAATAAACTGCTCAGCGCCGGTGACGGAGACGTACGACGCGCCGAAAAATACGAAAGTAACGTCCAAATCATTAGGAACGGAATACTTGTTGTTTATAAGATAATTCGCAACCGTCAAAAGCGTTGCAACGCCCGTACCGCCGCAAAGTGCGCCCTGGGCGTTATCAACCGCCGCGCCCGTGTACGCCAAAGCATATCGATTGTCGTAATACGCGCCGAGAACAACGTTCTTTGTAGAGGCCGTTCTGTTTGTTTTTAAATGCGCAACAACGTTTTGGCTCGCAAGGTTAGAAACGTCGCCCTCAGACACAGTAAAGTCCTGTACGGTAACGTCGGTAAAACCGAATTCCAACAGTCTGTTGCTAATATACAACGCGGCATTCTTTTCCGCTTCGGTATAGGTTGTGCGGTTGGGATTTTGCGTCATGAACGCACCGAGCTCGTCAGACAAATCTTTTTCCAAATTTTTATCGGTAGTTACGTAGCTTGGATTATCTGTATCATAATCGGGCGCACCGTGCTCCGAACATGCGATCGCGAACATCGCGGCAACCACGACGCAGATAACGATGGAAATAATTTTTACGAATTTTTTCATACTATCATATCCCCCGCTCTACGCCACAACCGTTATTATATTGATTATCGAGATCAAACCGTAAACGCCTATAAACGTGCCCAACACCTGCGTAAGCACAACGTGAAAGTACGTTTTTTCCACGTAATCCATTTTGTAAGCGTAAACCATATACAGCGACACAAACAACACCGTCACAACCGGATCGAGTATGATGTCGAGTATGGGCGCGTACAGCGGCGCAGCAATATAAATAAATTTTAGCGCAAACAGCACGACGTTTGCCGCAATAACGGCAAGGCTTATTCCGTACCGCAGTGCGGATACATTGCCGCCGCGCGTTTTGATTGGCAACATTCTGTAAATAAATACAGTACACACCGTATAAATTACAAACGGAAATATTCCGCCTAAAAAGAACGCCCAAGCATCGTTTGTAAACCATGCGGGAAAATCCAGGTTATAACCGTAATACGCAAGATCGCCGCGCATTCCGTACCATGACGCCGCGCAATAGCTTAAATACACAAGCACCGTAACGACCGCAAACGGCAATTTCTTTTTTGCTATATCTACCACAATCGATCTCCGTTAATTTACTTAGAATATGCGGCTTGCGCGACGAAGCACGTAAGCGCGTCGTAAACGGTCATTGCACCCGTTTTGTAATCGTAATCCGCCTTTTCAAGCATATCCAATATGCCTTTAAGCCGAGCCTTGCCAAACGACGTTCCCTCGGACTTTAACCGCCCCACCATGCCGGGCTTAACGCCCATCAATGACAATCCGTCGGGGTCGACGGCGGCGGCGAATATCCGCCTGAACCTGTTGTATATAAGAGTGAACGCCGCAACCAGGTCATTGTTTTTTGCCATACCGTCGACTATTGCGAGCGCCCGCGCCGACTTGCCGCCGAGTATGCTGTCGCAAAGCTCGAATACTACAAACTCGGTGTCGGCTTTAACATTATCGTTTATATCCTGCTCTGTTATTGCGATTCCCGCCCTCAGCATTGCAAGCTTTTGCGTTTCCGAATTAATACGCGTCATATACCCGCCGCAACGGTTGTACAGCAAGCTTATTGCACGGTCACCGATTGTAGCACCTGTCCGCGCGCACAAAGCATTTACAAACGGCGCTACCGCCGACAGTGAAAGACGGTTGCAATCCACGCCCGTCGCGCCCGTAGGCACAGTGACGGCTGCCGTTCTGTTCCAGCTGTCGTGCGGAATATAATACGGAACTACGAGCACCGAGGAAGGATTGGGGGATTTAAGATATTCGACTATTGCGGCGTTGTCGGTCTTGCCACGCGCGACAACTACGCGGTAGTCGCCCAAAAGCGGAAGCTGCATAAGCTCGTCCGTCATTTCCTTTCCGCTCGAAAATTCCCTGTCCGCACAGTTAAACGGCTTTGGCTCGGAAGCCAATGCGCACAAAAGCGACAACGCTCTGTCAATTACAAAATCGTCGTCGCCGTAGCAATAATAGCACGGATTGGGTTTTTGCGTTTTTAAGTGCTTTTTTAGCTCGATAAATTCCACAACTTAATTATAATACATAATTGCAAAAAAAGCAATAGTTTTCCGCCGCCTTTCGGCTAATACGCAAATCGCCGATAATCGATAATCCGCGTTATACCCGCCCAATTACAATAAATTAGACAAATACGGCATACTGTCCAAAAGCACGTCGTCTATATAGTTGATAGCGGAATAAACGAATATCACAGCGTCGTTATAGTTGTCCGATTGCACGACATACTGTAGACTTACTATCTTGTCGTCGAGATTGCGCACGGTATTGTGATTTTGAAGAGTCAAAAGCGTACGCTTACCTTTTTCCCATTTTTTTACGAGCGCCGAACAAAGCGCGACCGTTTGGTCGTTGTTGACGTGTTCCTCGTTTGCCTCTATGCTTTTTGCAACCTGATTGAGGTCGGACTGCAAACCGTTGTAAAACTTATTTACAAAAACTATCTCGCCCACCATTCCGCCTATCATAAGCGCAAATACGATTAAAATTATCACTACCTTTTTCACTTTATAAATCCCCCGTAATCCATTGCGTTAACCGCCGCAGCAAACACACGAAAATCCGTTACCAATTTTCACCGCCGCTAATCTCGAGCGTATTGCAAAACGCAGGTCGACGCTTTGGCGAAAAATACGCGTTGCCGTCCTGCCTAACGTCTGCGTACAAAATGTCGCTCAGCTTTAACCCGTTATCGGACAGAACGCGCTCGATCTCGCTTTTCGGCGTTCCCGACAGTCTGACGTTATGCTCTATATACTTACCATCCACTACAAGCTCGAGCGGCAACAGCGTTTGACCTTGAGGCTCGGTTTGTTCCTGCTGTTTTTCGACCACGCAAAGCTGTCCGTTCGTTTCAAAAATGGCGTACGCGATTTGAGTAAAATCGACGTACCCCGCCGTGCGCACCGCCTCGATTAAATCGTCGATATTCATATTCATTTTTTTCATATTTTCGTAGTTGATACCCGACTTATCTATAACGATTAAGCTGTTTCCGCTTAGCACCTTGCGCACCTTTACCGACTTGCGCGAAATAAACGACAACACAATATGCAACGTTGCCAAAGTGAAAATGGGTATCAATCCGTAATAAAGCGGAATATACGGGTCGTTCATGGGAATACAAGCGACCTCGGCAATAATAAGAGTAATAACAAGCTCAAACGGTTGCATTTCGCCTATCTGCCGCTTGCCCATAAGCCGTATCACAAAGAACACGATCAAAAACGTTATTATAGATTTTAAAAATACCACGAACATGATATTCGTAGTATGGTTGTTGCTTAATCTTAATATTCTTTTATTTTGCCGTCGGCGTAATGACGGCAATCAGGCTTTTCTTTTTCCGAGTTATCCGTCACTGTTTTCTCCTTTTTATCGCTTCAAGACTTTATCCGAGAATCTTTTTAAGATACTCGCCCGTTTTACTTTCCGCGACAGAAGCTACCTTTTCGGGCGTGCCCGTTGCGACAATCCGACCGCCGCCGTCGCCGCCGCTCGGTCCGAGGTCTATAATATTGTCGGCACACTTGATTACGTCAAGGTTATGCTCGATTACCACAACAGTGTTGCCATTGTCCACAAGCCGAGAAAGAATATCTATAAGCCGCTCGACGTCCGCCGAGTGCAAGCCTGTAGTCGGCTCGTCAAGCACGTACAGAGTGCTGTTTGTTGACACCTTGGAAAGCTCTGTCGCAAGCTTTACGCGTTGCGCCTCGCCGCCCGACAACGTAGTAGCGGGCTGACCGAGTTTAACGTACCCGAGCCCTACGTCCATGAGCGTGCCGAGTTTACGCTTGAGCGATGGGATATTCTTAAAGAACTCGTAGCTATCTTCAATCGTCATATCAAGCACGTCGGCAATCGACTTGTCGCGGTACTTGACCTGCAACGTTTCGCGGTTAAACCGCTTGCCGTGGCAAACGTCGCACGGCACGTATACGTCGGGCAGAAAGTTCATTTCTATGCGGATAATGCCGTCGCCCTCGCAGTTTTCACACCGTCCGCCGCGAACGTTAAACGAAAATCTGCCCGAGCTATAGCCGCGTTCCTTGGCGGCGGGAAGCTCGGCAAACAAATCTCTTATTATGGACATCGCGCCAGTGTACGTCGCGGGATTGGAACGCGGAGTGCGCCCTATTGGACTCTGGTCGATATTGATGACCTTGTCGATTTTTTCCAAGCCGTCAATGCCGTCGCACTTACCGACGCGCTGTTTGACGGTGTTAAAACGATTTGCCGCCGCGGGAAAAAGCGTTTGATTAATAAGCGACGACTTGCCGCTACCCGATACGCCGGTCACCACGTTGAACACGCCGAGCGGGATTTTGACGGTGACGTTTTGCAGGTTGTTTTCCGCCGCGCCTCGAATGGTAATATACTCGTCCGAAAACCTTCGTTTTTCGGGCACTCTTATTGCGCGCTCGCCCGACAGGAACTTGCCCGTGACAGTGCCCGCCTTTATTATTTGTTCAACGTCGCCCTGCGCAATTACTTCGCCGCCGTGAACGCCCGCGCCCGGACCGATATCGACTATACAGTCCGCCGCACGCATCGTGTCCTCATCGTGCTCGACGACTATCAAAGTATTGCCGAGGTCGCGCAGATGCTTGAGCGTGCCTATAAGCTTTTGGTTGTCGCACTGGTGCAAGCCTATGCTCGGCTCGTCGAGTATATACAGTACGCCCGACAAGCCCGACCCTATCTGTGTGGCAAGCCTTATGCGCTGTGCCTCGCCGCCCGACAAGCTGACGGCAGACCGTGACAACGTAAGATATTCGAGGCCGACGTTCATCAAAAACTCGAGGCGCGCTTTGATTTCTTTAAGCACACGCTCGGCGATAATCGCTTTGGACTGCGTAAGAGAAAGCTCGCAAAAGAACTTGTAAAGATATTTAACGGGCATTGCGCACAGCTCGTCTATGTTTTTTCCGCCGACGCGCACAGCCAATGCTTCCTTTTTAAGCCGCTTTCCGCCGCAATCGGGGCACGGCTGTGAATTGGTGTATCTGCCTATCTTCCAACGCACGCCGTCGCTTGACGTTTCGGCAAGCCTGCGTTCCAAATAGCTCACCATTCCCTCATAGTTGATACGCTCACTGCGGTGATAGTGACCCGTTGTGTATTCCACGACTATAGGCTCGTCCGTGGCGTACAGGATTATATCCCGCACCTTTTTGTCAAGCTTGCGGAATGGCGTTTTAAGCGAGAACCCGTACTTTTTGGCAAGCGCGTTAAAGCACTGCTCGAAGTGCGAAGCCGAATCGAGCTGTCCGCCGTCGAGCAAGTCGTTTAAAGAGCTGTCGCCAAAGAACAACAACTCGGGGTCGACCTTTGTAAGAAAGCCCAGTCCGCCGCACGTCGGGCATGCGCCGAACGGCGAGTTAAACGAGAACAAACGCGGCTCCACCTCGGATATAGACAAACCGCAATTTCCGCACGTATACTGCGTATTAAACAGTATTTCTTTGTCGTCGCACACCGCAATAACGAGTCCGTCGGACAGCTTGATTGCGGTTTCCACCGAGTCGGTGAGACGTTGCTGTATGTCGCTCTCTATAACGAGCCTGTCCACAACAACCGAAATGTCATGCTTGGAATTTTTGTCGAGTTTGATTTGCTCGTCCACACCGTATATAATGCCGTCCACACGCATACGCGAATAGCCCGACTTTTTAAAGTCCTCGAACAGCTTGGAATACTCGCCTTTTTTGCCGCGCACGACGGGCGAAATTATCATAACACGACTGTTCTCGGGCAGCGCCATGATTTTATCGACTATCTCGTCGACGGACTGCTGATGTATTTCCGCACCGCAGTTATAGCAAAAGACGTCGCCGACGCGCGCAAAAAGCAAACGCATGTAATCGTAAATCTCGGTTACCGTGCCCACAGTCGAGCGCGGGTTTCGCCCCGTCGTTTTTTGGTCGATGGATATAGCCGGGGAAAGCCCGTCAATGCTGTCCACGTCGGGCTTTTCCATTTGTCCCAAAAACATACGCGCGTACGAGGAAAGCGATTCCACGTACCGCCTTTGCCCCTCTGCAAAAATCGTATCGAAAGCAAGCGACGTTTTGCCGCTGCCCGACACGCCCGTAAATACCACAAACTTGTTTTTAGGTACGGTAAGACTTACGTTTTTAAGATTGTGCGCACGCGCGCCCTTTATCACTATTTCGTTGTTTTGTTCGTCCATGTTATCACCGATTTATTTCTTTCGTGCCGCTCCGCGCTTTTGCATATCGCGCTGAAGCTCTTTTAGCTCGGCTATTTTATCCCTGTACATAATAGCCGACTCGAAGTCGAGTTGTTTGCTTGCCGTAGCCATAAGCGAACGCAACCGCTCAAGCTCTCTGTCTATATCCTTTAGTTCGGTCTTTTTGTTGCGCGTCGTTATTTCTATAGTGTTCTTGATAGGTTTGACAATCGTCTGCGGAACAATACCGTTATCGGCGTTGTACTTCATTTGCACGCTTCGGCGAGATTCCGTTTCGTCGATTGCACGGCGCATGGACTTGGTTACCTCGTCGCCGTACATTATGACTCGGCTGTTGCTGTTTCGCGCCGCTCTGCCTATCGTCTGAATGAGCGATGTTTCGGAGCGCAAAAAGCCCTCTTTGTCGGCGTCGAGAATGGCGACCAGCTGTACCTCGGGTATGTCCAAGCCCTCGCGCAAAAGGTTTATTCCGACTACTACGTCAAAGTCGCCGCGGCGCAGGCTGTTGACTATGCTGACGCGTTCCATCGTGTCTATATCGCTGTGCAGGTATTTGACCTTAACGCCCTGCTCCGCAAGATAGTCGGTAAGACTTTCGGACATGCGCTTTGTAAGCGTAGTAACAAGCACTCGCCCGCCGTTTGCGACGGTGTCCTTTATTTCGGTCAACAAGTCGTCAATCTGCCCCTTTGTCGGCTTGACGGTAACGGGCGGGTCCAACAAACCCGTTGGCCTTATTAGCTGAGAAGTATATCTTCCGCCCGTAAGCTCTAATTCGTACGACGCGGGAGTTGCCGAAACGTACACCGCTTGTTTTATGCGCGAGCGGAACTCGTCGAACTTGAGCGGGCGGTTGTCAAACGCCGCAGGCAGGCGGAAGCCGTAATCGACGAGCGCGGTCTTGCGCGCTCTGTCGCCGTTGTACATGGCGCGAAGCTGTGGTATCGTCATGTGGCTTTCGTCGATAAATATAATAAAATCGTCGGGAAAATAATCGAGAAGCGTGAACGGCGGCTGACCGGGCACACGTCCGTCAAAGTAGCGCGAGTAGTTTTCTATACCTGAGCAATACCCTATTTCCTTCATCATTTCTACGTCGTAGCGTACTCGTTCTCCGATACGCTGTGCCTCGATAAGCTTGTGGTTGTCGGTAAAAAACTTGACCTGTTCCTCGCAGTCGCGCTCTATAAGCTCGATTGCGGACAATAACTTGTCATGCTCTACGGCGTAGTGGCTCGCCGGAAAAATCGCGGCGTGAGCAAGCCTTGCCGCAATGTTGCCCGTCACAATATCGAACTCGCTTACCCCGTCTATCTCGTTACCGAAAAACTCGACGCGAATGCCGTGCTCGGACATGCTTGCGGGAAATATATCCACGGTATCACCGCGCACGCGAAAGTTGGTACGCTCGGGCGCGGTGTCGTTGCGCTTGTAGTTTATCTCGATAAGCCGAGAGATTAGCGCGTCGCGCGACATTCTGTCGCCCGGCCGAACGGACAACGCAAGGCGGTAATATTCCTCCGGTGCGCCAAGTCCGTATATGCACGAAACCGAAGCAACCACCAACGTGTCGCGCCGCTCGTGTAGCGAGCATGTTGCACTGTGGCGTAGCTTGTCTATCTCGTCGTTTATGGCAAGATCCTTTTCAATATAGGTATCGGTGGACGGAAGATACGCTTCGGGTTGATAATAGTCGTAGTAACTGACAAAAAACTCGACGCGGTTTTCGGGAAAGAACTCGCGGAACTCGTTGCAAAGCTGTGCGGCAAGCGTTTTGTTGTGCGCCAAAACGAGCGTCGGGCGCTGTACGCGCTCTATCACGTTAGCCATGGTAAACGTTTTACCGCTACCCGTAACGCCTTTTAGCACCTGCGCGGCAAGCCCGTCCTCTATACCGTTTGCGATTTGTTCTATCGCCTGAGGCTGATCGCCCGTCGGTTTGTATGCACTGTGTAATTTAAATCTCATGTTATATGCCGTTTCCGTCCGAAAATCAGTACCGTATATTTTACCACAAAAACACCGGCACTGTCAATTACATAAGTATACCGTAAACGTATTTTTACCAAAACGGATTTTTCGCAAAACAAAGGCGACGAGTTTTTGCCCGCCGCTCACGTTTTATCGGTTATTTTCCGGTTTCTTGTTATTATGCCTGATGATCGGTCGTCGACTTTATCCCGCTATACGTATGCTGTCAGATGTAAATAGGATACTTTGCTGCACTTTGCAAAACATTTTTACTTTTTTTTGTAAAACCCGATAGGCATTTATGCGTGCATTTAAGCACTTTTTGATCCGTCAAATTACGTGGAAATTAGATTATCATTTCTTTTCCGCGCGCCGCTTATCGTTGATTATATCGAGCGCAGCAGGGTCGATAACAGTTATCCCCTCTTCCTTGGCTATCTTTACCATTTGAGTGAGCGCCGCCTTTAAGAATATGCGCGGTATTTTGGTTAGCCTTGAGCACGCCTCGTCGGTAAACGTTACGTCGGGATCGATACGCTTTGCGGCATACTTGACGGAATTTACGTCGCCCTCTTTTGCGGGGATTTTTTCCGGGAACGGTCTTTTAAACTTTGAGCACCAAAAATTGGTGCTGTCACGGTAACCGTAGTCTACGGGCACGTCGGGAAAATTCTTTGCGGTAACTCCGTCGACTATAGAGTCGTAGTATTTTTGCTTCATCAATATCTTATCTATATTCAAGATAAAATGTGCTCCGAACTTGCTCGTTATCCCGTTAAAATTGCGGTACGGAGGTTCATAGCCCTCCAAACAACCGGGTTTATCCTCGGTCGCCCCGTCAAGCTCGGAATTCCATGTGCACTCAAAAACCTGAAACGCTTCCGCAACAACGAGCGGGCGCTCGCCTTCCGTCTGCCCGCGCTCGAGCGTAAAAATGCAGTCCTTCATTTTGTCGTCGGTTGAGTCGCCCGGGAACCCAAGCCGCACCGCCTCGCGAAAAAACTTTTTGTCGTCGGGAATAAAATTGAGCGATACACGGCTTCCGCGCAATATATTCTGCGCGGTATTAGAGCTGTTGCGGCATTCCAAAAGCATGGCATATCTGTCCTTGCCCGCTATATAGTACGGAAAGCATAGCGAGTATGCGCCGAGATTGGTTTTGCCGTTTTCGGCAAGCGTGCCCACAAGCACCGTCGGCATAGGAAAAAACGCCGACGTCTGATAGAAATTATCTACTATTCTTAAATCCTTGAATGAACTCATAACTTTTCCCCCCGCTATTAGTCAATCTGTATTAAAGTACAATTTTGTCGCGATTCGTATTTGTGAGATCCCTCGAAATGCAATGATGCTAAAGATGACAGACACGGATTCATTATTAAATCAGCGCGAAGCGCTCCGCCATACCTAATTCATAATTTCCGATTCGGAATTATCTAAACTCGTAATTCGAGTAGATTTCTTCAACATGCTGTTCGTCCGAAAAACCGAGCGCGCCGCCGCCGTGACGGATTTTGAGCGCGGCAAAGACCTCGGCACGCTTCATCGATTCGGTAACACTCTTGCCGCCGAAGTAATAATGTATAAACGCGGTAAACAGCGCGTCGCCCGCGCCGACGGTATTTACAACACCGCCGATATGTACGACGGGAAGCTTGGTTATTTTATCGGTTTCACGCTCGTAAAAGATAACGCCGTCACCGCCTAAACCGATTGCTATTATCTTTGCCGAATAGGTATTTTTAAGCTTATTCAAAAACTCTTCGGGACGTTCGGGAATATCCTCATCGCTCAAAAACAGTATGTCCGCATATTGCATAAAGTCACGGTTGAACGGGTCGTAAATATCGCTGATAACGTGCACGTCGGTCGCAATGGGTTTGCCGGCGTCCTTTGCAATCGGCAAGAGCGCACGGTTAAAGTTGGTATTACACAGCACGCAAATATCGGCGGAGTTTACTGCGTCTGCAACCGAAGCAGTGTCGATAGTTTGATCCTGAATGTTTTTGAGGTCGCTGTAAATTTGGCGTCTGCCGCCCTCGCCGGGCTCGAATAGAATAATCGACACGGGCGTCGAATCAAGCGTTTCAAATACGTACTTGCGCGATATACCACTCTCGTCGAGCTGACCGACAACTCTTGCGCCCTCGTAATCCTTGCCGATAAGCGAGCAAAACGTAACCTCGTCGCCCAACGTTTTGGCCGCCATGGATATATTATATCCCACGCCTGATATAGACGAGCTTATTCCGAAAAACGGATAGTCGATTGGATAATACGCTACGGGGAATGAACGTACGCGAAGATTGCTTTCGACGTTTACCAAGCCCGAAACAAAAAACTTCATTGGTTGACCTCTACACACGAAATTGCAAGCGTAAATATTATACACTCATCATAAACTTTTGTCAAGCGCGGATTATTAACAACGGATTTTAATCGACACAAAGAATGAAACATCTTATTAAAAATGTTATTGACATTTTATTTATTATGCGATATAATAAAGAAAAAGCCCAAAATTTCGGAGGAAATATGGAAAAAGTAGAAATACAAAAGCTCTTTAAAGACGGCGCCATGCAAGTGACCTTGCGCCGCGCAACCTTTGACAGATTGCAAATCCGTCAGCAGGTCAACTACCGCGGCAGAACGCAAGACGAAGTGTTTTTCCAAAAACAGGACGGCGCAAACGTGGAGTTCGAGATTGTCCGCAGAATGGATTTCGAGCCGGAAGGCGTTTTTGAAATCACCGCCGTTTACACCATAAGACGCATACTTAACGACGAGTTTGTCGGACAAGACATCGACTTCCGCGAGCTGTTGCGCACCTACACCGCAAACGACTTTAACATGCTTTGCGGCAACGTGTTCTCGTCCATGTCGCTTATAATATCTCAGCTTACCCTCGCTTCCAACGGCGTGCCTATGGTTTCCCCTCCCGTTTACTGCGGCGTGGCGGCTAAACCCGAAAACTAATAAACAGTTAATTCAAACCAAACTGTCGGGCAGAGCAAAACGCTCCGCCCGATTTTTGTTGCCAAAAAAACCATGTCGAATTTTAGCGGAATTTATACATAACTTTTTTTATTTATCAAAAACTACTGGTATATATTTAACATTTAAGGAGAAAATCTATGCAGTATATCATAGAGGTGAACGAACAATTGAACAACATGCTTTTAAACAACGCCAATCTCAGAAATATGACCGTTCCCGCATTAATCGTGGAATTATTGGGTCGTTACGTTATCGACGCGCATATTATGGAACAGGACGAGGTTTGGAAAAACGGCATAAACGAGTGTGCCGATATCAATCTCGATTGGGCTAACCTGTAAGCAAAGGAGAAAGTCGTGTCGGTCTATAAGCGCGGAGAAATATATTACGCGGACTTGAGCCCCGTCATCGGTTCGGAGCAAGGCGGAGTGCGCCCTGTACTTATCTTACAAAACGACGTTGGCAACCGATACTCGCCTACCGTTATAGTCTGCGCCGTTACGAGCAGAATTACAAAAGCAAAACTGCCCACGCACGTAGAGCTTCGCGCGGGGCAATTCGGACTTTTAAAGGATTCGGTCGTACTGTTGGAACAGCTACGCACACTCGATAAAAAACGCTTAAAGGCGCGCGTCGGCGAACTCGATTCCGCTTCCATGCGGCGAATCGAACGCGCTACTCTCATCTCACTCGGCTTTGTATAAGCCGAGTTTTTTTGTGCGTTATTCTTTATAATCGGCAAAACGCAGCACGTCGTCGGCGGTAAGCATCATTTCGGCGTACGAGCTTACTGCCCGCTCCGCGCCCATACCGTTGCGGTAGCACGCAATACATGCGGCGTCAAACGGCGTAAACGCGCAGGACAGCGCCGTTATACATCCGCCTAAAACGTCGCCCATGCCGCCCTTTGCCATAGCGGGCGTGCCGCTCACGTTAAGCCGCACCTCGTTCCCGTCGGTTATAATTGTTGTCGCCGATTTTAACACAACGATACAACCGAGCTCTTTCGCAAGTGACATTGCGTTTTCCACCGTCGCAGGTTTATCGGTCAGCCGAGTAAACTCGCCGACGTGCGGCGTGAGAATAAGCGTGGCTTTTGAACTTTTCAAAAAAGCGTAATCGAGCTTGATCGCGTTTAGCGCGTCTGCGTCGATGATTATCGTTTTGTCGAAGTTGGCGCACAGATATTCCACTATCCGTTTAAGCTCGGGATTTGCACCCATACCGACGCCTATATCTATTGCGGCGGCCGAGCATATTATCTCGTCGAGCGATTTTTTGTCAAACCGAATAAAGCCGTCCGGCGTATCCGGCATGTACTTCATCATAGCCATTGTAGCCCGCGACGACATAGCGCTGCGGTGTATCGACGGAACGCAAGCCGTTACAGTGCCCGCACCGTTAAGATACGCAGCATGCGCCGCGGCCGCCGCCATCATCGGCGCACCGACCATGCTTCCGCTTCCGCCTATAATATAAATCCTGCCGCTTGTGCCCTTGTGAGCGCTCTTATTCTTAGAATATTTGGGGAAGTCATCATCCTCGTAAACGCGTATATTGGATGATGTTTTTACGCCGATTTCCTTGACGATAATTTTTCCGCAAACGTCCTTGCCGGCGGAAAACAGCATTCCTATTTTATAGCACGAAAAAGTAAGCGTGACGTCGGCGCAAAAGCAAACGCCCATGATTTCGCCCGTATCGGCGTTAAGCCCCGACGGAATGTCAACCGCCAATCTGAACACATCCTTTTGCGCGTTGAGTCTTTTTATAAGCTCTGCCGCCTCGCCCTGTATTGCACGGTTGAGCCCGATTCCGAATAGAGCGTCGATAATAACTTCGGCGTCGCCGTCATACTCGCTTGCCGCACGCACGGCTATCCCCGCATTGTCGGCAAACGCAAGTGTGGCTTTATCCGTTTTTGCGCGGTCGCCAACAATATACACGGTAACGTTACAGCCCTGACTACGCAGTCGGCACGCCGCCATAAGCCCGTCACAGCCGTTGCCGCCTGTTCCGCAAAACACGGCCGTTTTTGCGTTATCGGACTTTATTTTTCCGACAAGAAAATCCGCTACGGCAAGCGAAGCGTTAAACCGCAAAAACGTTTCGCTTAATCCGCCGCTCATAGCGCTTTGTTCGGCGGCGCGCACCTGTGCCACAGCCAATACGTTTTTCATTGCTTAATCTCCGTCAGCTCGACCACGGCAACGGCATTATCGCCGTCGTGCGAGATGGACACGGAGCTGTCGAACATTCCGAACAGCGCTTTCGCATTACCGTGCGTGCGCAAAAACGGCGCGCCGCTTTCCTTGTGGTCGATCTCGATATCGCAAGGCATTATTCCGTGCCCGAAACCGCATTCCGCGGCCTTAACCGCCGCTTCCTTGGCGCAGAAGATTCCTGCGTAGCTTTGCGCGCTTTTTGCTTTTCCGTCGCAATACTCGCGCTCGCGCTTAGTAAACACGCGCGTTAAAAACGCCTCGTTCTTTATAGCCGCAGCAATGCGCGCAATCGATATTGTATCCACGCCTATCATGCGACAGCATTCTCCGCGGCGCGCGCTACAGCCTCTACGCCGAGCGCCATTATTATATTCATATCCGCGCTTGCATTGCCGCACGACAGCCCGAAAAGCGTGTCGCCGTCGGCATCGGTGTGCACGGGACGAATGGAAAGCGCAAGCCCGTCGTGTGACACGGCGGCAAGTTTATTAACCCCGATTTTGTCAAGCTTGGCGTTTGTCATTACGCAACCTATAGTTGTATTTGCGCCCGCCTGCATCTTCACAATTGACAAAAGCGTGCCATCTGTCAAAGCCTTTACCGTGTTTAAATACTGCCCATTAGGCAGGCGTGCGCCGGCGATGATTTGACCGTTCGTATGATTAAACACGTCGCCTAACGCATTTACGGCGACCACGGCGGTTACAAACACGTCGCCGAACGAACACGTAGCCCCGCCAATTCCGCCCTTACACGCACCCATAGGCCCCAAAATTTTACCTACCGTCGCGCCCGTTCCCGCGCCGACCGAGCCGAATTTAATGTTGTCCGACGCAGCGTTTTTTGCGGCGGCGTAACCCATATTTATATCCGGGTAGTGATATTCGCTAGGAGTATTTAGGTCAAACAGTACAGCCTGCGCAACGAGCGGCACCTTTTTGTCGCCTGCGGAAAAGCCTATGTTTTGCTCGCGAAGATACTTCATTACGCCGCACGACGCTTCCAGACCGTAAGCCGATCCGCCGGACAAAACGATTGCGTTTACAAAGCCCTGCGACTTTTCGGCGCGAAGCATATCCGTTTCGCGCGTGCCGGGCGCACCGCCGCGTACCGAAACACCGCCGACGGCATAGTCGGTCAGTATGCACGTGACGCCGGTATACTCGTTTTGTTCGTGTCCGATTTTAACGCCCGCGGGCAGAATGATTTTTTTGTCCATTATTTTACATTCCTTTTATCAATCATAATATTCGTCATCACTGTCAAAAGCGCCTTCTTCAGCAAGCCGTGATACGGCATCCGATATTGCCGACCAGGAAAACCCGCGCCCCGCCATAAAACGCTTTAGCTTTTGCTTATCGGTCGTTTTGTGTGATTTAATATACTTTTTTGCTACGTCGTACGCCGCGCAATCCGTTTCGTCGCCCTCTAACAGCTCGGAAATGATTTCTGCCGCAACGCCCTTGCCTTTAAGCTCGGAAGCGATACGAAACGATCCGTACTTTTTTGACTTGGACTTGATATAGCTTTGCGCGTACGTATAGTCGTCGATATATCTGTAAGCCTCGAGCTTTGATATTGTTTGGGCGATAATATCCACGTCGTAGTCCTTATCCTTTAGGTATTTTCGTATTTCTTTTTTGGATCTCGGCGACGACGAGAGATACGATACAGCGCGCTCAAACGCAGAATTGAGCTCGCTTTTTTTCATAACGGACTTGAGCTCTTCCGGTGTTATCTCGTCGCCCACCTTGAGCCGTGCCGAGCATGCGGCGACCTCGTCCAGGCCGCATACAAACTCGTCGTCTATAAAAATGCTTACGCGCGTTTTGTTGCGCTTTTGCTTTTGTATGTCCGTTATCCTACCCATTACCTGTATTATAACATTAAACGGATTACAAAAGCAACGCTTTTGTATTGCTATCGCAATTTTATCCGCTAATCGCGGATAACAGCCGTTAGTTGAAATACGGCGCAAATTTGTCATTGCAAGCAAACAAATTTTCTTGTTTATAACACAACGCATAAAAATAAATCAAGCCGCGCATATTAATTTTACACCAAAACAAGGAGATATCATGACTACAAAAAGCCTTACCGAACTTAGCGAGCTTATGCGCAGTGAGAAGCTTGCCTACAAAAAATGCTGCAACTACGTTGCGCAAACAAACGACGAGGAGCTTAAGTGTGCGCTCGGCAACCTCGCCAACGGACACAGACAGCGTTACGAAACGCTTATGAACTACCTCGACAAAAACTAAAGGAGAAAAAAATGCAATACGATAATAAATACGATTTCGATCATAACGACTGCCCCGAGTACGAAAATGACGTGCCCGCCGAGTTTGCGTCCGACTTTATTGTGGAAACAAACACGTACGATTACGACGAGATTGCCGACTACGACGAATACGACAATCCAGAGAATGAGCAGGCGGCAACAACCGACGATAACAATAAGTACAACCTCGACAAGCAAAGCTCGTCGTACAGTGATCTGAGCAATCTTTACGTCACCGAAACAAGCTACGACAACGACGTACAGGACAACTACGACGTAGAGTCCGCCGACGACACCGACAGTCAGGCATACCGTTATGCCGTCAATCCCGAGGACGAGCAAGCCGCGACAAACGATTATGACAACTTCGGTTGCGAGTGCTGCAAGACACAGGCGCAGGTGCGCTGCGAGCTTGACGACTACGAGATAATATCCGACGTTCTCGGCTCGGAAAAGCAAATAGTAAAGCTGTACTCAACCGCGCTTTGCGAAGCGGCAGAGGAAAACTTCCGCGACATAATCCGCGAAAACTTTAACGAGGCCGCCGCAGACCAATACAAGGCGTTTTCGTATATGCAAAAGCGCGGACTGTATCAGACCGAGCAAGCGACCGAGCAAAAAATTTCGGAGGCCAAACAACAGTTTTACCCGCTTTGCGACGACTGCAACTGCTAACATTATTACGGCAACAAAAAAAGACCGTTAAGCAAAATTCAGTGCCGACGGTCTTTTTTATTTACAATAACTTATTTACAGCAACGGGATTGCCGCAAGATACACTACGTTGGGGCGATCCTTTGCACTGCCCTCGGCAAGAACGAACGCATTGCACACGACCGTGCCGCCCGCTTCGGAAACAAGCTGTTCCAGAGCGGCATTGGCGGCGCCCGTGCTGATTACGTCGTCTACGATTGCAACGCGCTTGCCCTTGATTAAGTCCACATCGTGCGCGGAAAGATACAGCTTTTGCACCTCGCCCGTTGTAATTGTTTTTGCCTCGACCTCTATTCCGTCCTGCATGTAAAGCTTCTTGCTTTTTCTTGCAACGGCGTAAGAATCTTGACCGAGCGTACGCGCAATACAATGCGTAAGCTGTAAGCCTTTGCTTTCCGCGGTAATCAAAATCTCGGGATTATACTTTTTTATGCGTTCGGCAAGATGCGCGGCGCAATGCTCGGTAAGCCCTACATTGCCATGAAGATTGAAAAACGCAATATTAACGCCGGACGGCAACGGCAGAACGGGAAGATGCTCCACCCGCCCGCAAATATCCACAGAATGAATTTTACCCATGATAAAACCGATCTCCTTTTTTTCTTGAAAAATACGGGATTATTCTTTAATCTTAGTCGCCGATGACTTCCTTATCCTTCCATATGGCGTAAAGCGTATGAGCGGAAGTTACGGTATCCGTGCCTTTTACACACTTATCGCTATCCGTTTCGTAAGGATTAGTCGACCAACCGACAAACGTTTGCGTATCGGTGTTCTCAAGAGTAGTGAACGCCGCATTAGTGTTGTATGCGGCACCGTCGTCGTATTTTACGGTCGTAATAGCGCCGCCGTTGTTAAACGTTACCGTATATACTTCCTGCCATATAGCGTACAGCGTATGGGTCGAAGTAACGGTATCCGTGCCTGTTACACACTGTGCCGCAGTCGTAGCGGTAGCGATATTAGACCAGCCGACAAATTTGTGCGTATCGGTATCGGCAAGAATCTTGAACGCTGTCACATTCGAGCCGTAGGTAGCGCCGGCGTCATACGTAGCAGTCGTGACGTCCCCACCGTTGTTGAACGTTACGGTATACACCGTTTTCCAGTGAGCGGTAAGCGTGACGTCACCCTTGACGGTAATGGGCGCCGTTTGCTGAGTGTTTGTCGAATCGAACCAACCCAAGAACTCGTGATTCGCATACGTCGGCGTAATTGCGAGGTGGAGGTTAAACACGTCGTCGTACTCGACCTTAATAGGATACGTACTGCCTGTGCCGTTGTCGTAAACAAGCGTTACAGTATAGACGTTTTTGGTCCAGTGCGCATACAGCGTCAATTCGCTTCCACTAGCCTTGCTCGAGTTGACTACGGTGTCGGAGGTAATAATGTTTCCACCCTCGGCGCTGTCGTACCAACCTGCAAATGTGTGTCCGTCACGTGTCGGATTGGTCTTAAGTGCACCGTAGGTGTCGCCGTATTTAACGTCTTCCTTGGTGTCGGTTATAGGATCACCGCCGTTCTCATTGTACTTAACCTTATACGTATTGACATTCCAATGCGCGTAAAGAGTGTGGGCTTCCTTGCCGACCTTTTGCGTGCCGCCGTTCTCTACCTTGTCACCGCCGACGGCACTGTCGTACCAACCGTCAAACGTGTAACCTGTACGCGTCGGATCAATAAGATTTTTGTAAGCGTCCTTGTACTTTTCGGAAACGGTTGTAGACGTCGAGCCGCTTATCCGTCCGCCGTTGGCGTCGAGAGTAACGATAACGTCACCGACAACCTGTATTTTGTAAACAGCCGTATACGTCGTTGATCTCGCAGTCCAACCTCTGCCGTTATAGCCGACGTACGTGACGGTTATTTCGGTAGCGGGTATCTGATTCGCCGTATTAATAACCAACGTAAGATTAAAGCTACTTACAATCGAATCGTGCGACGAATTAGCGGCAAGCGTCAAAGTCGTATTATTAAGCGATGTTCCCGTGGTCGGCGACGACGAGCCATACTTAATCGACGTGAAGTATGTCGACAAATTGCGCGGCGCGGAAATCCTAATCGACGACATATAATAGTAGCTTGTCGAAACGGTTGCCGTAGAATTAACCGTCTTCAGTTCGCCGCTCGCGACATCCGTAATCTCGCCGTTTGAAAGCTTGAACGGATCAGAACTCAAAGGGGCTTTTATACTTATCGTTATTGTATGCGAACCTGTTAAAGCGCCCACCGTATAATTGACTGTTACAGGACGATCGATATCGCCTGAAACGATGTCGGCGTTAAATAGAATATCGCTACCTACTCTGGACGCATTTAAGGGGTCAGTCGCGCCGGTAACACTCGTGATTGTTACGGCAAAGCCGTTGGTTGCAGTGTACGTAAGCACGAATGTATCACCTGACATGCAGTCGTAAGACGTTCCGACCGGCGAGCCGTCTATCGTTTGCGTAACGTTAACGGCTACAGGCGATACGTTAAGGGTTACGGTCGTGTAGTAGACCTTTTCGTTTTCGCATTTAACGGTAAGTCCGAGTAAAACTGATTTGGTTGCCGTAGAATCGCCGGCAAAGCCCATGTTGAACGTCTTGGCAATAGCAACCGTCGGGTTAGCCGTACCGTTGTTGTTGATATACACACCGTCGGAAACGTCGCCCAACAATGCCACCGAAGCCGAGCGAGGTGTCGACGGAAGCGTTGCAATCGCGGAAAGCGCAAGAGAATCGTACGCATTGGTCGAGTCGTTCCATACTACGCTTACGGTTGTCGACTCGGGCACTTCAAAGCCGACCGAAATCTCGCCGCTAATCCGTTGGCCTTTGTACTCACCGTCAAGCATTTCAACCGTGACTGTAAGCGACAACGTAGTGGAAGCCGATAAAATATTTTGTTTAATCAACAGTTTTGATCCGCTTACACCAAACGCGTCCGAAGCGCTGCCCGAATTAATTGCGAGCGATTTGACGGCAAATCCGTCACCCGCGGTAATCGCGCCGTCGTGCGTACCGAAGTACGGTTTAACGTTATCGATAGTGCCGAAGTCGTACTCGCCTATTGCGTTGGCAAGCGTGACGTCTGTGTTATTAAGCTGAGGCAAAACCACAACGTCCACACTGTCGGAAACAACAAGTCCGTTGTGCGCGCCGGAAGTTACGGTAACCGTGACGGTAAGCGTAATCTTTCCGCCCGCCTTGGCCTTGTCTGTGTTCTTTATTGTAAGAACGCCGCCCTCAAATGTGTAATCGGTGCCTTCGGTCAAGCCGTTGCCGTTAGCGGCGGTAACGGTACTTACCCTGCCGGTATAGTCGTAACCCGTAGGACTGGTAAGCGTATGACGATACGTTGAAGTGCCGCCGACGGCAAGCGTTTTGTCAACCGAGCTGTTCCAAGCAACCGTCGGCTTGGCTATTCCGTTTACGGTAAGCTCGATTTGCTCATAATATGTGCCGACAAAAAGTCCGTTAGATACGCTTATTTGCGCGCGCACAACTACCTTTCCGCCCGCCTCGACGGAGTTGCCTACAGTTACTGTATTGCCCGCAACATTGGCAAGCAAACTTCCCTCGACAATGGTCAATCCGACGATACTGTAATCGCCTTTAAAGCCCGAATTTACCGAAGCGCTTATAGTAGCCGTGTTGTTACCGTCCGCAGAACTAAGCGTAGTTTTGCTTGCGCTAAGCGTGAATGCGGGGGCGGTAGCCGTGAGTGTAGCGGTTTTTGTCGTGAGGTATACTGTACGAGCGCCGACCTTGACGGTGCCGCCTACGGTAAACTCGCAATCGCCGTTTACAGTGAATATTACAAAGTAGCCTTTGCCATCCTCGCTAGCGGTGACCGCGCCCATGGTAACGTTGCCATTGTAAATAACGGATACGTCGGTGGGTGCAACGGTTGCCGTATCGACGCCTGCAATCACGTACTTGATTTGGACTTTTTGTGTCGTGTAATCTACCGCAAGCGTGGCGGGCATATCGCTGAACGAAGTGCCGTTAGTCGAGTATGCAAGCGAGCAAACAGGCTCTGCGCCGTACGCAAAGTAGTAATTTTTGCTTACAGTAAAGGTCTTTCCGTACAACGTCGCGGTAAGCGTAATCGTTACCTCGCCGCTGCTGTCTTTTGCGACCGTAACCTTATTTCCGCTAAGTGTGACGATATTGTTGTTCTTGGCGAACGAATACTCGGCATTAGTAACGGTGTTGGAAACGGAAAGCGTGTATTCCTTTGCCGAATCGCTTATAGCGTACTTGGTGGCGTCCGTGCCGTCGTACGCGGAAATAACGTTGTCACCGTTTTTCAACTCGAAGTCAGGCGTATAATTGCACACTACCTTTACGATGTAGTCGATTGAGTGAATTATCGTTCCTTCGATTTTGGCAGAACTACCGTCGGAAGGCGTGTACCTAACGGCCGCCTTTACCGTATAATCGCCTACCGTACTGTTTTGCTGAGAAGCAAGACTTATTGTCTTGGTGTTGCCCGCGCCGCTAACCGTAAGATTGCCGCCGTTGTACGTAAGCGTATACGCGGAATTGAAGCCGTTTACCGATGTAATAACGGGCGTAATCGTAAGCGTGTTATTTGTGATAGCGTCTATCTCGCCGCTACTCGCGCCCAAATCGATTCCGCCGATAGAGCGAACTACGACGCGGAATTCGCGTGAGCATTCCGATCCGTTATACTCGACGGTAACATTTAACGTCGTTTCGCCGAGCTTGGTCGGACGGATACACGTGCTGCCGGTAACCGAAAGAATACGGTATGCGCCTACTTCGGCAACGGACTTGGTAATCGGCTTATCCTTGAGCATTCCCGTTTGGAACGAGGAATAAGCAAAGATGTAATCAGCCAAATCTATGTAAGTATACGACGTCGAGTTTTGGAAGTACAGATTAATCGTACCGTCGCTAAACGTATATTGGTCGATATTTTCCAATTCGACCGACGTTACAGCCACGTCGTAATTAATTTCGACGATTACGTCGCTCGTTTTACCCGAGCAGTTTTCGCCGTTATCGACAAACCACGCACGGTAGTACACCGTTCCGCTCGGTTCGGCGGTGAGCGTAAACGTTATTTTGCCGTCTGCGTTAATAGTAGCCTGCGAGGACGCTACATCGCACGAACGCGAAGTGTAAAGTCCGTAATTGATTGTACCCGTGACCTTGCCTTTAGACGTCAGGTTGTACGCTTCGGCAGTAAGGCTAAACTCGCTGTCTCTATCCTCAATCGTGACGTTTGCAACGCCGTCCTTGACCTTTACGTCGCCTGCGGCTTGAGCAAGGCGAATGCTGTTTGCATTCGTGTTGACGATTATCGGTCTGTATTCCGACCTCACAACATTATCTTCGGAAATCTTGTATTCGGCTACAACAAATAAGTTGCTCGCTTCGGTAAGAGAATTGGATACGTAAAGCTTACCGCCGTCCACATAAACGTCGTTGCTTACTAATTTGGAATACTCACCGTCTGCGAGTTGAGCAACATAAACGACTACCTTGTCTTTGACAGATTGAAGTGGTTGATAATCGGCAGTCCCGTTGTTGTATTTTACAGTTACAGGCGTATCCTTCATACCCGTCGCGCCACCCGTAGTGGTAACGGTGTAACTACCGCCCGCCTGCTCGAAGCCGAGAGCGAAAATATCTACGTTGATCGTGATATCGAGGTTAAGCACAAATTGTGTAGGCGTGCCGTCGGAGCTGTCGGTAAACGTGATAGTCACCCTAATGGGCGTAGATACCGATTTAACAGTGTTTACCGAAATCGTTACCGTCGGCTTATCCGCTTGTGCTCTTACCGCAACGCTCAAAACGGTAGTATCCGCGCAGGTATACGCTGCGTTAAACTTATCGACGCTCTTGTGGTTAAACTTTATACCGTACGACGCGGCAATAATAGCCTCGTAGTCGAGATTAAGCACGAGCGACGGCTTGTCACTCGTATTTGTAAGATTAAACGTATACGTAGCGGTGACAGCCTGCTTGCCGCCTATCGCCCGCTCGTCAAAGCCTTCGCCCGTTACAATAACGTTCTGCAAGCCCGTTCCTACGGAAATGCCGCAGCTTGCCTCGGCACGGCTCGACGGGTTATTTTGCTGACAAACGGTAAACTTATCGCCGTTATGCTCGCCCGTTCCGCTAAACGTGAGCGTGCATTTAAACGAAGTGTAGTAACCTTGTCGCTTATCTTTAAGATCGTTGCTGTCGGGCAAGAATTTGTACGAACCCGTACTTCCTTCCACCGCCGTTATTCTCTTTTCCGGATCGGTTAAAGACAAGTACGACGGCAATGAAATTAGCGCGCTTTCAAAGCTCGTATATGCTTCGATATAATCTTCGTAAGAAACCTTAACATATACGTCGCGCGTTAATGCCATTACGTTATTGTACGCACCGAACAACAAAATTTCCGACGCCGAATACTTGGACGTAAGCGCATCGTCCTTGTAGAACTCGATAGAGCTTATTCCGCGCATCTCGTTTTGCACGACTATAATAAGATTAGTCTTGATGGCTGTGTTGTACGTAGCCTCTACCCAAAAACCGGATAGTCTATCCACGCCCTCGGCGCTGTTGACTGTGGGGGCGGTAAAATCCAAGTACTCGTAGTAGTTGCCGGCACCTGTGTTATTAAGCGCAAACCCCGCCGGAACGAATATACGCGACGGTCTTACCGCGGCTATCCTTCCCGCCAAACTGTAAGCGGGTACTCTTTCCCCATCAACCAATATGATAGGCGTGGAATAAATCATGCCCGGCTGTTGTTGATTAACGTAATACTCATAAACGCCGCCGGAATTCTTAGTAAGCTCTTTTTCGTAGCTAGACGTTTCGTACAAAGCAACGCCGTCGACTCGTCTTTCAAATATGATCGGAATAAAGCAAGTGGCATCAAACTCATCGGGTTCCGTCTTGTTCTTTCCGATAAACTCGTCGCTACCGAGCATGAATTCCACGAATATATGGCTGAAATTGATTTTGTTTTTGTAGCTTACGGCATAAATATCGGTTAACGGAATAATGCGCTTCGAGCCCGAATTGTAGCTGTAAAGATTGGTCTTTACCCCATTCGACTCGTAATAGAACGTAATTCCGTCATCCGTCTTGAGCGGCGTAAGCGAAGATTCCATTTCACCGTAGTAAATTTTAACGCCGGAATATTGTCCGTATGCAACGGGCGTTGTTATGTTTTCGCGCACTATCTGTACAGCGTTGTTTCCAATAGTGTAATACTCGTTATTCGCGCTACTCGGAATCGCGCTGTACTGCACTGTTTGATTGACCAATTCGGGATTGGTAACAAGCTTAACCGCAACGTCGATAATATAGATGTCGACGCTAAACGACGCTATTTCATTTTTGGCAAGGTCGCTCACCTTTACGGTAAAGTTACCCATTACCGAGTTGGAAATTCCATAGTTATTCAGTTTAATATCCGCGTCGGTTTTAAACTTGAAAACCGAATTATCGTCACGAAAACCGAGTGACGACGTAAACGTTAAGTTTACGATAAAGTCCGCACCTGCGGGCTCGGCCGTTATAAGATTTTTTACAAACCACTTGCTGTTGGAATCGGTAAGAGCAAGCGTTGTGGTTGCATTTTCCTTTTGCACGTAGACGGTTATTTTGTCACCGCTCGAAGCAACTTCGTATTTTCCGCCCTTTGTGTGACCTTGCGTAACGATATCGGTTCCCGTTTCGGAATCTACAAGCCTTGCGCCTGTTGCCGCGACGGTAATGTTAAATTCGATACGCTTTGTAAACGACAAATCGAGGGTATTGATTTTTTCGGATTCGTCGCCGAGCACGGTACCGGGCTTGGTTATATCGAGCGCAACAACGCCCGACTTTACGTCCTTGGCTATCTTAACGGTAAGTTCCAAAGTCGCCTTGTACGTCGACAGCGAATTGGTACCTACGGGATTGCCTATTTTAAACGTAGAAGCCTTATAAGCTGTAGAGGGAGCAATCGACACCTCTTTGTTGTTCACCACCTCGATAACGCTCAACTGCGATTTTTCAAACGAGGGAATGATCACGTTGTTAATATACTCTTTATCCATAAGCTCGGACGCCGCCTCGAGCTTGGGCGCTTTAAACGTGTACTCGAGCGTTACGGTATAGATTGCGTCGGGAATGGCGTCTATGGATATAATTCCGGGTTTTTTGACGTCCTCGACAACTGTATTATTGGCAGCATTGGAAACAGAGTACGTCATTTCGGTATTCTGCGCAATGATTCTGACGTTTATTTTTTCCTCGATCCCAAGTCCGCCCGCCTTTTTATCTGTTATAGTAAGCGTGCACGTATGCGCGCCCGTAACATTATTTGCAAGCGCGAGCGTATCGAGCGAAACGTTGCCGTCCTTATCCGTTGTGACCTTGACGGTCTTGTCGTCGGACGATTTGATATCGAGATTTTTATACCAGTTTTCGCGAAACGAGCCATCCTCGTTGACGTACTGTATCTTTACGGGATTGAGTACGATATGCTTAAAGATGTCGTAATAAGTGGCGTTGTACGGCAAAGTAAGCGTTACGCCCTTTTCCGTGCTGAGTTTTGCGCCCTCTTCCGTCGCCTTTGCTATAAGCTTGGTTCGGTCTATACTCGTTTTGTTATTGTCCAAGCTGGACTTAATAAATTCGCCGTCGACTACAGGCTTGTCAAGAACGTAAATAGAATCGACGTAATCGAGCTGAGCGTTTGTCTGAATATTTACCTTAAACGTTTTGGACACGATCTTAACGTCGACGTTGTTGCCGTCGATACCAGTTGTATTGTTATGTACGTTAGCGTCGATTTTAATTTCCGCTTCGCCGCTCCCCTTGACCGTAAACTGAAGCACATCTCTGCCGCCGGTCTTGGACGTGTTAACGCCCGATATCTGAATAAGGTTGGCATTTTTGGTAACGGTAACGATTACATCGTGCGTGCTGTTACCCGTCTTTTTATCCTCGTACAACGTGCGGGGCGCGTACTCTCCGTTATAGAAAGCGCCGTACTGATTAAAGTACAGGTAAACTTCGTTGTGCTTTTGCAACGTGCTCAGGCTGTAATACGGAACGTCAACGGTAAGCGAGGCGCTGTCCGTAACGTCCTTTTGGTTTGTCGGGCTGGAGCCGTACGAAGCGACCGTGATTTGCTCCGTCCCCTGATTGACAATAGTAAATTTATACGTATCGGACTTATTTACATCCGCACGCGACTGCGCCGTGATAGTTACTTCTCGCCCGTCAAAGCCCATTCTCGGCCTAAAGGTAATATGCGGATCCTCGCCGTCTTCCTTCGAGTCGACGATTTCGAGCGCCTCGTGCGGTTCCCAACGCCAATTGATGTTGGGGCTGGTGTTCTTTTCAACCGCTATCGTGGAATTAATCGTGTATTCATTACCGACGGACGCGTAGTTGATTTCCTCATCGTCCTTGACAACAGAGAAAAATCCGTTGGGCGTAACGGACACGCCTCTGACAACCGTCGGGTTTTCGGTAACACTCGGTTTTACCAAATACAAAACCAAAAAAGCTACGGCTGCCGCAAAAAGCACGCCGATAGCGGATATCATTATTATTAACGTCTTTTTGGTTTTTTTAACCGGTGCAAGCTCGATGACTTCATCCGAAATAGGCATAATGCACACCTCTGCATTTTATTACGAGTATATAATACATTAAAATGTATCGTTTGTCAATAACAAATCGAACGCAAACGCTATTGTTTTACATTTTACTTAAATAAATCAGCAACTCCACTCTGCCGAATACTTCCCAAAACATGGTCAAATTCGGGGTAAACGGGGGCATTGTTTTTTGTCGAATTATTGACAAGATAAAAAATGATTGTTTATTTTAGTCACATTTAAAACATAAAATTAGCAGTCGATACCTTTAAGTGCTAAACCGCAAGATATATATTCGACAGGCTGTCAGACGGGCTACGCAATAGATATAATTTTAAAAAATCGATGTCAAAATCATTGACAATAATACATACAATATGGTAGAATTTATCTCGTCAAAATCATGTTTTAAGGAGAGAATTATGCTGGCTGAACAAATCCTTGCAATCAACGTGACGACTAGAAAATTGTGTAAGAATTGCGACAACGGCGCTATTATTTCCCAAAAAATGCGCCTTTTGTATCTTGTAAGAAACGAAGTATTATCTCCCAAAGAATTGGTTAACGAGCTGTGCATAGCCAAACCCAACCTTACCATTCTTGCGCGTGCCATGATATCCGAAGGATTGATTGAAAAAATGCGCGTCGAACGCGATATGCGGTCTGTACATTACAAAATAACCGAAAAGGGCACGGCGGAGCTTGAGCGCATGATAGTCGAGCTTGACGAATCCGTAGCCAAACAGCTTGGGCTCAGCGAAAAAGAAGTCCAAAAGGGCGAAAAAAAGCTCGAAGCCGCCATTGATTTTTTGAACGGCGTCGAGTAATCACATTTTACACACAACATAAAATCGCCGCTGTCGCAACCATATCAACTGACGCGGCGTTTTTTTTACCGTATCGGAGATAGCATGAAGTCTTTACAAGCCTTATCATTTATCAAAAGCGACCTCAATGCGGTAATGCTGCATGACCCTGCGACTAAAAACAAGTTTGAAGCGGCGCTGTGTTCAAGCGGATTCCATGCGCTTGTGATGTACAGATTTTTTCATTTTTTGCACGTGCACAGATATTTCTTGCTCGCGCGAATACTTTCCGCCCTCACCCGCTTTTTTACCGGTATAGAAATCCATCCGGGCGCGACAATCGGCCGCGGCGTTTTTGTAGACCACGGCTCGGGCGTAGTTATCGGCGAAACGGCCGTCGTGGGAAACAACGTCATAATATATCAGGGCGTTACGCTCGGCGGCACGGGCAAGGATAAGGGCAAGCGCCACCCGACTATCGAGGATGACGTTATGATAAGCTCGGGAGCCAAGGTGCTCGGCCCGTTCACCGTCGGTAAGGGCGCGAAAATCGGCGCAGGCTCGATAGTGCTAAACGAGGTACCGCCCGGGGCAACCGTCGTGGGCGTGCCCGGTCATATAGTCAAGATTGCGGGCAAGCGCATAGACGAGCTTAATCAATCGCTTCCCGACCCCGTCGAAGACGATATAGAAAAACTTATGGCTCGGATAGAAACGCTCGAGCGCAAGGTTGCCGAGCTCACCGCGCATAATAACGGATAAAAGATTTTACTCATATAAAACAACTCAACGGAGATAGTATGGATAAACTAAGGTTTTACAACACACTTTCGCGTAAAAAAGAAGATTTTGCGCCTATTGCACCGCCCACGGTGACTATGTATTCCTGCGGGCCTACCGTTTACAACTATGCGCATATAGGCAATCTCCGCACTTACGTATTTATGGACGAACTGCGCCGCACACTCAAGTTTGCCGGATATACTACCAAGTCGGTAATGAACATAACGGACGTAGGACACCTCACGTCCGACGGCGACGAGGGCGAGGACAAAATGCAGACCGCCGCAAAAAAGCAAAACAAATCGCCCGAAGAGATCGCTTCGTTCTATTCGTCGGTGTTTTTTAAAGACCTCGACAGACTGCATATTCTTTTGCCCGAAATAATATCCAAGGCGACCGACAATATTCAAGATATGATCGAGTTTGTCAAAACGCTGTGCGATTTGGGCTACGGCTACGAAACGGACGACGGCATTTACTTTGACATATCCAAGTTTAAGGATTACGGCAAGCTATCCCGTTGCAGTATCGAGGACGCGCTTGCAGGCGCACGCGTTGCGGTAAACACGCAAAAACGCCACCCCGCCGACTTTGCATTGTGGAAAAAAGCCGAAAAAAATCACATCATGCAATGGCAATCGCCCTGGGGCATGGGTTATCCCGGCTGGCATATAGAATGCTCGACAATGAGTAAAAAATTCCTCGGCGAGCGGTTTGATATTCACACCGGCGGCGTCGATCATATTCCCATTCATCACGAAAACGAAATCGCGCAAAGCGAGGCGCTCGAGGGGCACAAGGTTGTCAATCTGTGGATGCACGGCGAGTTCATGCTTGTAGACGGCGGCAAAATGAGTAAATCGCTCGGCAACGTGTACACAATCGACGACCTTATATCCAAGGGCTATTCCCCGCTCGCGTTCCGATACTTCTGCCTTAACACGCACTACCGAAACAAGCTTAACTTTACGTTTGACGGGCTTGCGGGTGCGGCTACCGCGTACAACCGTTTGCGCACTGCAATTTCCTCATGCGAAAACGCACCGAATGCCGACGCGCAAACCGCCGCGGCCGTACAAAAACAAAAAACAACGGTTATCGCAGCCGTTTACGACGACCTTAACTACCCGCTCGCACTTGGAGAGCTGTGGACAATGGCAAAGCTTCCCGCGTGCAAGCAAATATTTGACGCGGCAAAAGAGCTTGACGCGCTTTTGGGTCTCGACTTACACCTGCCGCTCGAACAGAAAGCGGACGATATTCCCGACGAAGTAAAGGAAATAGCCGAACGTCGCTTTGCCGCTCGCAAAAACAAGGATTGGGCAACGTCCGACGCACTCCGCGCCGAGCTTGACAAGCTTGGCTACACCATACTCGACGGCAAAGACAGCTACGATATAAAAAAGAAATAGCTAATATGTTTATTTACATGCTTTGCGCGTACCAGTCAATCATCAGCAAGATACTTCGCATTAGCTCGGAATTACAGACAGATGATAATGATACAAACGCAATTCCGAATTTAAAAAGCGCCCGTTTATAACGAGCGCTTTTGCTTTGCATCAAAATCCGTTTGGATTATTTCTTTTTAGCCGCGGGACGTTTAACTGCCGACGTCGTCTTTTTCTCCGTAGATTTAGTTGCCGTAGTTTTCTTGGCGGCAGGCTTTTTGGCGGCGGTCTTTTTAGGTGTGACAGTTGCCGCTTCCTCGAGCTCGGCATTCTCCGCTACTCCGAGCTTTTCGAGTTCTCTTTCCTTTTCGCGTGCAAGAACGATTTCCTTGTATCTTACTTCGCCCTCTGCCTGAGCCGTTTCGTTCTTGACAGCCTCGACAAAAGATTCGTATTTGTCTACGATTACGGCGTGGGGATTGACGGCAAACTTGATCTTGTCGCCTACGTTATAGCCCGAGAAGTTGCGGATAATTACCGTCATATCCTCATCGAAGCCGGGAACCTCGGCGGTAATGATAGCGTCCTTGTGGTACTCGTCGAGGGCTTTGATAACGCCGGAAAGAACCATTTTGGGATGCTGTGCAAGCGACTCTTTGTCAATAGCCATGCCGTGCGGAAGAATGTACAACGGCGTATCGGCTTCGGCGGTCTTGAGTCCGTCCACACCCTCGACAGCAAGCTTGTTCTTGCCGCCGTTAATGCCGGCAAACTTATAGGTTACAACGCCGTTAACATCGGTTACGGTACCGGTAGCGGTATTGCCGGTGACGGGTCTTTCGGCAATAAGGCGCTCGCCGTCAATATTGAACAACTGAATTTGAGTCGGGTCGAGATACGCCTTGACGTTTTCCCCGCCGGTAAACGGATAGTCGAGCGGGCATGCCATAATGACCTTGTTGGCAAGACCGGGTACCGACAAATACACCGCCTTAAAGCGCGGATAGTTATCAAAGAACTCGGCAACGCCTTCGATACACACGGCGCCCTCCGTTCCCTCGCTCTTAAGCGCGGTAGGCGGAATACCGAGCATAACCTTGTTGTTGATAGCGGCTTTATCTGTAATACGGTTAAGCAAGCCCTCGGGCAGTTTTACGCACACGTCGCCGAACAGAACGGCAAGCGTGTTTTCGATAGCAACCGCCTGAGCGGGAATAAGGTTGTAATCGGGCACACCCATAAGCGTAAGCTCGGTTTGAGCGTCAAACAGGTGCGCATGCTCGGTAGCAAGATACATCTTGACCGTTTCGCCCTGATTGAACGTATAACGCGCGTTAACGCGTGCAATCGTGTAGTCTTCCTTGCCCTCGACGTTGAGGTAAAGAATGGTTTCGTTACCGAGGTTTTCGATAACGTCGACCGTCGCTTCGATGACAGATTCGGGGTGAGCGTCCACAAGCGCCTGCTCGTAGCAGACGTCTTCGGGGCGAATACCCAAAAGCACGTCACTGCCGATGACAGCTTTGTCGACAAGACGAAGGGCGCGGGATTTGGGGATCAAAACCTTGTTGGTTTCACCTATAAGCGCGTACAAATCGCCGTTTTCTTCGACAAGCTTGGCTTTGAATATGTTCATTTGCGGCGAGCCGAGGAAGCACGCCACAAAGAGGTTGGCGGGGTTATCATACAACGTCGTGGGGGTATCGACCTGTTGAACGATACCGTCCTTCATAACGACGATACGGGTACCCATCGTCATAGCCTCGGTCTGGTCGTGAGTAACGTAAATAAACGTAGTGGCAAGTCTGTGGTGAATCTTGGTAATCTCGGTACGCATTTGCACGCGAAGCTTTGCGTCAAGGTTAGAAAGCGGCTCGTCCAAAAGGAATACCTTGGGCTCGCGAACGATAGCACGACCAAGCGCGACGCGCTGACGCTGACCGCCGGACAAAGCCTTGGGTCTGCGGTTTAAAAGGTGCTGAATGCCCAGTATGCTCGCCGCTTCCTGTACCTTTTCGTCAATGACCTTGGCGGGAACATGGCGAAGTCTGAGACCGAACGCCATGTTGTCGTAAACGGTCATGTGCGGATAGAGCGCGTAGTTTTGGAAAACCATTGCTATATCGCGGTCTTTAGGCTCTACGTCGTTGACAAGACGGTCGTCGATGTAAAGCTCACCTGCCGAAATATCCTCGAGACCGGCAATCATGCGCAAAGTCGTGGACTTACCGCAACCGGACGGACCGACAAAAACAATAAACTCTTTGTCGTCGATTTCAAGATTAAAGTCGCTGACAGCGCGAACGCCACCCGCATAGACCTTGTAGATGTGTCTTAAAGACAAGCTTGCCATAATTTTCTCCTTATTGAGTTTTTATCTGTAAATAGTATACTACTTTTCGCCTTTTCATTTCAATATAAAAATGCCTAAAAATTACCGTTTATTTTGTATACTTTGACTATTTTTGTATCATGTTAAAGCGCCGATTTTCTGTTGTGAATTGCCCTACCGAGCGCAGGATAAACACAAGCGCTTAGCCCGCACAAAACCAGATCCTTTAACAGCAGAACGCCTATCGCGGGTACGCCGCCTATAGCTACCGCCCACGTGTTGTGCAAGTAATAATAAAGGATTAGCACTTGATAGGTCACGCCTATGACGTACACGGGAATGCACCCGACTATCGCGCACAAAAACACCTTGCCGCGCGTCTGGACTTTTAGCCTTTTGCACAAGAACCCTGCTACGAACGCGCCTATCGGGAAGCCTATCAAATATCCGAACGACGGCATAAACACATACTGCGGCCCGCCGCCCTTGGTAAACACAGGTAATCCGAACAAGCCCATTGCGATATAAACGAGCACGCTAAGCGCGCCGTCACGTCCGCCCAACAGCAATCCCGCCAGTATGACAAATACCGTCTGGAAGGACAGCTCGACCTGTGTAAACGGCACGGGCACCGATATAAGCCCGCCTACCGTTATAAGCGCGGTAAAAACCGCTATGTAAACCAACCGCCTTGTTGACATTTGTTTAACCATTGTTTTGAGAAGCTTTATATTCGGTCAGCGCCTTGGCAAGCTGATCGGGACAAGACGTGCCGTTGCGGCACTGTATTCCGCTTAATAATCCTATAAGCTCGTCCACACTGCGCCCGACGGAAAGCTTTGCCACGCCTTGAGTGTTGCCCGTACAACCGCGAATAAACTTGACCTCTGTGACGATTCCGTCCTTGACGTCAAAAAGTATCTCTTGCGAGCACGTGCCATTTGTCTTGTAAGAATACATATTGATTAACCTCTTTAATTTATATACGGATGATTTCGCAATTAGCTGAATTATAAGTATACATGTTTATCACACGCCTTTCAGTTACTCGGTGAGCCTGTCATGAAGCATTAGGTAAATGCTTGCGGCGTTGCGCTCCCAATTTTCGTGTATGTATTTTGCCGTGCGGTTATTGGCGACGACAAACTTGAGCTCCATTAAAGTTTGCGACGGTTCGACTACGCGCAGCCACACGGTGTACGTGCCATCCTTGTTCTTATAATACGTATGCTTGTACTCCTGCTTGCGCTTGTACGACATACGGTTTTCTTTGACGTAGTTGCTTATTTCCTGCCGCAAGGATTCGGGAATGCGAGAATAAAAGTTAGCAAGGCATGCCCTGCCGTCGGGCGTGAGGGTGTACAGCTTTTCCCTGCCGCGCTCGGCTTTGTGCAAAAAATTGGATTTTGTCAGCTTGTCGATAGCGTCCATGCAATACAAAGGCATCATCCAGCCGTTTTGCGTATAGCAAATGCTGATGATTGTATTGTAATCGAGCGCAATGTCCATTTTATCGAAAACAAACAAAACAATCAATTTATTGAGAAGTTCTTCCTCGCTTTGTTCCAAAGTTCACTCCGTTACGGGGATTGCAAAGATATAAATTATAACATACACTGCTTACGCCGACTTCGTTTTTGTTTTCATGTCGCAATCTTATTTATATAAAACAAATACGCGCCGCGCGTTGAAATACTGCGAGAATTTGCTATGCAAGCAAATTCGCTTGTATTATAACAAATTTTTATAAAAAAGTAAATGCTATTCAAAAACTTTTCGGTCGAATTTTACGCTTGCGCGAGTTTTTCGGTCAAAACTGCGATGCGCGCAGTGTAGTTTTGCGCCTTGTCACGCTCGGCGTCTATAAGCTTTTGCGGCGCCTTTTGGCAGAAGCCGGGATTGTTCAGCTTAGACTGAGCGAGCCTTAACTCGGCTTTGCACTTTTCGAGCTCTTTTTCCAGTCTTTCGCGTTCCTTTTGAGTATCGGCGAGCGGCACGTATATCTTTATGCCGTCGAGTGCGATAAGCGCGCAGTTTTCCGCCGAACCGCTACCCACTTCCGCAGTTTTGGCAAGCGTGGGAAGATAGGTCTTTAACAGCGCACAAAGCTCCGCGTCGCCCTCGCACAGCACTTCGGGCGTTTTGGCAACCGCTTGGTTGGTTTGTTTGAGATTTCTTACCGCTCTTACGCAGTCTTTGAGCCGCTCGGCCAGCTTGATTGCGCCCGAGTAATCTCCGCGCTTCTTTTTGGGGAAGTCGCTTAGCATGAGCTCGCCGCTCGAGCCGGGCAGACTGTCGTATATCTCGGTTGTGATAAACGGGATTATCGGGTGAACGAGCTTTAACAGCACTTCGAGCGCATATCTCAGCACGCCCGCGGTGTTGGTTGCATTCTCGCCCTTTAACTGCACCTTGGCAAATTCGATATACCAATCGCAGAACTCATCCCAAATAAAGTCGTACAGAAGCTGTGCGGCATGTCCGACGTCATATCTGTTCATCGAATGATTGACGGCGGCGATAAGGTCGTTTATCTTACCAAGCACCCATCCGTCTGCGGCAGTCAACGCCTTGGGATTTTTCTCGTAGCCGTTTTGGCATGCGCCCATAACGAACTTAGCCGCATTGAACAGCTTGTTCATAAAGTTGCGGTAGCTGTTGAGCGAAGCAGTGGAAAAGCAAACGTCGCCACCGCGCGCTATTCCGTTTACAAGCGAGAACCTAAGCGCGTCCGCACCCACATTGTCTATAACTTCCATCGGGTCGACGCCGTTGCCGAGCGACTTGCTCATTTTGCGCCCTTGCTCGTCGCGGACCAACCCGTGGATATACACTTCCTTAAACGGCACTTCGCCCGTAAACTTGAGCCCGGCAAATATCATGCGCGACACCCAGAACGTTATAATATCGTACGCCGTTACAAGCAAATCTGTGGGATAATACTTTTTGAGGTCATCGGTATCGTTCGGCCAGCCGAGGGTCGAAAACGGCCACAAAGCCGAAGAGAACCAGGTATCCAAAACGTCCTCGTCCTGGTGCACCTTGCCGCCGCAGTGCGGGCAAACGGTTATATCGGTTTTACTGGCTATCTCTTTTCCGCACCCGTCGCAGTAAAATACCGGAATACGGTGCCCCCACCAAAGCTGACGGGAAATGCACCAATCGCGAATATTGTTCATCCAGTTGAAGTACGATTTTTCAAAGCGTTTGGGAATGAATTTTATCTTGCCTGATTTGACCGCATCGATAGCGGGTGCGGCAAGATCGGTCATTTTTACAAACCACTGCTTGGAAACAAGCGGCTCCACAGTCTGTTTGCAGCGACTGCAATGCCCGACATTGTGCGTGTAGTCCTCGATTTTTTCCATATAGCCCTGCGCCTGCAAGTCGGCGACTACGGCTTCCCTTGCCTTTTCGCGCGTCATGCCCTGATACGCAAAGGCGTTTTCGTTCATCGTTCCGTCGTCGTTCATTACGCGTATAACTTCCAAGTTATGCCGCAAGCCGACCTCGAAGTCGTTGGGGTCGTGCGCGGGTGTTATCTTGACCGCACCCGTACCGAAATCCGCTTCCACGTAATCGTCGTACACGATCGGGATTTCCCTACCGACAAGCGGAAGCACAAGAAGCTTGCCTTCCATTCCCGCATAACGTTTATCCTTAGGACTTACCGCAACGGCCGTATCGCCGAGCATAGTTTCCGGACGGGTCGTCGCTACCGTTATGTAGCCGCTTCCGTCCTTTAACGGATAGTTTATATGCCACAGATGCGACGGCTCGGCGGTATAGTCGACCTCAACGTCCGATATGGCGGTTTTACAGCCCGGGCACCAGTTGATAATACGGTCTCCGCGGTAAATATATCCCTGCTCGTACAGCGCAACAAAAACCTCGCGTACCGCTTTACTGCATTTTTCGTCCATGGTGAACGCCATTCTCGACCAGTCTAGGCTGACGCCCAGGGTTTTGAGCTGTTCGACTATGCGATTGCCATACTTATCCTTCCACGCCCACGCGCGCGACAAAAAACCGTCGCGACCGACGTCGGCTTTGCCGAGTCCTTCCTCACGCATAGCGTCGACAACCTTGACCTCGGTAGCTATAGAAGCATGGTCGTAGCCGGGCAACCACAGCGTTTCGTAGCCCTTCATACGCTTGTAACGAACAATCGCGTCGGGTATGGTAACGTTCATGCCATGTCCCATGTGCAACTGCCCGGTGATGTTGGGCGGCGGCAAAACTATAGAAAACTTCTTTTTTGCCTTGCCTGGACGCGGCTCGAAGCAACGGTTGTCCAGCCAACGTTTGTAAAGTCGATTCTCGAAAGACTTCGGATTGTAGGTTTTATCCATAGAGTGTACACTCCTAACAAATAAACGCTTATTTTTTTATCGTTTTGATTATAACATATTATCGATAAAAAAGCAATTAATTAACGACCATGAAATATTTTGCTTATCTAACTATCAACGCTATCACTCACATCCGACAAAGTGCATACACTGGAATATATTTAGCCCCGGAGGAATTTTATGAAAAACAAACTGACAGCCCTTTTCACCGCACTTGCGCTTATGCTGTGCCCCATGTCGCTGATTGCCTGCGGCAACGACGGCAAAACCACGGTTAAACTGTGCGAAGTGACTCACTCAATCTTTTACGCTCCGCTATATATAGCCATTAACAACGGCTATTTCGACGAAGAGAAAATCGACCTCAAGCTAAGCAACGGCGGCGGCGCCGATAAAGTTATGACCGCAGTTATATCCGGCTCGGCGGACATCGGACTTATGGGTCCCGAAGCAACGATTTACTGCCATGTCGAGGGTCAAAAAGACTACCCGATTATTTTCGGACAGCTCACAAAGCGCGACGGATCGTTCCTTGTAGGGCGTAATCCCGAGCCCGATTTCGACTGGAAAAACTTGGAAGGCAAGCACATTCTTGCGGGCCGTCCGGGCGGCGTTCCTGCAATGACGCTTCAGTACGTGCTCAATCAGCACGGCGTCGACACCGACACGCCCAACTTTGACACGTCGGTCGGCTTTGACGCAATGGTCGGCACGTTCGACACCGACAAGACCGTCGACTACACCACTATGTTCGAGCCGACCGCATCCGAATACGTTGCGCTCGGCAAGGGCTACATCGTGGCGTCCGTCGGCGAAGCGTCCGGCGACGTGCCGTACACTGCGTTTTCCGCGCAGAAGTCCTGGTTAACCAAAAACAACGAATTGGCAAAAGCATTCCTGCGTGCGGTGCTTCGCGGCTACAAGTTTATGTGCGAAAACACGCCCGAAAATGTTGCCAAGTCGCTTACAAAATCGTTTGCCGGAATAAACGAGGAATCCATCGCCGCCGCCGTAAAGAGCTATCTTGCGATTGACGCTTGGTCGAGCACCCCCGCCATGAAGGAAGCGGACTTTAACCGCTTGCAGGATATTATGGAAAACGCCGGCACGCTGTCGACGCGCGCAGACTATAAGCTTGCCGTAGACAACACTATCGCCAACGAGCTTGTTGCAGAGCTCGGGCTGTAAAACAAGGAGCGCGACATGGCACTACTCGATATCAATCACGTGGACGTGATTTATCAGTCCGAAAAAAGCGAAACCGAGGCTGTGCGCGATCTTACACTATCGGTTGACGAGGGCGAGTTTATCGCTCTCGTCGGGCCGTCGGGCTGTGGCAAAACCACGTTGCTTTCCATGATTGCGGGGTTACTCACCCCCACTCACGGCTCTGTCACAATAGACGGCGAGCCTATTGTAGCCTCGGGCGGAAACGTCGGGTACATGCTGCAACGCGATAATCTTTTTGAATGGCGCACCATTGAGTCCAACGTTTTACTCGGTCTTAGCATACAAAAAAAGCTGACGGGCGAAACAAAGAAGTACGCGACCGACATGCTTGACAAGTACGGGCTCGGCGAATTTAAAAACGCGTTCCCCGCTCAACTGTCCGGCGGTATGCGCCAACGCGCCGCGCTTATAAGAACGCTCGCATTTAAGCCGAGATTGCTGCTGCTTGACGAGCCGTTCTCGGCGGTAGACTTTCAAACGCGCATGAAGGTGTGCGACGACGTTCATTCCATTATCAAAAACGAAAACAAGACCGCGGTACTCGTCACGCACGACATATCCGAAGCCGTTTCCATGGCGGATAGAATAGTCGTGCTAACCAAACGTCCTGCCACGGTCAAGACCGTTTTCGATATAGATATTGAGGCAGACACGCCGCTAAAACGACGGGAAAGCCCGAGATTCTCATACTGGTTTGACCGAGTATGGAAGGAGGTGTCGCTATGACCGACGAAAATGACGACCGCATTACCGGCAAACAAGTGCTTGCCGATACGGTTACGCTACTGAAAGACCTCGGCACGTTCATGCTTGATTTGAGTAAAACCATTATCTCCGAAATGAGAGAACTGTTTGCGTCACAAAAAGACGATAAAAACGATGAAGATACTAAATCGTAACTTGCAATCCAAGCCATAGCGGACTGGGACTCCGCACGCCCAAACGTTGTTTAATGGCTATTTTGCCTCTTACGTCGCTTGACGTACCTCATATGGTACGACCGTAAGGGTCAAACTATCTCAAAACTTCGGCGCTTGGGCGCCTTGCAGTTTTTGGTAACATAATGCGCCGTCAAACAAAAAAGTGCACGAAGCTGTTCTCTCAGTAGTATCGCGAGTGTGGTTTGACGAAGTATCACGGCGTAGAAGGCACCGAAAACATTATGGGTGCCAGTCTACTATGGCTATTGATAGGAGCCTAACATGAAGATAAATTCCCGAAAAAGATTACCGGTACTTTTGCCGCGCGCCAAATCACCTCGCGAAATGTATTTGGCAAAACGCCGTAACGACAAAATCACCACCGTGTTATTTCAGGCGGGATTGCTCGTTTTGTTACTCGGGCTGTGGGAGCTTGCGGCGCGGCTCGAGTGGATTGACTCGTTTATAACCTCGTGCCCGTCGCGCGTTGTTGCCGTACTCGGCACGATAGACGTTAAAGATCTGTTCGTGCATATTGCCTACACGCTGTTAGAATGTATAGTCGGCTTTCTAGCGGCAAGCGCACTCGGCATAATGATAGCGGTTTTGCTGTGGCGGTTTAACAAACTTCGCCGAATATTAGAGCCGTATATAGTCGTTTTAAACGCCCTGCCAAAAATCGCGCTCGGACCTATTATCATCATATGGGTGGGCGCAGGCGCGCAAGCGATTATTGTTATGACGATTCTAATCTGTATTATCGTAACTGTTATAAGCGTGCTAAACGGATTTACGTCGGTCGACGAAGGCAAAATTTTACTGCTCCGATCTATGGGCGCAACAAAGCTCCAAGTACTGTTTAAGCTCATCTTCCCCGCAAACGTTCCCGCACTCGTGAACATGCTTAAAATAAACGTCGGGCTCGCCTGGGTGGGTACTATCATGGGCGAATACCTTGTTTCCACCGCGGGGCTCGGCTATCTGATTATTTACGGCAGTCAAGTATTCAAAATGGACCTCGTTATGGCGAGCACAGTCATTCTGTGTTTACTTGCGACCGTTATGTATCTTGCCGTCGCGGGCGTGGAACGCATCGCCAAAAAGCGGTATCATATCGACTAAGCATTACTACTGTATTTTCACATACAAAAGAGTTCGGAAAATAACTCCGAGCTCTTTTTGCTTGCAATCAACCTTTTGATAAATACGCTTAATCTAATATCTTTGGTTATATCGACAACAGTCGTGCCGTAGTTAGTATATCGTATAACAATCCGCTCTTCCAAATCATAATCGGCGGTGATCTTGGCGTCAGCCAAACAACGGTAAACCAACGACCACCGTAAAAAAGAAATCCGAAGACGACAATATTATTTATATGAGAAATTCGGAATTACTCCCGATATGCTCTTCGCATAACTGACGACTATAATTTTAATGCGTTTTGCAAACCTTTGTTTTTATTCGCTGTGATTTCTTTTTGACTTTTGTTTTTACACGCGAGCGAATGAGGAACCAACAGCAACAGACAAGATATATCATTCCTATCGCGCCGGTTATCGGGTAAAGCATACTGACGACAGAGGTAAAGCCGAGCGCGCCTACAGCCAATCCCGCAACAAGCACAATGCCGGCGGATATCCATTTTATGCCGACAAATCCGCAAATGTAGTCGTACACCGACTTAAACGCGGACAGCATAGTTGTAAATATAGACGCGGCGATCACAGGTATGCTTATAAAATAGGTCACTCGTCCGCTCTTTAGCGCAATCAGAAGCATGGGCATATCGGCATGCGCCGCCGAGCACGATTGCAGTGCGCCCATTATGCACATTAGAAGTCCCGTTATAATTATCGACGCGACAGCCGACGAAAGTATTATCTCGCGCGGCGAAAGATTACGCACTGTCGTAAGCACGCTACCGCCCAAAATCATATTCATGGCGACGTAAAGTATAACGTTGTACATGTTTATTCTGCCTGTTTGCGCCTTTAGCGGAAAATCTATTGCGGTCAGAGTACACGCCATTAAAAAACCTATTATAATCGGCACGAGCACGGCGTTAGCCTTAATAACGCCCGACAATCCTTTTACCGCTATCACGGCGCACAACAGCCCGAACACTATCGAAGCAAGCGGGCGTAAGTTTATAAACTCCGCCATCAAGCTATCCGTTGCCGCAAGCATGGCGCCGAGTACCGTAACCGAGTTGAATAGCATGAATATATCGGCAATCGGTCTGACCTTGCCGAACACCGCGCCGTTTACCTCACCGATATCTCTCTTTTGCACACGCCGCCCGACGAACAGAAAAAGCACCGAACAGCCGAAGACCAACACACCGGCAACGGTCGCGATAAAGATATTGGGTACTGCGCCGAAAAACGCAACGACCTCTCTGCCCGACGCGAACCCCGCGCCGATAATAGTTCCTACTATTAACATCGCTACCGACATGGCACGCAAAAACGACTTAAACATAGTCTATTGTATGCCTGTCAATATTCATTTATTTTCAGCCGACAAAAACCGTTCCGCAAATTGTACGAAACGGTTTATACTTGTATTTTATTATTTAAACCCCCGATGGCGTTAGTCGATATTACTTATTGCCCTTTATCGTTTTGTACAACGGATCGTCGGAAAAATCTCTGTAATGCTCGTCGACCGTGCCGCCGAGCTCTTCTATAGCATTGCGGATTTCCAAAAACTCGGCATAGTCGCAGTTATCGAGTAGCTTAAACAAATCCGCCGCCGCGCGCTCGTCGCCGTATCGGCCTATAAGAGCGGCAACGTAAGCCGTGTTCGGGTCGGTTGCAAGAAGCGTTAAAAGCAGTGACAATATTCTGTCGTTACCCGCTTCGCAGAACGTGAGCGGCTCGGCATAAAGCTCGAGCATGCCTACGTCGTCGGTGCGGTCGGCTCGGGAAAGAAGCTCGTCCTTTACCCTGTCGGCACGGTCGCAAAGCACCTCGATACACTCCTCCTTGACGCAGGCGTCGATATCGCGCTCTATCATGTCCAAATAAAACTTGTCGTTCGCCCCGCCGAGCTCGTTAATAAGACTGAGCGTGACAAGCAACAGCTTTTCGTCATCCGCGGCATAAGCAAGCCCTTCAAGCTCGGGCTTAAGCACGGGCTCGGTGGCTATTCTATCAAACAGCAACGAGTTGGGATTGTTATCTCCCACGCACGAACCCTTGAGTATATCAATCAGCTTGTCTGTGGGAATGCGGTTGAAAAACTCGGACGGCGAAATCCCGCCCAACACCTCTTGCGGCGACGTCGCCCAAATGTGATAGATCTTATCGAGATCGCGGGCGAAATCGTCGGGCGAATCGTATTCGTCCTCGTGCATGCCATAATACTTATCGGCATAGTTTTCAAAAAGCTTGTCAAAGTCTATATAGTACAGTCGATCTTCCATAATTACTCTCCGTGAGGTTATTCTCGATTATTGTTAAGCATACAGGCGCGCACCGTTTCCACAAGCTTTTTGTACGCCGCTTGAGCCTGCGTTTTGCTGTCAAAGCCGAGCGCGTATTCGATACGCCCTGCCACTTCCTTGTCCTTAAACGTGCCCTCGGCGGCGGCAAACATCCAAAGATAGTAAGCGATATCGCGGTCGTCGGGCTTATACCCTGTTTTATCGAGCGCGGCCTTCAGCGTTGCCGAGCATGCAAACATATACGGAAGCGCGCGCCGATTAAACACCGTTAAAAACGCATACGCCGTATAATATCCGTTGCCGTAGCCGGACGGCATTTGCGGAACGCTCACATTGGACAGCGGACAAAATGCGTTGTCCATTATGAAGGTTGCCGCCCCGTCGCTTTCGCACATCAGCGCCGAAAGTATCACCGCCTTTACGAGCGGTTCGACGTACGGCGAGCATAACGCGTTTCGCATTTGCACTCTAAGCCGTGCGTCGGCGCTTATCGTGCGCAATGTTTCAAACATGATTTTTATGACCGAGCGGGTATTCTTGTATTCGAGCGTCAAAAACACTTCCAGTCCGAACCTGAACGGCTCGCTCGTGATTATATCGTCGTTTGCGGTAAACTGCTTTGACCGTATGATATCTATTATTCCGTCCACCAACAGCCCGAGTACGTTTTGCGGCGTTTCCTCTTCCACCGGCATTCTGTCTATATCCGACTTGGCGAGAATATAAAAATACTGCGCGTTAAAGTCGTCGTACAGCACGCGGGAAATAGTAAACAGTTCTTTTACCGCCTGCTTGCGGTCGCCCGTATTGTACAGCATTTGCGCATACACCTTGCGAAGGTCAAGCGAATTAAACTCTTCGACGTACTGCTCGGCAAGCGACAGCGCTTGGCTTGGATTACAATACTTTATGGCATAAGACAACGCCTTAAACACATGATCGGAATCTACGAAATCACCTACGTCTATCCGCTCGAGCGTAGCGGGGATTTGCTCGTAATCCTTTTTAAGCTCGTACAACGCGCACCGGATTGTTCCGACAAGTGCACCGTCCGGTCTAACCGTATACGCCCTATCGAGCGCGGCCTGCGCTTCGACCAAGTTATCGCGATCCATATAGATATTCGCCCTAATGCACTCGGCACAGTAGTACAGCCTTTCGCTTTCGGGTCCGATAGCGTCTAGCTTGAGCAAAGCGGCGTCGTAATCGCCGTCCGAGCACAGCCGTTGCGCCTCGCGCAGTGCGAGCTTGTAGCGAAGATCTTCGTCGCCCACCTCTTCGTCGTCCACCTCGCCGAACGCGACGTCGGTATCACGTTCGTCATCCTCGTCGTCGCTTTTAGCAATTTGCATCATTACGTCAAACAATGCGTTCGCGTCGTACGGCGGCTCGGGGTCGGCGGTACGATTAAACGGTAAAACCTTGTTTTTAGCGGGGGTTCCTTCGATAGTTGCCGCAACATCCGAAAATTTTCCGCCCTTAAACTTAATTATTACGCCGCGGTGTTCCTTTTTTGGCGGAGCGCTCTCGGCCGCTCGTTCCTCATCGTCAAGCGGCTCGCAATATCCGTCGGCAATCGCGCCGAAAGCGCGCATGGGAAACAGCCCGTCAAAGTCGATAAACGCGCCGTCCTCGGTAAAAATATCTATGCCGAACATGGACAGCTCGTCCACCATTGCGGCAACGTCGAAACCGCACTTTTTTGTCCATTCGCAAAACTCGACTATCGACGCGGCGTCACGACGCAAAAACGCGACGGCAAGAAGCGCACTGTACGCCCTTTTGCAATCGGGGTAAAACGCCAAGTGCATCATAAATTCGCGATACGCCAAAGTAAGCAACTCCTGATCGTCGCAGTTCTGGGTCATAAGCACGTAAAGCATACCCATAGCCAGGTGAAAATCGGGGTTTTCAGTCGCCTCGGAAAACTTAATGAGCTTGTCTATCGCGCCATCGTAATCGCTACTTTCCACGCATTCGCAAAACTCACGCTTGTACAGCGCAACCGCGCCGCGTATGTCGAATTTTTTTATCAATCAAGCCTCTGTAGTTTTTAGTTGTCGGTATCGCTTTGACCCGTTTCTTTCGTATTGTCAGCTTGCTCTTCCTCTGTATCCTCGCCGTCCGAAACGTCGTTGGATTCTTTCAAAACCTGCTCGTGCTCGCGCTGTAGCCGTTCCAAATCCTCTCTTCGGAAAGTCGGCGTAAGCGGCGTAATGGACGAGCCCTCGTCGATAGACTTTTTGCGTTTTTTGGGATTCTTGTACGTAGCGGGCGCCTTCTTTTTTTGCTTTTCGGACGCCGGCTCTTCCAAATCGCTTTCGCGTTTGGAATAAACCCTCGACGGCTTGTCCGTAATCTTGTCGTACAAAAACTTTTCGTAACAAGCGTGGCAGAACAGCGATATTACGAGCGTGCTGAACGAAAAGCCCAAAAACACGTATATCATAACCAAAAGCACGGTTATGCCCGGTATAAACATCAAGTAAACGGGTATCAAACCTATACCGATAAAGATAATCGATTGCAAAAGCGCACCGAACACGAAAAGCACCGAATTGCGTATAAGCACCATGGGGCGCATTTTGAACGCAACGTTTTGCGTCATAAAGAACGACGTGAAGATTATCATGAATACAAGCAGAATCATGGACAACGTTACGGACAGCGCTTTGAGCGATACGGACATTCCGTACGCGTCAAAGTACCCGAGCGAAAACACTACGAGCACGAGCGTCAATCCGAACGCAATACCTATCAACAACGACGGAAGCCAGCACTTGCCTATTCCGCGAAAAAAGTCCTTAAACGTATGCGTCGGCTCTTCCCAAATAAGCTTGCGAATGACGTATAGATTGCCGGACACGCCGACCGCGAACACAGCGATACAGGGCACCAATACCAAAAACTCGAAAAGTTGATAAGTAAATGCCGAAATATTGCCTTGATTGACGGCGTTTACAACCACGTTGTTACCAATAAATATATTTGCAGAATACGGTATAAAGCCGTTGGCAACCGTTGAATTCATGAAAAACAACAATATGACCGCTATTGCAGGCAGAGCAAAAAGCAGAGTCAAAAGGTTAAGAAAAACCATCGTTCCGAAACGGTTGAAAAACAGATACTTAAACATAGCCCATTTGGACATGTTAAGCTGTTCGGGCGTAAGGTCGGGCTTATCGTCCCTACCGAACATCATGCGTTGGACAATACCCTGTTTCTTCTTTCCCGTTTTTTCCTTGTTAGCCATTTATACTCCTTGTATCGGCAAGCCTTAAAAAAAGCCGAACGACCGTATCCGACGAAACTCCGTCGCCGACGGAAATCATACAGCCGCAAATTTTATCGAGATAACGCGACACGGCGTACGAGCATTCCGTCGACCTAATAAGCGTAACCATATCGCCCGCCGACTGCCGCACCTTGTCAACGCATAGCGCGTCGTTTTTTATGGGCGGATAGTTTTTGGATACAACCAAGGCATGCTCAGTACCGTTTTCGTCATCATACCGCTGTGCTATCCGCTCTATGTCGAGCAGCGCGCTTTCGATTTTTGCTTTGTCGAAATAGCGTAATACAAAGCTTTGTCCGTCGCCGACTGTAGTGCAATCGATTGCATATCGCTCGGCAATTTGTCCGACGGACGAGTAAACATCGGTTTCCTTGCCGCCGATGACTTTAAGCGAAAACTCCAGTATTCCCGCGCCCGCCACGCCGTAGCAACAGCCTATCCCGTCACTCGGCACGCCGCCGCATATTGCAGCGGAATACAACTCGCCAACTTCGCCTACAAGCTCGTGCTCGTCTTCGGTATTCCCGTCGAATATCAAGCGGACGCCGACGATTGCGTTTGCCGCAAGTTCTGCCGCAAAGCACAGCAGGACAGTCGTTTGATAGGTATCTGCAAGCTCGGCGTAAAACGCAATGCGCGATTTTGCCCTACCGATATCGCAGTACATGCAGTCATTTACGGTCTTGAGCTTAAACCCAAACCGCTTGAGCTCGGCGGCTACAAATGCCGTAGCGTCGGCCGTATCTGTATCGGCAAAAGCGGTGAGCCGTTGCCTGACAAAATCAACGTACTGCAAAGACTTTTCGTCCATACACCCATTATACTACTTTTGTCTGCCGTTTTCAAGTAAAACCACAGTCTTTTTATCTAATATTACAAGAGTATTTTTTCGCCCATACTTTCGGATTACCGCCACAATTAGAGCAATATCTTTTGTATCGCTTGACTTATAAATACCGTTTTGCTAAGATAGTTACGGAGGATAATATGGACGAAAAAATTGCCGTAGTAGGAGCTACGGGGCTTGTGGGGCGCACCATGCTCGAGGTGCTTGGCGAGCGCGCATTCCCTATAAGCGAATTGCATCTTTTCGCGTCAAAAAACAGCGCGGGCAAAACGATTGAGTTTAACGGCAAGCCGTACGTTGTGGAAGAGCTTACCGAGGACGCCGTCAAAAAATCCGGCGTCAAGTACGCTATATTTTCGGCGGGAAGCGACGTTTCCAAAAGGTTTGCGCCTGTTTTTGCAAGCTGTGGCTCCGTCGTTATAGACAACTCGTCGCAGTGGCGCATGGATAAATCGGTGCCGCTCGTAGTGCCCGAGGTCAACCCGCAAGCGGCTTTCGCCCATCACGGCATAATCGCCAATCCCAACTGCTCAACCATTCAGGCGGTTGTGGCGTTAAAGCCGCTACACGACGCGTTCAAAATAAAGCGGATAGTTTATTCTACATACCAAGCGGTGTCCGGCGCGGGCAAGCAGGGCTTACTCGACCTTGTCGACGGCGAGAAAGGCGAAAAACCCAAAAAGTTCCCCTATCCGATTGCGCACAATGTTCTTCCGCACATCGACGTTTTTGCCGACGACTGTTACACCAAGGAAGAGCTTAAGATGATAAACGAAACGCGCAAAATCTTAGGCGATGAATCTTTACGCATTACCGCCACCACCGCGCGCGTTCCCGTATACTACGGACACAGCGAGAGTATAAATATAGAGTTTTACAAGCCCGTAACGCGTGCCGCCGCAATAGACGTATTAAAAGCGGCAAATGGCATAATCGTTTGCGACGATCCCGCTAACAGCGTTTATCCCCAACCGCTCGACGCAGAGGGGCGCGACGAGGTTTTTGTAGGGCGCATACGCGAGGATAAGTCTGTCGAGCACGGACTTAACATCTGGGTCGTAGCGGACAACATTCGCAAGGGCGCGGCGACGAACGCAGTACAAATCGCGGAGCTTCTTCATACCGCGGCACATCAATAAAGAGGTGATCATGACACTTTTTAAAGGCGTCGGCGTAGCTATGGTAACACCGTTCGGCAATGACGGAGGCATCGACTACGGCGTACTCAAGGAATACGTAGAGCATTTGATTTCGGGCGGCGCATCGGCGCTTATCCCGTTCGGCACGACGGGCGAACCGGCAACGGTCACGGCGGCAGAATACGAAAAAGCCACGGCGTTTATTATAAAACAAGTCAACAAACGCGTGCCCGTTATAGTCGGCGCAGGCAGCAATAACACCGCGCTCGCCTACGACCATGCGCTTACCGCAAAACGCTTGGGCGCGGACGGCGTACTCGTAGTTACACCGTACTACAACAAGTGTACCCAAAACGGCATTATAGAGCATTACAAAGCGGTTGCTAAAGCGGGCATTCCCGTTATAGCGTACAATGTCCCCTCTCGCACGGGCGTAAACATTGCGCCCGCAACGGTGCGGCGGCTTGCCGAAATCAACGGCGTTGTCGGCATAAAAGAAGCAAACGGAAACATGGACCACTTTATGCAGGTAGCCAAAATCTGCGGCGAGGTCGGGCTCGATATGTACAGCGGCGAGGACGGACTTACCGCCGTTGCAATCATGCTCGGTTGTAAAGGCGTTATCTCGGTTGCGGCTAACCCTGCGCCCAAGCAAATGGCAGAGCTGTGCAATCTGTGCTTTAACGGCGACTACCAAAAAGCGGTGCAATTGCAGTTTAAACTGCAAGAGCTGATTGACAGTCTTTTCTGCGAGGTCAATCCTATCCCTGCAAAAAAGGCAATGCAACTGCTCGGCTTCGAGGTGGGTACGCCGCGCCTGCCGCTTACCGAAATGGAAAAAGACCACACTGAACGGCTTAAAGCCGCAATGTGCGAATTGGGGTTAATAGCATGAAAAAAGCGTTTATTTTCGGAATCAACGGAAGAATGGGACAAATGCTTTGCGCATCTGCGGGAGACTACGGCTATAAGGTAGTCGGCGGCATGGACAAGACGCCGAGCGGCGGCATCGTTCCCGTATTCGATGACGTAAACAAGATCGACATATCGTTTGACGTTATTATAGATTTTTCCAATCCGTACCTGCTCTCGCCCATTATCGCGCTTGAGCAACGCGTAAAAACTCCTATAGTGCTGGCAACCACCGGCTACAACGACAGCGAGATGATGAGCATAAGAATGCTTTCAAAGTCTGTGCCGGTGTTTAAATCCGGCAACATGAGCCTCGGCATTGCCGCTACCAAAGCGGCGGCGATTACGGCAAAGGCAATACTCGGCGACTCGTTCGACGTGGAAATCGTGGAAAAACACCACAACCAAAAGCTGGACAACCCGTCGGGCACGGCGTTACTTCTTGCCGACGCACTATCCCCGCGCGACAGCCAAATAGTCAATCGCGACGGCAAACGCAAGCATGGCGAGCTCGGCATAACGTCGGTACGAGGCGGCGGAGTCGTAGGCGAACATGAGATAGGCTTTTACGGAGAGGATGAGATAGTAACCATATCGCATTCCGCACGCAGTCGCAAACTGTTTGCCGCGGGCGCGTATAAGGCGGCAGACTTCCTTATTTCTTCCAAACCCGGTCTTTACGACATGGACGATCTTGTAAAAACGCTGTTATAATCCGAAGTCTTTACAAAACTCGGGCGTTTTGGTCCAATACTTTATCCCCCAATTTTCAAAGTTCCACTCATCGCAGTACTCGTTACATTCGTAGTCGATATAGTAAAGCTTACCGTCATTCACAATAAAATTAGTCGGATAGTAATCGATATTAAGATGTGCCGCATACAATAGTCGGCACATCTTTTTTATTTGCAAAAGATAGTCGTCGCGCATTTCGCCGCAGGTTATACAATCGGCAACGGTCTTGCCGTCAATATACTCTTTTAAAATCCGTTCGCCCTCTCGGTCGACGTCGATAAGCTTTGGCATAAGTATGCCGACGTCGGACAGTCGAGCGTAATCATCGAGCTCGGCTTGTAGCTTATCGCCGAAATTGTAATAATCACACGGCTCGTGGTGAATGCTTTTTAACACAAACGGCTGTTGTCCGTTTAACACAAGATGTGAATAGCCGCCCTTTCCCTTGCCGAGCAAATATGCAACTTTATACGGCTTACCGTTTACAATTATTTCATCCATGGTTTTCACCTATAATTTACGACTATGCCGCCCGATAAAAGCGCTCTACCGTCATACTTGCGACAGTACACTACTTTACCGTTTGCGGCGTCAAACGGCAGTGCTGTTTCGGTAGCGTTGATGGCGATTTCCATTTGCCTGCCGTTACTCGTCCAAACGTAATTGATAAATCTATCGTTATCGGTAAATTGCCACTTTATATCGCCGTACTTAAATTCGGTAAAAACTTTTCGCAAATTCACTATTTTTCGGAATTCGCAAATAATCCCGTCATGCTTGCCGCTATCTATCTCTCGCCACGGCATACACCTACGGTTGTGCGATTCCAACACCTCGCCCGCGAGCGCCGTTTCCGTGCCGTAATAAACGCACGGACTGCCCGGCATCGTCATAAGTATCGTAAGTTCTTGCAGTAGTGCGTCGACCGAATTGCACCTAGTAAATGCGCGGTCGACGTCGTGATTGTCGAGCATGTTAAACAGCACGCCGTTTATCTGCTTATAGTAGTTATTGTAGTTTTCGTTAAGCGCGTACATAAGCTCGCGCGTCGACATGCGTTTATCCACGTAAAAATCATTAACGCTTTCCAAAAACTGAAAGTTCATTATCGAATCGTACTCGTCGCCGAGTAGCCACGGAAGCGACCGATGCCAAATCTCGCCAAGCATATACAGCTCGGGGTTTAACGCTTTCAGTTCAAACCGAAGCTTCTTTAAAAACCTATGCGAAATCTCGTTGCCGACGTCAAACCGTATTCCGTCCACGCCAAGCTTTACCCAGCCCTTGCAAACGCTTGTAAGATAGTCCATTACCTCCGGATTATTTGTGTTCAGCTTGGGCATGCCCGCAACAAACGCAAACGAATAATACCGTCCGTCCTTAGTGTTTCCCTTACCCTTGGCAAAATGCTCGTCGTTGATAAAAAACCAATCGTAATACTTGGATTTTCTGCCGTATTCCACAACGTCGCGCCATGCGAAAAACTCGGTGCCGCAGTGATTGAACACTGCGTCGAGCATGATTTTTAGGCCCATGCCGTGCGCTTTTTGTATTAGCTCGACCAAATCGCTTTGACTTCCGAGATTGGGGTCGACAAGCGTATAGTCGTGCGTGTTATATCTGTGATTGGAATCGGAAAGCATAATAGGCGTTAGGTACAAGCCGCCTATGCCGAGAGATTTTATATAGTCGAGCTTTTCCGTAATACCGCGAATATTTCCGCCGTAAAACGAATTAAAGCGCGCCCTGCTCTCGTCGCCCCATTCCGGCACGTCGAGCGAGCATTTAACGCCATTCGCTCGGTTAAATCTGTCTGGAAAAATCTGATACCACACGACGTCCTCCGCCCACTTGGGTACCGTGCATACGTCGGCGGAGTTCAGCCAAGCGTATTTAAAATATTGAACAATTCGACCCGCAGTACCGTTCAAGTCGGCGTGCAAACCGTCGTCAAACATATATGCGCGTTCGGTGCCGCTCTCTATCTCGAAGTAATACTGTAGCCGCCTGTATTCGGGCACGACGCGCACTTCCCAAACAAGAGAGTGCTTTAGCTCGCTTACACGTTTCATAACGTATTTTTTGCCCTTCCAAGGCGCGCCTTGCTCGCCTATGTACGGATCGTTTGCGTACAGATTGACGCACGATACTTCCTTGCCTGTTTCGAGCTTAACAATCAGCGTTTTGCAGTCATATGCGTAGCAACCGACTATCGGGTCGTGCCTAATTGCGTTTACGTTCATACATTCATCCTTAATATGCTGTAATATACTTGCATTATACTATTAAAAATTGTATAATTCTTATAGTATATACTTGAATTTTAACACAAAACTATTATATGCAAGACAAAGCTTTCCATGAAGAAAAGACGCACGGCAAAACTGCGTTCCCATATACGGTTTACAAGGGCGATATTCCGCGGTTTATCAGCTCATTCCCCTTGCATTGGCACGACGAAACGGAGTTAATTTACGTTACCGAGGGCACGGGCGTGATTACCGTACAGTCGTCTAAGTACGAGGTAACATGCGGCGATATAATCGTTATTCCGTCGCAGACAGTTCATGCAATAGAGCGCAAAGGCGATTTTTGCATGAAGTACTTTAACGTGCTTTTTGCGCTGTCAGTACTGGACGGAACGGACGATATTTGCCATAAAAAGTTTTTCGAACCGCTTTACCGAAACGAATTGGTCTTTGATTATTTTGTCCGTAGGGACAGCGAGTTGAATCTGCTGATTACACCGCATTTATGCCGCCTAATCGACAACCGACAGGATCTACTACACGACGGCGAGCTTTTGATTAAATCCGAATTGTATGCAATACTTCACCACCTGATTGCTTTTGCAAAGCCAAACGCTCAGTTTAACAACGTTGACGCAGGCAATTACGACAAGCTTAAAAAGGTGCTACTGTATATACGCGAGCATTACGGCGAACAGATTACAGTCCACACCGCCGCAGATATTTGTGCCTACTCGTGCAGTCATTTTATGAAGATATTTAAGCAGATGACGGGACAAAGCTTTACCGAATACCTGGTTAATTACAGACTGGACGCCGCGGCAAACTCGCTTACTCTTACGACGGACCGCATTATCGACGTTGCGTATGGTTGCGGCTTCGGCAACCTTTCCTATTTCTCGCGCGCCTTTTTGCGCAAGTACGGAGTAACGCCGTCCGATTACAGAAAAAAAGCGATTAAAACGTAATAGCGCTACACTCGATACTATTATATCAATTTTATCATATACCGAAAACGGACGGCTTTTACTCCGTCCGCTTTGTATTTTTATTAGAATTTAATGTCGAGCTGAACGACCTTGTTTGCCGCGAGTTTAAGCCCGATGAGCAAGCCGCGCATATCGTCGAACTTTTCAGCCTCGACCTTTTTGGGCGCCTTTGCCGTTTTGGGCAATTGTACGTCTATTGTCGTAGCGCGTTTTGCCTTGAGTTTTACCGAAAGCGAGCCGCGCGATACGTCCCATTCCATTGACGCGATTTCCACGTTGGCACGGGTCTGGAAGCCCGCAATCGAGCCCTTGCCCATTTCCGCAGGCAGCGCGGGCAACAGATGTATCATATCTGGCGTGGACTGCACAAGCGCTTCCTGCATTGCGCCTGTTACCATTACGTTTACGTACGGCACAGGTTGAGCCCAAGTACCGTGCTTACCGCTGCCCATTCCGCGCCAGTCGTCGGCGGCAAACATGAGGTTGTTCATAGCCATGCCGCGAACGAGCGCGTTGATTTGCTCGTAAACCTGGTCGCCGTCGCCGAGCCGTGCAAATACTTGCGCGTACCCCGCAAGCGCGTCCGCAGTCATACTCTCGCGCGCGGAAACGGTCTTCTTTTTGGCAGTGGCGGAATATGCCTTGTTAAGCTCTATATTGTCGCGGTTGCGGTAGTCGGGATATACGGGATAGAACATTGCAAGCGCGGGCGACAACGGATTATCGGTGCAACGCTCGTCGATATACTCGCTGACCGTTCCGTCGGCGTTGTACTTGTACGGCGGAATCTTTTTGAGCATGTCTTCCCACTTGATGACTTCCGCCTTATTCATGCCGGCCGCTTTGGAACCCTCGATCAGATTGGTAAGAAGGCTTCTGGCAATCGCAAAGTCTACCGTCGCGTTTGAAGCTACCTCATGCGTTTCCGCAAGGCTGTTTCCCGCCGCAGAGCTAAGCGCGCTTGCATTGCGAAGATCGACGTTGGCAAGGTTGCCGGGCGTAGAGAACGGCGAATACGACGGAGTGGATTCGTAATATTTAAGCTCGACAAGCTTGAAAAACTCTTCGTAGAACGTTGCAGCTTCCTTCATGAACGGGAGCGCGCGCGTCTTTAAAAACTTTTGGTCGTTTGTATACAACGCGTAGTCGTAGAACAGATTACCAAGCCAACCCGCAACGCCTGTAAAGTGTATCATGGAATCGCGAATATCGCCCGGATAACCGGTAGACGGCGACATCGTGTACGGAACGAATATTCCGCGGCAACCGTACAAACGCGACGCGTTAAGCTTTAGCTGTTGCATTACCGATTCGTAAAGATGGAACACGCTTTCGGCAAAGTCGTTAAGATTGCCGGACTGCGTCATGTCGTACACCGCTTGAAGATTACCCGCGGCGTTGATTTGCGCGTCCTCGGCTTTGTAATCGCCGCACCACAATCCGTACGGCGCAAAAGGCCGAGCCTCGGGGCGCGAGCCGGTTATCATAAGGTATCTGCCGTATGCCCAAAGCTTTTCCAAAAGCGCGGGCGGCGTCTCACCGCTCTGCACAGCGTCGGATATAGCACCGTCCACAAACCCGTCGCGAGCGGCAGGATCCGCGCCGAAATCGATCTCGGCGGAAGAAAATAATTTTTGATGTAACGAATGATGTTCCTTTAACAGCTTGTCATAGGTAAGCTTGATTTCGGATATAGCCGCCTTGCATTCCTTCCACGCCTTGTCGCGCTGTGCTTCAATAAACGGCTTAATAATAACGAGTATCTTTTCCGCACCTGTAACCACAAGGCTGTCGCCTACTATTTCCTGCTTGCCGGCAAAGAAGTTTATTTTTGCGACCGCGCCGAAATCAGCACCCGACGAAGAACGCGCCGAAAAATAAAGCCAATAGTTTTCCGTCTTTAAGCTGACGTTTTCGGGCGTGGCGGAAACCGCGACCTGCGTGCGTGCGTTGAACTTGTCGTGAAGATCGAACTTGAACGACGCGTTTATATTCTTTTGCCCGACGCGGCTTATTTCGTAAACAATCAAATCACGCGCACGCGATACAAACGTGTTGCGCTCGAAGCGCGTTGCACCGTCCTTAAACGAAACGGACGCCTCCGCGCTTTCCATATCAAGAGTGCGGCTGTATTCTTTGGCGCCCCTATCGACGCGCATATCTATCTTAAAATCGCAGAGCGGCAACGGATAAGAAAGCTGAGGCCGATACCCCTTGCGTATGAGCTCGGTGGACAGCACCTTTTCCGCGCCCAAATAGTCGCCGTCCGAAATCTTCTTTCTGACGGTGGGAAGCTTTTCCGAAACGTCCTGAAGAGCAGAGTCCTTGCCCTGCCACCACAAATCGCCGTGCGTGATCATTAGTACGTCGTTGGCAGCGCCGCCGTAAACAGATGCGCCTATAACACCGTTACCGAGCGGCAAACCCTCGCGCCACGCGCTTCCCCACCAAGACGACGGCTTTGAAAATTTTAAAGTATTCTTCGGTTTACGTGTTACTGCCATATTTCGTACTCCTAATTAAATCAACTTTACACCAAAGTATATCACAAAAAATGACGTTTTGTCCACTATTCGACAACTATTTTATGCGCAAAAATCCGTTTTTAATAAAAAAAATATCCAAAATTTGGGCTAAATCGGGCTATACGGGCAAAAATGCGCCGCACACAAAAATTACCGAGTGTCAGACGAGCCTTTTTTTCGTACCGAGCTCGTACAAAATTCCGCACCTTAAAACAGCAATTTGCAATCCTTACGATCGTTTTCCGAACAAAAAAACAGGACCCGAAGTACCGAGTCCTGTTTTATTTTGTACTAATATTCCGACTAAGAATTGCTTATGGATATATTCTGTTTGACTACGATACCCGCGGTCAAGCCGGGCATATCGGCGCTGTCGGAAATCTTATTCCACTCGTCTACGGTTTCGAGCGCGACGTCGCTACTGCCTACGTAGCGGTGTTCCTCGTACTCAATCGTGCTCGGCGAAGCGCCCTCGATTTCAAGAGTGAACGACGAGTCGAAGCCGTACGGCAAACGCAATACGATTTCGTCCCGATTATCAAACTCGTAGATATAGCCCTCATAATCGCCGTCATTCATGGATATTTCCTTAAGCGTTATACGCGTTATATTCTTTGCCGACGGAATGGTAAGCGTAACGTTGGAATGAGATCCGTCAAAGGTAGTGACAGTGTACGTAGAGCCGCTCTTGGTTATGGTAGGCTTATGAGGTACAATATATTCCGCATCGTAATTGACCGTCTTGTAGTAGTAGCCGTTTGCACTGTCCCACTCGAGGTCGGTAATCTCGTAGCGCATAAACTTGTACGCCATGAGGTCGCCTATTATAAGCCGCTGTTCGTCGTTATCGATATCGTACTCATACACCAACGAGTCGTTGTATATGGCGCCGCCGTACGAATAGACGTTGGTAAGCGTCTTGTTAAACGTCACACCGAAGCCGCCCGAGAACAATGCAATAACTATGCCAAGCACGGCAACAACGGAGATACCGAAGTAGTTTTTGTAGTTAAGCGGAACCTTTTCCTTTTCGACGCGCTTAAAGGTCTGTTCGGTGAACTTACCTCTTTTTGCCTTGTCCTCGACCTTTTCGGTCACGGTGCGCTCGACGCGTAAGGTTCGCTGCGGAAGCTTTTTGGCAACGGCGTCAAGCAACGGCTGCGTGCGATCCAAATACGGAACGCCAACGCCGAGAAGCGCAGTAAACACCGTCATCAGTACGGGAAGCAATACGAGCGGAAGCATAGCCGACAGCGCGGTAACTTCCGCCATGATAAGCGGCAAGCATATCGCAACGGGTATCGCAAACAGATAAAGTCTGTCCATACCCATGCCGAACTTTTGCTTGAACAGCTTGTTAACGCAAACGGTAACCAAATGCGTTACGAGCATGAGCAGTCCGAGCCAGCTCGTCATAAACGAGTAAGCGGGGCAAGCAAAGCTCATGACCGCGCCGGCAAGACCGAACAGTACAGCCGTGCCGCGAGCTACGTCTGACGAGGTTATACGGAACAGCTTTTTGTAAAGCGTTGTAAATCCAAACGCCGCGGCAACGGTGACAAGTATAAACGCAATCATTATGCCGACATTGGAATAAACAATGCGAGTGATAGACAGAATGGGAAGTACGCCGAAGCCCGTAAGCATGAGCGTTACAAGGAAGTACGCAGCTACAGTTGCCGCGAGCGAGCTGATAACAACGAGCAACTGCACGCCGAGTGCAACAAACATGTTCCTAAGCGAGAACGTCTTTTTGAGCACGAGCATAACGATAACTGCCGCTAACACTGCCAAAATCAATCCGCCAACCACGTACGCCGTAACGTCGTTGTAAGCAACGGTGCCGCCGTCTAGATACGAGAAGATGGCGGTTTTATTATTGCCCTCCGCGCCGAACTTATCGGTATTGTTGCCGAAGCCCTCGATATAGTTTTTGATAAACGCGGCTTGCTGTTTGACTATACCCTGCGACAGCTTGTCCGCACTATCGCGCGACGACTGCACCGAGTCGCGTCCGCCGAGCACGGCGACCTGCACTGCGGGGATATTACCGAACGCCTTGACCGCGTCTCTGTTTACAAGCGCGGACGGAACGTTTTCGGGCACTACCGACGAGTTGAAGGTGTTACCCGACACCTTGGTATAAGCGTTGATATAATCCCAACTTGCGTTGGAAGTATCGGTAAGCGCAAGCGTGCCGCTGTTGCCGTAAGCGTCGAGATTGACGCCAGCCGTCGCTCTGCCTACAACGCCGTCCAAGCCGTCGAATAGATTAAAGAATGCGTATGAGCCGTATGCGTAATCGAGGTCCTCGGTAAAGACGACCACTATATCGTTTTTGTACGACTTGCCCGACTTGGCAAACTCGATAAGCGACTGCATTGCATTGGCGACGAACGCGGCGTTATCAACAACACCTTGCGCGTTGGTTCTGCCGTCGTAGCGCACGGTTATAACTACCGCGCCTGCTTTTTCGTTTTTGGACGGGATAGCCGCAATAACGTTGGCAATCTCCGTGCCTACAAGGTACTCGGTAAGTCCGAGCGAGCTTTGAAGGTCGGCGTCCAAAGTAGAGGTCTGAACGGTAACGGTAGGCTGTTTTACGCCGTTGCCGATACGCCAGCCGGTTGTGGTTTTGATATATTCCAACTCTTCGGCGGTTTCGTCGCGTTCCGTTTTGGTTTCGTCGACGAGGCTAAATCCGCCGTCTGTAAGGCTTTTAACGATATACTCGCGCACAGCGCCTACTCCGCCGTCGTCGGTAGAGGGCGACATTACAGAGTGTGCGGTAGCCGATATCTCTTTAACATGCGCGTTGACCGCCGTATAATAGGCGTCGCCGTATACGCTCGGGCTGTAGCCGCTTACGCCGTCCACCGCCGAGAAGATAAGCATCAAAAGCACAAACAGTGCGAGTACGGGATAGTAAATCACACTGAACAGCTTACGCTTTTGCACGGCCGTTTTGGTGCTCGCCTTTTTGGTTTTTTGAGGCTTGTCCGCACGCGGTTTTTCCTTGGGTTCGGTCTTGTCAGTCACTGCGGGCGCGTCCGATTCAACGGCTTGGGTGGTATCCTCGCCGTTCGCGGTTTCGGTAGCAACGGACTCCGTGACCTCATCTTGATTGTTCATTTCTTCGTTACTCATTACTGCTCCGAATATAATTATAGGTATATCGCTATTTTATCATACTTCAAAAATTATTACAAGTAAATAAGCGTCTTTTTATCAAAGGGTTTTTATTTTTTTTATAAGAGGACCGACTCGCCCGCCGAGCATTGACGCGTCGGCGTTTATGTTGACAGCAAATGCGTTATGGTTTATACTGCATTTAAATAAAAAGGAAAGGATTACATAATGTCGCAATCGACCGTTTTTTCCATACTGATGATACTGCTGTCCAAAAGACAGGTTTCGCGCGAGTATCTTGCCGAGAGGTTTTCGGTGAGCAAGCGCACGGTGTCGCGCTATCTTACCGTGCTCGAGGATGCGGGCGTGCCTATTGTTTCCACGCCTGGCAGAGGCGGAGGCGTTGCACTGTCCGACGATTACATAGTGGATAAATCCTTTTTAACCGAGGCGGAAACTATACGAATTAAAGACGCGTTAACTCGCACTCAAAACTGTTACAGTGACAAAGCAAACGCCGCGCTTATCGAAAAGCTCGACGCAGTCGATAAAAGCAGAGAAACGGACTCATACGTCATCAAACAAGACAATCTGTATATAGACTGCGATTATGAGCAAGCGGCGGACATACGCGCCAAAATCAAAACGCTTAGCGACGCAATAGACCAATTGCGCGCGGCGGAAATAAAATACACTGACTCGCACGGCTACGTTTCCTTCCGCACTATCGAGCCGTACACGCTTGTGTTTAAAGCGGGGGCTTGGTACATATACGCCATGTGCAGGCTACGTGGCGACTTTAGGCTGTTTAAGCTGTCGCGAATAAGCGACCTTCGCAAAACGAGCAAGCGGTTTATCAAGTACAAAAGTAAGCTCGCGGAAAAGCTTGACCTGGAATTTTACAATCAAATTTACGTCGATATCGAATTGGAATTCTTCCCTTCCGTATACTCCGATATCGTGGACTGGCTGGGGCTTAACTCCGTAAGCGAACGCGGTGCAAAAATGATTGCACACGCCGAGGTGCCGTTGACCGATACGCTTATAAAAAAGCTTATGAGCTTCGGCTCGTCGGTAAAGGTACTAAACCCCGCCGACGTACGTGACACACTGCGCGAGGAAGCAATTCGTATGACTGCGCTGTACGCCGATTGAATAATAGTGATTTATACGCACATACTACACGTATGGAACATCACGATTATAAAGATACGATAGAACAAGCGACCGGGATACACGAGGAAGAAACCGCCAAAATCGAGCGCGAAAAACACAGGGACGCCGAAATGGCTTTTGAGGCAATGGCGGCGGCTTCGTCCATGGGCATGTACGGGCAACAGGACGACGTAGCGGGGCTTATTCAGCTCGAGCTCACGCAGGAAATGCTGTACAACCTCGAACATCCCAACGAGTCCGAAGAAGACGAACGCTTTGAATAACCACACACAAAACCCCCAAACGAATTCATTTGGAGGTTTACGTTAACGTAACAAGCAGATAACAAAAAGAATTAAGCATTTTTATATACGTTTTATTAAATCTTACTCGCCTATTCACAAAACTATTACAAAGCAAAAAAAGAGCACAGGGCTCTTTTTTGTTATGGTGCACCAAAGACGATAAAGGTTGAACCTTTAATTCGTCAATAGCCTTGTCGTTATCGGCAAGGCTTATTTCTTTAATGTCCTTTTCGTTGCCGAAGGTTAGGTATGTTATAATATGGTCGTCGTAAACAAACACCTTGTAAACAAGATTGTCAATGAGAGTTTTTTGGTATTCCTTGTCTGCGGGGTCGCCTTTAAGCATTTCCGCGATAAAGTCAACGATTTTCTCTTTCGTGAATTTCTTTCCGCGTTCAAGCTCGATTTGCGCCTTGCTTGCAGATAGGTCTTTAATCAGAATTTCAATCTCTTGCATTTTCCGCTCTATGTTAGCCCGTAGCATATCGTTCCGCACCAAAATAAAAGCGTTTGTAAGTTGTTCCGCCTCGTCTTGCGCGTGGCGTATTCGCGCCTCTATGCTCCGCAAACTTTCCTCGCCCGTGCGCTTTTCGTAATAGTTTATCGTGTCTTGCGCGACAAGTTCGGCGTTTTCCCGTCTGCTCAAAAAGTCGTAAACGGCGTTCGCAACCGTAAATTCAAGGTCGTTTTTGTTCTCGCTCGATTTACGGCAACCGCCTTTCCGCTTGCTGTGGCAAACATAATAGTAATGTTTTGCTCCCGTGTGGCTCGTACCGCCGCCCGCCGTCATACTGTCGCCGCAGAAACCGCAAAAGGCTTTTCCCGTGAGTATATACGGCTCAACCGCCGAATTTGCACCCGCTAAAATCTTGTTCTTTTCAAGCCGCTTTTGCACCGCCGCGAAAGTGGCTTTGTCTATGATAGCGGGGTATGTATGGTCGCAAACGCGCGTTCCGTGCATACAGTCGCCCGTGTACTTGCGGTTAGATAACCAGTTTTCAAACGTTCGGTAAGTAAACGGCTTGCCCCTATACAGTATATGCCGCTTGTTCAACTCGTCCGCGATTTCCTTTTTCGGCGTTCCTTGCGCATATTCCGTGAAAATGTAGCGGACTACTGCGGCTTGCTCCTCGTCTATCGCAACGCGGTGTATAATGCCTTTGTTGCCGCGCTTGTCGGTGTCAATGAGTTTATAGCCGTAAATAAGATAACCACCGCAATACGTTCCGTTTTTAACGCTTGTGTCAAGTCCGTCGTGTACTCGTTTTGAAAGTCGTTGCGAATACTTTTCGTCGTTCCACTCCAAAAACATTTCGTAGAACTCGCCGCCCTCGTCGTCGCTGACGGGTTCGGTTGCCGAAACAACTCTTATTCCGTACCGCTTTTTCAACTGTGCCTTATACATTATGCTGTCCACGCGGTTACGGGCGAAACGGTCAAACTTATAAACAATGATTTGCTCGAATGCGCCGCTTTCCGCGTCGGCTATCATTTTTTGAAAGTCGGGGCGGTGGTCGTTCGTTCCCGAACGCGCTTTATCGGTGTAAACCCTTATAACAGTATAGCCTTGACTTTCGGCGTACTCTGTGCAAATGCGTATTTGCCCCTCAATAGACTGCTCGTTTTGTCCTTGCGAGGAATAGCGGGCGTAGATAACTGCGTTTTTGTTCATTGTCTGCTCCTTTGCGCGGTCTTGGTCGGACTGCGGCTTAAAAATTTTGTTGTTCGCTTTGGTGCTTACCGTCTTAACCGGCAAAAAATGCCGCCGCAGGCAAATTGTCAAGGGTTTGCGCC
>CAJTPT010000010.1 GCA_910578545.1 uncultured Christensenella sp.
CGAAATCAGGTAGCCCGCAAGGGCTCGTGGGTTCGAATCCCACCCGCTCCGCCAATCGTCGTCGTATTTGCTCCCGTCAATAATTTCAATAGACTTTATTGACGGGGATGCGATGATAACAGTCCGAATGGACGAAAAACCGCCGGCATATCTAACGCAAAAGCGTGACAAGCACGGCAACTATACTAAATAACGTTAAAGGCGCTTTGAGAGAAATTACGAAGCGCCTTTTCTTTTTCTTGCAATAATCACTTATTTTTGCTATAATTGATTGTACGATAAACAGTAATTTAGCGTAAGGATACTATGATCGATAGCGAATATAATGAAATAATAAAATCCGATGTTTTGAACTTCGGAAATAGAATCGTAAACTGTTGGGCGTACCGAATTGATAACGGATATGTCATTATAGATACAGGCTATGAAAATAGTTATAGGAATTTCAAAAAGAAACTGAAAGCAAATAATATTAAAATCAATCAAATTAAATATTGCTTTATGACACACGCACACGACGACCACGCCGGATTTATAAATCAGCTTTTGTTCGATAATCAAGAAGTGAAAGTCATTATGAGCGATAAAGGGATTGACACTTTACGCAAAGGGCAAAACTCTTTTGTCGGCGGTTGTACAAGTAAACTTGCACTTGCATTTTGCAATGGGATGAAGTTGTTCGGGATGGGACAGCACAAATTTCCGCCTATACAAGCCGAATATGAAAGTAGGCTAATCATTATATCAAATGACAATAGGGCTTATTTGGAACAAGAGCTAAACGGCAAAATCGTAGAAACAGCAGGACATACTTCTGATTCTATTTCGTTGCTTTTGAATAATGGCTATCTGTTTTGCGGTGATGCGGCAATGAACGGATTCCCAAGCAAACACAACATAACGATTTGGGCGGAAGATAAGGTAGCATTTTTGCAGTCGTGGCAAAAGATTATTACATTACGGCCTACCAAAATTTTTTCGGGACACGGAAAACCGTTTGATGTTCAAAGTCTAAAAAGGAATATCGGATTTGTCGAAAACATAAAATTGCACGCTCTAAAACACAAATAAATTTCAATTTAACGGATAAAAGACAGTCCACGGGCTGTCTTTTTGCATATAAGGGGTTTTATGTGCCCGTATAGTAAATACCGCCGTTGGTACAAAACAGCGTTAAAGGGCTGTTTTACGGCTGTAATGCAAGTGTTTACCAAGCGGTGTCTTTTCGTGCTCTCCGAATTTATTGCCTTTTCGGCTGTGGTGGATAGCACAGTTAAAAGCCGATGTCAACGCGCGAAAAATTTTGCGGGAACAATAATGTTTTTATTAAGTCGGGTTCGTAAGAGGACTTGACTTTTTCTTTGTACGCAAATTTTTTCGCTTGCCTCGTTGACATCGGTCAATCGGGATTAGTAGCAGTCTTTAATTTTATCTTTTACCCGTGCTCTTTTTTGTTGTTGCCGAAAAGGCAATATAAATTCGGAGGTAAAAAACCTAATGAAAAACCAAGTGCAAAATGAAAACGAGATCAGAGAATATCTGATGTTCTCGGAGTTCGAATTGAGCGATGTCGATTACGACGTAACATTCGACATAGTGGATATCGATTTCTGGTACGAAACCGTAACGGTAGCGATCACCGACAACGGAAAAATTACACAGGATACATATCAACTCATGCAGGACAAAGACGGCAGACTTTATTTCGAATACGGTCGGTTCTATGAAAAGAAAGTATATATCGACGAATTCTACAAATGCGAGGAGTAATATGGGAAATATGAACAAACAAGAAATAATAGACGAAATGGTGTCCGAAGGCTATGATTACGACACGGCTTATCGGATGGTGTGCGGCGATACGGCAATTAGCGACGACAGCGACCTTGACTTACTCGCGCGTGCGGACGAAGCGTCGGCATACAACGAAAGATACGAGGCGGCTATGCGTCAGGAATGCCCGAATGACTTTGCGGACGATGACCCGTTCGTTTCGGCGTTATTGGATTGGTGCGAACAAAGGAGCGACAACAAATGAAACTTACTCTTACAAATATCAGGACAATCAAGCGGAACAGCGAAAATCCGCTTGAAAAGTATGTTTGCAATTACGTTATAAACGAATGGCACGACTACGACGACAAAACCAATATCTTCAAAGACGTGCTTTATCACGGGTGTCAGTCCGGAGTCGTCGGAGCGCTTATATGGTATTCGCAGACGACGGCGTTTTACAAGAAATACCGTAACGAAATAAATGAGCTGTTAAAGGAGCTTATGGACAGTACGGGGCTTTACTCGATGAAAGAGCTATTCGGAAAGAATTGGGACGGCGAAGATCCGCTTATACTCGACACGCATAACCAAAACTTGCTCGCGTGGTTCGGGTTCGAAGAAACGCTTCGGAATATCGGGCTTAACTTCGAGCAACTGCAAGATTACATTTAAGGAGCGGCTATGAGATACATCTACTCTATACGAATAACCTTTCAAGGCGCTTATGTCATATACGGCGTTATAGGCGAAAAACAGTATTTCGGATACACCAAAAGAACGGCAATCAAGCTGTACAACCAAGAAGCAAAAAAATTCAAAAGGAGTTAACATTATGAAAAGGCAAAGCAAAAAGAACAAAGCAATCGAGCTTATGAAAAAGCTGGATATCTACAAGCCGTATATCGACGGGTTCAAAGAAGAAGACAAGGTTTGCTTCTTCGAAATGTTCGGCGGGTATTGGGTTTACCAAGAGCCGGAGATCGAAAAGAAAATGAAACAAATAGAGTGCGAGTACAACTGCGTCGTGTACGCCATTACGCACGAGTTCACCGAGTTCGGCGAGCTGTACGACTTTCTTATTGTCACCGACTATCCCGAAGAACACGACACGTTGCTTTACGACCAAGGCAATAGAAATTACATAGCGTTTGCGTATGTGTGGAACAAGGACGACGAAGATTGCAGCGAGCTGGGAAGCATAGGCATCAAGTCGTTCGGCGGCGGAATACGGAGGGTTGCGTAATGGATAACGTGTATATGATCAAGTTCATGTGGTCTACCGAAGACGACAACGGCTGCGAAATCGAGTTGTACAAGAGCTATGACGACGCGGTAAAGCGTTTCAACGAAATGACCGAAAACGAAAAGAATCCGGATATGAGCTGGGCAGCCGAAGCGTTTAACGACGGGCAGTTCGACGACGAAACTTACGAGCTTAACTACTATACCGGATCGGAGTATATGTATTGGTCGGTAAGTATGCGTAACGACGGTAACTTCTACTCTACAATAATTCTCACAAAGGAGTGTGTAAAGTAATGTCGGACATAAAGATACAAGTAATCTATAAAGACAAGACATACGCTTTCGAGTACAGCTCGCAGGCGTATATTTTTCATACGGGTATATATAACGAAATGGATAGCAAATACGGCATTGAAGGTTTGCTCGAATATACGGCATTGGTTCACGAGTGCTATCTGTCGGACGCATACAGAACACCGCTCGGCGAGCTTTGCGATTATGTTGCCGAACGGTGGAACGAAATGAAAGATATGGGCAAACACGAAATACTCGAAAAATTCTATACGGAGATAGGACTATGAAAAACACGAAAGAAATTCAACCCATTCTCACGGCTATATTCTGCCTTAACCGCACGGGCGAACGAAACGAACAAATAGACAAGGTTTGCGATTACGCGTTCAGAAGACTGTTCGGCGCGAATACCAACCTATTGTCGCTCGCGTGCATCGGTCAAACGAAAGAAGATATGGAAAAACAAGTGCAAGACCTACTCGAACAAGAAACCGAGTTCAAAAAATATTTGGAGGAATACAGGAAATGACACCGTACAAGACACAAGCGTTTATTCAATCGCTTAACAAAGGGCTTATGAAGCCGACGTATAAGGACGAGATAACCGTTCTCGAAAAGGTCGGCGACAACGACTATATCGTTGACTACAAGGGCGTGAAATGTCACGCTCTTTTTAATTGGTTCGTCGGAGCATACTTTGCCGATGACGTTTTCGGGAGGGTTACGGAATGAAAGACAAGCAATTCATATTTTTCGACAATACCGACGTCTGCGCTCTGTATGACAGTATGCAAGACTTTGTATTCGAAGCATACGGACAGGACAACGAGTGGAAAAGCAAAACGGACATACCCGAAGATTACGTTTGGAATGAAGTGTATTGCCACTTGGACGAGGAATACGACGACTTTACGACCGAGCTTGACCGCTATCTTAACTGCGGCGTGTTTCTCATACAAGGCGTTTGCGGCAGATGGAACGGTCCGGCGGCGTGCGGTCGGTTCGTTCGCAACTTCGAGGATATTCGTTCGGGCATAGAACATCTCGATTACATCAAGTTCTACGACTTGAACGGACATTTCTACATAGAAGGCATTCATCACGACGGCAGGGATAAGTACGAGCTGAAACAGCTTACTGATAAGGGCATTGCGCTTGCCGAGCGTAATTGGTTTGCGCACGACCGAGAACTTCACAACAAAATAATGCAAAATAGCAATTATTCTAAACTGCCGAGAATAGCCCACGCTATTTACGGCGCATAAGGAGAAAGATATGGTAACACTTAATCTCGAAGCAAAGGACAAATCCCAAGAGCGCATAAAAGCGTATCTCGAAAGCAACGCGTCGGAAATTCTCGCCGACAAGATAAACAACGGCACGACGTTCGAGAAAGACGGCAAACAGTTAATAAACCGTAAGGATCTCGACGGGTTTATGAGCTATGCAAATTCGCAAGTTCTGGAAACGATAGCAAAAGCCGACCGAAAAGGAACGGTCGGACGTTGCATTAACGACGATACGGTTTACGGCTGGGCAATTCACTACTTCGAAGAAGATTCGATTGAAGGCAAGCTATTCAATATCGACGGCACGGAATACAAGCCGCCCGTTCCCGAAAAACCGAAAACGCCTACACCAATCCCCGTTAAACCCGTAGCACCGCCCAAGCCCAAAGAACCCACTCTTTTCGATATGATCGCCGCTGCCGAACAAAAAGCACCGCAAGAGCAAACAACCGAATGCGAAGCCGAGCTTGTACCGCAAGAAGAACCGACCATAGACGAAATAGCGGACAGTTTGCAACAAGCCATAGAACAAAAACAGCGTCCTGTCGAGCCTACACCACAACCGTCCGTCGAACAAAAACCGAAAAACCCGCTCTATGAAAAATACAAAACATATACCGACCGTTACCCCGACAGCGTTATTGCTATGCGCGTCGGGGATTTTTACGAAGTATTCGGCAAGAAAGCAACACTCATAGCCGACAAAGTTGGCTTGACGTTGACCGGTCGGGATTTGGGATTCGAGCAGCGCATTCCAATGATCGGGTTTCCGTACCATGCCGCAGAAGCGTACTTCAAAAAGATCCGTCAATCGTATTCTCTCGTTATAGTTGACGGCGACGAAGTGCGCAAGCTCGACGAGTTCGGAATCGAAGACATAATCGAAGGCGACAATGAACTGACCGAAGACGAAGAACGCCTTATAGACGACGATTTGTCGGTGGAAGAAATGGTGCAGTTTGACGGGGATATACAAGAGCCGACCGGCATACCCAAAACCATATTGACCGAAACGCAAAAGTCCGAAATGAAGTATGTGCTTACAAAGGACGACATTGTATCCGAGCCGACGGTACTCAAAAGACTACACGAAATATTGGGCGATGTACTCGCATAAGGAGATAAACATGTTGGAAAAGAAATACATAAGACCGATGCCCAAAGCCATTCGAGCACAGATACTCGATTTAGACACATGGGTTTGCCCCGAACAGTACGGTACGCGGCTTTACGCTTACCTTACGTCCATGAACAACGAGCTTGTGCAAGTCACGGTGGCAATCAAGAACGGAAAGCGCAAGATACGAAGTGTCAAGCAGATTGTCATTCGCGGCGTGTACTCGGACAACGTTCTCGTAAGAGACGTGGATTATTACTACGGCTGCGGCTATGTCGTGGGCTGGAAAACGGAAGGATATGCACGGCATAATTCGGAACGGACAGACGGTAAATGGTACAGCGTCGAGTATAAATACTTCAAGATGAGCGCCCGAGTTATAAACCCGAAATACGCTTTGAGATTTGACGAATTCAAGTATAGCTGTCTGGATAAATACCCTGCAATAAACGCTATTGACTATCTCCGCAAGTATCTCAAATATCCGACGGTCGAGTATCTCGTCAAAAACGGGCTTGAAAATTACATAAGCAGCAAAGCGATATTGGCGAAAGCGCAAAAAGAGAAAGCGTTTCGGAAGTGGCTCATACAAAACAGAAAGGTGCTGTGCGACGGGTTCTATTACGTCAAAGTCATACTGCGAGCATACAAACGCGGAACGTCGCCGGAGATCGAACAACGAACGGAAATCACTTACCACGAATTAAAAAACAAATGCCCCGAAGCCTTCCTTGCCGAGTACAAATCCGAGATACTGAAATTGAGCGATTATCTCATAGCGCAAAAAACAAACGCGTCGAGCTACGTCGATTATTACAACGCCTGCGTTTATCTCGGTATGGATATGTCGTTACCCAAAAACCGCTATCCGCACGAGTTTATGCGCTGGCACGACATACGCATCGACGAGTATAACAAGACAAAGATATTGGAAAAAGAACGCAAGCGAGAGGAGTTTATGCGTAAGTTCGCCGAAGTTGCGGTCAAGTATCTGCCGTTGGAGTATGAAGGTAAAACGGGGTTTGCAATCGTTATCCCGCGCTCGGTTGACGATCTCGTCCACGAGGGCGAAATACTTAACCACTGTGTCGGGCGGATGAATTACGACCAAAAGATGGTACGGGAAGAAACGCTAATATTCTTCGTGCGGAATAAGACCGAAGTCGAAAAGCCGTTCGTGACGGTCGAGTATTCGTTAAAGACGCATCAAGTATTGCAGTGCTACGGCTACCACGACACCAAGCCCGACGACAAGGTTCTGTCATTCGTTCGCAATAAATGGCTGCCGTTCGCAAACAAGCAAGTCAAACAAATCCAAGCCGCATAAGGAGAAAACAGTATGTATGTAACAAACAAGTACAAGTCGGAAAGATTCGACACGCCCAAGGACGCCGCCGATTACATCAAGCGAGTGTTGAACTCGGTCGGGCTTAAATACGAGCCTATCTTTGCGTCGATCAAGGGAGATATGCTTATACTCATCTACCAATATTCGACGCTGTACTTCGAAACATTCATTGTACACAGAACATTAAATTTGCAAAAAGGAGCATAAAACTATGACAAAAACAGTATTCAGAGTAACGGTCTACCACCCCGCGGAAGACTTCTGCGCCATTCTCGACACTTACGATTTCACCGAAAAGCTGTGGCAGTTCAGCTCGTACCTTATCCAAAAAGGTTTTAAGATAATCGACGCGACCAACAGCGAGAAGTTTCTCGACATCAACATATCCCCGACGCCCAACCACGTCAACAGGATAATCGTTCGCGCGTGCGACAAAGGTCAACCCGAAAAACTCGTCAAAGAAATTGACGGCGTAAAGCATAACGCCATTCGGGTAAACACGCGGATATATATTCCGGATAGAGCGCAATAGCTCTATTCGGATTTATTCCGACGCTCCCATTCGCGCATTTTCAGCTCGAACAGTTTGCCGTTTTCGGCATTCATGAATCGAAACAAAGAGAAAGCCGCAAAAGCGTACTCATAGCTATTCATATCCAAAGGCTTGAGATAATAATTCTTGCCTTTCTTTTCGATCAACCGCCGAACGTAATACGGCGCGTCGGTAAAGTCCTTGACGTACCGATTGATTTGACTGCCCGAGCGCAACGGTTTAATGAGTATTGCCGTAACAAACTTTCGCCATTTGTCGTATTCGTCGGAAGCCGTCGCTGTCGGAATAACGTCGAACGCGTCGTACTTGACCTCGACGTTGAGTATCTCGGTAAACAACGGCAAAAGTCTGAAGACATACTCACGAAAACGCGGAAGTATCGGTAATTCTTCGCCGTCGCGTTCCATGCGAACGTCTTTGGGCGCGTCCTTGAATATTTTTTCCGTTTGAGAAACAAACAAATCGCGCACATACTCGGCATAGTCTTGCTCAACGCTTATACATTCTTGCTCGTCGATATACACGCCGGGAATGTCGTTGCGCCTATGGACGTCGTCTATATTCAAATGCAAATGTTCGAGATACAAGTCAACAGGCGCAGAATCGCCAGGCTTTTCGTACCCGAACGCAACGCGCTCGACCGCGTAGTAGTTGATTTGCAAATTGAGAATAAGCGCGTGCAGTGCACCTAATATCTTGCTCTCGTCGATAGTGTTTTCCATAAAAAATGCCGCTCCTTGCGGAACGGCATATAGCACATACCGACCGCATAGTTGCGACACTATTGTAAGCCAGACATCCCTTTTGCAAGAAACACTAACAGACGTGGATCGATATGTAGCTACCAAGCACATACGCCCGTTAATGTATTTTGTTGCAAATTGAGAATGAGCCTATATTTGAGTATAGGGGGAGTTGTCTATTCACTTACAATATTGTCGCAATGCTATTGTAACACATTTGACCGTAAAAATCAAGTTTTGAAAAGCAAAAGTTTGCGTTCGACAAACTGCGACAAAAAGTTGCATTTAGTATTAAGTTTTCAATGTGCTAAAAACGGGCAGTTGGTTATGAAATAAACCCCGTTTGACTGTGGGGCGTGCGCTTGTCTTGAACAAGTGCGCCGCTGCGCGGCGCAGACAAGCGCACGCCGGAACAAAGCGAACGAACGAAACGACGCGGGGTAAGGGCGTCGCCGCTGAACCGCTTGGCGATCGCCCTTAACTCCCGCGCGCGGTCGTTTTCAGTTCGTCTTTCGCATTTGCTTTATAACGGCGTCGCTTACTTGTCCCATGTACAAGCCTTCATCCCAGCAACCGAAGTCGTCGAACAGCAAGTATTTCACGGGCTTGTCCTCGTCGTTTATCTGCGCAAGTATATCGTCCTCGTTTATGTCGGATATGAAGTACGCCGACAGCCCTTTACTGCATATTATTCGTTCGCCCGTCTTTTCAATGTACTTTAAGATGTACGCTATTGAGTTGCCCAATGTTTCTCGGCTCGTTATAAGCTCGAAATCCGATCGTCCGAATCGCTCGTTAAAATATGTGTTCTGCACCGTTTCCTGTCGGCAATGGTTTTTGCTATCCCAATCGTTTACGGTTATAAGTTCGCCGGGCATTGTGCCGTCGGGTATATCGAATAGCCCGTGAAAGTGGAGTCTGTTGCTTTCCGGCGCGCGTTCCCACACGCCGGCATATTGCCAATCCTTGCGCTTTGTAAAATTCCATAGCGTATATTTGAGCTGCTTCTTAAAACTGTCCTCGTCGTGTAGAGCGTTTGAGTAAGTAAAGGTGACGAAATAATTCCAATGCCCGTGAAGATAGATTTTGCGAGATAGTCTTACGCGCCGAGAGATAATATTGTGCCGCTTCCGCTCGAAGCCCTTATCCACATACGCTTTTGCGTTCTCGGGCGTTTTGAAATACGGTAGCATACCGTCAAGAACGATTTGCTTCCGTTCTTTCGGGCGTTTATTCAAATTCGCCATATACAGTTCTTCGAACAGTTCCTTGCGCGTCATCAACCGACCTTTGGGCTGTTTGGGTTTTTCTTTGCACGCGGAAGTAGGCGCGGGATCTTCCGCGCCGTCATTCCGCTCGAATTGCCGTATAAGATACTCGTCGGTTACTTCCACTAAACCCATATCCGCTATTTCTTCAGCCGTTAATGTCGATTGCGCTTTCTCGGTATCCGTCGGCTGGACGCTATCCGTTCCTTGCTCGGCATTATCCGATTGAACATTCGGATCGACGACATCTATAAGCGGCTCGAAATGTTTCCGCCTCGGACCTTTGCGCCCTTCGGTATGCGGTATGGCTATATAGCTCGAACCGTCCGAGTATATCTTGCATTCGGGTATCATGGCGTATTGCCTCCGTACAGCGAATTTATGAAGTAACTGTTTTGAGCTTGCAACTCTCTTACCGTCGCTTTTTCGGTTTGGTATTCGAGATAATCGTCAAGCCCGACGTTCGTTCTTTTCGCAAGATCGTTAAAATAATCGCTGAAACAGTCGGTCGAAAACCGCTTACTGTAAATCTTGGCGTTCATAAGATAATACTTCTTTTTGTCTGCCTTACCGTCCATTGTTCCGCGCTCTTTCTCGACATTAAGCACGCAATACCCGTAACGGTTGTAATTCCGTACGTTTCTATTCCACACCCATGCGACGAATTTTTTGTATAGGTAAATGAACAGTGTATTGTCGCCGCGTCTGTATCTGAAATCCGTATAAGTCGCTATGAACCTATTGAACAGCCACTCGCTGAACATATCTTGTAGCGTGTAGAACGGCAGCGTTATACCTTGCTCGCTCGACTCTATTATGCGGATAATATCGCAGAGATCTCTCGCGTCCGCGCCCCAGCTCTCCGGTCGTTGCTCGTCGGTGAACACCTTAATGAACGGAAAGTTGTCTACGGTCGCGCTATGCCGGCACATCTTGAGCCACGAGTTAAACAGATCGTTCTTTTGGTTGGTTTCGTCCGTACCTTTCTTTACTTCTCGTAGCTCGAGATTATTACCGCGCTCTTTGCCTATCTCGGAGATCGTCACAACGCCGAACTCAAAGCTGCCTATGTACGGGTTATCTTCAATGAGTTTTTTACCAAGCCTTAACGCGTCGAAATCAAGTATATGCGAGTGTCGGCTTTCCCGCACAACTCTTTGCACGAAAAAGTCCGTGATCCATAACGGTAGATTGCCCATGTCGCTCTTTACATTGCTTGTCCGTATTGCATAGTTTGAGATTATAAGACTGCTCTCTAAGACGTAGATAAAGTAAGCCAAAGCGTAGTTTTCGAGCACGTCAAACAGCTCGGTTATATACAGACCGTTGTCGTAACCGTCGCCGTACTTTTCTACGTCGTAGCCGCATAACTGCCAGTGCACGTTACCGTGAGATAAAAACCTATCTCGCTTTTTATGTATCCACTGCTTGACCGTTGCGAGATTGTACACCGTATGGTATTCCATACAAGCGAGCAATTCTTTCTCGAACATTATCCAAGGGAAATACGGGAACTTCATGTCTGCGATTTGCATTATTTCGAGCGCTTTTTGTCTGAACATTACTTCTTGACTTAAAGACATATCGGTAATGAGAGTCGTTTTCTTTTTGCCCATGCTTCCGCAGGCGAGCGTAACGATCGGCAATTCGTTTATGAATCCGCAGTCTCGCGCTTCGTAGTGGCGAAGTCTGTGTAACGCAATATTCCGTCGCCAGCGGTTGAATAGCCACAATGCGACTATTATTATGCCCCATATATTAAACACCTTCCAGAACGGCGTCATGTCTATGAACAGCTTGCGCAACTGCGGAAAGATATTGCCTACGTCTATGCTTACGGCGAAGTAGAAATAGAACGCAAAAAACTCGACAAGTATTGTTGCGAGATTAAGGTGCAAAGCCGCTATGAGAAGCCATATTCTCCATATCCATCTATGCCGGCGTAAGAATGCTATGTAGCCACGAATAAACCTGTGTATAGGCTCGTACACTATCCGGCTTAAAGTTTTGAACGCTCGTAACGGCAACGTATCTTTATTGTGCTTTGTATTGCATCTGCCGTATACGGCGCGGATCAATAGCACGAGCAACAATATGCACGGCAAGATTATGAGTAACGCCATAGTAAGAAATTCGGATGTTGCAAGCCCCCACGAACGGAAGTTGTCCGCCGAAAAGAATACATTGAAATATTCGGATATGCCCGTTCCGGCCTCGGACGGCGTGGTCGGTATGCTCGGGTTGTCGGGCATTGCCGTCGAGTAGTTTATGACCGTCGGCATTATGTCGCTGTCTATGTCGAACAGCTTAACAAAATAGTACGCTATGGACGTGCCGAAGTCCTTAAAGCTCTCGAACAGCCTTATGTACGAAACGTTGAACACGAACACGCCGAGAACGGCAAGCGTAATAAATACGCCCACCGTCAGCGTTATGTAAAGTCTTCTACGCATTGATTTGTCCTCCTGTGTAGATACAGTAAGAGATAAGCAGTGCGACGGCAACGAGTACCGTCACCGCTATTATTCGTTTTAGTAATTTCATATCCTCCTCCTAATCGAAAAGATCGTCGGGAATATCGGTGTCGTCGAAGCCGTATGTTTCGAAATACATTTCGGCAAGCTCGGCGTCGGACATTTTATCTAATTCGGCAAGCGAATACTTTTTCTTTTTCTTTCGCGTAGGTCGCTCTTCACACCAAGGGAACTCGTCGTACTTTTCAAAGTCCTTGTAATTCCGTTCGGCTTGTTTGCGCATGCGCTTGTCGTGTCTTTGTTCTTTCTTTTTCCATTTGCGTTCGGACTTCTCATCACGCATACGCTGTCTTTCGGCTTCTTTGCGCTCGCGTCGCTTTTGCTTTTCGTCGGCTTTACGTTGACGCTCTCGCTCTTTACGCTGTTCGCGTTCGAGCTTCCGTTGAGCTTTGCGTTCCTGCCGCCGCAATTTGTTCCTTTCTCGCATAGGCTTTGTTGCCGAACTTATGCTTTTGAACGTCATCCCTATGAGCTTGAAAGGGAATAATATTATTTTAATCAAGACCGTAAGTATCGTCGGCGCGAACTTCCAAAGCAAGAAAATTATGAGTATGACGAGAAGTATTGCAAGCAGTATCTGCCACCACGCAAGACCTTTATTGTCATCGGTCGTGTATACGGGAGCGTCCGCGTCGGCGGCTATGTCTATGGGATTCATAACAACGGGAATAATCGTCGAAACGTTGTCTTTTGTAAATGTTAAATCTATAATGTCAAAGTCGAGCTGTACCCACATTTGCGCTATATAAGCGTTAGTGTCGAGCTCGCTGTAATTGCCGAACGTTCCTCTTGCGATCGCCCAATCCTTGACAAACTCGAACTCTCGCGCTTCTTGACTGTCATAAACGCTTTGGTAATATCTGAACAAATACACCGTTTCGTTCTTTGCATTGCTTTCAATGACGTACTGCCTTAATTCGTCGTAGTCGCTTTCGTCCACATAGAACTTATCCTCGAATACCGCCTTTGCATAATCATCGAAGTCTTTGGGTACGACTTTTTGTATAGCCGAAACATTGTAATCGTTACTCCCAGTTACTATCTGCTCGTTGCCGAACAGCCAGCTCCACCAATTTTTTTTGGTCGTCACGTCGGACAGCTTGAATTCGTCGTTAGCCGTTATATTGACTTCGGTAAACTCGTCGTCCACATGGTCGAACAGGTCTGTACTGAAACGGTTGTTTACAAGTGCGCCGCCGTACTTTGCCGTGTACGTTTCAAACCAGCCCTTAACGCCCTTGCGTGCGTCGCCTACAAGCCTTTCCGCAGGCAAAACGTAAGCGTCGGCATTGCCGTTGTCCGCATAAAAAAGATAGCGCAAATCGAATATTATCCGCTCATAGCAATTCTTTGTAGAACCGCTGTCGGTCGTAGTCCAAACGTTATACGCCAAAGTACCGTAATGCCCGTGCCCGTACATTGTTGCTTCCGAGTCGGTGACTAATGCGTAATTTAGAGTTTTGTTCTCGGGATATTCTTCCGAATTGCCCGCATCTTGATGCTTTGCTATGTACGGCTCTAATGCGTTGTATATCGTCTTATTGCCCGTAACGATCATGGGCGCGGTCTGAACGTTCAGCCAAGTAGCGTGTACGCCCGTCATCTCGCCGTATTCGTTGACGATCGAATTGGGAACGGCGAAATACACTGAATGAAGCGTATCTCTGCTGTGCAGATCCTCGTGCGTTCCGTCCGGTCGCCAATATGTAGAGCGAACGTCCAAAGATATGTACTTGTCGAAGCCGTCCACCTTACAAGACAGCGTATCTGTTTCGGCTAATTCCGAGCCGTACCCGATTGCAAAGCCTTTGTATGTATATGTCTGCGCCGTCGTATGCTCGGTGACTTTGTTCTTTACCGACAGCTCGATTCCGCTTACCTTGTATATCCTTTCGTCGGGAGATACCGTATTGAGAATGTCGTTACGCTCTGCTTCCGAAAGGTCGATCTTGAACTTGTAAAACCGTCCTTCTATCCCTGCGTCATTTGAGTAGTTGAGAAACGTCAACGTGTATTTCTTGTAGCTCGGTTTATTGCCGTAAGTGAGCTGTATCTCGTTTCGAGTTGTGTTTGTATCTATGGCGACGTCTTGCGGATTGTAGACGTATATGTAAAGCCCGTAGTCATTTTGCTTATCCGCATAGTACGAGTAGCAAAACTCGACGAAAGAAATTATCTGCGGAGCGCCGTTACTGTTATGCGGATAGTCCTTTATATCAAACTCTTTGCCGCCGATCGTACTGCCTTTGAGATTGTTTATGACGTTCGTTTGTTCGTATCGCGACTGTATATCTTCGCTTTCGGCATAAGCGGTCGGAACTGTTATGTTCCAACCGCATACTACCGTTGCGACGACAATACACACGACTATGAGCAGCGTCATTAAGTAATCGTGTATTTTGTTTTTTGTCATTGGCTATCCTCCAAACACAATTTCCGTCGGATCGATCGTTACACCCGTCACGCCTGCGCTTGACACCGTATTAAAAAGAATAGTGTATTTCGCCGCGCCGTTGTAAGACGTTACCTCGAGCTTGAACGGATAAGCCATGTCAACCGTCGCGCTGTCCGAGAATGTTACTTCCTGCCCGCCGTGCATATACTTTACAACGTCCTTTATTCCGAAATTTTCGGGGATATTGATCTCGAAACTGTCATCGGTGAGCTTGATGTCGAAAGCGTTGGTAATGTCTTTCAGTCCGGAATACTTGTACTTACTTCCGGCGACGGTGTACTCGAAGTCCTTTTCGGCATTGGGTAAGACTTTTAAGGTAAATCCTTTCTTTTCGTCTTTGCCGTTCTCGAAAACATACTTGACTTCGTACTTGTACTTTTTTCCGCCTACATAAGCCGCTTTCGTTTCGGGCGTAAGAATTTCATTGCCGTCGTGGACGAGATAGAATGTCTTAAAGTCCGAGCTGAATCCGTCGGTGTATTTGTAAGCGATTGCTATTATGCCGCCGATCAAACCGACAACAAGCAGCGTTACAATAAAAGATATAAAGCCTTTCATTTGTGCCTCCTAAATGCTTACCCAAAAGCGCAACACTTCGGTTATTCCGCTGTTCTGCTCGGTTACGGTTATCTCGTAACACAGCTTATCTATCTTGGCGACGTTGCTTGTGTTCTTGCCGCGAATATCCACAACGCCGTTGGTACTGCCCGTGCCCATGTCGTAAGGATCGTAAACGCAAGCGTCTTTGCCGTAACGGGTAATAAGTCCGTATTCGTCGGTCACGGTCTCCGTCGTTTCCGCGCCGTACTCCATAGACTTCTTCGTTGTTATGGTAAACGCGCCGTTACTTATCGAACTTACCGAAAAGAGTTTTCCGGCATTGTATCTCGTTTTAAGGTTTTCTTCCCATACCTTGCTGAAATACGTTTCGCCGTATTCGCCGTAAGAGCAGTCTCCGCGCCACAGCGTTACGTCGGGAACGTTTACCGACAAAGAGTATCTCGGATTGAGAACGCAGTCGTAGACGTTTGTCGCACGAATATTTACCGTTGTTGCTTTGTTCGAATCGAGCAGGTAATACGTTCCGCGAGCATTGTCCGAAGTTTGTTCTTTACCGGCAATAGACAGTTCGAGCGAGGTAGCTTTACCCGAGAAAGTGCAAAGACACTGCGCCGTAAACCCGCCGTCGCGCGTCGTCACCGTAATAACGACATCGTACTCGGTAAAGGCTTTTATGCAGGTGATCGTTGCGGTCTGACTGCCGTCGCTGTCTTGCCGGACTGTGACATACTCGGCAACGTTCTTTGTGTACGACGACGGAGCGTCCTTCCACGCGACCGAGTAATCTACCTTTGAGTTTTCGGCATTGTACGGCTCGACGCTCGCTTGCACTTTAATGCTTGTCGTACCGCCGCTCCTTGCCGCAGCATTAAGCTGTTCGGAAGTGAACGTTATCTGTTCGCGCAGTGGTTGTACCGAATTTGAAGTTGTTCCGTCTGCCGTGCTTGCAGGGCAGTACACAAACACAAGGATCGCCGTAACTACCGCCGCGACAATGCAAGCTATGAGTATAACAACCCACTTAATAAAGCGTTTTTCTTCTTGTTCCATGTTTGCCTCCGTTAAAACGTTATATTGCCGGTATCCACGCTGACGCCCGTTACGGCAATAGCAAGTCCGTTCGTATTCACGGTGAAACTGCCTATTATCTGACCGCTTTGAACCGTCGTGCCGTTGTAAGAATAAGTAAACGTCGATTCCATACGAATCTTGTGTCCGGAATTACAAGCGGCTATGAACGCATTGGTTATTGCTCCCGACGTTTCGCTCGGATTGCCCATGAAATTGAACAGGTCCGTCGGGCTTGCAAGACTCACGTTCGTTTCCAAGCCGTTCGCGAAGTTGTATGTTATCGTCTTGCTTGTGTACTTGGAGTTATACCCGCTCACTCGCGACGAGATATATTCGCGCATTCCGTCGTCTATTGCTATACTCAACTGTCCGAACTCAACGTCGCCTCTGACCGTGCCTACGCCGCTGTACTGTACGTCCGCTTTGATGTTCATACCCGAGCCGAACGTAAACGTCTTATCCGTCGTCATGTTTTGGTATATTCTGTTTACGTCCATATACGCATTGCCGTGGGGAATGCTCAATCGCTCGACATAATCAACCGTACACGTCGCCGTCGCTTCGGGATTGGATTCGGAAGCGGCTGTTATTATTGCCTGTTCGCCGAACGCGCTACGAAGCGTTACCGTAGCACTGCTCTCGTCGAACGTAAACGTTATATAGTCGCTTATGTTCTTGCCGTTCGCCCAAGAACTACTGCCGTTCTTCCAAGCGATCGTCCAATTTATATTTGTATTGGTCGCGTCGCTCGGGGTTACGGTAGCCGTAATTGTGTAGCTGTTACCGTTTGCGGTTGCTCTCGAAGCGTTAAGCCGCATAGTCGATTGGCTTTCTTGCGGTGTAACGACTATTTGGTTGTCGTCCTGCTTTTCAGACTTGTCCGTTTTCTCGAACCAGCCGAGAATTATGCCGACGAGTATTATGCCGACAAGGATAAACGCTATGAGTGTAAGTATCCACTTTATCTTGTCCGAAGTCTTGTGTTCCTGTAATTCGTTGTTCATTGTATTTCCTCCCGTTAATACTTGTAGATAAGCCCGAGCGCTCTGTTTGTATATCCATTGGTCTCTATGTGTATAAGCTCGGAGCCGTTGAGCGTGATTTCCACGCCGTTGTCCTTGTTCGCCATAAGCGTAAGTGTGTACGGCAGATATTGCGTTTCGCCGTCGTATTCTTTCTTGTACCCGACAGTGCCCGAATACACAACGGGCTTGCCTGTCTTTAACGGGTTATCAAAAAATAGGGGCGTGTAATAACCGCTGCCGTTGTAATTTGGCGCGGAAAACACGGCGATACGGAATTTGTAGTACTCATTGAGCTTTGTTTCGTCATACGAACGCAGCGGATCGAAGCGCAGATAATCTACATAGAGATTGTTCGCGTCGGTTTCGTCTTTCTTTTCTATGTACAGCGAGTTGCCGCCATCGGTATACAGTTTAAGATAGAACCTGTACGTTCCTGCTTTGGTTATCTTGATGTTCTCGCCTTGTTCTATAAAGTCGAAGGCTTGCTCGGGGTTGTTGTAAGTCCAATCGTCCGAGCCTTTCCACACCTTGACTTCCTCGTCCTTGTCGAAAAACGCGGTATATACATACTGCGTTACGACGTTATCTGCGAGATCGCTCGCGTCGTCCTTTTCGAACCTGTTGTTGTCCGACCACTTCCAATCGTGCTTTGCGTCGAGCAGATAGAAATTGTCGTTGCCGGCGGTTACGGGCTTGTCCTTCTTGCCAAAATGCACGCCCAGCCCGACGCACAGTCCGATCACTCCGCAAGCCAATACTGCGGAAACGATTATAATAATTGTCTTTTTCAGTGTCATGATGTCTCCTTGTAAAACGGAAATTTGCGACCGACGGCATTATGCCACCGGCCGCAAACAGCTTTGGTTGAATTAGTGCAGAAGCATAGCGAGCTTGGTCTTGTCGGTCTTACGATCCGGCTTGACCGGGCACTCGAACACTTCGCCGTCATCGTCGACGTTTCTCGCCGTGTACGACGGGAAGGTCTCGGTCTTGCCTTTGTCGTTGGTGATGGACACCGAGCCGACAACGAGTTCCGCCGTGTTCGAATCGCCGAATACGATTTCGAGCAGAACGTACCCGCCGTTATCCTGCGGCGCGAGCTGCGCCTTTATCTCTTTACCGCGTACCGTGCCTTTGATAAAATACGAATAGCAGGTTTTGCCGTTAAGGTCGAACGTCTCGCGTTCTATTGTGAGTTTCTTTTCGTTTGCCATGTTTACCTCTTTGAATTTATATTGTAGTTGTGCCGACAGTGGGAGAGCGGCACATAAACCGCTCTCCGTATCGGCTTTTCGGTTAGGACTTGTCCGCAAGTTTCGTACCGCGTTCGCGCGAGAACTTTACGGCTTCCTCTTTGGAGAGTCCGGCTTCGAGCGCTTGCTTATAGCGGAACATTCCGGCGTGGTCGGACTGCGCTTGCAGATACCCCGAGCGAATGCCCGACTCGTAGTCTGTCAGTTCCTTGCCTTCTTTCGGACCGTGCTGATGCACCTTTGCCTTACGCTCTTTCGCGTAGCTGTCGGCGCGTTTGCTCGGCTTGGTCCAGCGGCGCTCGCCGCCGTACTTGCTTTTTTCGGCTTTTGCCATGATTTTCACCTCGTAATGATCATTTTTTTGACAGCTCTTGCCGTCTATTAAGTTGTAACGAGCCGGAGTTTATATGGGACGCTTCCCGTGCGACCGTTAAAACCGCCGTCGCTCTTTTGTTTACCGCGCTCGCTTTTGGACTTGCATGACTTTCGGATTTAAGTGGCGCAACACGCGCCAATCGACAGTTCTTTCGGCAGACGTCATACCGAATTAGCTTTCGTCGCAGTTATGTACCTAATTGTCTATGCAGTCATCTCGACTTGTCCGTACCCAAAACCCATAACCCAACCAATTACGGACTCAAGCGAGTTTTACTCAATGTATTTTCTGGTGTACATGTTTGTCGGCAGCCGTCTGCCGTCGATGTTGATCCGATCTTCGAACACGTCGTCGTACAGCCGGTCGCGCGACGCCGTTCTTGCGAAGTAAGCGTCTTGACTTATAGCCGCGCTGTCGAGTTCGGGATCGCGTTTCAATCCGACTATCTGACAAACTATGTAGTTCTTTGTCCGATACACGTTCGTCGCTATTTCCAGCATTTCCACAAAGTCCATCGCTCGTTATGCCTCCTTTTTAGATTTTTTCAATTCAGCCATATATTCGGCGATTTGATCTTCGTAATAATCGAGCATTGATTTTATGGCGAACTTTACCCACTGTTCCTGCTGGTCTGTTGTGCCTTGCTCGTTCAATTCCTTTACGCGGACATAAACGGGTACTCCGAGCTGTATGCTCCCGTCCGGATTCGTCAGCGCTATGTATCCGACTTTTTGTAAGCCTTCCATTTTGTTGCTCCTTGATTAGTGCCTTCACTACTCACAGGTCAAAAACTCGAAAAAGTACACGGTCTATTTCAAAATTTTTTAAGATTTTTTTCTAACGAAGCATAAATCCGTGCCATAACGTTGCTTACCGCCTGTGCTGAAATGCCGAAAATGTCCGCAACTTCGTTCTGTGATTTACCATCGAAAAAGATCATTTGCACTATCTCTTGCTGTCGCGGAGTAAGCGTCGTTATTGCTTTATGTAATGCTTCTTTTTCTTGCCGTTCAATAAGCTCGGCTTCGGGATCGAATTGAGTATCCGCTATCTCTAAACCTTGCTCTTTGAAAGTATCCAAAGACAATCCGTTTACGCCGGGCTTTTGTCCGGAAAGGTAATATTCGCAGGTGTTGCAATCTTCCGTACAACGGACAAGATTACCGAACTTGTTTTTGACAAGACACCTGTTTTCGCGCCGTTCTCGGCTCTGTTCTTTGCGAATGGGCTTTTTGTATGCCCTATACACTTCTTCCGTAACGAACACCTTTTCGTACTTGCCCGTCATTGTGTTTTTTACCGTGAGGTAATACTGTTTGCACTTGTTGTTTTCCATAATAAATTCCTCCGAAATTTGGATTTTTAGACTTTGAAATCCGCGGTCGGGGAATTTACCATGAAAGAAAAAAGCCCGACAGCGGTCGGACTAAACCGTGTCGGGTAGATAAAATTTGCGTGCGAAAAAAATCGCCCCACAAAGACTATACCTTATGGTTCAGTCCTTGTGAGGCGACGACCGCTTTTCCTGTCGGAAAGAGCTCCTGTTCATTCACAACTTCGTATGACGAGCGTCGCCGGCTTTACACTCCCGATGTTTCAGGGCAACCTCGATCCAAACTACGCCATACGGTACAGATATTCAACTATGCGTTGGAGTACAGATTTACGTTCTTTTGCTTGCGGCTTCCGTAGTTCCGCTAACTGCGTCGGTGGATATATGCTCTCTGTCGGCGCGTATTTTTACCGACGATCCGCAGTTGTCACAGTGAACAAATATGTAGCCGCTTGTGCCGCTTACCATTCGCATGAGTGGCTTTTGGCATTTCGGACATACCACGGAATTGATCTTTTTTGACATACTTATGACCTCGAATATATAATTATTTTTAACCGTTTCGACGGGGCAATCGAAAAGGATAAAACGTCAAGATATATTACAAAACTTTTTAAGCTCCTCGACCGTATTCAGAACGGGCACTTTAACTCCTTTGCAGCGAGTCAAGTTATTTACTTCGTTGCCGCAATGCTCGCATATAAACCAGCCGTTTGTTTCGTCGAGATTGAGCTGTTTGTTTTCCGTGCCGCAGATAGGGCATTTCTCGTTATATTCCATGATCGTTCTCCTAAATGATTTTTATTTCGTATAAGTCGTCGAAGAATATTTTTCCTTCGCCTATAACAATAAATTTGAATGTTCGGTCTATTGACGTTACGACGCCTTCTACGTCTACATAGTAACCGCTGTCGTAATACGTTACGCGTACCATCTTGCCTTTCTCGATTTTATTGAGCGTTTTGCTGATCCGCTCCGCGCGATCTTCCGACACTTCTTTTTTCTCGATGCGTTCAAGCTCTAACTCCACTTGCCTTAACGCTTCACGAAGTCCTCCGAGCGCTTCGAACGGGGCAAATTGCTTGGCGCGAGATTCTCTGTCCATCATGCTTTATGACCGCCTATAAGAGAATTGCGCTCGATTAATGTCGCGTGCTCTTGCAGGTCCGAAGCCATTACGACGGCATTCTTGCCGAATTTGTTTTGTAATTCAAGGATAGTGCGAGAAACCTGCTTTTCCTTTTGCACCTTTTCCATATCCGTAAACAAGTCGTAGCCTTCCAGCCGCTCGTCCATAACGTCGTCAAAGCCTATGCCTATACGCCGAATGGGTTCATGCCTATCCACGTTCTTTTCGTATAAATCGAATACGACGGGAAGTATCTCGTTGGGCAGATTGGTCGTTATACCCATTCGCTTGTGTGCGTGTACCGATTTGCGCTCGTCCTTTGAGTAACCCACATAAAGATTGACGTTGCGCGTTATGACCTTGCGGCGCATTAGCTCCAAACAGCTCGTGCGCGTCATTTCCTCGACGATTATCTTTGCTTCGTCGTACGAGTAATCTCTAAAAAGGACTTGCGCCGAAGATACGGACTTGCTCTTGCTCTTGTAATTTTTAATGTCGGACATTAAGCAGCTTTCACGCCCCCAAGCGTGGTCTATAAGCAGCTCGGCGTTTATTCCGAACTCCCTATACAGAATGTCCTCGGGGAAGTGCGCTATGCCGTACATATCGGTAACGCCGTATTTTTCCAGCCGCTTGACCGTGCCTGCGGCAATGCCCCAAAAGTCGGGCAACGGCTTGTGACGCCAAAGCGTTTGCTTGAATAGTTCTTCGTCGAGATAGCCTATATGGTCGGGGACTTTCTTTGCGGTAATGTCTAACGCGATTTTGGCGAGATAAAGGTTAGTGCCTATACCTGCTGTTGCCGGAACGTGCAATTTTTCGGCTATTTCGTTCATGAGCATATTCGCGTATTCTTTCGGCGATTTTTTGTATAGCTTGAGATAGTCGGTCGCGTCGATAAAGCTCTCGTCGATAGAATAAACGTGAATGTCGTCCTTGTTCATGTATGTGAGATATATGCGGTATATCTCGGCGGCGTAGTCGATATATTTTTGCATACGCGGCTTTGCCGTAATGAACTCTATGTTTTTCGGGATCTGAAAGTACCTGCACCTGTTTTTCACGCCGAGCTGTTTCATACTCGGCGAAACGGCAAGACAGATCGTTCCGTTGCCGCGTTCTTCGTCCGCGACCACAAGATTGGTAGTCAGCGGATTAAGCCCGCGTTCGGCACATTCGACCGAAGCGAAAAACGATTTCATGTCTATGCACATATAGGTGCGTTCACTCGTCATTGTTTGTCAGATCCTTTTTACGTCCTTTATTATTTTAACCGCTACGCCTTGAATATACACGTCCTTTACTATTATGTCGTCCATATAATCGTTTTCGGGGTGTAGCACTACACATCTGCGCTCGTCGTCGCGGTACAGCCGTTTGAGCGTCGAAAGATTGTCCGCAAGCGCGACGACGATATCTCCGTCCTCGGCTTCGTTTTGCTTGCGTATAAGCACGAGGTCGCCGTCGTCTATGCCGGCGTTTACCATACTTTCGCCGCTCGCTCGAAGCAGATAATGCTCTCCATGACCTATAAATGAAGTCGGCAGATTGTAATAGCCCTCGATACATTCCGATTCTTCTTCGAGCGGACCGCAGGGAATAGCGCCGAGAACGGGAACGGTTTGCGTATCGCTCGCGGCGCGATCCATTTTGTCCGTGATATACCCGTAGGCGGTCTGGACAAGCTCGCCGTCGTTTTCCATTTCCGCTATGTACCGACAAATGTTGCTTTTGCTTGTGCTGACAGCGCCGCTTATCTCGCTGTACGACGGGCAGTTGCCGCCGGAACTTCCGATTCGTTCGATATACGACTTTATAGCGTTCTTTATATCTCTGCTCTTTGTTCGCATGATACCTCGCTTTATATTAAACGGAACGACCGTACCGTTTAGAATAATTACAGTATAGGCTTTTAAGGTGAGATTGTCAAGAAGTTTTTGAAATAAAAATACAAGGTGTCCACAATCGCGGACACCTTGTAATCGTAGGTAATTTGTTTTTAAGATTTATCTCGTCCTTCACCGTCTGAACCGGGAGCTGCTTTAGATGAAACATCCGCATCATAACCGCCTGTGGTGCCCCTATTACCGCCTTCGCCACCGTAACCTTTATATCCGATTTCACCAGCTTGACCGTTACTTGCTGCAACTGTAGAAACTTTACTGTTAGTGGAGGAGACGGAAATATTATCGCCTTTGATTCCGGCGCTACCGGGATGTCCTCCATTTCCTCCGTTTCCGCCACGTCCGCCGGCACCTTCTTGCCCGATAACGGTTTCATCGTTCCCGCCGTTTCCTCCGCATCCACCGTTACCTGCATTTCCACCATAACCGGCATTACCACCAGAGCCGGGACCGATTGCGACAGTCGAATCGGTTATTACGCAATTCGTTTTATTCATTGCTATTGCGCCGTTCCCTCCGTTACCACCGACTCCGCCGTTGCCACCATTTCCACCTGGTTTGCCATCACTCGCATCGGACCAATTAGAAGGATGTCCGTTACCGCCGTTTCCACCTGAACCGCCATCGCCGCCTTTACCGCCATCACCGCCGTTTCCACCGGTAATGGTTATATTAAGACTGTTTTGTATCTTCAACGTGTTGCAAGAAATAGCAACTCCACCGTTTCCACCCGGTTTACCAATTTCACCATCTTCTCCGTTTTCACCAGTTTGATCTGTCGATGCATTAATCGCGGAACTGCCGTTTTTGCCGACGCTTCCTTGTCCACCGTATCCGCCCGTAATTGTTATTTTCGAGGCATTTTGTATTGTAATAGTATCTTGAACAACAATTGCAATGCCGCCGTTGCCGCCATTAGTATCAGACGCGCCTCCGTCGCCACCGTAAATTTGTGAAACAACATCTAATGTTTCATTTGTTAATAGTAAATTGTTTGCCACTATTGCCGAATATCCTGTTACAGGCGTTGTAGCATATCCTCCGCTTAATCCTATGATAACCACTTTATCTATTAAGTGAAGATGCAAGTTATGACCATCTGCATTAATGGCGCCGTCTTTCGTGCCCCTAATAGTAATTGACTCAAGAACCAATGTTAAATTATCCGATTGAGCTTTGATAGATACATTTACCGATTTACAGCTACCCGATTTTATTTTCAGATATTTAATTTGACTGGGTATTAAGAGAGTCTTTGTATCCGAGTATCCGTATAAATACGAGCTGTTAACAATTACCTCATACGCTGTTCCTACAGCAGAAGTTAATTTTGCGACATCATTTTTTGAATTGATATAGATTTGATCGCAATGAATTCGAAGCAAGACATAAACCTTAAACTCGTTCCCACACGATGCCGCTATTTTTACATATGAATTATTCGGCGCAGTATATTTTGCCGTTATGGATACGACATTATTAGCATTGACCTTGAAATCAATAAATTCCTCACCCTCAATAATTTGGTAGCTAAGCTTGTCCGCTTCGGCAGCGTGAGCGGGGAATACCTTGGCTGTCAAATCTATAGTTTCTTTCGGTTCTATATCCAATGAATAAACAGGATTATCGTTTTTATCGAAAATCGCTATATCTTCAATATCTACATAAACCAAGAAATCTACAACGTAGAACTCGCCATCTTCCAGAACAATACCCGCATTTTCAATCCTGCCGATATTAACGAGAACTGAGAAAGCTGTCCATTGCGGTAAAGCGTTATTTACCGTAACAACGCCGTCGGGAGATACTTCAACAGCATCTTGCCCGTTGATTTTCGGGGCATTAATAATCGTAAATGTAGGTATAAGACCGTTTGTATTTACTATGGAAATCTTCTCAGTCACCGTTCCTACATTATTCTGAACGGATATTTTATTGACTGTACAACTCTCATTCAGTAATCGATTTGACACATAAACGGAGTAGTTGGGAATTTGTGTCATAATTCCGAATGTGATTTCCGCAGAACACTCCGAATCAAGTTGAATGATTATTTCGTGCTCTATGCCTTTTTTAAATGTTATAGGTAAAACGCTTACGCGAGTATCGGCGGGAATTGCATATGACGTCTTGTCTACCATTAAGGTAATATTCTGATACAGAGCATGTTCAATCAATACATTATAAACTATATTATTTACAAGTACGCCATTCTTGTTCGCGGCGTCTTTATCGACGATAAACTTATAGCTCTTTGAATCGTTGACGCCCTCTAATTGAATAACCTTCAATTGGTTTGCGGAAATTACGGGTAATGCCTTTATGTCCGCATTAGTAATGGAAATAATATCATTACCGGATGTTTTGATTCTAAAGTAATATATGGTGTCTTCGATAAGCCGATATGCATTGCCATTTTGGACGTCGTCCTCATCAGTATCTTTGGCGAAAGCAATTTCGCCGTAATCGTAAATTTTAAACAATGCGTTGCCAGATCTCGAATATGTAGTATAATATCCCGTTTCAGGGGCTACGAATTTATAATAAGTTCCGTCTGTTTTTCCGACAGTTATCTCATTATTAACTGTCAAAACATCGCACATTAATACTGCTGCGATAAGTTGAGCTGAATTATTGGCAACAAAATATTTTTGATTTGCAAAAAGCAGCTGATTGTTTATATTGCCTGATCTAATTACATTCAATTTTTCATCATAAAGCGTAACATTGCCGCCCTTGAAGCCGTAAATTCCCGTAATAGGAACATTGAGTTCGACAATATTGTTCGTAAATTCTTTATTGATATTTGTTATTTGCGGGGTGTACTTTACGGTTACGGTGTAAGAACTGTCATCAGGAACTGAAACCGTTACAATATATTTGGAATTGGCAACCATTTCAAATTTATTCTTCCCGACAGGACTAAGTCCGTCAACGGTAACAGAACCATTTATATTCAAATCGAAAGTATAAAATCCGGCAAGTTTGGAATTGAATGTATAGTAATTTGTTTTCAGTTGTTTTACAGGGCTTTCCAACATTATATCGCGCGGTGTAAAATTAACCGATATGTTGCAAGACTTATAGGTTGCGCTTTTTAGCGTTATGTAGTACTGTCCGGGGTTCAAGAAAGTTTTACTTGAACCGAATAAATAATCTGCGCCTTGCTCGTTTTTTAAATGCAAATTAATTCCTTCGGTGCAATCTACGGTATAGGTGCCGGCACGATTAATTTTTAATGGCATAACGCATGACGACGAAGATTCGGTTAAATCGACATTAGCTTGAAAAGATTCTACACTTGAATCTATTTCTGTAAAAGATATTTTATGCTGTGCGTTTCGATTGGAATTGTTATGTATGGTTATATAGTACGTTTCATTACCATAAAACAGCATATCCGAAACTTTTTGATCTTTTATAATATCTATGAAGTTGCTTGAATAAATATCGAACGTAGATGACGTCGGTCCGTCAAGTTCAATACGTTTTGCTTTCGTCGATTCAATTTTGTATGCATAAGTAACGCTATCGTTATCATTGATATTAGTTGCAGTGCCGACTTCATCAAGCATATCGTAATGAGGGGAGAGTAAGATATCAAAAGACGCGCCTAATGATTCCAATTCCAAATATCCGCTTCGGGTATTGTGATTCTTAACAGATAGATTGCGTTGTGGAGTTGCTTTAAATGTCAAAATATTTGTGTCGTTTGCATTCAAATAAGTACTATAAAGACCGTTATTGTTCGATCTTATAGGGCTTCCGTTGATATATAGAGAAATATTATTTGAAATATTCTCATTAATGTTATATACAGAAATTTGATCATCTTCAAATTCCGAAATGCCGCAGTTGCTTAATCTAATACGAGTAGCCGCAGTTAAGTTCTCGATAGAAATATCGTAATTACCGGATTTGGAAATAGCAAGCTGAATGTCGCGTTCGTCAGATCCGAAATATAGCACGCGCTTTCCCTCATCCTCTTTAACTAACTCATTCGGTTCGGTATCGAAGATCTTCATTGTTTTCGATGAGTAGTTATAACGATCGGGAATGTTTAATTTTTCGATATTTGTAGAAACAAAAAGTCCTTCGTACATAAAACCGAACGACGGGTTTACAAAGCTCATCAAAGTAGTCGGTTTATCGGTTTCGGAAAGCATAAAAATGCTTTCCATATAATCGCCGAAATCACTCATTGCGAATTTTGCCGGAGAGCCATCTTCAAAATATATCTTTTTAGAAAGATCTGAATCTGACGTATCTAATTCTTTTATATTCCCAAACATAGCTATCGCTCTTTTAACGATAGATTGCGACGGGGCAGGGAACGTTAAAATATTATTTTCGTTATTCGCCGATACTTTTTTAAAAGTTGTTTTGAAATTATCGATAAATTCATATATGTTTTTAACAGCATTAATAACTGTTTTGGCAATGCCTATATACGGATTCACGCTTGCAGCCAAATCGAGCATATCATCGACGGCATCGCCGAATATATTTTTAACAGTATCATTATATTTTTTTGCAAAATCTTTGTCGTTTTTCTTTTTTATGGATAAGCCCGTATCTGTCACGCTCTTAACATCTTTTGCCATACTCAAAATCAACGCCGCGATATCGTCACCGTTTGCGCCCGCTTGTTCTCCCTTGCCGTTATATCCCTGAAAATTTATTCTAACCTGCGATACTCCTATATCGTTTTTACAAGCTTCTTCGGGACTGTATTCACTGTCATATTCGTTATAATCATATGAATTTTTCAAAGAAACGGACATTACCGGATCGGTCATAACTATATGCGACCAATCTGTGTTTATATGATAGGTTATTCCATATTGATCATTGCATTGAAAGAAACCGCTATCAGCTCTTAAAATAGGAGAAGTCTCTATATGATATTCACGACCTTTCAGTTCTCTGTCAATAGCAAACACCAAAAAGTAATCTATTTGCAAATCACAGTCATTTGGATCAAACTTGTATTCCACTAATTTAATGCGATTATGATCGTAAGTTTCCCGCCAGTACTTGCCGTCGCCGTACGATATTCTTTTACTGTCATGCGTCTTAAGAACATAACCGTATTCCTGTCCGATAAAAGCGCTTTTGCCGGGCACATATAAAGCCGATAGCGGTATAAATTCTTCTATCTTATGGTTGTTTGACTCAAAATAATGCAAATGCTTATTCGTTACGATATTACTTAAAGCCTTAAACTTAGTCTTTTTGCTTCGGTCATTAAGATATTTTTTGAGCTCGTCTACTTGTGATTGAGTAAAATTGTACCAGCATTCATCTGCGTGATTGTATTCTATATCTTCTTCCCCGTTTTCGGAAATAGTATTAATTTGTGCGTCATAAAATGCAATCGTGTTCTCAAGTTTATTCGAGTATGCCGTTTTACTGTAAGCAGCATTATCATGAACGTAGTCTATAAGCTCGTCAGGTGCACGCATTTCGAAAGTATCAACATTAGACATTTCTGTGCCCGATACTTCCAACGTCAGTATACCACGCTTGTCCATCTCTAAACTTATTGACGAAAGTGGAGCATAGCTTACATTATTAGTGTTTAATACATAAACGTTGCCGTTTGTCGTCCAAGCGTTCGCAGTCACAGAAATAGTTTGACTGTCATATGATTTCGGCAATTCAAGCAATATACGCTCATTGTCTTCATCAAAAGAACAATTTGCGCCTTGATATTTATTAAGCGTAATAGAAGGACTGAAATTTTTCGGAATGTCTTTTATGTAACCACTGTAATCTATAACATCGGCAAACGGCTTGCTATCTTGCTTTTTTGTTCCTGCAAAGATAATAGTAAACACGGCAGATAACAGCAGTGTTATAAATACAGATATAATAATTGTAATGTTCAGCTTCTTATCGATACGATTTTTACTGTTTATGTTTTTCATAAGTATTACCTCCGTTAATTGTTTTCATCCAAAATATAACCAGCAAGATTTCCTACGTTAAGTGCTCGTCCTTTTTGAATGTTATCTATTGTATAATCGGTTTCACAATCGGTTATTTCGCGCGCAATACCTGCGATCCCGCCGCAGTAATCAACATATAAATCATCTTCTAATTTATTGAAACCGTAAAAAGCGCCATGGTTCTTGCAGTTTCGGATTTTAGACGCAAAGCCTGCAATCCCGCCGATCCCCGTTACATTTGCGCCCGCGTCATACCATATCCCAACACGGTCGTTCCATTTGAGTTTTTCGAACTCCTTATAATATCTTGAGCAAGATGGATTTTGCGCGTACGAGATTTCATTAGCTCCGCTTGCTAATTTCAAGTAAATGTTCCCGTAGTTCTCACAGTTTTCTATTATCTGCCCGTCCGTGTAATTTTCCGTTGCTTTATATGATATTGCTTCATATATCCAATTAGCTTCGTTTGCATTAAATCCCACTATACCGCCGCAAAAAATTTTGCCTATTATGTTTCCGTAGTTAATGCAATTTTTAATCTGCACATCTCCTCGTATTCTGCCCACGATTCCGCCGATTGGATAGTCGTGGGAATCATCATCGTACCATTGGTCTTTGCTGTACGACAAATTTCCGTAGTTTACACAATCTTTTATTACCGTTCCCTCAAATGCGTTATCACATATACCCGAACCGAAGCGCATATCGCCGTAGTTTATTACATTTTCTATTGTACAATTATATGCTTCGAAAATAATTGTCCCGCCTTGGGCATAAGATTGAGGCAATGACGCAGTAGAGAAATAATTGACACAATTACGGATGATCGTATTTTTTGCCGTATCGATTAATCCCTTAAAATTATTATGTCCTGATATAATATTTGAAGAAAATACAACATTTTCTATAGTTGAATTCTCTACAGAATTCAAAATAGGCGATCCACTATAGTCACCATAGAATTTATAATTATTTCCATTAAATTTATGTTTCCCTAAACAATAGTAATAATTTATACTTATATCATTGGCAAGAATATTGTTTTTTTCTCTATCAAAATCATCACAATTCCGTACGACGTTATATTCTTCTTCTCCTATTACTATTGTCGTTGCATCATTCGGTATTTCAATATGTTCGCGGCCTTTTGCGTCGTCTCGAGCTTCCATCTCTTTACCGAAATCGGGACGATACCAGCCGTCGCCGGAATATCCGGTAGAAGAGCATCCCGCCGGACCGCATGCAATAAGCGTTCCGACTGCGGTTATAATACAAACTAATAAAGATAAATATTTACCAATATGTTTCATAACCCCACCTCTATTATTCATATTATTATACACCTTATAACTGTGTTTGTCAATTAAATTCATTTATAAAAAAGCTATTGCAATCCATATGAAAAAGTTGTATAATATTTATTACGATGAAGAATGGAAGATTAAACTTGAAACTAATAATAGCAATGATTGCGGTTGCCATTGCGACAGCCGTTACGGTTATCATAACCGTTGTAATAATTAACTCCGGAGATTTCGGTATAAAATCCGTAACGGTAAACGGCATCGATGCAACAATCGCGGAAAACACGATTACGGTCGATATACCTCAATCGCAATTTATTTCTATCAATACCGAACTTAATGATTCCGATGCTGTTATAAAATACTATTCTGATAAATCAGAACAAGACAAAATAAGCAATATAGCAAACTTTGAAATAGGCGGATCCGACACGTCTATTTATATCACTGTAGGAAAAAACGAGAGTGTCAAAAAAAGATATACTTTAATTATAAAAAATCATATTTTGCAAGAACCCAATATTTCTTTAACTATAAATGGCAACGAGTTTACCGAAGCAAACGGAATGTTTGAAATTTTATTACCATTCGGAAATAGACAAATCACACTATCCGATATCAAATTGCCCGAATTTTTTACATATAAGCTATATTCCGATTTTGAAAGAACAGATCAAATAAAACAAGGCGAAAGTTTTAATCTCTCGGACAATCAAAATCAATTATATTTGGATATTTATAACGACAAAGATATCAATACATATAAATCGTATATAGTAAAAATTATCTATATCAAATCCGCGGAAAAGCAACTTTTAACGTTCAGTATAAATGATAATAATGCGATTATAGTCAATCAAACAGCAACCGTTAATATTGACCGTGCCGATAATTATTCCATAGTTGCGACATCGAGCGATAAATCCGATTTGTCTATTTATTATGACAACGAGCACACTCAAAGAGTTGCCGATTTTTCATCCGTCTTGATAAATAACAGCAAGCAATCAAATAAACTATATGCTGCAGTTATGGCTGAAAACGGTACAGTTAGCAACTATACTATAACTGTTTATTTTAACAAAGAATCTAATAGCGATATTTTAATGTTAGAGATTAACAACATTGCCGCCGAAATATCCGAAAATACGGCAACGATTTTATTGCCGCGTACAACAATATACAGCATGACGTTGTCGGTAAGCGAATATGCAAATTTTGCCGTATTTTATGATGAAGATATGACATCTACAATCAACGATTTATCAGCGATCGACGGATTAAGCAATACAGAAAAAGAAAGCAAGTTATTTATTAAAGTTAACGCCGAAAACGGTGAGATGAAACTTTATACCGTAATTTTAAAATATATCTTAAACGAGGATACGTCTCTTTCATCAATCACTGTTAATGGAATAATGGCAGATATTACCGATCGATCTATTTCAGTTCTTATAGACAGATGTAAACAATTGAACATAAAAACTATTTGTTCAATGCCGTCCTCAACTCCTACGATTTATTCCGATGTGGAATGCAATAACGCGCTTAATTGGGAAAATATAGATATTTCCGATTATTCAAGCAATAATTATCGTATATTTATCAAAGTAACCGCCGAAAACGGTAAAACTGCGGTTTATTCACTTACTGTTATTTTTAATCCGGCAAATAATGCAGAGTTGTTGGATTTGAGAGCCAACAATCGCGCTTTAACTTTTGTCGACAATTCGTTAGACTTAGAATACGAAGGCACAATACAAGCGTTTACATTTAAAATTCAATATATTAAAGTAAGCGATTATGCTACATACGGATTTTTTAAGGATGAGGGCTGTACTGAGTCTATATCTGATATAGAAAATATATCACTTGATCAAGCTGTACAGTCTTTATATATTAAGGTAATCGCCGAAAACGGAAATAGTAGCATTTATCGCATTAATATTACATTGATTTCCAACGATAACAAGCTTAAAATGATATGTATTAACGGGCAAGAAAGCATTATTAAATCCGAGTATAGCGAAATAACGATAGAGAGTTCAAATATAGTGAGCATCGATGAATTGCGTACAGATGCAAATGCCAATGTTTCGGTGTATTATGATATTTCTCAGACAAACCCCGTCAAAGATTTGCACAATATTAATTTTGAAAACAACCGTGCAGAATTATTTGTTCGCATTGTTGCCGAAAACGCGGATATTAAAGTTTATCATTTAATTATAAATATCAAATATTTCCCGACTATTGATTTCCCTATTTCTTCCATTCAACTTGAGGAGCGGCAAACAACAATAGCACTCAATAGGTTGTTCGAAATTAACGGCAATTCGTATTCAAACAATCAATTCGAAATTAATGTATTTTGGGATAGCACTAAAATTAATACTGACAATATTCTTGTCGGTAACGAAGATAAATATCATGAACTGCAAGTAATTGTTTCAAGCCAGTATTTCGCAAAATTTTCTGCGCACAAAACTATAAGAGTATTGCCATATACATTAAGACCTGTTCAAGCCGTTTTAATCAATGACAGCTATAACATAACCGATACAGATAATAGTTTTGTTTTATCAGATTTAATTAGACTCAATACGGGTAGCTATACGTTAGGAACCGAGTATTACATTGAATTCAATAACGCTTCAAATACGAAAATAATCATATCACCGGATTCGATATTTAGTCTAAATGAAGGCAACTATAAAATCTTTATTAACTCATTTAAGCACGATTTCGAGCCTATTTCCGTCGGCACTATAAACGTCGTTTTATTGCAAAAAATTATACCTGCAATCTCCGCCCCGAACTTTTTAGAATATAAGGTATCCGAAAATATAATTATTCTCCGAGACCTATTCGAAATCACTGCAAATGATTACGATATAATTTTAATCAAAACTTATATAAATGAGATCGAAACGGATACACTAAAATGCTCGGCGGGAATATATACCGTAAAAATACAAGCATATTACAGCGAGGGTGTAATAGAGAAAACGCTGGAGATTCAGATTGCGGCACAATCTAATAATACCGATATTGATGTTTCTGTCAATGGGGCATCCGTACAGTTCACTGAAAATCATGCTGTGCTACCGAATATTTCATATGCGGGAAGTTTCATTATGACAGTAAATACTTTAAGCTCCACCGCATCAAATGTAATCTATCTTAACAATGTCGTAACCGATGCAAGTGCTATTATACTAAAAGAAGGAGAAAACTCGATTAGGATAATCGTAACAGCAGAAAGCGGCGTTACTGCTGAGTACATATTAACAGTTATCAAAGAAGCAAGGAAACTGCCTGAAATTACCGCAGAAGATATAACTGTTCGTTTAACAAAAAATAATTATAAGCTCGAACTCAGAGATAAGTTTGTCATAAAAGAAAACGATTATACAGGAACTTTAAAGATATTTTTCAACGGTTTGGAAATAAAAAACACTATCGTCGAAGTTGAAAATGTCAATTATATATATTCAGTCAAAATCCAATTCGAAGGCGAATTCGGTACTATTACGAAAGATTTCGAAATAGGTGTCATTCAGTACGAAGAAATCGAAATAATCTTTAATAAAAACAAAATCGAAATATCGGATGTTGCCCATGTATTTACATATCTTGATTTTATATTTGATATAGATTACTATGGAATTAATGAAAATGACTGTGAACTTAAAATACTTTGTAACAATGAACCCTTTTTTGCGAGCACACTTCCAACAGGTACATATTATATCACTGCACAAATATGGAGAGAAAGTAGCCTTATTGCCGAACAATCGACTTGGTTTTTGATTGACCACGGTGATCTTTCGTCTAGTATATCAGTTTCCTTAAAGTCCGCAGAAATGATTATAACCGAGAATCCTTCAGTTAAATCACTTGAAGATTGTTTTGATATAGAATATTCCGACAATAACTATAGTCAACTGAGAATCGTATATCTTTTTGAAGAAGCCGATAGTCCGTCATATGATATTACATTAAAAGGTGGGGATAATATTTTCACACTTTTGATAAGCGACATAGTTACAGGCGAAGAATTATTTAGACAAAGATTCTGCATTAAATGTATATATATTCCGTTAAGTAGTAAAGTATTTAAAAATCTTTATATAAATGATAATCCGATTACGATTGACGGGAACAAAGTAGTTTTATATAATTCTATAATATCTAAACCCGTAAAACTTGAATATGAATTAAATGAGTCATTTACAGTCCAAAATATCCAAACTGAAATCGAATTGCATAACGGAATAAATACCATTGATTATAGCGCGAAAGAAAACGAATATATATTTAACGGGATATTGGAAATTTACTCAGTCTTCGATATTTCTAATTATATCACTTCGATATATTATGACAATATTATTGCCGTAGATAATAAGATTATTCTCGATGCGGATACGAATATTGACATCAGCAATCTTGTTATTAACCTGAGTGAATCCGAACATATTACCACATCACTCAGCATCAAAAGCGAACGAAACGATATTTATGAAATTCTAATATTTGGCTATTATGATGGAATCGCAATCGGCAATACCTTTGTGCAACTATATGTCGGTAGTGTACCGCCGCGTCTTATAGATATAATTACTAATGTTACCGCCGATGGTCTTATTTTTACGAATATCGGGGATTACTCGCTTTCTTTATATGTAGTTTCAAATACACAAGAGCTTTCAGCGAATATTACATTTATCGATAATAAATACGGTGCCGAATTTAACTTTGGCAATCTACAAATAGGAGATAATAGAACAAATTTGTTAGTTCAATACAACGCTAACAATGAATATGAATATAATGTTAATATTTATTTGTTCCCTACTGACTTTATAAATGAAATTAAATATCAAAATGATATATTACAAAAGACAGGTAACAAATATTTATGCGATGCAACAATACTAGACATTAATTTTATTAGTATATTATATAAAGATGCACTTAGCTGTTATAATTTATGTGAAGAAAAAACCGAAATTTTATTTAATGGCAATTTAATCGGAATTGATTATATGCTCAGCTTTAATAGCATAAAAATTTACGAATTTAGCATTACAATAAATAATTCCAATGTGGCAGTAGAAGTATATTCTATAAACAATAAAACCTTACAACAAATCGGTGATGCAACCTTTACAGATTCAATTACAATGGAGCGCAATGATTCAGATGCAACATCTATATTATATATCTTAAATACTATTTATCCTTATTCTGTAATAATTGGGGACTATTTAGATTATGACAAAGATATCGGCTATTTATTATCTTTAGATATATCTAATTATGCAAACAAAGAATCGGGAACATATACATTCGAATATACATTTGTGGTACGAGCAGTTAATGGTGATGAAAAAACTTATAAACTATCTATATCGATTACTGTTTATGAACGCAATGAACAAACTGCAGCATTAACTATTATTCTCAACAATGAACATCAAATATTTATTTTAGAAGACGAATTAAATATGGGACACATATTTGTTCAAGATCCCATATCTCTTGGAATTGAATGTGAATCAGTTATGGTAATGATAAAAAATGATTTGGGTTATTCGTTGTACGATCAGCATATCGCCGTATCAAATTTAATCGTAAACAGACAGTTTGTAAACAGTAAGTATTTTATTGAGTTTTGTATCGGCTTAAATGAAGTTTACTTACAGACTGTAAGGATATATATAGCAGAATTTGCAACTTCCGACGGAACGATTATAGAAACAGCCTGTATCATAAACGATCAATTAATTATTATATCAAAAAATGCTGAAACCGAATCCATAACTTATGAAAATAAAGAGTATAATGTACGTATAGCACAAAATAAGCTTATTCTTACCGAAAAAGTTAATGAGATAGAAATCAAATATTTAGGAATCATGCTCGAATATGGAGAATTCCTATTCGATAATGGAACTACCGGACAAAATGGTTTAGTTAATATTCAAGATAATAAAATATTAATTATTTATAAAGAAAAAGATTTAATAATACCCTATGCATTAATTTATGTAGAATACGACTTACAATCTACTTAATAAATGTTATCTAAGATTGATATATAATGCTTGATGTCACTTACTATTTTATTGGGTTCGATTATCTGTAAACACTCGCCAAACGAACAACACCAGCCGAAAAACTGCGGACTGATCTGCACTTGAATGGTAAACGTAAATTTACCGTACTCTTTTGCCGTAAACTTTGTATCTTTGCCAAAACGATCTATCATAGCATCAAGCAGCTTTGCGTCTATCTCAAGTGTTACATTTTCGGTTTCGCCTGTGAACATACCGAATATCTCATTGTAATGTTTAGCCGGATCGAATTTCTTTACTATAGCTGACGGCGTTATTCTTTTGTTTTCGCTGTTGACCGATTCCATTCTGTCTATCTTATAATGAGCTACGCTGTCTTTGTGTTTATCACTATAACACACTAAATAATAGTTGTCGTTGTTAAATACCGTCGTTATAGGATTGACTATATAGCGTTTGCCGTTCTTTCTGTACTCTCTCGTTCCTTCGGCTGTGTAGTCGAAATATATAAAGGATAGTTGTTTGCCGTTGGTAATGGCGTTGTCGATCTCATTAATTATGTACAGTATATCTTCGTTTGTGTGTTTACTCGTGTTAAACCAAACGTTTCTTTTGAGCAAAGTTGCCCGGTGCGAGCCGCCGAGTTCGGCTATCTTGTCAAGCAACACTTCCGTTTTCTTGGGCGTAATAAAGCTCGCCGCTTGAACGGCGTCCATAAGTATGCGCAGTTCGGGAACATCAAAGCTGCGGTCGGCTATGAAATACTTTGTACTAAAACCGCTTTCTTTTACGCGAACAATATCGTAGCCGTTTTCTATGAGTTGGTCTATGTCTGTCGCAAGAACCCTGCGATCGCATACTATACCCTGCTCTTTTAGTTTTGAGCACATATCCGAGGTGGATAACGGATTGTCCTCGTCCGAGTCTTCTCGCAGTATTTCAAGTATCTTTAACAGTTTTATTTTCGATGAGTTTTCACGTTTCATAGATCACCGTCCTTACAATATAGAGTATAGCATAATGCCGTCTTATTGTAAAGCATAGCTGTCTGTATTTATTGACAACCGTAAGAATTCTCCTTGACTATTCCTCGCTTCTGTGATATAATATACTTGTCAATAAATGCGGACAAGTACGGCGATTATCGCCCCGAACCATTTGAGGCTGAGGGCGATAATCGCCTATATGAAAGTTAAAGGTGGTACTGAAAATGGAAAGTGCTGTAATTTATGCTCGGTTCAGTTCTTATGGGCAAAACGAGCAGAGCATCGAGGCGCAAGTGCGTATATGCACTGAGTTCGCCGAGAATAAAGGACTTAAAGTAATACAGACGTATTCGGACAAGGCAAAGACCGGAACGAACGACGCTCGACCTGCTTTTCAACGTATGTTAAGAGATGCGCGGACGGGTGCATTTCAGTACGTCATAGTCTATATGTTCGACCGTTTCGCTCGGAATCGCCGAGATAGCATTGTCTGTAAAGAAATGCTTAAAGACAACGGCGTAAAAGTCCTTTCGGCGTTAGAACCTATCGCGGACGACGAAGGCGGTGAGTTCTACGAAATGTTCCTCGAATGGAACGCTGAGAAATACAGCAAGAGATTGAGTAAGCGTGTAAAGGACGGGTTGGATACGAGCGTTGCGAACGGAACGTTTTGCGGCGGGCATCTTATATACGGATATAGAAAGCGGTTAGAGCCTGTTCAGGGCAAAAGCGATAGGTTTATCAAGTACATAGAGATAGTTCCGGAAGAAGCGGAAATATTGCAATATGCGTTTGAACAGTTCGACAATGGCGTTAGCAAAACCGAAATTGCCGAAGCGCTTAATGCGAAAGGTTTACGATTTAAGGGTAAGCCGTTTACCAATAAGACTTTCGATAGATACTTTACTAACAGAAAATACACGGGAGAGTTCGAGTTCGGCGAGCGTCTTTGCGATAATATGTACCCGAAGATTATAGAGAAAGATCTTTTCGAGCGCGTACAAAAGCGGCTTGAAAATAATAGATATACCGGCGCGATACATAAAGCATTAGAGCCGTATATTTTAACGGGAAAACTTATATGCGGACACTGCAAGACGCCAATGGTTTCGGACGGCGGTACAAACAGGGACGGTTCTCGTCGGTACTACTACGCTTGCAAGAAAATGAAAAAGCACGCCTGCAATAAGAAGCGTGTCGAGAAAGATGCTATGGAGTTTGACGTTACGGTATTTGTCAAGAATGTTTACAGCAATCCAAAAAATGCAGAGAAAGCAGCCGAAGCAACGATTGCATATTTTGAGAAACGCACAGACAATGAAAATCTCATATCCATAAAAAACAAGATAGCCAATGCGACAAAAGAAGTAGATAAACTGACAGATTCGTTTGTAAATGCTACTAGTGTTCTTCTTCGGAACAATATAGAGCGGAAAATAGCGGAGTACGAAACGCTGCTTAATGACTTGCAAGCGCAGGAAGCACAAATAGAACTCGAACGCGGATTGCAAATGACGAAACAGAATATACTCGATTTCATAGCCGAGCTTATGACGGGTGATCCACATGATAAGAAATATCAGAAAAGACTGATAGATAACCTTGTTAAACGTGTGGTAGTGAGAGATGACGGCTTCTCGGTCGTTACCACGCTTAAAGGCAGTCCGAAGTTCTATGCCGACGATCCCGAGGTCGTAGAAAGCGAAATAGAGCGATTGAGGGAGCTTTTAGAGCTTGAAAATGCCACAGAATCGGCAAAAATACCCCAATATTCCGAAAAAGCGGAGCAAATTCGAATACCACCGCCCCGCCAGTAAGAACCTAAAACGAACCCCATAGTTTTAGGTTTTTTCTTTTCCGCT
>CAJTPT010000011.1 GCA_910578545.1 uncultured Christensenella sp.
CCCTTTGTCACTCGCAGGCTCGTGACGTTTCCCCCGAGGGGGACAACAAAGAGGACTGCACAACAGAATTAACGTTGTCCCCCGTGGGGGACAACAAAAAGGATTGCGCAACCGAACGCGCCGCGCAATAATGGCAAAAAAAAGGTCGCCGCAAGGCGGTCATCCATTCCGAATTCATAATCCCGCATGCCGAATTGAAAAAATTATCTTAATACCATTGACAAATTATGAACAATATGTTAACATTTATCTGTATACATATGTAATTGTGAACAAATTGTTAACAATAGCATTTGCGATAAACGGAGAGGTGTGGTATGAAAAATCATACAAACAGAACCGATAACGGATATTCGATCAAAAAGGGCAAGAGAGCGCTTATTCTTATAGCGTCGTTGTTTGCCGCCATTGCGGTGGCGATAACGTGTGCCATTACCTTCGGCGGCTACGGTAAGCGGGTCAACGTTGATAACGTTGGCGGCGGCGTTAGAGCGAGTACGACTTTTACTAACTTTTCTGGTGATAAATCGGCTCAGGGCGCGCTTGCGGCAGGTGATATACTTTCGTACACATTCACCAGCTCCTCCACTACTACCGGAAGCGTTCTATCAGTAACTCTTCCTCGCGGCGAATACACTTTTGAGGTGTGGGGTGCGGCTGGTGGAACCAGTGCGCACGCGACTTCGGCAACCAACCTCGGCGGTTACACAAAGGGTACGTACAAGATTACAGGCGCAAGCCAAACGCTATATATTTGCGTGGGCGGTCAAGGCATGACTGCTTCGCCTTATACTGGCGGCTACAACGGCGGCGGCACTGGCGGCGGTAAAAGTGGTACCGACTCGGCAGGTGGCGGTGGCGCTACTCATATCGCGACCATGACTGGTACGCTTCGCCAGATTGGCGAAGCCAACAAGTCTAAGGTTCTTATCGTCGGCGGTGGAGCGGGCGGTAACGGTTGTACCAACTGGATAGGCGGTCAAGGCGGCGGCGGTAATACCGCGCCTGCAACTGTCGGCACGGGCGGAACGTCGTACACTCCTGGCGGAAATCCCGGCACTACGTCGGGTGCAGGCTCTATGACGAGCATCACAGGTTATGCCGAGGCCCCCGGCTTTGGATATGGCGGTAGCGGCGATACCGTTAACTACGGTTGCGGCGGCGGTGGCGGTGGCTACTATGGCGGTACAAACGGCAACAACCAGTCGGGCGGCGGCTCGTCGGGCGGTGGCGGCTCCGGCTTTTGCGGCAACGGTTGCACGCAAGTAAGCGCTACCGCGGGAACTCGGTCTGGTAACGGCGAGGCTAAAATTACTGTAGTAAGCGTTAACCAAGCCCCCACTCAAAAATCAGTTGCTCTTACTACGTTTACGCGCGGCGGCACGATTAACAAAACTTTAAAGGCGTCCGACCTTGCGTCCGACCCCGAAGGCTCTGCCGTATACTTTACCAACGGCACAAGCTCTAATTACGATACTTATAGCAACTGCACGACCAACAGCGGTCTTTACCTCAATTCCGCGTGCACGGTAAGCGCCAACAAGTTTTTTACTTGGACTTTCTCGGGTAACACTTCATTCACCATAAACGGAATAAAGGCGTATCCGCGTTCGGGGCAGACGAGCGTTACTTACGGCTCCGGCGGCAACACGGTAAGGATATATACCAAAGTTCGCGATAACTACGGTACCAATACGACCCGAGCCATTTCTACCGTTTACTTTGATGTAAAGGTAAATAAAAACTCGATGTCGCTAAAGAGTTCCGTAAACGCCGCAGTCGTCGATTCGGCGGGTGCGTCGTCTACCGCAGGATGTATGATCGGATCATCGGTAAGCACTCCTGCGCCCGGGGATCCCGCATCTGCGACGGCTATATACAATCCGAACGGTATGGGCATTACCACACTGTTCATCAAAAAGACTCTCATGCTCGGCGGAAAGATTACGCTTAACGCCGCAGATCTTATAAACAACGTTCTCGGCGTCGACCAAGCGGTCATCGCTCTTACCGATACGACCAAAATCACCGGCTCGAGCAGACTGTTTAAGGTCACTCAGCTTGATTCGGGCGCAAGCAAAGTTACTACGTACAATACAGGACTTACGGCTATAGCTAACACGTTTAGCAGTATTTCTCTCGAATGTGTTACGCCCACGCCGGGCTATCAGGTGTTGCCCGTTACTGTATACATTGTGGAAAAGGCGGCGTGCAACGGTACCAACGTCGCGCTTTGGGACGCTTCGAGCGGTATGCTTTCGTATTCGTTCCAAATAGTATTTAAGATGGAAAACACACGCCCCGTGCTCAAGTCCGGCGTGGATAACGTTGTCGACCTTTCGGTAGGCGAGACAAATAAGGCTATTAAGCTAAACGACTACTTTTCGGATATTGACAACGCTTCGGGTATCGATTCTTCTACGCACAGCATTCTCGGCGTAGAAGTGCCCAAAAACGAGTTTATCGCGCTCGATAGACTTCAAAACACGGTGACGTTGGCGTCGCCCAACCAAAACTATTACAACAAAGGAACCAAGACTGCCGATTCTTTTGCGACGACCGCAAAGACCGATTTGGCTACTGGCTTCCTCGATAACATTGCGTACAACGCCACTGCGGGCGGTACCGATACCTCGCGCGAAGCGTTTATTCGCTTTACGTATTCGGGCGATACCATTACGGTAACGGGCTTGCGCGCAAGCTTCAGCCAGTATACTTCGACCCGTGCCAACGCGCCCGGGCACTTCTACTTATTGCTTCACATTCGCGATAATTGCGACTCGTTGGACAACGGAATTTGGTTGCCGCTCGCGTTTAGGGTAGGCGCAACTACCGCAAAGTCGTCCGATTCACCCGTTGCGACGGTTACTGCGCCCATTAACACGGCTTCGTCGCAAACCAAGTCGTCCGTATTCCCGAAGGCGGCAGGCACGCCGGGACAGAGCTTTTACTTTGCGCCCATGGCGGTCAACTACAACGGATCGCACGTAGTCGGTTTGTACAAAGACTCGACGGGCGCTCTTACCGATGAAAACTTGCAACCGCTTGCAATCGACGGCGATAACTATGCGACTACGACGGGCTTAAAGAGCTGGAACGGCGCATATCTCAACGAGATGCTACAGCTTTCCTCCACGCCCGAATCGGTAGTAAAGAGCATGAGTTCCTATCTTGCCAAGGAGGTCGGCGACGGCTGGGAAAACCAGTATATCCGCGCGGAAAATCTTCCTATATATATAGATAGCGCGTACTTCCCCAAAACGCTGTACGGCGGCGGGCGTATCGTCGTACCCGACGGTGCGCTTACCGTGCCTGACGGCACCGGCTTTACCGTTTGGTCGCCTACAAAGGAAACAGTCGGCGGTAAGGTTTATTACGTGATAAACGGTCTTAAGATAACGCTTAAGTCCGCAACGATGAACAGATATTTTTACGCCGACGCGGGCGTTACCGATATTGCCGGACTCGCGTCCGAATCTGCAAAAAAGATTAAGATTGCAGTTCGCGTTACCAACACCGCGCTCTCGATCGAAGGAACGGGCGGCAACGTTGCCGTTTACGGCGATAAGGCCGAAAGCAATGCGTACAGCGAGTACAGCAACGACGGCATTCCCACGCTGTCGTATAAGATACCGCTCGGAACGACGTTTATCGTAACGCCGTACGATATCGCTTACGACTACGATATTCAAAACGCCGGCTTTGATAAGCTTGGCGGCGGCTTTACGCTGAACGGCTTGAACGGCTCGATAAGCGGCGGCTTGCTTACCGTCAGCGCGGATAAAGTCGACGGCGGCTTTAACGGACTGTTTGATAAATCCAAATACGCTTCGGTCGGTTATACGGGTAAGCTTACGGAGTTCCTTAACGGCGTCAACGACAAGACCACGGTCGGTCACGTCAGTAACGTAGCGGACGGTACTTCCGCCACTACGACAATCAATGACAATCAGGGCGTGTTTAGGGATAGACTGTTCTTTGCGCGCCAAACGGCGGGAACGGACGCATACACGTACAACACCGCTACGTACAACGACTTTGTTTATTCCGCAACCAATGCCGACGGCTTTATTACCACAACATTCGGCAGTAGCATAAAAATAGGCGATAATAAGGCCGTTCCTCTGGACTTTGTAATGTTCAGCTCGATCAACCGTACTTCTCAGCCTATCTATATAGATATGACGATTTCGGACAGATACGGCAATTCGGCGGACTGCAATTCCATGTTTACCTTCCGTATCGAAATCGAGGTTGTCAACACAAAACCGAATATCGTTAATCCGGATCACGTGGAAGAGCTTGCCGTAACGGCGGTCAGCCTTGAGGACGGTCGTATACTCAAAGATACGCACGTTTTTGCCGCCAACGGTAACGACGACAGAGACGGCTTGATGGAGGATATAGATGGCGACACTCCTGCGTATATCGTATCGCGCGGCGTGCTTATTGCCAATACCCGAGATCTTGTTACTACCTTCCGTAAAGTCACGTCGTTTGAAGAAATGGGCGACGACCTTACGGCGTATACGACTACGCCCGACGGAAGAGATCTTACCGACTTTATTTCCGCACGGCTTGACAGCAACAGAGAGCTTATTGTCACGGCGCTCAACTCGACCAAGGCAATAGCGAGCGGCGTATACGTTTACTTCTTTGTAACGGATAATAACGGCGGCACCTCGCTCGGCTATGTTCAGGTCGAGGTCGTTAATACTTTGCCTCTGCTCAATACGTCGGAAGAGGACGGCTTTACCAAACAAAACGGTTATTTGTGGTCTATCGAATCGACAAGCAATTCCGATATTTCGCGCGACAGATACATAGTCGGCTCGGAACAGTCCAAGACTTTGTTAAAGACGGAATCGCCTGCCGACGCAGATCCCAACATTTCCATTGCGCCGACCGATCCCGATATTAAGCTTATAGCTACCGACGCCGACGCTTTGCACGACAGACTTGTGCTTTCGCAAATCACTGCGGTCAAAAACACGTCGTCAGGCGAGTACGAAACGATTAATTACATAAACTTGACTAAAGCAGGCGACGTCGCAACTAGGGATGAATTCGAGCGCGCCGTTCCGTCGGTCAATACCGACGCTATCGACTTTACGGGCTCGCCCTCGGCGGTTATAGTTTACCTGCGCAACAACGGCACCGATACCACGCTCGATAAGGACATGGCGTACAAAGCCGAGTTCTTGTTCTATGTAGGCGGTAAGTGGGTTAACCGCGGCGATTTGATTACAGAACTTATGACCGGCAGTCAAGCCGTTTTGGATGAGTGCTTTGACGATCGCGGGCGCTGGATAGTCGATCTTTGGGCGTTGCACCTAAAAGCGACTGCGGGCTTCGGCTCTAAGGTCGACGTGGGCGTTTCGTTCTCGCTCCGCGATAACACCGAGCTTGGCGGCAGTACGGCGGGCGAACCGACGGCGTACAACAGCAACCGTAATAACAAGAAACCGAGCGGCGAGCTTGATAACCGCGTAATAGTCGACGGCGGACTTATAACCACCGTTTATCAGCACATCTCAAGAACGGGTATTCGTTCGCTTAACGAGTTTATCGGCAAAAACGACGATTACTACGTTGTTGAGTACGTCGACGATAAGGGCAAAGCCACCAACTATCTGTCCACCTACGACGGGGATACGGAAAGCTTATACGGCAGCGGCGACACCGTAGGTACGTTGACCGTAGGCGGAAAGACGATAAAAAACCGTACCGAGGGTGAAGCGGACAATACGCTTGCCGGAACAAATTCGGGCGTAAAATACGGCACGGGTGTAAATACCGACGGCGCATTTAAGTACGCGGATACTATTGTAATTCCCGCGGCAACCACGGGCGCTACTACCGAAGCGTCGCGTCCTATATATAAGGACGTCAACGTTCCCATGAGTTACTTCGGACTTATGAAAACGCTTGCCACCCCTGTTGCGGAAGGCGACGAGGGTAGCGTTAAGTATAACACCGAGTATGTTGGCTACGACGTACCCGACAAGGACGGGGTAAAAATCGACCTTGGTGAGTTAAGCACGATTGCGGCGGCTATATCGCTGTCCGACGGCGGCACCACGTGGACGGGCAATTCCGGCGAGCTCGCTCTTTCTAAAAACCCGTACATCAATATTACGCCGTTCTACTACGACATATCTAAGGGCGCTACCGCCAAGACTTTGTTCGACGACGAGTACAGCAAGCCGTATTACAACAACCGCCTTGCCGTAACCACAATAAACGACAAAGGCGAGCTTATAGGCTTTGACAATATGCTCGATGCCAATAAGGACAGCTTTGTAGGCGACGGCACTATCATGTATCTCGAGGAGCAGTCCGACAAGCTTATAGAGCACAACTTCGGTTTGACCTTCTCTAAAAAGGACGTTCGTACCGGCGAGCGCAATCTTACGCTGAAGATAGATCTTGCCAAGTGCGAAAACGGCATTATTACCGCCGAGGAAGACAGCGACCGCCGTACGGTCGAGGTCAAGATCCGCGTGGAAAACTCGATGTTCGACCTTTACGAGCACGAGGGCGGTGTGTTAAAGTACGACGAGGATAACGGTACGTACTACGTAGATATACTTGATCTTCAGTCGTCCGACTCGATTTCGTTCGCGCTTACACGCCGCAACGTTAACGGCGAGCTCGAGGCGATCAACCCCGAATATTTGCTCATCAATCCCGATATTATCAAAATCGGTTACGTCGACGAGGACTTCAGTGACAATACGTACCGCGATTACGTAGCGTTCTCGGCCGAATCGTTCGAGAGCGTGGATTCTTGGTACAGCGGCAAAGATTCGTATAAGCGGGCGACCGTGCTTAACGACGCCCAAAACGGCTTTGCAAATACTGCCGTATCCTATAAGGCGCAAAACTCCGTTGCCAACTACTACGGCTTAACCAAGACCGACGACGGCGTTTATGACAGCGTCAAGGACGGCGAACTGAATTTGGCGGCAGTGGACGGCAAGTACAAGGCAAACGACGGTATGTACGGCTCGACGCGCGAGGGCTACAGTAGTTACTTTAACGCGTCAACCGTCGACAACGGAAAAATTATCAATATTACCGCTCTGCGCAAAACGTTTATCAACGATATAGTATTTACGGGCATGAGCGACCTTACGCAAGCCAAGGTTATTGCCGAGTATGCCAAACGCGGACTTATTGCGGAATACGCAAGCGACGACGTCGACCCGCTCAAGCCTACGCGCGTTTACTATCCGCTTAAGGTATTGGTTTTCGATTCGTGCGGCGCAGGCTGGAATGACGCTTCGTACACATCCATAGAATTCCGTATTACCATTGTAAACGGCAATCCCAAGCTTAAAAAAGTGGGAGAAGGGGCTACCGTTAACGGCACTGAGGGTAGAGTGTATACGATCGACCTTGCCGTAGGCAATACCTCGACGCTCAACCTTTACGACTTCGTTACCGACCCCGATATATATATCATGGGTACAAACGGTATTTATTCGCTTGCTACCGACGCTCAGTTTAAGTCCGATTCCTCGGGCGTCGAGCGCGAAACGGGCGACTACTTGGATTCGCCCATTTCCTACGACCCGTACTGGGGCAAGACGTACGATCCCGAGCCCATGAAGGACGGCGATATATACTACTACAACGGCGGCGGATTTACTACGTATCAGTCTGCGGAATACGAAAACCGCGACGTGGTTATGTGGATGGAAACTACTTCGTCCGACAAAACGATTCCCACGCGAAACTACATATCGTTTACCGTCAATCGCCGTACGACTGCGGTATACGAAGGCAAAAACATTTATATTGGACAGTACAGATTTACGCTTAACTTCCGCGACAGCAGTAAGGCGGAAACAGCGTACATCACGTTCATTATAAACATCCTCAACCAAACGCCGTCAATCGTTGCAACCGAGCGTTCCTTCACAATGCGTGCCGGTGACGATATTACGGTTCTTACAAGCTACTACGACGTGTTTACCGGCGCCGACGCGGCAATGAAAAAGGCGTTTGCAAGCTCGCAGACGTCTACGGTATTGTACTATCGCGAGAACAACGACGGTTATGGCACGAGCAACGGTGACGGACGTAACAATGCCGTAAAGGGATATTGGGTATTCCGCGATATCACTTCGGAAAAGAAATCGGAACTCATTACCGACGCTACCGCCGACAACATCGACAGAGAAAACGGCACATATCTGCATTTGGGTTATCTCGGTCTTGCCGACGACGATACGCCTTGGCGACTCAGAATAACCCACGTTGACTATAACAACGAAAAGCTCGAAGTCAACATGCGCGATACTATTAGACTTCTCAACGAGCACAACACCGATTCCAATAACGTCGCCGTCAGAATAGAGGCGCTTTCCGCGTGCGTTAACGAGCCTGTCACGTTTACTATTATCGACGGCGAGGGCGGCGAGGCTAAGGTGACGCTGTACTTTACCGTTGTCAGCTCGGCGCCTATTGCGCTCGATTGCGCCGACGCCGACGAAAAGACTAAGGTAACGTCTGCCGACCTCGAGGGCGTCGAGGACGAATTTAACGACGGTATTTACGTCGATAAGACGTTTAGGCTGTTCACAGTTGCTTCCGATACTTCTGCAAGATATTCGATCGAAGGGTTCCCGGGTGAAACCAAGCTTGCCAAAAAATCGTACACAATACCTATGACAAGCGTCGCACGCGACCCTGACGGAGCAAACGAAACCAACAATATGACGCTTTACGGCGCCGGCTACTTTGCCGTCAACGGCAAGGCGCTTGTAGCGGACGCTCGAGGTGTGTTCCACGCCGATTACTTCGATATATCGGTAACCAACGGCGGAAGATCGTTAGTTATTACCTCGACGGGCTACAACCCCGACGGCGACGGCTACGAGGTGCTTACGTTCCGTATTGCGGACTACGGAAATCCTGCGTTTGAAAACACGCTCGAAATCACGTTGCACGTTTATACGTTGTATTCGGACATTGTCAACCCGACCGTCGGCGCAATGGACGATAAGGCGTACGACGCATACCTTGCGGGCTCGGACGTTGTAAACGTAGTTTCCTACGACGATTACTACGATACGTCAAAGCAAACGGATAAATCCAAGTATGCCTACGTCAAGCTTTCCGATAACTTAGGTAACACCAACAATGACAAGTCGCCCATAGTCGATCCCGACGCAAAGGCGCTTGGAGACAGCAAGTATTCGGCGGTTCTGTACGCGTTTATCGACGTTGACGGCGACGGGAATATCACCAAGCTGTCGGCGGATAAGCTCAAGTCGATGCTTACCCACACAAAGGGAAGTAACCTTTATTATCTCAATAGCGCCGACGATTATTCCGATTATATCATCGGCGGCGTGGACGCCAACGGTAAGCAAATCGAGCTTACTCGAGAGGGTGAAAAACGGTACGACGCCGTATTCCATTACGCAAGCTTCGAGTTCTCGGCGGATTGCACGTCGTTACGGTTTGCGCCTAATTCGTCGACGCTCAAAAACGAGAACGTACTCTTGTACGTCGAAGCGGCTAAGCCCATGGGCGACCGTATGTATAAGCGCTCCGACGCCATACTGCAAGCGGGCAACCTGTTCCGACTCAACGTTATCGATTCTAAGCCTACCGCAATAGGCAGTGCGCTCACGTTTGAAGGGCGTAGGGGCGATACCGATTCGTTTAAGGTATTTGACAGTAACGACCTTTACGGCACGTTGTTTGTCGACGCCGATGCGGACGACACCGTATCCGTGTTTGGTATGAAGGATGGCAAACTCGAGGACGCGCAGTACAAGACGGTTATGGCGGAAGCCGAAAAGCTCAAGCCCGGGCTCAAATGGCAGGCGGACGGCGCTAAACCTCGCGCGTTTGATTTATCCGTCGACAAGGATAACAACCTTATTATTCAAATCAATCGCCGTATAGACTACGTGGTCAACGGTGTAAGTCAGCCGTCGGTAACGTTCCCCATCGTTATCACCGGTGTTGACACGATGGGTGAAACGACTACTACCACGATCACGCTTACCATACACAATACCGACGTCACAACCGTCGATTACTTTGGAAAGAACGACGAGAACGGCGTGGGTTATATGTTTACGGCGGATGAGTACGACGCATATCGCATGGAAGTCACCCTTAGATACGGCAAACAGCTCGATGTCGAACTCGACGAGTTTATGCACGACGCCGATATAATAGACGGCGCGGACACCGACTCGTACAGATACGTCAACGCCACCGCGTCGAGCACGCAAACCTATCTTGTTGATACGCCCGACTATGCAAGAGCGTACGAGCTTAAACCCGACGGTACCATCAATCCCGATAAATTCACCGAGGTTGCGCTTGTCGAGCCTTTGGGCGACAAAAACGCGCGTACCGGTATTCGGTTTAACGCGGTTACCACACAGCGTAATCTTACCGCCACGATATACGTTCGTATAATAGACAGATCGGGCAATGCCGAGGCGGAAGGCAACGGAATTACGATCAAAATAAACGTTACCGTTGTTAACGACGCACCTTTCGTTAAGGATAGCATGGAAAACTCCGTTGTTTACCTTATGGGTTCGGAAAAATCCACGCCCAAGGGCATGCTGTTCTATATCGGCGATTTTGTTGACGACAACAACGATTCCGACGTAGTCGGCGACGTGGACAGCGCGAAAAACAGAGATACCTATCTCCGTGTATTCCGTCAAGATTCCCGCCTGGTCGAAAACATCTATTCGCAGATGTACAGCACGGTTGTAGACGGTTTATCCGTTAACGATAAAGTGGATATTATGTCGACGGCGTTGTTTACCGTTACGTTCCCCGACGTGCTTGACGAGCAGTTGCTCAGGGAATACTGCGAAACGCACGGGGTGGATTACGATTATAAGGATACCACCAATAATTACAGACAGTGGTTTGTAATAACGCCCAGACAAGGATATTACGGCAACGGCGCAATCGACGTAACGGTTGCCGACGGCGATGTCAGCGTTATGTTCGACACGCTTACAACTTCGTTCTGCATACAGGTTCACGTTGTTTGTAATCCCGACGAGGTTATCGGCGAGATGAACGAAATCGTGATTGCGTGCGGTAAGACCAAGACCGTCGACTTAAAGACGCTTGTTCCCGATATCCAAAACAAGCTTGTCATCGAAAGCGACAGCGATACAGGCGTTATTACAAGCGCGGACGGCAATGTGTTCAATCAGTACGAATACTACGAGCTTGTCGATATCGAGTTCCAAAACGAGGTCGACAAAAACAAGGCGACGTTTACCAAGCTCGCCGACGGTCAGACCTGGGAACTTAAAGCAGGCAACCAAATTACGCTCGAGCCCGTTCGCGTCGCAGTGCGATTTAAGCTGAAAAACGATCCGGACAGTAAGATTTACCGCAAGTATTTCTACCTGACGATTATCACCAACCAGGCGCCTAAAGCGATTTACTCGTCCATTACGTTTTCCAAGAACAATAAGGGTGAGCCCGATTCGCTACGCGACCTCGACGCGGCCAATACCATTCGGCTCAGCGCGTGGGAATTGTTTACCGATCCCGACGATCCCGACGGCTCGGCTATCCGTTTGTTGAGCGTTGATTCTCAGGTCAGCTCGATTGTCAAAGCTTCTATCGAAAAGGACGAGAGCGGTCAAAACAGATACCTCGTTCTCACGTTTGTGGCGCGCGGCGAGTCTGTAATCACCGTTCAGGTCACCGACGAAACGGGGGTGCCCGTCAGCCTTAAGTTTACGGCACGCAATAACGACCTTCCGGAGGGAAGTATGTGGGTGCGCATATCCGCAAGCTTCGAGGCGCATACGCTCGTATGGATAATAGTCATATGCTGTGTCCTGCTGCTTTTGATACTTCTTATCATCCTTATTGCGATCCTGCTTAAGCGCAAGCAAGAGCGCGAGGAAATAGAGGCTCTGTTGGTTTCGGAAATGGAAATCGAAGAGCAAATGCTAAAGCTCGCGGGCGGCTCATCCGCACCGACGCCCGGCTATCAGAGCTACGGCTACCTTCCGCCTACGGGCGAGCAACCGCAGTCGCTTGACAGCGGCAGCGCTCCGCTCGGCGCGGACGGTCAACCCGTTCAGGGTCTGCCTTCCGGACAGAACGACGTTCCCCCCGACGGAACGGAGTAACCAATCGCAATAACATAATAAACGGACGCCGACTTAAGTACGGCGTCCGTTTTGCCATTATGGTCTATTAGTAAAAGCCTAACTGTCGTTTTTTGATATAGCGCTAAAAATAATCATCGGGACGGTAAGTCGATACTTGAAAAGTCTAACGGTTTTAACTGCGCTTAGTTTTATCAAAGTCAAATTAAACAGCCCGCTGTACTTCGTGATTGAAGATAGCGGGCTGTGGTTTATTAATTTGTTAATATTAAGTTGCCCAATTTAAAGCTCGACGGTTTGATCGGCAACCGCTTTGCCCGGGGCCTTGTTGCTCAGTCGTTTTATGTCGTCAATTGAGCCTGCGATTACCAACAGGTCGTCGGCAAGAAGCTTGTAGTCGGCGGGGGGAGATGTGATTATCTCGTCGCCGCGCTTGATTACCACAATGTTAACGCGCTCCGTCTTTCTTAAATTCAGCTCGATAAGCGTTTTGTCTACCCAGTGCTTGGGTGTGTGTATTTCCACCATACGGAAGCTGTTTGCAAGCGTCATTATTTCAACTACGTTGGGCTTTGCAAGCATGGAAGCAAGCCGTTCGCCCATAGCTATTTCCGGGATTATAACCGAATCCGCGCCGATGCGTTCCAAAACGAGCTTGTGTCGCTCGTCGCTTGCTTTGGAGATGACGCGCGGTATTCCCATCTGCTTGCACATAAGCGTAATGAATATGCTCGCCTCGATATTGGACGCTACGCAAACGATTGCTACGTCCATATTGTTGATGCCGAGCTGTTCCAGATTGTGCGCGTCGGTCGCGTCCATGCACACAGAATGCGTGCAGTATGGTGCAATGTCGGCAACGCATTCCTCGTCGATATCGACGGCAAGCACTTCCTCGCCGTAGTCGTATAATGCCTTTGTCAACGCCGTGCCAAATCGACCGAGTCCGAATACAACATATTGGTTCTTTTTCATACAATAAGCTCCTTGTTATCCTATCATGATGTTTGCGGGCGGGTATTTAATGCCCGATTTACTGTTTTGTTTTAGTAACATAAGTCCCAAGCTGAGCGGTCCGAGCCTGCCGATAAACATGACAACGGCAAGCACGTACAGCGCCGCATTGGACAGCGACGGTACAATTCCCATGGACAAGCCCGTTGTAGTAAATGCCGAAATCGTATCGTACAGCATATATCCTACGGGTGATATGCCGTCGGTCGCGCCTATAATACATACGCCGGTCAAGATTAAAAAACTGCCTAGAATAAGCACAGCTACGGCGCGCAAGCCGTTTTTAATGCTTATGCTGTGCATGCCTACCTCGATATCGTCCTTTCCGCGCAGTCCCGATATGGTCATAAGCACGATTACCGCAAAGGTCGTTGTTTTAATGCCGCCGCCCGTACTGCACGGCGACGAGCCGATAAACATTATCACGGCGGACATAACCATTCCCGACGGGGATAGCTTGGTCTGGTCGATGGAAGAGTACCCCGCGGTAGAGCTTGCCGTTACCGCTTGAAACATGCTGTTTAACAGTTTTTCTCCGACGTTCATGCCTGCCGTAGCGGGAGAATTGAATTCCGAAGCGAAAAAGTACAGCGTTCCGAAAGTCATAATAGATAATGAAACGATAAGCACGACCTTTGTGTGCAGTCTGTAACGCTTGCAGTGGAATTTGCACCTCAGTATGTCGTTGATTACTGGGAAGCCGAACGAACCGAGAATGGCTATCAGCGCGACGATTGTGATTATTCCGTAGTTACCGTTATAGTCGATTAGCGAGCCGTATTCGTTGCCGACCCGACCTAGAATGTCAAACCCGGCATTACAGAACGCCGAAACAGACGTAAACAGCGCTTGCCACACGCCTATAGCGCCGTTTTTCACACAAAAGAACGGTGTGAGCAGCGCCGCGCCCGCAATCTCTATGACAAAGGTCATAATCATAATATTGCGTACAAGCCGCACGACGCCCTTTATTTGATCCTGCCCGAGCGCTTCCTGAATCGCAATTCTGTCTTTAAGGGTTATGCGCTTTCTGATGATGATAAACACGAAGGTCGCCATCGTCATAAAGCCGAGTCCGCCGAACTGTATGAGCAACAGCAGTATGGCTTGTCCGAAGTATGTAAATGTCATGGCCGTGGGCGTTACAACAAGCCCCGTGCCGCATACGCCGTTCATCGCCCAAAACACTGAATGGGTAAAGTTTTTCCATTGCCCGTCTGTGTTGGAAAAGGGCAGCGCAAGCAAAAACGCGCCCGCAAACATGACGACCAAAAATCCCAATAATACTATTATCATCGGGCGGACCCGTAAACGTTTCTTATTATGCGGTTTGTTTTCTGTTTTGTTCATTTTGGTTTTACCCGAGATTATTTTCGGTTAGAATACACGACGCGCTGACGGCTATCGCGTTGCCTTCGCCAATAAGTCCTATTCCTTCCGTGGTGGTCGCCGACACATTTATGCGCGATTTGTCGATTTCGAGCGCTTCGCACAGCGAACTGCGTATGCTCTCGATATGCGGCGCAAGCTTGGGTTTTTGCGCCATGACCACGGCGGAAATATTGCCTATTCCGTAACCGTGTTCGGTAACGCGCGCGAGCACGTCGGACAACAGCTTCATGGACGATATGCCTTTGTACCGCTCGTCTGTGTCGGGAAAGAGCACGCCTATGTCGGGAAGGTCGGCCGCGGAAAGAAGTGCGTCCATAATCGCGTGGGTAAGTACGTCCGCGTCCGAATGTCCGAGAAGTCCGCGCTCGTACGCTATCTCGACGCCGCCGAGAATAAGCTTTCGGTCATGTACGAGCCTGTGCAGGTCAAACCCGACGCCGATTTTACAGCCGCCGGATAAGCTGAGCAAATCGGAGGGCGTGGTGATTTTTTTGTTGGAGTAGTCGCCCTCGATAAGTCGCGGCTTAAACCCCGCTCGTTCGTACACCTCGGCGTCGTCGGTGGGCGAGCCCGTCATGCCGTCGTAAGCGTACAGGATTTCCGAGTATCTGAATGTTTGCGGGGTCTGAACGTTGTACAACTCGTCGCGCGGAAGAGCTGTAACGCCGTCCGAAGTAACGCGCTTGACGGTATCTATAGACTTAACTGCGGCAATGCCGCTCCCGAATCCAATCGCCGACGCAATCGAGCGGGAAATAATGTCCTCGGTCACAAACGGGCGCGCCCCGTCGTGAATGACAACAATATCGCATTTATGGGCTTTCAGTCCGTTAATTACGCTCTGCGCGCGCGTTTTGCCGCCGATTACAACGGACGTATTTTCGTACTGTAATGTGATTTCCTTTATCCTGTCTAAGTCGTCGGGCGAGGATACTACCGTGACGTGTCCTACCTCGGTGCGGCAAAGCACGTCAAGCACGCTTTCCAATACGGTTTTGCACCCTATACGGTGTAATACTTTATTATACGGTAGCCCGCTGCGTTCGCCGCGCCCCGCGCAAACCACTACGGCGGCTACCGAGGAACGATCGTCAGTTTTGCACTTCATACAAACTACCCGCGTCATCCTTGGACGCTTTCTCATTGAGCGATTTGACCGTAAACTTAAAAGGCGTGCTGCCGAGCCGAATTTCCACTACGTCGCCGATTTTTACGACGTAAGCGGGTTTGACCGATCTGCCGTTAACAACCACCTTGCCGGAGTCGCAAGCTTCTGCGGCAACGGTGCGGCGTTTGATTATTCGCGATACCTTTAAAAACTTATCTATTCGCATAACCTTTATATTATACACCGTTGAGATTAAATAAGCAACTATTTTATTCCGACATATTATAACCAAGAAACAGGGCAACATTCGGCAAATTTTGTCGTAAAAGAAATAGATAAAAAATTTTTTAAAAAAATTTCAAAAAATGGTTTAAAAATGCTTGACATACCTTTTAGTGTGTGGTATTATGACTAAGCTGTCCGACAAAAGACAGCAAGCACATTAAAAAGTGAATAGATTTAGCGAATTAGACTTTTTAAAAAATATACAAAGTCAATTATTTATGTCAGTATGTTTTTGAGAAAGAATCGGTAATTTTAAAATGATAGCTCAAGGATTTATCCTTTGGTTATACAATTATTTTAGAGTTTGATTCTGGCTCAGGACGAACGCTGGCGGCGTGCTTAACACATGCAAGTCGAGCGGAGTATGAGAGCTTGCTCTTGTACTTAGCGGCGGACGGGTGAGTAACGCGTGAGCAACCTGCCTTCAACTGCGGGATAACACTTAGAAATAGGTGCTAATACCGCATAAGACCACACTTCGGCATCGAAGAGGGGTAAAAGATTTATTGGTTGAAGATGGGCTCGCGTCCCATTAGCTAGTTGGTGAGGTAACGGCCCACCAAGGCTATGATGGGTAGCCGACCTGAGAGGGTGATCGGCCACATTGGAACTGAGAAACGGTCCAAACTCCTACGGGAGGCAGCAGTGGGGAATATTGGGCAATGGGCGCAAGCCTGACCCAGCAACGCCGCGTGAAGGATGAAGGTTTTCGGATTGTAAACTTCTGTCGCGAGGGACGAAGAATGACGGTACCTCGTAAGAAAGCCCCGGCTAACTACGTGCCAGCAGCCGCGGTAATACGTAGGGGGCAAGCGTTGTCCGGAATGACTGGGCGTAAAGGGAGTGTAGGCGGCTTAATAAGTTAGATGTGAAATCCCGCGGCTCAACCGCGGAACTGCATCTAAAACTGTTGAGCTGGAGTGCAGGAGAGGTGAGTGGAATTCCTAGTGTAGCGGTGGAATGCGTAGATATTAGGAGGAACACCAGAGGCGAAGG
>CAJTPT010000012.1:0-5568 GCA_910578545.1 uncultured Christensenella sp.
GGCGTCGGTTTAACCGACGCCCCGTTTTTGTTTGAAAAAATATATTGTAAATTTTATGCTCAATCGGGCATAAATATTATAGGCGGTCGCAGGGGGGGCTTCGCCTGCCCAAAAGAGGTATTGTAAAGAGGTTTTGTTATGTGTACTGCATTAAAGTTTAATTCCGGAAACGGTTTTTTCGGGCGCACGCTCGACAACGACTTTTCGTACAAAGAAGAGGTGGTAATCATGCCGCGCAGGCGGCGGCTGTGTTTTAGAGAAGCAGGGGAAATGTCGGCGCACTACGCGATGATAGGCATTGCGTACGTGGTGGATAACTATCCGCTATTTTACGACGGTTGCAACGAAAAAGGGCTTGCCATGGCGGGGCTCAACTATGTGGGCAACGCTACCTATTACGAGCCCAAGTGCGGCAAGCAAAACGTGGCGAGTTTCGATTTTATTCCGTATATCCTGTCGCAGTGTGCCACCGCCGACGAGGCGCGCAAAAAGCTCGAGCATATCAATATAACCAAAACCCCGTTCAACGACCAACTGCCGCCCGCTCAACTGCATTGGATGATAACAGACAAAAACAGCGCTATCGTCGTGGAATGTGATGTCGACGGTATGCACGTTTACGACAATCCCGTCGGCGTGCTCGCCAACAATCCGCCGTTCCCTACGCAGATGTTCGGACTGAATAACTATATCAACCTGTCGCCCCGACCGCCGCGCAATACCTTTTCGGATAAAATCGGCTTGGACAGATACAGCAGAGGTATGGGCGCGCTCGGGCTTCCGGGCGACGTATCGTCGTCGTCGCGGTTTGTGCGTTCGGCGTTTACCGTGCTAAACTCGCCGCCGTGCGCCGACTGCGTTGCCGGGGTAAGCCAGTACTTTCATATCATGGGCGGCGTCGAGCAGATTCGCGGTTGCGTCGTGCTCGATAACGGCGAATACGAAACCACGATCTACACGACATGCTACGATTTGGGCGCCGGCGTGTGCTACTACACTGCGTACGAAAATCATAGGATTTGCGCCGTGGATATGCACAGAGTCGACCTCGAGGGCAGCTCGCTCGTAAGGTATCCGCTTATCCGCACCGAACAGGTATTAATGCAAAACTGATCTTTTCGGCATAGGATTAATCGCAGGCAAATATTTACAAACAAACGCCCGCGTTCGGACTGTGGGACTTGTGACAGTGAAATCACAAGTCCCAAGTTGTATTTGCTTTGCGGCAAGCGATATACAAAGTGCGATATTTTTCGTTCGGCGACGATTTGTGTCAAACGAAGAAACCGAATTCAAATATAATATAGCTTTGCGTCAGCAAAACATCACTGTTTGTAATACAAACAATATCGTCGGGTAAATAGGCGTGGTGTTTTGCCTTGCAAAAAATACTTGATTTTGGGTGGCGTAAATGGTATACTCTGTGCTGAACGACGGAGGACCCACGTGGACAGATACGTTAAGATAAGCGGAATACAAAAGCTGACTTTACTCGATTATCCCGAGCATACGGCGTGCACGCTGTTCGTGCCCGGCTGTAACTTTAAATGCCCGTTCTGCCACAATAGCGAGCTACTCGGAAGCGACGTCGAGTTTTACGACGAGAGCGAGATTTTTGCGTTCTTAAAAAAGCGTGCCGGCGTGCTCGAGGGCGTTTGCGTTACGGGCGGCGAGCCGACGGTGTACACCGATATCGACAGACTGCTCGGCAAAATAAAGGACTTGGGGTACAAGGTCAAGCTTGACACCAACGGGTTTTTGCCCCGTCGCGTGTCGGCGCTGTTGGACGAAAAACTTGTCGACTATATCGCCATGGATATAAAAAACTCGGAAGACCGCTACGCCGAAACGGTAGGACTGCCGTTTGATAGGTTTGACGTTTCGCCTATAAAGGAAACGATATCGCTTATTATGAACAGCGGCGTGGACTACGAGTTCCGTACGACTGTGGTAACCGAACTGTTCGACGATAAGAGCATAGCCGGCGCGGCGCAGTTGATAGCGGGAGCCGATAAGTACTTTTTGCAGAAGTTCGTTATGCGCGACACCGTTCCCGCCAAAACGCTTACATCGCCGCACAGTATAGTGCTGTCGCGCTATTTGGAAATAGCACGGCAGTACGTGCCGAGCGCTCGGATAAGAGGGGAATAAAAAATAATTCGGAATTAATGGCAGCTCGGGTTTGTCTTTTTGATTAGTTTTGTCCATAACCGCGTCATTTCGAGCGCCGTCGAGAAATTCGGGCGTTAGCCGCGAATTTTATCAATCACCGCGTAGCGGTCAATAATTCCGCATCCCTAATTGTTTACGCGTACAGCGACAGCTCGGGGTTTTTAAACAGCTTGCCGAGATAGGCGATTACAAGCCCGCTGTGTACGTGGTCGGGCGGAATAGTCGTGCCTATCATTTCGGACAGCCGCGCGGACAGGTCAAACGCCTGCGTTATGGCGTAGGATATTCCGCGCATTATCGACTTGGGCTTGACGTTTCGCACCGCGCCGATAATGCGGTAGATTTCGCAAAAGCGGGAGCACATATCCGTACCGTACAAAATTACGGCGTCCACAAGACTGTCACTGCCTTTCAAATCGGCGCGCACGCCGCATTTTAGTATTAGCCGCTCTGCCGTCAAACGGAACGACGGGTCTGCAAGCGCTTGTCTGTATTCGGTTAAAAGAAAATCGTTCATAGCTGATATTGTAAACGGTTTTTCGACGATTATCAACAAAAATCGCGGTCGATACATGCGGCGTTTTTATGTCTTTTTGTTTGATTTTGTGCGATAAAAACATATAAAAGAAATCAAGCGCGGAAATGTCGACAAAAACAGAGTAAAACGTGCAAAGTATTCTTGCTTGCTTCTTTTTCGAGATATGCACAAGAGCAAATAAAAATGTATACTTAAAATGGTTAGACTAGCCAAACAATAACAGAGTAAAACGTGTAAAGTTTTCTTGCCTACTTCTTTTTCGAGATATGCGTAAGAGCAAATAAAAATGTATACTTAAAATGGTTAGACTAGTCAAACAATAACAGAGCAAAACGTGCAAAGTATTCTTGCCTACTTCTTTTTCGAGATGTGCGTAAGAGAAAAATAAAAATGTATACTTAAAATGAATAGACTATCCAAACAATAACAGAGTAAAACGTGCAAAGTTTTCTTGCCTACTTCTTTTTCGAGATATGCGCAAGAGCAAATAAAAATGTATACTTAAAATGGTTAGACTAGCCAAACAAAAACAGAGCAAAACGTGTAAAGTTTTCTTGCCTACTTCTTTTTCAAAAGAAGTAGGGGAAACAGTTGACAGCCGAGGTTTTTTATTGTATAATACACATTGCACTGCGGTGGAAGCGGTTCTGACCTGCCCCGGCGAACCGAAAAAACCGCGGTAAGCGCGACGGCGTGAAACGTTTGCGCTTTAGACCCCTTAATACGGTGTCTTTTGGGATTTGAAATAAGTTCATGCGTTAATCATGCGCGTTACTTTTTAAAGTTCCTTACCAAAACCATTCAAATATTTTTTACGAGGTTGTTTTCGATGAAAACATTAATGGCAAAAAAGATTGATTCCAAGACCGCCGATTACAAGATTGGCGATAAGGAATACAAGCGCAATTGGTACGTAGTCGACGCGGCAGGCATTCCGCTCGGCAGACTCGCCAGCGTGGTGGCGTCGGTGCTTAAGGGCAAGACCAAGCCCGAGTACACGCCCAATGCGGACGTAGGCGATTTCGTTATCGTTGTCAATACGGACAAGGTCGTTCTTACCGGCAACAAGCTTAACAAAAAGCTTCGCACTTACCACACCGGTTACATGGGCGGACTTAAACAGCAAAAGTATTCGCACTTCCTCGAGGAAAACTCGGACAAAGCGGTGCAGAAAGCAGTCAAAGGCATGCTGCCCAAAAACTCGCTCGGAAGAGCCATGATCAAAAAGCTCAAGCTCTTTAAAGGCCCCGAGCATAACCACGAAGCACAGCAACCCAAACCGCTCACTATCGAGCTCCACAAAGACAAGGACAAAAAGTAAGAGGTAAAAAGCTATGGCAGCTAAATCTTCCGCAAAAAAGAAAGTTCAATATTGGGGCACGGGCAGACGTAAAAAGGCCGTTGCGCGCGTGCGCGTTTTGGCAGGCGGTACGGGTACAATCACCGTCAACAAGCGTTCGCTCGACGATTACTTCCCCCTCGATACGCTTAAGCTTATTGTCAACCAACCGTTTGCAGAAACGGATACGCAGGGCAAGTTCGACGTTATCGTCAACGTGCGCGGCGGCGGCTACACCGGCCAGGCGGGCGCTATCCGCCACGGCATTTCGAGAGCGCTTTGCAACGTGGACGAAACATATCGTCCCGCGCTTAAAAAGGCAGGCTTCCTCACCCGCGATCCCAGAATGAAAGAGCGCAAAAAGTACGGTCTCAAAAAGGCCCGCAAAGCGCCTCAGTTCTCCAAGCGTTAATCTATGCCCGAATTTCTTCTTGGGCAGGGCGATTTGCTCGACAAGCGCGGCGAGCTGTGCGAGAGCGGTTATGCTTTTTCACAGGTCAAGCGGTACGACCGCGGCGCGATTAAGGGCAGTAAACTGCGCATAAAGGAATGGGATTACTACAGCTTTTGCGATAGCGAGTGCGCTGTCGCACTAACCGTTGCCGACAACTCTTATATGTCGTTGGCTTCGGTGTCCGTAATGGACTTTGCGCACCTTAAATTTATCACTAAAAGTAAACTCGGGCTTATGTCGCGCGGCAAGCTCGGTCTTCCGTCTGACTGTTCTAGCGGAAACGTCGAGTACGACAAGGGCGGCGTCAAGCTGTCGTTCGGTATCGACGGGAACGGCAACAGGACGCTAACAGGCGAGTACAAGGGCTTTGACGGAAAGCGCGATTTTAAGTGCGAGCTAAGGCTCGAGCCCGCCGAGGGCGACAACATTACCGTCGCTATTCCGTTCGGTAAAAAGCACAAGTTTTACTACAACACCAAGGTCAACTGCCTAAAGGGTAGCGGGTGGCTTACGATAGGCGACGAGCGGCACGATTTTAACGACGGCTACGGCGGACTCGATTGGGGTCGCGGCGTGTGGCCGTACAAGAACGTTTGGTATTGGTCGTCGCTGTCGTGCGAGATAGACGGCAAGCCGTTCGGACTGAACCTCGGCTATGGGTTTGGAAAACCTGCCGCAACGGAAAACGTGATTTTCTACGACGGCAAGGCGCACAAGCTGGATAAGGTCAAGTTCGATATCCCGTACACGCAGGGAAAACCCGATTACCTCAAACCGTGGCGGATTGCATCCGACGACGACAGGCTGAGCTTGATGTTCTATCCGATGATTGACCGTAAGGATAAAATGAACGCATTGGTAATTGCAACAGACCAGCACCAGGTCTTTGGCAAGTTTTACGGCAAGGCAACGTTGGACGACGGCACGATTGTGACCGTTACCGATAAGGTCGGCTTCACCGAACAAGTCGTAAACAAGTGGTAAAAAGACAAACAATTAAATAACGCTCGCCCTAAAAAGCGAGCGATACGGAGAGATGGCTGAGCGGCTTAAGGCACACGCTTG
>CAJTPT010000012.1:5668-15403 GCA_910578545.1 uncultured Christensenella sp.
GAAAGCGTGCGTACTGTAACAGGTACCTCGGGTTCAAATCCCGATCTCTCCGCCAAACCCCAAGATATTGTGTATCTCGGGGCTTTTTTATGTCCAAAAACACAAGAGGAAAAGTACAAGTATACACGCTTAAGGGTCAAAAACGTACTTTGTTGAGCTTGTTAAGCTCGGCGAGCTCGAACTCGGAAGTAACATGACTATAGATGTTGGCAGTGGTACCGTAATTACTGTGACCAAGCCACTTCTGAATAGTCTTAATACTGATTCCGGCTTCGATACAACGCGTAGCAAAAGTATGGCGAAGATCCTTCAGAGTCATAGAAAATGAAAGTTTGGGCTGAATAAAACCGGTAAAATGCTTCTGTACAGCCTGGTACGACCGAGGGAAAATCTTATCGGAAGAACGGGGAACGGTAGAAAGCAAAAGCTCGAGCTCGTCAGAGAGAGGAAGAACACGATCGGACTTAACCGTCTTAGTACCGGGAATACGGATAGAATGATCGGACACATCGGACCAACAAACAGCGAGAGGCTCGGAAGGTCGACACCCGGTTAACAAATAAAAACGGTAAAGCGCGGAATCAAGGTCGTTAACGGTGAGCTCGAGGAACTCGGACTGTTGGGCAAAAGTAAGGGCATGACTGGAATTATAATTATGCTTAACACAATCAACGTCGTCAACAGGATTACGATCGATTAGACCGGCGCGAACAGCTTCCCGGAAAGCCTGGTTATAAATTTGACGGACAATCTGTCGCATCCGCGGGGAACTAACGACAGAAAGCGCTTTTGTAATATCGTGGGCGGTGTACTCGCTTAACGGTTTATCTTGAATATTCGGGTAAACGTGCTTATCTATGCTGTGCTTGAGGTCATATCCGTTATCCTTGAGAGAGGGCGCCTTAAGCTGAAACCAATCCACAAGCCAGGCGAAAAAAGTAACGGTTGTACGCTTCCCAGATAGTTGCTCAAGTATAAGCTGAAGCTTATCGGATATATCGCGCAGATAATCGAGGACATCCACTATAGAAAAACCCACTTTAGGAAATAAAAGAAAAAAGAAAGAGAATTTAAACCGGCTGTACCAACATATAAGCTAAAAGAAAGAATATTTGCAAAAAAGTCAAAAACATCACCAAGCCATTGTAGACCATAAGGAAATGTATCACCAAAATTTGTTGAAAGAACTTTAAGCCAATTAGTCGGAATCGTCGGGGCATTGCTCAATTGTGAAAGAAGACCGGAAAAAGAAATAGCCTGCTTGCCCGAAAGCATACGGATAAGAGAAATAGCAAGCAATGTTACAAGAATAACAGCAAAAATACCGCCAATCGTCCTACCAACTCTTACAGAACGAATAGGTTTATCCGAATCGGGCTTCCAACCGCGGGGAACAGATGGGCCCACAAAACCGTGATCACCTTCGCGAGGGGTGCGAACACGTGCATCACGAGGACGTAGCTCATTAGGTTTCATAATTATCCTCCGGAAATGAGAGAAACTATCTTAAGAATAACGCAGATAGTAAGAAGAGATAGGGCGAACGTAGACATATTAAAGCCCAATACCTCGAAATCAAGCAACGAAGTTATAGCTTTAATAGGCGTATCAATTACAGAGCCCATAAGGCTCAAAAAAGAATAATCATTGGCTGAAGCAACACCGGCGGAAAACCCTGTTGTATAACCGTCAGATTGACCGGCATTATAACCATTGTTATACTCGATTAAAGCTTGATTAGCACCGTCACGAGAACCGTCGGCAAAACCGGCAGAGTACCCCGACTGATACGAATCGGAAGCAGAAAAAGAGCCAATATAAGAGGTAAAATAATTAGGTAAATTTAACAAAGAAGGTAAGGAAGATACATAAGAAGACAACAAAGGCGCACAGAAATAGAGTCTATGTGAAGCGGAATCAGAAAATTCAAAAATAGAATAAGCGCGAATGAGAGAAGTAGATAAAGAAGTAAAACGAAAAGGAGGAGTAGAAGACAGAAAAGGTAAAGTAAGAATAATATTGCCGATAGCCTAAAAGTTTAGAAAAATCAAATCCGGTCATATAGTAAAAAAAGAAATATGAATTATGAGGACCGTAACGAAAAGATAAGAAAGTAGTTGTAGACGGATCAAGAGGCACAGGGTCAGAAGAATAAGAATAAGAATATGCATTAAGAACAAAATTATTATCAGAGTAATAAGAATACCCTAACTCAATTGAAGAAAAAAGGGAATTGCCCCACAAACCGGAAACAACAGAAGTGGAAGGAGAAGCAATATTACGAAAACAAGCACGACCGGCAGGATCGGTATCAGAATAATTAGAAAAACATAAATCAAAAAAAGTAAAAGAAATAGGAAGAAAATTAGAACTAGCAAGCGAAGATGACAAAGAAGAAAAATTAGGAAAAGGAGCAACGGCAAACAAACCATTACCTAAAGAGTAAGATCCGGAAGCAGAATCAACAACATCAGCAGAAACACGAACACCGGAAAATTCGGAAGAATATTGCGAAACCATACGAGCTTCGGCGGGTCGTGGCGAATATACAAACACGATTGGAATAAAAACGGCCAAGCATACCGCACAGATAACCGAAAAAATTCGGACTGTAATTGAATTACGAAATTTAACCATGATTTATAGCCTCCAAGACAAGTTTGGCTTCGTCACACATTTCAGTACGCGAAGCAAAAAAAGGGCAGAAATAAGCGAAAAAAGGACAATAACGGCACGATCGATCGTCATCTAAAAATTGGACCATATAACACCGCCTAATCATTTTGGCAAAGCTTGTCCATAAACTTATGGCAAAGCCGGGGAATAAACGCCAAAAAGTCAACGGCAAGATGAATGATCATGCAGTTAACAAACCAGGCGAAGATTTGGATTACTACGGGATTATCGAACAACGGCAAAATGCCGGAGGATCCAAACAACTCGGCAAGAGTAGTAAAAGTCAACGAGCTCGATACGTCGAAACCTACAAACTCAAAAAAAGATCCGAGAGACACCGGCGTATAGTTACGCGACAGGAAAGCAATACCGTACCACAGGAACGGCAGGGCGTAAATTATATACCAAAAAATATTGTCAAGTATCTCAAGACTGTGTTTCTTCATTTTTCACCTCCGGAAAAATATCTACAAAGGAAGCTTCGTCGTCTGTGGATGAACTGTCAGCAGTAGGTTTAGGCGCAGGGCGGGGCTTGGGAACAGGCGCACGAACGGGCTTAAGTACACCAAGGTTTTGGAACTCTTTGCGAAATGATATAATTTGCTTAGTCTTAAGGTCAGCCCAGGCAGAAAGCGATCGCACATTATTCTTAACGGGAAGGTCGTCGGTAAGTGCGGAATAGCAATAAGCGTCGTATCGCTTAAACATTTTGTTAAACATGAGAATATGCATCATGCTTTTTTGGGCATCTTCGGAATAAGAATTAACTACACCGCCGTCGTCACTGTAACGCTCTTCGCGAAGATTAAACGAAGAAACAAACGGAAAACGGCGGAGCGAATGTACATAGAAATATGTGGAAGTCGTGCGCTTAAGCGCATAGTGCAGATCACTTAAGCAATGGCTATTACAAAATATCTTACCGCCTTTAGTTTCGTGACCGAAGAGCTTAAAGAACAAAAGCAGTTGGGCGCTTATATCCGCACTCTCTTTACTCTTCCCGGCACCGAGCATGCTATCCGCAACAAGACTTGCTTCATCCAAAATAACAACGGATTTATAGTTAAGGCGCACCTTCCGAAGAAGATGATCTAAAAGTAAAGGCGTGTATTTTATCTTACGAAGCGGGATATTACTGTAAAGCAAAGGCTCTTCGGGTTTTTCACGGCGCAAGAGCTTAGCAAACACTCGACTAATATACCAACGCACCCGGACGCGCTTATACGACTTAAGAGCGAAGCGCACGGTAAGCGCGGACTTGCCGGACTTGACACCGCCGGTTATCATGGTTACGGCAGAGAACGCAGGAACCTTGAAGAACTTGCGGAATAGAAAGTAACCGAGTACGATTATGATTAACACAACTAACCACATAAGTAAACCTCAAAAAATATGGGGATACGCCCAAAGGATTAAAGCGTACCCCCACGCAGGAGAAAAACGCAACCTTAGCGATTGCGCGCGCCAAGCGACGTAACAAAGTTAACTACCCAACGGCTTAGGCCTATTGCAAGGCTTATGCCGGCGAATATAACTATGAGTGCGCCGAAAACGCTGAGAGTCTTGGTATCGCCGGAAACATCCAAGAAGATATTTTGGGCAAGAGTACTCAAACCACCGCCGATACCTGTTGCAACACCGGTTATACCGCCTACAAGCAACGAGATAATCTCAGACATCAATGCAGTCATTTCTTATCTACCTCCTCTTTATTTACATCCGAGCCCTCTTGCTTGAGCTCGTCAGCATCAGATTTACCTTTCTTGGCGGCGCGCCTATCTTTAAGGTCTCTGATAATCTTAAAAACGGAAAAGCCTATGTATGCAAGGCAACCAACAACCAGCAAAACACCAAGGATAGTACCGAGAGTACCCATTACTTACCTCCTAAAATTCGGGCAAATCCAAATCGTATGCATTACGCAAACGACCAATGGCCGAACGAAGCACCGACTCGGAAGAGGATTTATCTATCTCGACCGGAAGAGCATCCAAATTGCCGAACTCGTCATAACCGCACATAAAGTAATTAATAGAACGCAGGCGATCACTGTCCGGATAGTACACGAACTGCAAACCGAGATTGCACTGCGAACAGTCGGAATAAAGAGCGTCAAAGAACTTGTAACCGTAACGGTCTTTATTACTGCGACGAGTAGACGAATCATAATCGTTAGGCGTAGTAAGGCGTATCTGAACTTCCTCGCCGTGGTATTTGACAGGAACGTAGTACCCATACATACGATCGCCGGAATTGGTATAAAACTCGGTACGCTGAATCTTCACAGCGGGCAGAACATAAACACCGACGGGAGATTTAAATACGGTTTTTTCCTGGGCGGTAAGCCAATCCCTGTAAAGCAGTTTAGCAGGCTTGGAAGGTTGCTGTTCGGTAGCGGGTGTACCATTGTTGCCGGCCGATTCGATCGGCGTGTTTTGAGTCTTTTCTTCTTTCATGATTTGACCTCCTACAGTCATTGATTTTTAGCCGTATACCCGGTACTTCAGGCTTTTATATCTACCGGCACTGCCGGGGGATAACATGTTTTCTAAAGGTTAAAGTGGTAAAGCGCTGTACTACTCTACAACGTTGCAAAGTGGTAATTCGAATTACTACTTACGCGGACACTACCAACGGTCGATATGACGATCAGACCTATCCAAAACACGACAATTCGGACAATGTGTACTACCGTCTTTACCAAACGACCATCCGATAGATCGCGCAGCTTGTGCGGAATTATAAATGGATTCGATTTTTTGTATTGGATCGGACACCTTACCGCATATATCGCACGTGCAAACGTAATATTTAACATTGAAGTAACCAACAGACATAGGTACACCTATCCGACACGTTGCAGCTGACCGGCGTCGGAACGAATAAACACGCTTCCAAACTCGCTGAACTCATCAACGTTAACATTCCAACAGTAAGCATAGCAACGGTAAGTGCAGTTTCCGACATAACCGAACTGATGTTCCCAATCTTCCTCGTACGGACTAACGCACAGGAAGGAATAGAATTCGCCGAAATCTTCCAAGAAATCCCGGGAAACGGCAAACACCTTTACATGATCATGCTTCTCGAGCTTTTGGATGCGACGGTACAACTCGGACCCGGAATGTATTGGGGGTACACCGTCGGGGGATGCAGAGGAACCGAACAGAGAAATTACATCCGACTTGTTAAAAGCTGCAATAACCGACAAAGGGAAGTGCATGCGTTCCATAAACTGGATGGCAACAGCTTTCATCTGACGAGGACTTGCTTTACTCATTGGACACCTCGGAAGCAATATCAAATAATCCGGCATCTTTAGCAAGCTTTACAATATCGTCCCAACAAACAAGATAAGAACGTTCGCCAAAAGAAACAACGGGCTCACCGGTATTACAAACAACGGAAATAAGATAATCCTTAGAACAACCATCAATAAGTGTAATACCTTGACCGACTTGTCGGATAAAACGCTGTTTACCATCTTTGGTAAAAATGTGAAAAATAGAAGGACTTGCTTTACTCATTGGACACCTCCAAGGCTTTATCGAATAATCCAGCTTGTTTCGCAAGAATTATAATATCATCCCAACCTAAACAGAAAGAACGACCACCATAAGTAACAACAGGACTAAAAGAACTACGAATAATTGAAAGCTCAACAGCCAAAAGAGTGCCCTTATGGGGGACAGCAGATGAGCCAACAACAATCGGTTTTAAACGACCTTTATGATAGATTAACCTACCGTACTGAACTTTAGAATTTTTTACACCCCTAGTAACCATATAAACACACCTCCTGCAATGTGTAAGATATATTTTACATTATAACGTAAGACATATCTTACGTCAAGTGTTTTTTGTAAAAAAAATCTTACAATATAGACATGGAAAACAAATTCGCAGAAAGGTTAACAAACCTACTAATAGAAAAACAACTATCAAAAAGAAAATGCGCACAAGAAATAGGTGTATCCGCAATGAGTATCTCAGACTGGACAACGGGAAAAGTGCAACCTACAGCAGAAAGCATATACATAATAGCGCAATATTTTAGCGTAACCTCGGACTATCTTTTGGGATTAGAAAACGACGATGGCAGTCGAGCAAGCTCAACATACGAATTTGAATACCAACACAACGGAACAAAACTGAAACACAAGGAAAGCAAAAAATGATTACATTAAATCTAACAGAAGAAGAATTAGAAATCATAAGCGATGCAGCGAATTTAGTATACGATATAGTAATCCAAGCTGAAAACTATACAAATAAAGAAGCAATAGAACGAATAAACAAATACAAATTTTTTTGGACAAAACCAACTGAAATACCTGGAGCAGAAATTTATGCGGTTTTAAGCTACCTTTTTTGGTACAAAAACAATTATGAAAACTGGTACAAAAGCAATGATGAAGAAATACCAATTAATTTAGAAAGACAAATCAAAAACTTAAGAAATAAACTACTAACCAGGATCAATAAAAACTATTTGGCAGAATTAATAGAAATAGATTACAGTAGAACTGTAACAGAAATACATAATCAAACCGAAAATGTAAAAGAAAAAAAATTAGGCAGAAATTATAACACGATTGAGCTATATCCAACAATAAAAAACAAAATCGAAATTAAGACGATTTATTTTACAGAAACAAAAATGCTTTTGAGAGGCAAATGGGGCGATTGGATTTATCAAGAAGAAATTAGATAAACAATGTTGGCAACCACCGGCTCGAAGCTTGGACGGCAAACAAGCTTCGAGCCGGTGAGAAAAAACTAAACATCGAAGCAGGAAAGCAAGCTACGAACGAGGCTATACTTACTCGGGTCAATTGTGCAAAACCCGCCGTGAGGTTAAACACTTTCGAACCGAGCCTACAGAAGGATCAGGCTTTTTGCCCTTTTTTAATTAAAAAGAATTCTAACGCAACGCTGATGAGCGATCGTCTTACGACTTTTTTATTGAGAGCGTTTGCGTTTTTTTATTTTTATTTTAATGTTAAAGACAAAAAGCCTTCAATTAAATGCTCGGGTCAAAAGTGCATAACCTATCTTGGGTTTAACACAATCGAACCGAGCCTGAAAAGTAGAGCCTCGTTCGCAGCTTGCTAAATTGCTTCTTGTTTATATAATGGCGACAATGCGGGTCCGATTACATCCGCAAAAGTGATCGGACTATAAACCGCATTGTCGCCGGACTGCCTACATATTCTATCAATTTGCTTAGAGGTGAGGTTTGTGTTATATTGGATACATTCGTTTTACTTTACTTATCTCGCTATTTCTTAGCCTATTGTTATTGCTTTTCGTTATGAGTAGCGAAGAAGGTGGTGTGCGGTTTGTTAAACGTAATGTCGCGCTGTCGTCGGTAAACACAACTTTCCGTTTCCGTATTCCGTCGTGAAGTCGCGCATAGCTCACATTCGTTCGGCGCGCCTATTTTCTATCTCATCATGCGCTCCTTCTAAAAATGCGTAACTATAGAGGGGGGGGGTAGTGTTAGACGTACCTTAGTCTTGACGAGGGCGCGCAAGCGCGCCCAAGACGGGGAATATCCGGGAAGTTTCGGGCGATTTTCCTCGCCGTTCGCGCCGGGTTTGGGCAAGAATCGGCGCGAACGGCGAGGGGTGCGGGAAAAATGATTATAAAAGCATATTAAATAGGCAAAAAAGGGCACGAAAAAAAGCCCGGCAAGCAGGCAAAAGAGGGCAAAATTATTCGGATCTAAAAACTAAAGCAACCCGTTTTCGTAAGGATCATGCTTATAAGAAATATCTAAAATAGGATGAACACGAGAAATAGACAAGTCAGAACGAAGAACAGAAGAGTCCTTAACAACATACTTAGTAACAAACTGCTTCTTCTTAAAAACGTACTTGCTTATAAGGTCGGTACTTCTTAAGGTAATACGGAACTCGGTAGAAATATGCCGTGAATAAATAAGACGACAACCGTTATCTATATAACGTTGCATCTTCTGAAGATAGTCGGCTATAGGCTTAAGATTATGAATACCGTCTAAGCACTCAAAAGAATTACGGCCGAACTTATCCTCAAACTCGGTATTGGCAAAGTACTTCTCATGTACTGCACGGCGCTTCCAACTGTGACCGTCACGTTCAACAAGCTCACCAACCATTTTACCTTCGGGGATGTATAAAAAGCAGTGAAAGTGCAAACGGTCATTAACATCACCACGCTCGAAAGTACCGATGTAACGCCATCCGCGCTTTGTAACATAATTCTGAAGCTTTTTCAAAAGCTTAAATGCAAATTCCTGTTCGGTACACTTATCGTCATCATAGGTAAAAGTTACCCAATAAGACCACTTAACCTGGTTGAACTTATTATTAAAACGTTGCCGACGGTTATTAAACGCGCAAAAATAATTGCTGATCTTGCGAGAAATAAAAAGAAAACATGGCTCACATTCTTTTGAGTCATCATAACCGTAGATGTTAATAAACTGGCGAATAAGCTGAGTACGAATAGTATTCCGAATAACTTGTTTTTGCTCCCAAGATTTACCTGTTTCGTCAAACTCGGGTGAAGATTTAAGATAAGGATAGAGGGTATCAAAAAGATCATCCCACTTAGTACGAGGGTACTTCTGACGATCGGAGGTTTTTAAAGACGGAACATAAGCAACAACGCGCTCACCGTCGTAACGGCACATCATTTCAACCGGGGACGAAAACTCATCCGGATGAACAAAATCGCACACAAAACGCTTTGACGGTTTCTCGGCCGCAATCTGTTTAGGTGTCGGAAGGATAACATTGTTATCTCGAGCAATGTCCTCGAGCATAGCAAGATTGGCAGTCCGATAAGGATTATTATTATCCGAGAACTCACGACAGTAGTCCTTTATAAGCCTGGCAACTTGCTTAGAGGAATACTTACAATCCGACGGTTGTTTGATATCAAGCATAAAAACACCTTAAATCGCTTGGAAAGCGTGCGTACTGTAACAGGTACCTCGGGTTCAAATCCCGATCTCTCCGCCAGTAAGAACCTAAAACGAACCCCATAGTTTTAGGTTTTTTCTTTTCCGCT
>CAJTPT010000013.1 GCA_910578545.1 uncultured Christensenella sp.
ACAATTTTATAAGAAGGTTTGCGTTCCATAGGGAGAATATGAAAAACAATAAATATCAATCGAACGCACCTAAAAGGACAAGTCAAGGTAACAATGTAATTGGAATAGCAGAAGCTGTTCCAATTTTTTATGATATAATGTGAGCTTATATCAAAGACTAAAATATACAAATCTCAAGTGTATGCCTATTGATTGACATTATATTATAGTGTGATTATACTTAATACCGTAAAATAAAAACAGTCTGAAAGGAGTAAACAAATGAAATTACCTGAAAATTTCGGAGAGAATGTTTTTAACGATGCGGTGCAAAAGGATACTTTGCCCAGTGAGACATACAAAGCATTACGCGCAACCATAGAGGAAGGTAAACCACTGGATACTGCTATTGCGGGCTCTGTAGCTTCCGCTATGAAAAAGTGGGCAATATCGAAGGGCGCGACACATTTCACGCATTGGTTTCAGCCGCTTACGGGGCTTACTGCCGAAAAGCACGACAGCTTCATAGAGCCCGAAAGCGATCACGTTATAATGAAATTTTCGGGTAAAAATTTAATAGTGGGCGAACCCGACGCGTCGAGTTTTCCGTCTGGTGGATCACGTGCAACGTATATGGCGCGCGGCTATACGGCGTGGGATCCGACGTCGCCCGCATTTGTGAAAGACGGAACGCTTTACATACCGTCTATTTTCGTATCGTACACCGGCGAAACGCTTGATAAAAAAGCCCCGCTGTTAAAATCCATGTCGGCGCTCGACAAACAAGCAAAGAGAATATTGAAGTTATTCGGTATAGAGTGCAAAAAGGTTGCTACTACAGTAGGTCCGGAACAGGAGTATTTCCTTATTTCGGCAGAGGACTACGAAAGGAGAAAAGATTTGCGCTTATGCGGAAGGACTCTTTTCGGTGCACCGGCTTCGCGTGGGCAAGAGCTTGAAGATCACTATTTCGGTGTGCTTAAACCCGCAATTTCGGCATACATGCGCGATTTGGACGCCGAACTGTGGAGTTACGGGATTCTATCCAAAACCAAGCATAACGAGGTGGCTCCCGCGCAACACGAAATGGCTCCGGTATTCACTACGAGCAATATTTCGGTCGACGCCAATATGCTCACTATGGAAATCATGAAAAAGGTTGCCGAAAAGCACGGGCTTGTTTGTCTTTTGCACGAAAAGCCTTTTGAGGGGATAAACGGCAGCGGCAAGCATAACAATTGGTCGATGTCTACCGATACGGGCTTAAATCTCCTTAATCCAGGTAAAGAGCCGGAGAATAATACGCTTTTCAAACTGGTGCTTGCGGCGGTTATTAAGTCTGTGGATGATTATCAGGGAATTTTGCGTGCGTCGGTTGCTTCTGCCGGCAACGATCACAGATTGGGTGCAAACGAAGCGCCGCCCGCAATTATATCGGTTTATCTCGGCGATCAACTGGGAGCGCTTGTCGATTGTATTGTAAAAGGGGAAAGCTATGTTCCCGTCAAGGCGGAAAAAGGCAGTATAGGCGTTCCGGAAAGTCCTATATTTCCAAAAGATGCAACCGACAGAAACCGTACGTCGCCGTTTGCGTTTACCGGCAATAAATTCGAATTCCGTATGCCCGGCTCACAAGCAAACGTTGCCGATCCTAACATTGTGTTGAACACAATCGTTGCCGACGCCTTTGCTGCTTTTGCCGACGAGCTCGATAAAGCGAAAGATATCGAAGCTGCGGCGAATAAAATCATCAAGCGCGAGTTAAAGGCGCATTATCGTATTATTTTCAACCTTGACGGCTACGGTCCCGATTGGGAACCCGAAGCGGCGAAAAGAGGACTTTTGAACAACAAAAACACAGCCGATGCGGTGCCTGTATTCTTTGAAAAGAAAAATATAGACGTATTTGTTCGTAACGGTGTTTATACCGAGCAGGAAGCGGTTGCGCGAGGCGAAGTCGCACTCGAAAACTACAGTAAGATAATCAATATAGAAGCGCTTACTATGCTCGATATGGCAAAACAAGATATTATACCCGCTCTTTCCGATTACGTTGCGAAGCTCAGCGCAAATCTCACGACAAAGAAGTCGGCGGTAAGCGGTGCGCCTTCGCTTGCGGAAACCACTCTTATTACCGAGCTTGCGACGCTTAATGACAAATTGTTTACGGCGGTGCGCAAATTGGAAGGCGATTTGGCGAACATAGATAAAGACGACGTAAGAGCCGCATCCAAAGCGATGGCTCATACGATTATTCCCGATATGGAAGATGTGCGCACGGTAGCGGACGAAGCCGAAAAACTTGCGGCAAGCAACTATTGGCCGTATCCTTCATACAGTGATATGTTATACAGAGTTAAATATGCAAAATAAGTTATCTGAAATTATGAAATGGTTGTGCCGGTACAAAGATAGTACACAGTGTCGCGGCGTAGTCATTGGAATAAGTGGGGGCAAAGACAGCACAACGGTTGCTATGCTTGCAAAGAAAGTTTGGGGTCAAAGTATTCGGCGTACTCATGCCGAACGGAATTCAAAAAGATATAGACGATGCATTTAATATAGTTAAGACTCTTGGCATCGAACATTGTGTCGTCAATATCAATACTACTTACAACTCACTTGTTAACGCGGTCGAGAATTGCCGTTGTATTACCGATAAGGCAAAGACGAATGTCGCGCCGAGACTTCGAATGACAGTTTTGTATGCGATTGCTCAGTCGCTCGGATATAGGGTTATCGGTACCGGTAACGCAAGTGAAGCATATGTAGGTTGGACAACCAAATGGGGTGACGGCGCATACGACTTCAATCCCATCGCACATTTAACCTGTACGGAAGTTATGGCTCTCGGTGAACTGCTTGCCGATCAATTCGGATTGGATAAAAAGTATGTTGTAAAGACGCCGTCGGACGGCTTGTGCGGTAAGACCGATGAAGATAGCTTTGGGTTTACCTATGTCGCTCTCGATGACTATATAAGCGGCGATATGACAAACATCGATTATGAAACCGTTCGCAAGATTGAGCAAATGCATCAAGCGTCGGAGCATAAAAGAAATATGCCTGCCACATTAAAATAGTATTACATTTTTAGGAGAAAATATATGTTGGACGAACAAATCTATGCACTTGTCGGTGACTATGCTTTCGGCATTTGGTTTCTGATAGGTGCCGCACTCGTGTTCTTTATGCAATGCGGCTTTGCAATGGTGGAGACGGGCTTTACCCGTGCCAAGAATGCAGGCAACATTATAATGAAGAACTTGATGGACTTCTGTATCGGTACGGTTGTGTTTATGCTTCTCGGCTTTTCTCTGCTCATAGGGCAGGAGGCGGTCGGAGGCTTTATAGGCGTGCCCACGATGGGACTGTTCAGCGACTTTTCAACTTTCGTTGCCGAAAATGCTTCGAACTTTGTTTTTAACCTTGTATTCTGTGCAACTGCGGCGACTATTGTTTCGGGCGCAATGGCAGAGCGTACGCGTTTTATTTCTTACTGCATCTATTCGGCGCTCATTTCTCTCGTAGTTTATCCCGTGGAAGCGGGTTGGGTTTGGGGCAACGGCTGGCTTGTAAATTTGGGATTTGTCGATTTCGCCGGCTCGGCTTGTATCCACACCGTAGGCGGTATAGCTGCACTTATCGGTGCGATTATGCTCAAACCCCGTATCGGTAAGTACGAACGCAATGCGGAAGGAAAAGTTATAAAGGTTAACGCAATTCAAGGTCACAGCCTGACGCTCGGCGCACTCGGCTGTTTCATCCTTTGGTTCGGTTGGTACGGCTTCAACGGCGCGGCGGCGACGTCGTTAAGCTCACTTGCTAACATCTTTCTGACAACAACCATAGCGCCGGCTATTGCAACAGTCGTGTGTATGATATTCACTTGGATCAAGAACAAAAAGCCAGATGTGTCTATGTGCCTTAACGCATCGCTTGCCGGACTTGTGGCGATTACCGCAGGCTGCTATACCGTTGACGCTCTTGGCGCAACGGTAATCGGCGCGGTTTCGGGAATTCTTGTTGTTGTCGTGGCGGAACTGTTGGATAAAAAATTGCATATAGACGACCCCGTGGGGGCTGTTGCGGTACACTGTGCAAACGGCATATGGGGAACAATCGCGGTCGGTTTCTTTGCTTGCGTAGATTTCCAAAGCGGTGCGGCGGGTATTGATGCTGCGGGGAATCTTATCGACAAGTCAATGCTTGGTGTGTTCTACGGCGGAAACGGATATTTGCTCGGCATACAGCTTGCGGGTGTTCTTGCAATTATAGCGTGGACCGTTGTGTGGATGATTCTCATCTTTGGTGGTATCAAGTATATTCCTGTAATGATCAAAGAAAAATGCGGGCTTATTAAGGCAATCAAGATCGGCAAGACATGGAATGGGCTTCGTGCTTCGGCAGACGACGAAGTGGCGGGACTGGATATTTCCGAACACGGGCTTGACAGTGCGTACGCAGACTTTTTACCCACTGCGCCTTCCTATGACGGCGAGGGCGCAACTGTGGATGTAAGCGGAGTTCAGCCTGCAAATATAGAGCTTGTTCCTAACACAGCCGAAAGCTACACTAAAGTAACGATTATTACCGGCCAAGACAAGTTCCTAACGCTCAAAGACGCTATGGCACAGATAGGCGTTACAGGCATGACGGTTTCTACCGTAATGGGTTGCGGAGCGCAAAGCGGCAAGACGGGGCAATACAGAGGCGTTAAAACTTCTATGCACCTTCTTCCCAAAATTCAAGTGGAGGTTGTTGTTTCCGAAGTCGATCCCAAGCTTGTGGTTGCCGTAGCGCAAAAGGTTCTTGCCGACGGAAATTATGGCGCGGGTAAGATTTTTGTAAGCAACGTAGAAAATGTGATGCGCGTTCGCACTGGCGAGACGGGCAGAGCGGCACTCTCCAACGAGGTTACAGACTAACAATTTTGCTCACAATCAAATTATTCGGGAGCCGTGCAGTATTATTTGGCTGTGCGGCTTTGGGGTACTTAGAAATCGAGCGAAAAAAAAGGATAAATATAATGTTTAAGAGTAATTTGAACAATGCACCGCTTGAAGGCGAAGTAAGGATCCTTTCCGGCTGTGCGGTCAGCGCAATTATAGACAGAAGCGGCAAGACAATGACGGGCGAAAATATCATACGCTCGATAGCTACAATGCACGATCGCTCCAACGGTTTGGGCGGCGGATTTGCGGGCTACGGAATTTATCCCGATTATAAGGATTATTATGCGTTTCATCTGTTTTATAACGATTTTCAGTCGAGGAAGGAAACGGAAGATTTTTTGAATAAACATTTTGAAATCGTCTATTCGTCTGAGATGAAAACACGCAAAATAAAGAGCATAACAAACGTGCCGATTATCTACCGTTACTTTTTGTATCCGCTTTCGAAAAAGCTGAACAATTCGCTTATGGATGAAGAGCAGTACGTTGTAAAATGCGTAAATCGAATAAACGCCGAAATAGACGGCGCGTTCGTATTTTCGAGCGGAAAAAATATGGGCATTTTCAAGGGCGTCGGCTACCCGGAGGACATAGGTAAGTTTTATCTGCTGGATGAGGAATATAGAGGGTATGCGTGGACGGCACACGGCAGATATCCGACAAATACTCCCGGATGGTGGGGTGGCGCGCATCCATTCGGGCTTTTGGATTATTCCGTAGTTCATAACGGCGAAATATCCTCTTATGACGCGAACAGGCGGTATATCGAAATGTTCGGATATAAGTGCTCGCTACAAACGGATACGGAAGTTATAACATACATAATCGACTACCTTATCCGCGTGAAAAAATTGACTTTACAAGAGATCGCAAAAGTGATTTCCGCGTCGTTCTGGTCTACTATCGAAGAAAAGAGCGAGGAGGAAAAGCGCGAGGAAACCTTTTTGAGAAAGGCGTTTCCGTCGCTTTTGATCAACGGACCGTTCTCCATTATTTTCGGTTTTAAAGGCGGAATTATGGCTCTCAACGATAGGTTAAAGCTACGCTCTATGGTTTGCGCCGAAAAAGGCGATCTCGCATATATATCGTCGGAAGAGTGCGGAATTCGCGTAATTGAGCCTGATCTCGATAAGATTTTCGCACCGGCGGGCGGACAGCCTGTAATTTATACATTAAGGGAGGACGAATAATATGGATACGTTCATTCCTAACGAATACGAGGTCGTTCGTAATGCGGAATATTGCATCGGTTGTCGTGTGTGCGAAAGGCAATGTGCGAACAGCGTACATAAATTCGATAATGATTTGGGCAAGATGATTGCCGACAGCAGTAAATGCGTAAATTGTCACAGGTGCGTCTGTCTGTGTCCTACGCACGCAATAAAAATCGTCAAGTCGGATGATGTTTATCGAGTCAATGCCAATTGGTCTATGCAGACAATGAATGAGGTGTACAGACAGGCAAACTCGGGCGGTGTGCTTCTTTCGTCTATGGGCAATCCCAACGATTATCCCAAATATTTCGATAAAATTTTGGTAAACGCATCGCAAGTAACCAATCCATCGATAGATCCTTTGCGCGAGCCTATGGAAACCTGCGTATATCTCGGCAAAAAGGATGCGGAAATCAAGCGCGACAATCAAGGTAGACTTATAGACACGCTTGCGCCCCAATTGAAGCTCAATATGCCGATTATGTTTTCGGCAATGAGCTACGGATCTATTTCCTATAACGCTCACGAAAGTTTGGCGCGTGCCGCCGAAGAGCTAGGTATTTTTTATAACACGGGCGAGGGCGGATTGCATAAAGACTTTTACAAGTACGGGAACAACACGATAGTGCAGGTGGCTTCGGGTAGGTTCGGCGTACACGCCGATTATCTTGCGGCTGCCGCGGCAATCGAAATAAAGATGGGGCAAGGCGCAAAACCCGGTATAGGCGGACATCTTCCCGGAATGAAAATTTCCGATGACGTTTCAAAAACGCGAATGATACCTAAGGGCGTGGACGCCATTTCTCCCGCTCCGCACCACGATATTTATTCGATAGAAGATTTGCGGCAGCTGATTTACACTCTCAAGGAGGCAACCGATTACCGTAAGCCTATCATAGTGAAGATCGCCGCCGTACACAATGTTGCGGCTATTGCGTCGGGCGTGGCGCGCTCGGGCGCAGATATAATAGCAATAGACGGATTTCGCGGCGGTACGGGCGCGGCGCCCACAAGAATACGCGACAACGTAGGTATTCCCATAGAGCTTGCTCTTGCCCGTGTGGACGAACGACTACGGCAGGAAGGAATACGCGACAGCGTTTCGGTCGTGGTTGCCGGGTCTATTCATTCGAGTGCGGACGTAGTTAAGGCAATCGCTCTCGGTGCCGATGCGTGTTATATCGGAACGGCGGCACTTTTGGCGCTCGGCTGTCATTTGTGTCGTAGTTGTCACACCGGCAAATGTAATTGGGGCATAGCTACCCAACGTCCCGATTTGGTAAAGCGTCTCAATCCCGATATCGGCTATAAGCGGCTTGTCAATCTCATAACCGCGTGGAATCACGAAATAAAAGAAATGATGGGCGGTATGGGGTTGAATTCTATCGAAGCGCTCCGTGGAAATAGGTTGATGCTTCGCGGCGTAGGACTGAATGATGCCGAGTTAAAGGTGCTCGGGATACGTCACGCAGGCGAGGATATGTGAGGGAAGCGGATATGAAAAGAATTTATGTCAACGAAAACTGTTGCCTTGGCTGTAAGCTGTGCGAATACGAATGTATGTTTGCCGGCTCCGGCTTGGACGAAATGTTTAAGCTGAAAGGAAAATTAGACCGATACGTTCCGAAAATCAAGGTAGAGGGCGATGACGGGGTAGACGTCCATTTCGCCGTCAATTGTCGCCATTGCACGAACGCGATATGCGTGCAAAGCTGTATTGCGGGCGCGCTTTCTAAGTCGGATGACGGTATGGTGGTGATAGATAAGAATAAGTGCGTCGGCTGTTTCACTTGCGTGCTTGTTTGTCCGTTCGGTGCTATTATGCCGGATGCGAGCGGAAAGGCGGCGCAAAAATGTATGCTTTGCACCGACAACGGCAGGGATATGCCAACTTGCGTAAAGTATTGTCCGAACGGTGCAATCGTATTCGAGGAGCGTGATTGAAATGAAATACGTTATTATAGGCAATTCCACGGCGGGCATCGCCGCAATCGAGGGAATACGCACGATTGACAAGTCGGGCGATATAACAGTCGTTTCGTCGGAAAAGCATCACTGCTACGGCAGACCTACGATATCTTATTATTTGAAAGGCGATATAAAGCGAGAGGATATGCTTTACCGTCCCGTAGATTTTTACGAGAAAATGGGCGTAAAGTTAATGCTTGGTGAAACGGCAACGGAAATCAACACCGCCGACAAACAAGTTGTTTTAAAGAGCGGAAAGAACGTCGAGTACGATAAGCTCCTCGTTGCAACGGGTTCGCGCCCGTTCGTGCCGAAAATGGATGGGATAGACAAAGTTAAAAAAGTTTTTAACTTTATGACATACGACGATATGCTCGCGCTTGAAAGTGTACTTGCAAAAGACAAAAGCGTGCTTGTGGTCGGTGCGGGGCTTATAGGCTT
>CAJTPT010000014.1 GCA_910578545.1 uncultured Christensenella sp.
ACGCCGACGGCAATGCGAGCGCATGGTCGTCTATTTCCGTCGACGCGTTCGAGATAACGCTTGACACACAAGACGGCAAAAAGTCAAATAAAGTTTACAGAGCAACCGGCGATAATTTGGCTTTGCCCGAGGCCACGCGTGTCGGATATTCATTTATTAATTGGTATAACGCCGCGGAAAATGGTAAGCCCTTGACTGAGCAAACTTTTAACGGCGCGGCGGACGTTACCGTGTACGCTTATTGGAACGCCAATAAGTATGATGTCAAGCTCGATTACGGCGTTTACGGCGTTGAGCTTGCCGAGACCGTCTCTATCGCGTACGACAGCGGGTACATCCTTCCCGTACCCGACACCAAAGACGGGCGAATGATGTTTATCGGTTGGTATTCAAGCTCGGACGGTAACGGCTTAAAATATACCGACGATTTGGGCGTTAGCGTCAGTAATTGGATTAACACTACCGACAACGTCACATTGCATGCCTACTTCCTCGAATTGTTTAAGTTCACTATCGACGGCGACGGTTATGCCGTATCCAAGGGCCCGAATACATTCAGTCGGCTTAAAATACCTGCGGAGTACGACGGAAAACCGGTTGTGTCGATTGCCGAGTACGGATTTCAGTCAAACAATTCCGTAGTGGAAGTCGCTTTACCCAATACTATAATATCTATTCCCGAGACCGCTTTTAGCGGAAGTTCTAAAATCGCTAAGTATATTGTTTACGACGCGGGCAATCCCGATCCGCTTTTTTACACGGACGAGAATAGCGGCGCATTACTTTACAACAACTATGCAACGGGCGCGCGTGAGATATTCTTTGTGCCTGCGGCGGCTACGGGTACTTTCGTCGTTCCCGAGGGAATAACACATCTCGGCACCAACTCATTTAGAACGACCAACGTAGAAGAAGTGGTAATCGCGACTAGCGTTACTTCCATTGCACAGGACGTTTTTGTAAATTGTTACGATCTTACAACAATAACGTTTGCACCGGTCCCCAAGGGCGAGGTGGCAAAGCCGTTAAACATGTCGCCTAACATGATAGGCAGTAACTGTTCCGCTTTTAAAAATATTGTTTTGCCCGCCCGTCTTATGAAATTCCAAACGGACGACAAACCGATTGCAGAGGTTATATCTTGGTTTAGAACGGTAGAGAAAATTCACGTAGAGCAGGGCGACGGCGATAAAAATCCCAATATTGCATACAGCTCCGACGAGAACGGTGTGTTGTTAAGCGGCGACGGCAGTACCGTAATTTACTTCCCTATAAAGTCCGCGCTTACCAAATACGAGATTCCCGTCGGTGTAACCAAAATCGCCGACAATGCCTTTGACACTTCTATCGGGCAAAAGGCGACCTCGGGGTTGGGTTATAAGACACACTTGCTTCAAGAAGTGGTTTTCCACAGCAATATGACGGAGATAGGAGAGAGAGCGTTTTTCAGAAGTTATAACTTGTCAAAGGTTTCGTTTAAATCCTCCGCGCTTCCCGGCAGCTGCAAAATAGGAAAAGAAGCTTTTGCTTACTGTTACAACCTTGCTACGGTCGACATCCAAGAGAAAGGCGAGCTTAAAGCGGTTGTAAACGACGGGGTTACCGAATACGTTTACGAATACACCGAAAGCTGCGGAATATCCGAAATAGGCGAAAGAGCGTTTTACAGCTGTAAAATCGGTACAATCCTTTTGCCGTCCACGTTGACCGTTTTGGGTAAGGAAGCGTTTAGGGGCAATACCCATCTCAGCTCGCTCGATCTCGGGCATATCGGATCCTCTCTTGAATTCGGTGAATACGTCTTTCAAGAATGCAAAAACCTTGTTAACGTGCCCATAACGGCTAACGTCGGGCTTATCCCGCTCAAAGGCGTATTTATGGGGTGCGGAGTCAGAGAATTTGCCGTAGCCGAACAAAACCCGTACTATGAGATGGGCGAAGACGGCGTTTTGTACAACAAGGGTCAGACTAAAATCATGTACTACCCCGCAGGACGCGAGGGTGCGTATGTCATTCCGAAAACAGTAGAGACTATTACGAGCGGTGTCTTTATGGACGTGTCCAACCTCGAAGAGATAACCATACCTACGTCGGTTATTTCCATAGGAGCTTCTGCGTTCCAAAACTGTGCCAACCTCAGCAAGGTCACGTTTCAGACAGAGGGTAAAGGCAGTAATCTCGTTATCGGCGACAACGCATTTAACGGTTGCCAACAGTTGAATTCAATCGAACTCCCCGCACGTACGGAGTCCTTGGGTAATCAGTGCTTCTATAAGTCCGGGCTAACAAGCATAACGTTAAATGAAGGATTGAAGAGCATAGGTTATGAAGTGCAAAACGGTAACGTAATAGATAACACCAACGTATTTCAAGGACTTAGCGGTCTTCGATCAATCGTCATTCCGAGCACCGTTACGTTTATCGGAAAGACTGCGTTCAGCGGTTCGGGGCTTACGGAAGTCAAATTCGATAAGCCTGCGGAAGGCGAAACGGCCAAAAATCTGATAATGGGCGCTTCGGTGTTTTCGTCATGCGCGGGACTTCAGGAAATCGAGCTTCCCGAGCGCCTGCAATATATTCCATCATTCGCGTTTTCATCGTGTGTTGCGCTTAAAAAGGTAATCATACCTACGACTGTCGGAAATACCGACGGAATACGCGGCGTGGGCGTTTCGGCGTTTAGCGGATGTACGCAGCTCAGTCAACTGCTTTTTGCCGAGGATATAAAGAGCGATGAGCCTACGACGGTCGATGACGCATCTGCAACGCCGACCGCCCGGTTAAAGGATTTGTCGTTTGGCTACAGCGCGTTTGCTAACTGCACGAGCCTTACCGAAATGACTTTGCCTGCACGTATAAGCGGTATGTATACTCCATATGACGTATTTGAAATTTACAACGAGTATAATAATTACTGCGATTTGATGCTGTCTTTTTCTAAGTCTAATAATTGGAATTCCACGAATTTCCAAAATATTAAAATTCAGAGGATAAACGTTACTCCCGGCGGCGATAACTTTGACAGCTACGACGGGGTGCTTTACACTAAGGATTGTAATGAAATAGTGTACTGTCCGCAGGGCAGAGAGGGCGAGGTGGAAATATCCAAAAACGCAACGACAATTCGCAACGCGGCGTTTTCCTATTGCCACCACGTAACAAAGATAACTTTCCAAGACGCGAATGATACCTCGCTTGTGGACTTTGTTATACCCGATACGACTCAAACGTCTTACAGAACATATTTTTACGCTTGCACCGATTTGAAAGAAATTGATTTCCCTGCGCGCTTAACGACGCTTGGGAAAAATGCGTTGTATTGTTCCTCGTCGAATTCGCACGGAATATCCACAGTTAAGTTTGCGCCTAACTGCAAGCTTTTGTCGATAGGCGACGGCGCTTTTGAAAGGACGCTTATCAGCGAAATCGAATTGCCTGCCGGTGTTACGACCATAGGTAAAACGCCGTTTAATGATTATCAAAGCGAAAGCCTTACTATCACTTTGCCGTTGTCGCTCAATAGTACCGCAATAGCCAATCTGCGTAACGTCGGCGGATCCAAGCTCCCCATATTGATAAGAAGAGAGGGGAGCCTTATAGGTAATATCGACGGTATCATGTATTCGGTCGACGACGGCAAACGCTCGATCGCATACTGTGACGGAGATCCGGATGGATTTGATGAGAAAAACAAAACCACGCTTACGATTCCGTACGACGTGGAAGTTATTGCTGCAAATGCATTTAAGGATATTAAGCGTTACAATAAGGTTATATTCGAGCCTGCGCCCGAGGGAACTGAAAAGGTTTACAAGCTGAGTATCGATAACAATGCTTTTCAAAATGCGGGTATTACTGAAATTGAGCTTCCTTCGCGCGTCGAAATGCTTGGTACGGCGGTTTTTAAGGGCTGTAAACAGCTTGTTTCGGTTAAGTTCGCCAAAGGATACTCGTACTCATCTATCCCGAATAATACCTTTTACGAGGCGACTGCCCTTAACACAATAGACATTCCCGACGTAGTAAGCATTATAGGTATTGCGGCGTTCCAGAAGTGTACGGACCTTAGCAATATTAATTTTGGCGCGGCGTCAACGCTAACATCAATCGGGGCAAATGCTTTTAACGGTTGTACTTCGCTTGAGTCTTTTGATATTCCGGCAAACGTATCACAGCTCGGGTTTACGACCTTGGGCTTCAGTGAAGCCGTAGGTAGCTATACCTTTGACGGATGTACTTCGCTTGAAACCGTAAACTTCCTCGGGAATAATTTGGAGTATATCGGACAGTGTACGTTTAGGAATTGTACTTCGCTTAAATACATAAACAAACCCGAAAACGACGATAAGCACGACGCCGTGCTTCCTTCGGCTATTACCAAGATAGGCACTTCGGCGTTCGCAAACACAACTTCGCTTTTGAATATTTCGCTCCCCGCGGAATTGACGTATATCGGCGTTTCGGCGTTTAGCAAAAGCGGCATACAGCATGCGTTTATGGTCGAGAGCGATCAGTGTAAGTTGGAACAGATATGCAATAGCGCGTTTGAGGGTTCTAAATTAAGGGATATATATATTCCCAATTCGCTGACAAAGCTGTGCACTGAATTAAAAAATTTTAGTAGCATCACTTTTACGTCTTCGTCCGCATTTAAAAATTGTACCGAGCTTGAAACCGTGCGGTTTGGAACGAGCTGTGGCTTGACGGTTATCGGGTCGTCGACATTTGAGGGATGTACGTCGCTTGAAGAAATTAAAATCCCCACCGGAATTACCAGAATAGGTGACAGCGCGTTTAAGGGATGTACGAGTCTTAAAAACGTCGATTTTTCCGAAGAAACGGTCGAATATATCGGGACTATATTCGACGGTTGTACTGCGCTAACAAGCGTTATACTTCCCGAGTCGCTCCGTTCGTTGGGGACCGTCACCGGCACAACGCCGCCGACAAAGGCAAGCAACAAAAATGTTTTCAACGGTTGCACGGCACTCGAATATATAAAAATTCCTTCCCAAGTTACGGTTATACACAATACTCTCTTTGAGGGGTGTTCCGCATTAAAAACGGTCGTTTTACATGCAGGTATCAGTAAAATCGGTCACACGGTATTTAGCGGCTGTACGTCGCTTACTACTATTCGTTACGACGAGCCGCCCGTACAAGATCCCGATTCCGAGGAAAAGGCGGATGATGAAGCCGACGGCGTGATTGACTTATCACGTTTGGCGATTAAGGAAATTCCTATGAAGCTGTTTTTGCAATGCTCGGCTTTGACTACGGTTAAGCTTCCCGACGGCGTAACAAAAATAGGAACAAGCACGTTCCAAGGCTGTTCTTCGTTAACGTCTATCGATTTACCTGCTAGTCTTACTACACTCGGCGCAACGTCCGTTAATTCGGACAGTTCGGTATTTGCCGGTTGTTCGTCGTTGACAACCATCGAGATTCCGTCAGGCGTAAAGGTTATTAGCACTAAGTGCTTCATGGATTGCAACAATCTGACGACCGTCAAGATTTCCAATGTGACGGCAATTCACGCGTTTGCGTTCAGCGGCTGTCCTTCCGTAACGTTCGTTAAGGCGGATGGCGGTAGCGTGGGTGTGGAAGACGGCGCTGTTTATAGCGGGACGACTCTTATCGCTTATAAGGGAACGAGTACTACGCTTAACGTGCGCGAAGGAACTACGGCTATTGCCCCTTATGCAATTGGCGGCAATTCGTTTACCGAAAACGCTTCCAATCTCGTAACGGTAGTTCTTCCCGAATCGGTTAAAACAATCGGCACGTACGCGTTCCGTAATTGCAAGGATTTGCAGTCGATCAACTTGGAAAACGTTACCAAGATCGACACGTATGCTTTTGAGAACTGCTCGAGCTTGGGTAGCGTAACCGTAAAAGGCACGATAGGCAATAATGCATTTAAGGGTTGCAGCGGTCTTTCCTCGGTTGAGTTTACCGGTACGGCCAATATTACCGTCGGTAACAGCGCGTTTGAAAACTGTACGTCACTCGCATACTCGAGCACGGAACCGCTTGTAATTCCCGGCACGGTTACTAATCTTGGCGGATCTGCATTTAAGGGTTGCACATCGCTTAAAGCAGTCGATATTAATGCTAAGTTAACCGGTACTGCAAGTTGCGGTACTGCGATTTTTGCTAACTGTTCCGCTCTTACAACCGTTAAGCTTGGGGATAACGTGACTTTTATTAACAATACCGCCTTCCAAAACTGCAGGTCGCTCGATTCGGTTACCATGACGGATAAGCTTACCACGCTTGGACAGGAAACGGGCGGTCAAGTGTTTGAAAAGTGTGAATCGCTCGAGAGTATTAAGTTGTCGCAAGGACTTACCTTTATTTCGGTAAAGACATTTAACGGTTGTAAGAATTTGAAAACGGTGATATTCGGCGATAACAGCAAAGTCGATAGAATACGAAATAATGCTTTCCAAGACTGTAAGAGTCTTGACAATTTAACCCTGCCTTCCATGCTTACGGTTTTGGGCGGCACAAATAAAAATCCCACTGTTATAACCGACGTGTCGGTTTTTGCGGGTTGCTCGTCGCTTACGGGTATAGTTATTCCCGACGGCGTCACCGTGATACCTGCAAATACCTTTAAAAACTGTACGAGCTTAACTTCAGTTGATTTCAAGAATGCAGGTTATATTAGCAACACTGCGTTTAGCGGCTGCGCGGATACTCTTCAGCTTGCAAGTAGCGGAAAAAACGTTATTTTCGACGGAGAATTTATCTATATAAAGAATAGCGGTTCTACGGAGCTTACCCTTGCTACATATTTGGGGAATAGCGTACAGTGTGCAATTACAGCTCCCGCGGGATATACCGTTACGGCTATCGGCGATTACGCATTTTACGGGGATACCACTTTAACGAAAATAAATTTGCCTGATACGCTTGTGACTATAGGCAGTTACGCGTTTAACGGTTGTACGTCTTTAACCGAAATTATGTTGCCCGATAGTGTAAAAACAATAGGTACATGCGCTTTTAAAGGCGATTCTGCCGTGACTGTTATTGAATTGTCCGACTCGTTAACGACTATAGGCGATAATGCTTTTGATGGATGTATTTCGGTCGAAAGTATTGTAATAGACGCGAGAACAGTAAAGACGATGGGGCAGTATGTTTTTATTAACTGGACTCCGGCTCAAACGGTTTATATAATCGGCGCGTCGACTAGACCGAGCGGGTGGAAAGCGCTGTGGTATTCCAACAGCACTACGGCTTGCCCGACAATCGTTTGGAATTATGTTCCTCCTGCCGAAGAACCTACGGTGTAATTCGGCTCATTTATCTGCTTCGATTTCTCACCTCCTTGGGAAATGAACGAAAAGCCTGTTGTCCGATTGCGGACGCGGGCTTTTCCTTTTTTTTGCGCGGTGGATAATGACGCGTTGTAGGGCAAAAGCATACATATGTGCATATCCTAATGTATACATGTTTGTGTATTTGGTGCGGATTTTGCTTGACAAAGGAATTTTGGTGTGATAATATATCACAAAGTGACAAAGACGTCGCAAGTTTTTTTTTGCGGCGTCTTTTTTTATTGTTTTCCAACAAGGAGCGAAGGAATGAAACCAAATAGAATAACGGTACTAATAGTCGGCATCATTGCGGCATTGGGCATAGCGCTTGTGGCGTGCGATGGGGCAAAGA
>CAJTPT010000015.1 GCA_910578545.1 uncultured Christensenella sp.
CTCAAAGGTGAGATAGCGGACTTAGCCAAAGAGATACCCATAGCACGCGACCAACTGGCTAACGGCCTCTACCAAACTATATCTAACGGCGTGCCGGAAGATAACTGGATAGAGTTTTTGAACACGTCGGGCCGGTCAGCTGTAGGCGGTTTGGCTGATATTAATAAAGTCGTCAGCGTTACCTCAACGCTTATTAAAAACTACGGTTTGGAATGGAGCGCGGCGGCCGACATACAGGACAAAATACAGCTGACCGCCAAAAATGGTGTAACCTCATTTGAGCAGCTATCACAAGCACTGCCGAGGGTAACAGGTAACGCCACCACGCTGGGCGTGTCTATCGACGAACTTATGGGAACCTTTGCCACGCTTACGGGCGTGAGCGGTAACACGGCCGAGGTTTCCACCCAGTTAGGCGCGATATTTACTGCGCTGGTTAAACCCAGCAGCGAGGCCGCAGAAATGGCGGCTAAGATGGGCATACAGTTTGATGCCGCTGCAATACAAGCCGCTGGCGGTTTTCAAAATTTCCTAACCCAGTTAGACGGAAGTGTTAAGGCATACGCGCAAGCAAACGGCGTACTGGAGCAGGAAGTATATAGCAAACTGTTTGGTAGCGCGGAAGCCATACGTGCACTAATACCTTTACAGGGCGAGTTGGCCGACAAGTTTACGGCTAACGTCGCTAACATGGTTAACAGTGCCGGTACAATGGATGCCGCCTACGCCGACATGAGCAGCCACGGCGAAGCCGTAAACCAAATGCTGCGCAATCAATGGGCGGCTTTTATAGACATCATCGCCAAGGTCACATCTGCCGCACAGCCGTATATCAATTTTACTGCCGGGCTACTTAGTACCGGATCAAGTGCGGCGATACTCATCACCACATTTAAGCAGCTGAACGTACAGCAGGTAGCGGTAGCTACACGCGCCAAACTTGCAAGCGTGGCGATGACTGCGTTAGGGCTGCGTGGTAAATCCGCTGCCGCTACTGTGCGCGTTTTCAGTTCCGCTATGAAAGGTGGCGCGTATAGTGCCACGGCCTTAAAAATCGCACTGCGCGGTTTGCTAATCGCTACTGGTATCGGTGTGGCTATCGCGGCGGTCACTACCATTATCGAGTATTTCGTAAATGCCGCCGATGACGCTACCGAAAGTGTTGATAAGCTCGACGATGCTACCGACGATTATACCCAGGCCGCCGCCGCTGCCAAAGTGCAGATAGACCGGGACACTAAGGCACTGGGCGATTTAATCAAGGCTAAAAAATCTACTAAGGAGTCCGTGCAGCATCTAAACGAGGCCTACGGCGACCTTTTCGGGGCGCATAAAACCGCCGAAGAATGGTATAAAATCCTAACCGAAAAAAGCCAGCTGTATATAAAGCAGATTGGCTACGAAGCGCAGGCCAAAGCATTAGCCGCTAAAGTTGCTGAGGCTTCGATTAATAAGGAACTGGCCGCCGAACGTAAAGCCGAATTAGAGCGAGCCGGAAAGCATAAGACCACGGAAACGAGAATAGCCGGGGGTACCAGCTATTACACCCAAACCTATACCATAGAAGTCGAAACCGAGGAATACAAACAGGCTAAAAAGGATATGGCCGACGCTGCCGCGACCGAGACCGAACTACAAAAGCGTTTGGATGTCATTAGTAAAAAGACCGGCGAGGTAAGCGCGGAGATTAACAAAGGTTTGGCCGGTGCTAATGGCGAGGTTAAGGTTAGCCAAATGACATGGCAACAGTTAACCGACACTATCGAGAAAACCGAAAAGAGCCTAAAAAACACTACCGATGCCGCCGAGATAAAGAAGCTACGCGCCTATAACGACCAGCTGAAAGCGCGTAAAAAAGTCTTAGAGGGTATGACCGGATTAGGTACCAAGCAAACGACGAAGAATAAAACCGCCGTAGCTGATCCTAAGACCTATGAGGAACTAAGTACCAATATCGAGATTTACAAAAAGAAGCTCACCGGAGCCGACACCGAGGAACAGCGCGTAATCCGTGAAAAAATCGCACGCTGGGAAAAGGCACACAAGGCTATCGAAATGGCACAGAAAGAGGCGGCACGCCCGGCTACGCTCACTACCTTAGAAGATATAGACCGGGAATTAAGTTACCAGCGCACAATAAGGCAAAAAACGACCGCCGAGAATATCGCGGGGATAGATGCCGAAATAAAGCGACTGGAAGAACTACGCGCCCAGTTAGAGCATAGCGGTTTTATTCCTACGCCTATCGCCGATATAAAGACGTATGAGGAACTAAACCGCGAACTGGCCTATTATACGGCCCTATTAGAAAAGGCCGACGCAACCCAGCGCGTAACCGTGCAAAAAAGCATTAACGATCTGAACGAACTAAAAAAAGCATGGGACTATGTTTTAGACGACTTGAAAAAGCCGGGCGACGTTTCCGCGCTTAATTCCATCGAGGAATTAGACGAGGCTATAAGCTACTACCAGCAGAAGCAGAAAAAGGCAACTGGCGAAGAAATACAAAATATCCAGCTTACTATAAACGCCTACGAAAAGAAGCGTAACGCCCTACAGCGCGGTATCGAAATACCGTCTATGCAGCGCGAAGTGGCCGAGATAAACAAGTTAACCGGGCGAGAGTATAAAGTTAAGATTAGTGGCATGGGATTTGACGAACTGACCGCGAAAATTAACGAACTTAATCGCCTATTAAATGACTTAGACCACCCGGTAACGGCTAACCAGCGTAAAGATATTGAAAGCCTTATAGCCACATACGAAAAGTGGCGAAAAGAGGGCATTAACGCCTTTGAAACATTCCGTAACGGTTATGGTAGTCTCAAAGGTATAGGCGATGGTGTGGAAAGCATTACCGACATACTGAACGGCAACGCTAACGCATGGCAGACAGTTACCGGCATAGTAGATGGCTTTTTGCAGATATACGACGGCATTAAAACCATCGTAGGCATTATCAATATGCTAAGTACCGCTACAACTGCACACACCACGGCAAAAGCCGCCGAAAGTGCCGCTATCGGTGTGGCTACCGGCGCACAGACCGCCGAGGCTGTAGCGGCCGAAACAAACGCCGCCGCACAAATTCCGGTAATCGCCGCTAATAAACTGGCGACTGCAAGTTACATGGAGTTAGCCGCCGCCGCTTATTTCGCCGCTCATGCCTCTATACCGTTTGCCGGTTTTGGTATCGCTTCCGGATTTGTAACCGCCGCTACAGCAATGGTGCAAGCTATCGGCGTTATGCCTTTTGCCGACGGTGGTATAGTGAGCGGCCCGACCGTCGGACTTATCGGCGAGTACGCCGGAGCATCTAATAACCCCGAAGTCGTCGCCCCACTCGACAAGCTGCGCGGTATGCTTAATCCAGTAGGCGAGCCAGTAATTATCGGTGGCACGCTTCGCGCTTCCGGGCGTGAGATTGTTTGCGTACTGGCTAACGAAACACGGATCGCCAGTAAATCGGGTAGGAAAACAAACATAAAACTCTGACATTTATGTATTTTTACGGAAGTTTTTTAACGCAGTTAGGTGAAACGGTTACGGTACATATCGTTACCGAGAACAGCCGCGCCCAGCAGGTAGAAATCGGCGACGAAAAAAGCGGCGTATTTTTCACTACTAACCCGGTGGAAATCGAAAGTAGCGTAAATGATACTTTTGACCACTTACTGCGCAGCCAAGCAACCATAAGACTTTTAACACGCGATTTTATACAGGATTTGTTTTGCACATCATGTATGGACGCAGTGGTAAATATATTCAAGGGTAATAAATGTATCTTTGCCGGATTTATCGAGCCGCAGACCTATTCACAAGGCTATAACGAAGTTTACGACGAACTGGAAATATCATGTATCGACGTACTTTCCGCGCTGCAATACTCTAAGTATCGTAACGTAGGCGGTTTGGGCGTGCTGTATGAAGTTGTCAAGGCTAACGCCGATCAGCGTATATTTGGCGATATTATCGGCGATATACTTAACGGGGCGTGTGTCTCTATCGACATTACTAGGGTTGGTGGCGTGCAATATTTTTATGATGGGAGTAAAGCACTAACCGCTAACGCTGACCGCTACGGGATCTTTACGCAGCTGGCGATATCCGAACTTTTATTTTTAGGCGAAGAAGAGGATGACGTATGGCTGCAGGACAAGGTGTTAGCGTCTATACTCAAATACCTTAATTTGCACATAGTACAGGACGGATTGCAATTTTATATCTTTTCATGGGAGAGTGTGAAAAGCTCTAATGCTATAATATGGCGCGAGCTAACTACCGGCACGGCTAAAACCACGACTAAGAACTGCATCGTATTTGACGTGAATAATGCCGCCTCTAACGACACGACTATAAGCATCGGCGAGGTATTTAACCAAATATTATTGACTTGCAAGGTGGAAAGCGTCGAGAGCATAATAGAAAGCCCATTAGACGAAAACGCCTTAGTGTCGCCTTATTCCAACAAACAAAAATACCTTACTGAACTATCTGCAGACGGCAAAGATGAAAAAGCCTATACCGCTTTTTTCAATATGTGTCACGATGTTAATACCAATTACACCGGAGGAATTATTACTGATTGGTATTTACAAGTAATGAATAATCCTAACTGGACTTTTCCGATTGATGGAGCAAGCGCAAATTTTATTGATAAATATTGCCAAAACAACGCTAACCAACAGGCATTACCCAACCATATGCATAGAACACAGTGCGCCGCCATCATATCATTAGGCAAGGTGGAAAAGAAAACCGACTTAAAGGATAACGCCCCTGTATCTAAAATTGACATGACAAATTATTTGGTTATAAGCGTGAACGGCAACGGCTCTGACGACGAGCAAATGGCATACCCAACTGAAGCCATCCTTAGAGATAGTGCACCCTGCGCCGTATATCAGGGCTGTACTACTGGCGGTATATACTCACCGTCTGACCCCGATGCGACAAACTATATTGTACTGTCCGGCAAAATCGTGCTAAATCCTATTATGGCTTTTACCCGTGGCTACAAGATCCTGCACGATGCTAATAACTGGGATGAGTGGCTCGGCCCGGTAGTATGGCATGTGACCGTACCGAGTCGCACCAACGACGACGGCCGATACTACACCCAGAAGTATTATAAAGCAGCCACACCATTTAATACACCTGTATGGGATGAGAACACCGCACGCGGCTTAGTTCCGTTTACTGAAACCGGCCCCCAGCAGTATGAATTTAAGTACAGTGCTGTAGGTGACAGCACCGACAAAATTTCAAAAATAGCAGTGCTGGCATGTATGCTTATTATTGGCGACAAATGCGTAGTGGAAACTGGCACCAACGGCCAAATTTCCGATTTTGAATGGCGTAAGTATAAGACTCGCGAGCAGTGCGCGGATGATGACGAGTATTACCAGCAAAGTTTTACTATCGGATTCGACCCCGCAATAGGTGATAAGCTGATAGGCACCGAGTTTGACCTACAAAACAATATCGACTATAGCGTAGGTATCGACGCGGAGGGTATAGCTATACCGATACGGAAAAGGGACAAGTTAAGCGGCAAAGTAAAATTTATGATTTTAGGTCCGGTAAATTCTATGTGGGGCGAAATCACACGCCGACACCCTACATGGTTTAGGCGCGAAAAATGGGGCGAAAATTCCGTGCCTTTACTGGCTCATGTAAGCAGTATTTTTATGAAATCCTTTGAGGTGAAAATCTACAGCGACAACGGTCTAATAAATAATACTGGAGATAACGATATTATCTACATGAGCGATACGCGCGAGAACTTTGTAAACCGCAAAGATGACATAGAGTTTGAGATAAACAGCGCACTGACACTGGCCGAGTGCCAACAGTTAGGCGTAACCGATACTGTCAAACTTTCAACGCCGATAGACTTATCCACCAGCTACGGTCTATTATCTATATACGACCATAACAAACAGCAACAGGCAAAACCCGAACAACTTTATGTCGATAGCTATTATACCGAATATCATAAGCCACGCATACAAATGGTGCAGAAAATCGACGACCGCGTAGGTATCGCCGAATATTTCAACCAGTATAAACACCCGGCTATGCCTGATAAGGTTTTTTATGCGCAAGGAATAAGCCGTAATCTTATAGAGGGCTACGCCGAACTAACGATAAAGGAAGTTTGGAATGATTGACGTAAAGCTGATTAAAAAGCCGAAAAATAACGGCACGTCGAGCGACAGCGGTATAGCTACCAATGGCAACGGCTACAATGTCGGCGGCCTTACAAAGGAAGCTATGCACGCCGCGCGTGCGGATTTAGCTATGTATGCCGAAAGAGCCGGTAAAGCAAATGATGCTATACACGCGCAGGAAGCCGACCACGCTAATTTAGCCTTTGACTTAGACCCGGACAGCCCTATACGCGACCAATTCCTGAGCCGCATAGCCGACGACATAGCCGAGGGGCACATTACATTTCAGCAAGGATTAACCGCCGTTGGTTTAGCCATATTCCGAGACGGCGCACATTTTGGCGAGTTCATTAAATCGCTGTATGCCGGAAAGGGCGCAGGTATCGATAAAAACGGTAACGCCGAATTTGAAAGCGTGCGTGTGCGCAGCTATTTTGAAACTATGGAGTATATC
>CAJTPT010000016.1:0-229 GCA_910578545.1 uncultured Christensenella sp.
TCGCTTGCCAAAGCTTGCGTTATTCCACTGTTGCTGTCTGTTACTATTGCAGTTTTCATAATTCAACTCCTTGGTTCATAATTATACTAACAATCACTTGATTAGTCAACAAAACATACGGTATTTTAATTAAATTAATTTATAAATTAAAAACAACGCAGTTGTTTACATTGCGTTGTTTTCTGCTACGCAGGTAAAGACGTAGTCGAACAAAAAACTTGACTTACAT
>CAJTPT010000016.1:239-5506 GCA_910578545.1 uncultured Christensenella sp.
TAAACCCAACCGATCCCATTCACAGGTTCAGTTGGGTTAGATTTGGCGCGCCAAGAGCAACCGCGTTTGAACCAAGAGGAAAACAGATTAAATTATATCTTTCTGAATGGAATTGCGGGCGTAGTTGCTAAAAGACGATACGCGCCGAGATGTTACGCGAACAATTATAACGTTCACGGGGCAAACGGCAAGTTCGTTAAATTGTAAAAGAAAAAAGGCAATGAGTTTTCACTCGTTGCCTTTTTTCTATCTCCCACCCAAGCCCACCCAACGGAATGGTTAAAAAGGTATATCGCCGTCATCATCAATAGCTATGAGCTTCGTCGGCTTTTTCAATTCGCCCGTATGCTTGTTTACGGGCATTTCCTTGCTTATGTCAAAATTATATACCGCCGTTATACGCCGCAGGAATGCCGCCCACGTTGCAGGTTCAGACTGTTGTATATTTGCGTATTGCTCTTTCAATGAAAGATTAGAAACAATATACACCGTATCATAGCAAGCAACGCGGTTATAATTTCGCCCTCGTATTCGTATCGGTTGCCCGTCCAAGTAGTCCAATATTTCCGATATTTTGAACGAACTGCGGAACTCGTCCAAAAATAAGACCTTTTCGCCGTTGTAATCGTCTATCCAGCCGAACTCATAATTTGTTGTCCTGTACACGTCGTCGTAACCGTGCTTTTCAAAAACGTAACTCGTCTTTCCGCACCCAGCAGAGCCGTATATATAATAGACTTTCATTTGTCGGAATACTCTTTTGTATTTGTTTTCCAAATGCGACTGTCTAAATTCCCGCGCCCAATTTATGACCTTTATAAAACGGTTGCCGTGTTTTTTAGATAAGTCGTAAAAGCACATACCGCTTTCAATATCTTTCATTATGTCGGTTAAGTCAGAGCGTTCCCCGATTTCCGCATATTCGCCGTATTCGTAGTATTGCGGGCTTATGCGCGTTTCCTCGTCCATACAGTATAAACGGGCTTGTGAGCGTTTTCCTCTGCGTTGTTCTATATGCGCGTCCACGCCGATAGTTTCTTTTGATAGGTACTTTTTAATGGTAGTAAACCATTTCGGTTGAGTAAACTCGAAATAACCTTGATAATGTTCCGTTCCCGTTTCGGGTGCTTTTTCTCTTTGAAAAACCACATAGCGCAATTCGGGTAAAGATTGCAGATAGGTTAAAAATTCTTGTTCACTTTGTACGGGGTTATTCACGGTAAAGCACCAATCGCGGGCTTGTGAGTTCTTTTTTATTTCGGGTTGTTCTTCCGTTATAGACAGGTCAATTTTAATTTTATCGTCCATATTACCCCCAAAAGTGTTACAGTGTTACATAGTGGCGTAAAGGTAATACTATTTACGCCAGCGCGGGCGGCAAGCCGCCCGCGCATTGCCGTTATTGTTGCGGCGGGTTGATGAGCGCGGCGGGCGCAACGTATATAAGCGTTTCGCGCTTGCGTTGTTTCCGTAGTTCCGCTTGCCGCTTGCGCTGTTCGCGCCGTAGTAACTTAAAGTCTTTCATAAGTTCGCGCGTAACAAACTTTGTATTCTTATTGAGAATGACCATTTTCGCCTTGTAGTCTAAAACGGTATCGTCTATGATTTCACGGAAAAAGCGCGGCGGCAGTTGCGTGTCGCTTTCTTTCATAGCCGTGAGAATGTCTATATTCTCGAATATGACCGCTAATTTTTCCTTGTGTAGTTCGGTAAAATCTAATTTTTCCATAGTTCCGTAACCTCGCTGTTATTGCTTTTTTGCTCGTTCTGATTGAAAAGCGGGTAACGCTTGCACCGCGCCAGCATAGCCGCCTTATCGTTGCCCGTAAGCGTTGCGGGCGTGGTATGGTAGTTGCCCGTCATACCGTTGTAAAAGTATTCTTTGCCGCTGTAACTGTCAACGCAAGCGTAAATATTCCCGTAATGCGTGTATGCCGTTTTAACGCCTATTTTTGCGTTGCCGCTGTCTTTGTAACGCGCGTATTGCCGAACGCCCGAAAACTCAAAACAGTTCCATACGGTTTTAATAAGCCGCCCGTATAGGTCGTAATAATCGCGCTTGTTTTGCACCTCTATGAGTTTATCGGAAAGCGAACGAAAGCGTTTGTCCGCGCTGTCGTCTATTTGCGTGTCAGCCCACATCTGAACGCCGACCTTGCGTTGCCGTTCAATGTAACGTAGAAAGTAGTCCGCAACCCGTTCCGCCGTCATTGATTTTCTACTGTCTAACTTGCTTTGAATTTCGGGCAGAAAGATTTTCGCGTATGGCAAGAGATAGTCAACCTCGTGAACGCCGTCGTACAGTCCTATGCGTTCAAATTGCAGTTCCATAGAAACGCGCGGCTTGTAGCCCATACCGCGAGATATGAAAGTATCGTCAACGACATAAACAAGGTGTTGAACGTGCGGCGCGAGAGATAGATTTTCCCAGCCGCCAGCGCGTAAGCGGGCTATTTCCTTTTTGCAAATAGATAGGTCATAAACGGACAGCGGCGGTATCATATATTGCGTTGCAAAATGCGCAAGTAAGGTTGTTTTACCTACGCCGCGTTCGCCTACAACGTAAGTTAAATAATACGTTTTGTTTTCCATAAGCACCCCAGCAAAAAGAATAAGAGAGCGGACGAAACGCCCGCTCCCTCGTAAGATTTAATTATTTATTGCCTGTATTGCGGCGGTTGCCTTTGGGCTTACTGTCGGCGGGCGGCGCGGGCGGCGGTGTTGCCGCCTCGTCGTTTTTCAGATTGTTGTAAATGAATGAGGAATTACGCCGCCCGATATTCCCCATATGCGCGTATGCGTTTTGCTGTCCTTTACGATATGACTTTCTTTGTTCGGGCGTAAACTGCTTTGCAAATTCGCGCTTTTGTTCGGTGGTATAAGGTGTAAATGTGCTGTTTGGCTGTTGCTGTTCGCTCATAGGTTTTTGCTCCTTTTTAGTGGTTTTTCCGTCGGCTATATAGTCAGAACGCGACACCATAATGAGAGTTGCCGAACCGTCGGCGGCGCGGGCGTATGTTCCTTGATAGCCTTGCGGTATTTTCGGGTTTGCCATAGGTTACGCCTTTTTCGCGGGCGCGGGCGTTTCGTCCTTTGCGGCTTTTGCGAGTAGCAATTCCACAATGGTATTTGTAGCGCGGGGCAGAAAGTAAAAATATTCGTCGTCGTTGAACATTTTGAGTACAACCGCGATATATTCCGCGCCGCTTTTGTCGCTCGTTCTCTTTTCGAGCGTAAAACTCTTGAAAGGCTCAACGCCCAATTCCGTGCAAGTCTGAATAAGTTCGACGACCTCTTTATCGCACCACACGTCAGCCGAACGCCCGTTTATAAGTTCCACACGCACAAAATGATTTTTGCCGCCGCGTTTCGAGGGCTTTGCCACAATCTTGATTTCCTTGACTACCTTGTTTAAGTTTTCCATTTTTAACTCCTAATAAATTATTTTTAACCGCCGCAAATCACGTTGCGCACCGTCATTTTAAGCGGCTAATGGTGGGGCTTTTTGCGCTTACCCCAAGCGTTATAATTAAGTTGTTTTGTTCTAACTGAAATCGTTGTAATTGAACGGTGTACCGCTAAAACCTATAAACGAGCTTTTTTCCGTGCGTTCGTAAACAATGTTATAAACCTTGTTTGTTCCCTCGCTCGTATTCGTAAATGTTACTGTTCCTACTAATGTATCGCTTGCGACATCATATCGCAAATCAAATTTAATATTTGAGTGCATAAGCGCGTTATATTTTATCGTGGTGTTTGTCAGTTCCGATATTTCCATTTTTAACGGGTAGCCCATAGGAATATTGAAAGTAGTAAGTAAACTAAATTGCGTATCACTTACCGCTTTGATTTCAAGGGGGTTGCCACTTAAATCTATTTTTCTGATAAACTCGTTTGCCTCGTCTGCATTTTCCCCGACACATTTACCAAGCCACGTACCAAACAAAGGCGAATTTGCGTTAAAAGACTGATTAACCACCGCAGTAAAAGTTACGTTTTCCGTTATCGCGTAACTTTCCAAATCGACAATGTTTTCCCCGTCGAGCGACCAGCCCGCAAAATTTTCTATATTGACAACAGGTACGGTTGCATACTTGCCGTGTTCAACCGTTTGCATAGATACCGTTTTATCGTTGTTCTTAAACGTTACCGTATAGGACTGAATACGGAACACCGCCGTAAAAGTTACGTTTTCAGTAACGGTGTAATTGCTTACGTTGACGGTGTTCGTTCCGTCCACAGACCAGCCGACAAATACATAATTTGTCTTTGTAGGGTTGGCGGGTACGGTAGGCTTGCCGTTGCGTTCGACTATCTGCGTATTGTGCATTTTGCCGTCCGCTATGAATTTGACATCATACTTATACGTTATATCTGCGACAAATACGGTGTCGGCGGTTATGCGGTATTCGTTCACGTTGACCGCCACGCCGTTTACTTTCCAGCCGTTGAAAACTTTGTACGCCGTGCTTGATGCCGTCGGCGCGGTTGCGTAGTTACCGCTTTTTACGGTTTCGTTTTTCAGCGTGGTTTCCTCGTACTTGAACACGACGGAATACAGCTTTGTGAATTTCGCCGTAAATGTTACGTTCTGCGTTACGGTGTAGGTTGTAAGATTTACAACGCTGTTTCCGTCTATCGTCCAGCCCTCGAACACATAGCCGTTTTTCGTAGGCGCGGCGGGCGGCGTTATGTTTGCGTTTTTCAATATGATTGCATTGTGGTAGTTTTCGCCGTCTACCGTAAAATTGACTTCGTATTTGTGCGTTACGTCGGCAACTATCTTTGTGTTCGCCGTTATGCGGTAAGTGGCAAGGTCGATAGATTCACCGTCAACCGTCCAGCCGTTGAATATAACGTAAGCCGTTGAGGGCGGCGTTGCAACCGTCAAAAGACTGTTCTTGTTTACTACTTGTATGTTGTAAACGCTACCGTCAAACTCGAACGTGGCAACGACTTGCTCGCCGTTTTCCAGCGTAGAAAGGTATTGCTCGTAATAACTCACGGACTTTTGCAATTCCGCAATTTTTACGTTCAGCGCATTTACGACGGACGAATTATTTTGCGTTTGTAGCGTTAAATCGGCAATCTGATTGTTAAGGCTTGCAATTTGCGCGTTCAGCCCGTTAATCGTCTTTGCGTTCAGAGCGTTGTTTTCTTGTAACTGCGTATTGAGATTTTGCAAGTTCGATAATTGCTCCGTAAGGGCGGCGATTTGCCGTTCGTTCTCGTCCTTATTGCCTTGCAGCGTAAGTATCTGCGTTCAC
>CAJTPT010000017.1 GCA_910578545.1 uncultured Christensenella sp.
TGTTATATATCAAGCACCCGCCACAGTGCCATAAGTCAGTTTTTACGCTGTTATATAGTTGAAAAATACTGCCGTTTATGCTATAATTTATTTGCTCATAAAGAGCGTTACGAAGCAATCGCTTGCGATTATAAACAGTAATTTAGCGGAGAAAATTATGAATAGATGTCCGTGGTGTCTTATAAACGAACTTGAAACAAAATATCATGATGATGAATGGGGTGTTCCCGTTTATGACGACGTAAAGCAATTTGAATACTTAATGTTAGAAGCGATGCAATGCGGGTTGAGCTGGGATACTGTACTGAAAAAGCGTGAAATTTTCCGTTCTTGTTTTGACGGTTTTAATTATGAAAAAATTGCTACCTATACCGCCAAGGACATAGAACGAATTATGAACACGGCGGGCGTTATACGCTCACAAAGAAAAATAGAGGCGGTTATAAATAATGCTCGCATATTTCAAAAAATAAGAAACGAGTTCGGTTCCTTTTCACAGTATATTTGGAGTTGGTCGGGTGGTAAGGCGTTACTATATCGCGGACACGAATTAGGAAATCTTCCTGCGTCAAATGAGCTATCCGATAAAATTTCAGCGGATTTAAAAAAGCGCGGAATGAAATTTCTCGGTTCTGTAACAGTTTACGCACACTTACAAGCAAGTGGAATAATTAACGACCATATAAAAGATTGCTATTGTTATAAGCGATTGCTTGAACAATATCCTACACTATACATAGAAAGTTAAATTTCAATTTAGCGGAGAATATTCGTTTTAGGTTACTACCGCTCCACCAATGTCGTTAAAGTTTGAACACCTAAAAACGGAATACATTTTCGTGAACGGTGTCGCGGGCTTTATCGCATACCAGTAAAAGAAAAAGCGCAAGGCAAACAGCCTTGTGCTTTTTCTATGTCCCCACCCAGAGAAACCCACCCAGCGGAGCGTTAAAACGGCAAGTCGCTGTCGTCGTCTATCGGTATGAGCATAGGCGGCTTTTTTATTTCGCCCGTATGCTTGCTTACTGGCGTATCTTTGCTTATGTCAAAATTATATACTGCCGTTATACGCCGAAGAAACGCCGCCCACGTTTTAGGCTCGTTGTCTTGTATATTCTTGTATTGCTCCGTAAGCGGTATATTTGAAACTATATACACGGTGTCATAGCAAGCAACGCGGTTATAGTGTCGCCCCCGTATTCGTATAGGTTGCCCGTCCAAGTAGTCCAATATTTCCGAGATTTTGAACGAACTGCGAAACTCGTCCAAAAATAATACTTTTTCGCCGTTGTAATCGTCAACCCAGCCGAACTCGTAATTTGTTGTTCTGTAAACGTCGTCATAGCCGTGCTTATTGAAAACGTAACTTGTTTTCCCGCAACCCGCAGAGCCGTAAATATAATAGACTTGCATATTTCGGAATACTCTTTTGTACTTGTTTTCCAAATGTGCTTGTCTAAATTCTTTTGCCCATTTCATAACCCTAATAAAACGGTTGCCGTGCTTTTTTGAAAGGTCGTAAAAACTCATTCAGTTTTCTATATCGTGCATAATGTCGGTTAAGTCCGTGCGTTCGCCGTCCTCTATAAATTCGCCGTATTCATATATTGCGGGCTAATGCGCGTTTCCTCGTCCATACAGTATTCACGCGGTTTGTGAGCGTTTTCCTTTGCGCTGTTCGATATGCGCGTCAACGCCGATAGTTTCTTTCGATAAACACCGCTTAATACCGCCAAACCATTTCGGTTGCGTAAACTCGAAATACCCTTGATAATGTTCCGTTCCCGTTTCGGGTGCTTTTTCTCTTTGAAAAACCACATAACGCAAGTCGGGTAAAGTTTTCAAATAGGTTAAAAATTCTTGTTCACTTTGTACGGGGTTGTTTACGGTAAAGCACCAGTCGCGGGCTTGCGTGTTCTTTTTCGTTTCGGGTTGTTCTTCCGTAATAGATAGGTCAATTTTATTTTATCGTCCATAATACCCCCAAAGGTGTTACAGTGTTACATAGTGGCGTAAAGGTAAATCTCAACTGACGGGCGAAAAAACGTATTAAAAAAGCCCGACAAACTCTTGAACTAAACCGAGATTTAGTCCTAAAAATTTGTCGGGTTTTGCTCTTTCATAGAGAGCCTTAACACATATAACAAATGTCAGCCGTAAACGTGCGTGCGATTACTGACCCTAATTAGATTGTAGTGGGGTATGTATGCGTTTGTTATGAGGTATTGTATAAAAAAAGAATTGAGTGCGCCATTTCCAGCTCCCGAAAGTTATTTTGTCGTTTTACTTTCGTACACTCAATTCTTTATTTGATAAAGTTTTATTCGGTTGTTATGTTTTTTCCGATATAATTTTCAGTATTGTTATTTTGCCGTCCTTGATTTCTATTTGTAATTTTAATTTGCATTTCGGACAATAGATTTCCGCGTTTGAGCCGTCGCCAGCCTTGAATAATTTATACCCGCAATCGGGGCATACAACGTAGTTTGTCATAGGCATTCCTTTGACTTTTCGTTTTCCGTTTGTTTTTTCGGAAGTATTTTTGTAAGTATAATGATATACGCAATTATAATCACAAGTTTAATTACGCTGAAAATAATGCGCTTTTCTACCGTCAAACCCGTTTCGTTTGCAAATGCACTGACCATATTCGTTAATGAATGGGCGATTATACACGGTATTAAACTGCCGCCCCGATAAAAAATCACAACAAACAAAAAGCCCATAGCAATCGCTCCGAAAACTTGAAAAATATTTTCTACAAGTTCTATGCCGCTGCCGTTTATCAAATTCAATAAATGTCCTAGTCCGAAAGTTATACTTGAAATAATGATTGCTAATGTTACATTACATTTTGCTATGGCTTTGAAAAGAAAACCTCTAAATATTATTTCCTCTACAATTCCAACAAAAAGCATATATAACATATAACTGATTGTATTTACAGCCGAAAAATTGATAGCAACTCCATTCCAAAAATTGAAGGTACACAAAGCCGCCAAAGGTATAAAATAGAGGAAACGCCACGCGGTAGCGGTAGTTTTACAAAGACCGTATTTTACTGTTAATTTATTTTTAATAATGAAACAAAGCAAAATAATTGTTATTAAAAAAGTGAGTATTGCATTTGCAATTACTTCAATTCCGATAATTTTATTTAATGGATTTGCTACCGATTGCAAAATACTGTAAATTACAATACATACGATAGCAAATGCCAACTCGCTCTTTTCATATAACTTTTTCATTGTTGTTCCTCTTTTATAGATAAATATGCGCCGTTAAAAGCGCGCTCTAAATACTTTGCAATAAGCTCTTCGTCATATTTCAAAGCATTGTTTGCTATTATGCTTGCATAACCGTGCGTAAACAGCGCAACCATTAAAAATATTTCTTTTGTTTGGGACAGGCTCATTCCTATTGCCTCGTGCATAGCTTCAATGACCGACTTTAATTCGTCAGAATTTACCATATCCATAACACTGCTTTCAACAGCATATCCCGATTGAAAAAGAAAATGAAATAAATTCGTTTCATAAATAGCAAAGCGTATATAATTCAAACCGATTTCAAGCGGCATACTATTTTGTTCATTTTGCATTTGCATAAGATATTCGGCGTGAAATGAGTCAACTTTTGCATAAACGGCTTGCTTTAAGTTTTCAATAGTTCCAAAATTGTACATAATAGGTTGCGTGGAACAAGATAACTTATCCGACACAGTGCGTGCATTGATATTTTCAAAACCGCTTTCACGGGCTATCTCAAAAGCGGCATTGATTATCATTTCTTTGGTAACTCTCGTTTTCGGTGGCATAATATTGTAAATCTCCTTATGTAATTTACGTTATATAACGCAAATTATTATACTGTATTTCCCTTGCAAAGTCAAGCATATTTATGTTAAAATGGAGTAGACTTTGTTATTCGCTTGTGCTTACCGTCTGGGGGACGGAATACGCCGCCTTGACAAATTGTAAAGGGCGACGATTTATCTCCCGT
>CAJTPT010000018.1:0-3566 GCA_910578545.1 uncultured Christensenella sp.
CCAAGTCGAGATATTCTTTGCGACAATAAAAAGCGTGTATCGGGTCAAGTGCCATGTTATATACTCCCTTCGCTGTCGGGCGGTATCACGCCGCGCTCGGCAAGTTCCAATGCCTTTTTGCGCAATTCGATTGCTTGCGGGTCGCGGGCAAATTCACCACAAAAACGATTGATAAGCAAGAATTGTATCATATTACCGTCGGCACGAGCGGTACGTTTATTGACCGTTGTTTTGGTACTTGTAACGTTGCCGTTTGCGTCGCGATACGTGACCGTGCTCGTTTCCTCGTATTCGTACCCCATTGCAACTTCGTACGCCCTGTTGACAAGGTCGGTTTTGAATTGTTGCCGAGCCTTAAATAGTGTTTCGTTTAATTCGGGGTATTTTTTCTTGTATTGCGCCCACTGCGTTTTGCCCACATTGTAGTATTCGCAAAGTTGCCCTTCGGTCAACCCGCAACGTATATATCGGGCAATATCTGCCAAATAAGGTTTTACCTTATTTGCATATTGACTTTTATTGCCGTTTTTTTCGGGTTTTGGTGCCGTTTCGGGTAATTCCGCGCCGCCGACCGTTTCGCCGTTTTTGGGGTCAATTTTGGGCGTATTTTTGGGTAGTTTTTTGACCGTTTTTTTAGTCGTTGTTTTTTTTGACCGTTTCGGGGTTTGTTTCGGCATTATTTGCCCTCCTTTTTGACATCAAGTATCAGTTTGCAAAAAACAAAAATCGGGCTTGCCGCAAGTGCGATTAAAAGCGGCACGCAACAACCGAGCCACGACGCGGCGCACGCTCCACAAGCCTTACAAATAAGCAATATTGCCGACAACGGCAAACAAAGCACTATCACAACGAGCAACACTATGTAAAGCAAACTTATTATCACTTTTGACATTTTTTACCTCCACAAAGTTTGATACTTAAAATCACATAGCCTTCGGCAAGTCCAAAACCGCAATTTTTCAAAATGTGCGTGACTATTGCGCCAACACTGCGCCCCGTATATTCGGTGCCCGTCCATTCTCGCAATATCAACATATCGCCGACGGCAAAGTCGCGGTCGTCTTTCCGCAATTCCGCTTTTTTGCGCCCGCTTGCGACATCGTCAAAATGCGGTTGTACAATTTTCAAGTCAATTATTTTTCGCATTTTTAAGCCCCTCCCAAAATAAACAATTTTTCGACGCGCCTTTGTTTGTCGCGGTTGTTTAAGTGTGTGGTTGTTTCTTTTTGCCATATACACACAACATCGGGTGGCGCGACATATTCACTTACGAGCACGATGTGCCCCGCCGCCGCTTGCTTTCTGCACCACTCCCAAAATTCGTTTGTATCAAACTTGCCGCCATAACCGATACCTTCAGCATACGGCGGGTCGCAATATATCAATACGCGCTCGTTGCGCGGAAAACGTAAAAGTCGATAATCGCAACAACCAACCAAGATGTGTCGCAAGTTCGGGAGTTGACGTTCAAAGTTTGCTTTGCTTTCGGCAAAGTAGTTGCGCGTGCCGCCGTCTTTCGTATTTGCCGTCGCCCCATAACAACCACCGTAAACGCGGGCATTATAAGACGCAAAAAGCAAGATTGCCGCGCGGTACCACGCTTGATATTTGCGCGGGTTGTCGCGCACGTCGTAATATTCCTCACGGGTCGGTGTATGTAACGAGTCGAGCAATGCGGGGTTGTCGCGCACCGTTTCGACAAGTTCGCATACAAGCGGGTCAATATCGTTGCCGAGTCTGTATTCGCATTTGATTTTGTCAATGATGTTAAAACCGCCAACAAACGGCTCGATGTACTGCTTGATGTTGTGTTCGTCGATGTACCTTTGAATTATCGGCACAATGTCGTTTGCAATTTTTGCTTTACTCCCGATGTATTTCACGTTTTGTTGCCTCCTTTTGCTTTAACCTTGCCATTTTGACATACACATACGCGCCCGACACGTACACGCTTTGTTTTGCCGTAAATGACGTGAGATTGTAACCTTTGTACATCTGCTCGAATACCGCCCGACGGTTTAATTTTTCATTGACGAGTCGGTTTACCTTGTTACGCGTAAACTTGCAATCGGCAATGGTGATTTGCGGCTTTTGCAAGTTCTTTGACGCGACGTATCGCTTTGACCCGCGCGGGTCTTTCGATATGTACCTTGCCATACCCTCGTACCCGTTCTCGTCTGCCTGCAATCGTCGGGTTTGTGTTCGTGCACCGTTTCGCCACAACTTTTCCGCAACATCGCGGTCGGGAAAGTTTGTCACAAAGTGGTGATGCACGCGCTTTTTGCCTTTTTCGGGGTCGTCCTCAAATTCCGTGACATACACGTACTTCAAAGGCGGGTACCCGTGCCGTTCGGCGTAATATTTTAATCGGCGCATATACTTTTGCATTTCTTTTTGCGCCGCCTCCACCGTCAACGGTAACTTTGTGGGCGAATATGTAACCGTGCCCCAAATATCGTCGTCGGTAAAGTTTGCGTTGATAAGGCGTATCAAGTTTTTTGTCGCGTTCTTTGCGTTCAATGACTTTTGCGCCTTGCGGCTTTCTCTTGTCTTTCGCGCCCGCCCTGTCGCCCTGTATGTATTCCACACGGGGTAAATTTCACACTCCAAGACATTGCCGCTTTTGATTGTCTTTGTGCGATAATGTGTGATGTGCGGGTCGTTTAATATCTGCAACCGCTCGTCGTTTGTGTCCGTATATGCGTAAATGTCGTCAAGGTCATAACGTACGGGGTCGAGAGTGTATTTTGCCATGATTGCCTCCTTGATGTTTAAGTCAAGGACAATGACGCGGGGGTCTTGCCCCCGCACCCCCGCAAGGCTCTGGAATATGACACATGGGGTGCGCTGTACTTCACGCCGTCGTGCCTTATTCCTGTTAAAAACGGGTGCCGTGCTTTACTCTTTCCGTTGTGTGTTACTTCCCGTCGCTTTTCTTGCAAGGTTAGCACACTCGCCAAGCGGACAAGTCAAACGTTGCTTACGCAAAATTTGCTTGCGCAAATTCACGGCGTTTGACTCTGCTTGTCGGTGCGCATAACCGTATGCAAGGCGACGGAATATAACACACAACATCAATCGGGCAAGTTCTTTGTTTCGTCGTTAAGATAATACTTCATTACAAGCCCGTAAAAGCACTCGTTTGACCTTGCAAAAGTGTTGACAATCAAACCACAAAATGCTATAATATATACATGGTTTGGTTGATGTCATTTTGCGTCAACATCGGGCTTTCGCAATGTGCCAATATCAGCGCGAAAGCCCTTTTATTTGTCCTTATTGTGCGGTTATGTATTTACCGTGCCATTTGCCGTCGTCGGTGTGTCCGCACCGTCGGCGGCTTTTTTGTTGATTTCTGCAAGCCTTGTATCAAGTGCGCCAACCGCTTGACGTACAAAGTCGCTTTTGCTTAAATAACCCAACTTGCGCAACGCGGCGGGCGCAAACACACGCTCGGCGACATTGCGGGGTATTTCAACCGTCAAATTGTAAACGTCAATGTTTTGCCGACGCTTGCGGGTTTTTGCCGTATGTACATTTGTGGCGGGCGTATCTGCCGTCGATGT
>CAJTPT010000018.1:3609-3826 GCA_910578545.1 uncultured Christensenella sp.
AACTCAACTTCGCGCGGGTCGTAAATGTCCGACGGTGCGCAAACGAGCGTATCGCAAATAACCTTGAATTGTTGCGGGGTCGGCAAACACACGTCGTTTACAATCTTGCTTAAAAGCGGTTTATCAACCCGCGCGTCAACGCGATGTACCGCGTCGAGCACTTCTTTTTGTTGTATGCCTTTTGTTTGCATTACTTTTTTATATTGTGACATTGTGC
>CAJTPT010000019.1 GCA_910578545.1 uncultured Christensenella sp.
TTAAGAATTCCAGCACTTGCGCGTTGGTAAGGGGCGCGTTTACGGTAACGGAACAGTTCGCGCTCTTGCCGTTCGCGGTTGCGGTTATCGTAGCCGTGCCGTCTTTTAACGCAGTAATAACGCCGTTTTCCACCGACACTACGCCGGACGGCGCAACCGTCCACGTTACCGTTTTGTCCGTCGCGTTGTCGGGCGTAAGCGTTGCCGTCAGCGTTTCCGTTTCGTCTATTTCAAGCGTGAGTGCCGTTTTGTCTAATTCTATTCCCGTAACGTGTACGGGCTTTGCCGTAACGGTAACGGTGCAGTCCGCGCTCTTGCCGTCCGCCGTAGCCGTGATTTTCGCAGTTCCTTCCGCGATTGCCGTAACCTTGCCCGTATTATCTACCGTTGCGATATTCGTTTTGTCGCTTTCCCAAGTAACCGTTTTGTTTGTAGCGTTGTCGGGCTTTACGGTGGCGGTTAAGGTCGCCGTGCCGTCTACCTCTAACGTGATTTCCGTTTGACTTAATTCCACGCTTGCAACGGGAATTTTTACGCTCATAGTATAATCGCAAGTATCGCACTTGCCGTTGTTGTCGTTATCGGCGTGCGCGGCTTTGTCTTTTTCCTTTTGGTCGCAGCCGTCGTTCTTGCACTCGTGCCAATGGTGCGTTGTGCTTGTTACCCATTGTGTGCCGTAGTCGTGGGTATGTTTGGGCGTATCGTCGCCGCAAGCCGCAAACGAAAACGCGCAAGCGGTGAGCACAACCGCAGAGGTGAGCATTGCAAATAACTTTTTCATATCGTTACCTCATAAAATTTTTTTTGATTTCCGATTAAGATTTTTTGTATGCGGTAGAAGCTCTACCGCATACAGGGGCGCGCCCCTGAAAAAAACTTTAATTGTTTCCCTTGTGCGTTTTACGGGTTTGCCGTTTCAACGCGCTTTTTTCTTGTTTTTTATTCTATCATATTTTCAGCCGTTTTTCAAGCGTTTGCGCCGTTTTTTTCTTTTCCGTATATTTTACAATTTACGACCTTATTTTCTCGTTTGCGATAAAATTTCTTGTTCTATTCGTGATAAAATTTTTGTGAGGTTATTTTTCTTTTCATAAGAATTAAATAGTTTTATTGTTCGCAAGGTGCTTACCGTCTGAGGACGGAATACGCCGCCTTGTGTAATTGTAAAGCGGGCAAGCGGTTGTATTTTCCGCGAGCGGAAAATCTCCACCGTCAGCTTCTTTTTTTGCGGACAAAAAAAGTATGACCACACTTGACAATTCCCCTGCGGCGGCATTTCTTTTGCAGTTAAGACGGTAAGCACCAAAGCGAACAACAAAATTTTTAAGCCGCCGTTTGCACACCACGCAGACAGCGCAAAGGAGTATCACACAATGAAAAACGCAGTTATCTATGCCCGTTTCAGCTCGCAAGGACAAAACGAACAGTCTATCGAAAGCCAGATAAGAATTTGCACCGAGTACGCCGAGGAAAACGGGTATTCCGTCGTAGAGGTGTACAAGGACAAAGCGCGGACGGGAACGAACGACAGCCGCCCAGACTTTCAGCATATGATTAAGGACGCCGCCAGCGGCAAATTTGAGTTTATTATTGTTTATATGTTCGACAGGTTCGCCCGCAACCGCCGCGACAGCATTATGTATAAAGAAATGTTAAAGCAGGACTACGGCATACGGGTAATTTCCGCAACCCAGCCCATAAGCGACGACGAAGGCGGCGAGTTCTACGAAATGTTTTTAGAGTGGAACGACGAAAAATATTCAAAGCGACTTTCCAAGCGCGTGAAAAACGGGCTTGATACCAGCGTGGAAAACGGAACGTTCTGCGGCGGTTATCTCGTTTACGGGTATAAGCTACGCCAAGAGCCGATAGCGGGCAAGCGCAACAAATTTATGAAATACGTTGAAATCGACGAGGAACAAGCCGAAATAATTCGTTATGCGTTCACGGAGTACGACAAGGGAACGGACAAAAAGGAAATTGCCGCCACGCTCAACGCAAGGGGCGCACGCTATAACGGCAAGCCGTTCAAAGGCAGAACGTTCGACAAATGGTTGAACAACGCCAAGTATACGGGCGAGTTTTATTTTGGCGAAAGGCTATGCACGAACACATACCCCGCCATTATAGACAAAGACTTGTTCGAGCGAGTACAAAAGCGTTTGCAAGTAAACCGCTATTTTGCGGGTGGAACGGCAACGGCGCGTGTGCCGTACCTCTTGACGGGGAAAGCCTTTTGCGCCCATTGTCTTACGCCTATGATTTCGGACGGCGGCACGAGCCACACGGGGCAACAACACCATTATTACGCCTGCAAGGGAAAGAAAAAAGGCGTTTGCGAGAAACGCCGAGAAGATAAAGACACGCTGGAATTGTTTGTTACGCAGGTGGTGTATGACTTTTTAAGCGACAAAGAGAACGTGAGCGTTGCCGTCCGCGATACGCTTGCCTATTATGCCAAGCGCACGGGCGCGGACAGTATAAAGAGCATTGACGGCAAAATAGCCAAAGTTCAGAAAGACATTGAGGAAATGACAACGGCGTTTATCGAGGCGAAGAACGCGCTTTTGCGGGCAAATATCGAAAAGCGAATGAACGATTATGAAAAGCTAATCGAGGACTTGCAGAGCCAAAAAGCGCAGTTGGAACGCGAGCGCGGCAGACAGTTTACGGAAAAGGACTTTATGTCATTTATTGCCGACCTACTGAAAGGCGACCCCAACGACAAGGAATATCAGCGAAAAATCATTGATAACCTTGTAGTTAAGGTATTAGTGGGCGACGGCGATACTGTTGTATATATCAATTTAAGCAATACGAAAGAAATTGAGAACGTAAGACTTGAAGAAATGAAAACAGCGCTTGAACACATTT
>CAJTPT010000020.1:0-265 GCA_910578545.1 uncultured Christensenella sp.
AGCGATGTAAAAGTATGGTATTTATGCGACGGCACCGCTTGCGCCCGTTGCAACCCCGATTGTAAACATACAAGCAAGGTTGAACACGCAAAAAACTTCAAAGCGTCGATTGACGGGCAATGCGGTTTTGTTGAACAGGAAAGCGGCAACGACGCACCCGACAAGCCCGACAAAGGCAGCGGACAATGATAATCGAGCGCAACAATATTTACAACGTTGATTGCCTTGACGGGTTGCGCGATATGTTACGGGGGGGGTACACGCT
>CAJTPT010000020.1:296-2208 GCA_910578545.1 uncultured Christensenella sp.
CCGCCCCGCCGTACCTTATCAACTATCAATCGAACAGGCGGCAAAATAAGCAAGACAAGTTTTGCAAGCCGATAAAGAACGACAGCAACCCGCAACTCATTGTCGACTTGATACCGTTACTTTACGACGTTATGAAACCCGACACCCCGCTTTATATGTTTTGCGGCTCCGATAAAGTCGATTTTTTCAAACAACAAATCGAAAGTCGCTTTACAATCAAAAACATTATCGTATGGGACAAAGGCAACCACACGGCGGGTGACTTGGAGGCGCAATACGGCAAACGGTACGAGTTTATCATTTACGCAAACAAAGGGCGGGCAAAATTCAACCCCGATGTGCCGCGATACGACGATATATGGACATACGCCCGCGTAACAGGCAATGAACAAATACACCAAAACCAAAAGCCGATACCGCTTTTAATGCGAATAATCAAACAACACACAAAACCGCACGACCTTATACTTGACCCGTTTATGGGTAGTTGCTCGACGGCGGTTGCCGCACATAAGTTGCAACGCGACTTTGTCGGCTTTGAACTTGACAAGGACGAATACGACGCGGGCGTAAAGCGTTTGAACGCCGAACGAGCGCAAGTATCTATCTTTGATATATTTAATTTTTAGGAGGCACAAAATGGCAGAAAATCAAACCAAACAGCATTTACGGGCAAAACAAAGACTCGTAAAAGAGGTCGAAAATATCACCGACCCCGAAAAACAAATCGTCATATACGATTATCAAAACGGCGACCGTATCATTGTTAAACGCAAAGATATATTGTCGTTTGGGTATTCCGATTTTAGCGACAAATCGTACTTATCGTTTGTACTTCCGTTTATGCCCGACGGCGGCATAATCGAATACAAAACGTATAGTCGTACAACTCCGATTGTAAAATCGGGCGAAACGTTACACAACTTCACAATCGACAAAGATGTCGATATTTACGCACTTTAAGGGGGGTAAACATGGCAGAAAATCAAACAGCAAACAAGCCGATGTTGTATGTTGTCGACGTGTATCACCTTTGCGGCGACATAAAGCCGTATTACATTGTCAAGGAAACGGAAAAGCAATATATCGTGTCGGACAAAGACCCCGACGCGCCACGCAATGAGCGTTTATGGCGCAGTGAGTACACGGTCAAAAAAGCCGATATGCGCCGCAACAATTTACGTTTTGCAAAAACGGAGGCGGCGGCACATACAATGCGGCGCGAGTTGATACGCGGTGAAATACACCGCAAAGAATGGTCAATCGAGTGCTTGCAAAAAGATATAAAAGCATTAAAACAAATCTTATCGGAGGTTTATAATGAGCAATAAACATCTTAACGGGTACGTTGACGAAAACGACGACGATATTTACCCCGAAACGCATTACCCGACTTGTCGCTTTTGCGGCAAATCGACAATACCGACCGCGCGATACGACAGCGACGCGGACGCGGACGAGGCGGCAACAATGGCGTGCGATTGTTACGACGCGCGGCAGTATCGCGAGCAGAAGGCGCAAGCCGAACAGCGCGAAAAGAACATCGCAAAGTTAAAGTCGAGCATAAACGCGATACAAGACTATTGCACCGAACACAACATCAAGGTCGGCGACGAGTTTTGCACACTTGTTACAAATGCGGGCATTGCGGTTATCGACGGTATTGTCGGGGCGGCGGCTTTTAAGTTTTCGCGGTTAAGTATCAAACTTGCGTCGGGCAACAAAAGCGCGGTTGTAATCAAAGTTACATACAGCGACGGCACGCAATACGAAGTGTAATGTAATAAAAACATCAAAAAACGGAGGCAAATAAAAATGCAAGATTTTACAATCAAAGAACTTGGCGAACTGATAAACAGTATCAACAAAACGCCCGACGCGGCAATCGAAGTGACCGCTGATAAAACGGGTG
>CAJTPT010000021.1 GCA_910578545.1 uncultured Christensenella sp.
GGTTATCTGCGTAGCACCGTTTACCACTTTTGCCGTGCGCTCGACAAAATCACTATCCCAGTATCGAGTAGTAAAAGCGAAACTACACCCGGATATGTCGCCACGGCTAACCAGTTCTAACGCCTCGTCGCCGTTAGGTGATTTAGGCAGATCCAAATTAAAGCCTACGCCCTTATCATCTACGAAATACTCCAGCGTGCCGGTACCTTTGTTGCTGCGCCCTAAAATCAGCTGGCGGTCATGGTACATGGTAAACTTAATGTCGCAGCCGTCTAACAGTTCTTTGGTGATGGCTTCCGGGGCGATAACTTCGCGTGCCTCGCTGTCCTCGTCGCTCCATAGCGGCGCAGATGGGGTATTAAACAGTATAGCGTACCCGGTAATAGTGCGGCTGGGGGCTTCTCCCTCGGCCGCTTCGCGCACGCGCAGTTCTGCGCAGTCGATACGCAGGGTGCGTTTTACCTCGGTGTCTTTATTCCTTTTCGTCGCCATTGTCTTGATTATTGTTTTCGGGTACTTCCGGCTGTTCCGGCTGCGCCCCAATTTCGTTAATGCTTCGCAGATTTGCCGACACCATTACCGTGTCGCCGCCCTCGACTGATGCCAAATTGTTCATCTTGCGCACCTCGTTTACGGTCGTGCCAATCTGCAAAAGTTTGGTGCCGTAGTTCATCATACCGTTAAGGTCACACGCGAATAACTCGCGGCGGTCAAACTTGAATTTGTATTTACGGCATAGTGACGGCGCGATAAGTTTACGGCGTAATTCTATCTCGATATTACGCAGTAGTGGGTTAAGCGTATGATTTAAAAAATCTACGTCAGCCTGTTCTACGGTCTTATAATTGTTACTGGTGTCGGCATACACAAACGTAGGCGGCACACTGAAAAAGCGGCAAATCTCGATTACGGTAAATTTGCGGCTCTCCAAAAACTGCATATCGGTGGAACTAAGCGAAATTTGCTTGAAATCCACCTGCCCCGGCAGGCTTACAATTCTTTCGCCACCTTGAAATCGGGTGTCTAAGTTCTCGGCTGTTTTCTCCAGTTGTTTGTCTTGGTACTCGCCAAATCCGCGCACGCTGGTATCGTTTGACACAATGCCGCGCACATTACCGCCGTTGGCAAATCTATTTCGCGTTTCTTGGTCGCCAGTCGCGGCGATATTCATAGTAAGCCGTGCATACGTCAGCACGCTAACGCCCTTTTTGCTATTGCGCAGGGTCAGGCCCTTAATGTGTATAATCTCGTCCTCGGTATATACACCACTAATGCCGTTATTGAGGTCGCGCACTGTGTAGGTGTCGTGTATCGTATTGTGTATGACTGTGCCACGCTCGCACAGTGCCAGCCGGTCTAATTCCATGCTGACAGTATTATACACCGGCACGATGTAAGCGTTACCGTCTAATAGTAACTCCTGTACTACTTGCCGCCAAAAATCAAATGCGTTAATAGCATTGTCCGGCTGCACGTTCAATAGATAGTCGAGCCGTGCATTATCGGTCTCGGTAAAAATGCCGTCTTTACGTTTGAGGTATTGCAGCGGTAAGTTAGCGACGCTTTCACTAAGTAACTTAACACAGCGGAAAACGGTAGCGACGCACATAGCAGTTTGGTCGCCATAGACGAAAAGCGACGTAGCCCCGGTGCGTGGTGCGCTGGGGTTCTCGCCGCTACTGTTTTCGCGTCTGAAATAGTTTACTATATGCCGCCAAAAGTTCATTACACATTATTGCTAATGCGCAAAGATAATTATATTTGGTGACACATAAAAATTTGGTTCTCAGTGCATTGTCTTTCTTTTTATTCCTTTGTTTTATTCTTTTTCGCTTGTTTTCTTATAGTGGATTAGTGTTGATTGTATTTAACTTTATTTAACGTGCGTAATCTATAAATAGACGCATACACATTAGTTTGGTAATCACGCCGTCTATCTTTTGCGTTTGCTTTCGTTTAATGGGTTTGCAGTTTTCCAGTTTGTCGGTATCTAAGACGGCATTACCGAAGCAGTAGTAGTTAATCGGGTTGTCGTTTATGAATATATGCCTGGTTTTCGCCCCGTGCTCAAAACTTTCTACCGGGGCGGTGAAATTGCCATAGGTCTGTTTG
>CAJTPT010000022.1 GCA_910578545.1 uncultured Christensenella sp.
ACAAATCGCGGCTGCTATACGTTTCTATGTCTATGCCTAACTCGCGCATTATTCTTTGCCTTTGATACCCTCTAATAGTTGGTCGGTAGCCTCGTTAGAGGTGTTAGCCATTGCGTCGAGCGCGTCGTATGCCAGCGCGACAGGCAGGGCGGCAGTGCGAAATATGATGGCCAGTGTGCTGCACACTACTGCGCCGATTATGTAAACTATTTTTTTTGCTTTCATTGTCTTAACTGTTTTAGATATACCCCCCCCCGGCAGTGAGCCGGTAGGGGTATTTTGTTGGTGATTTTTTTTGTTATAAGTCTTCGTCGTCCTCGGTGTCGATGCCTGCAAAGTCGCTTTCGGCACTTACCCGGCCGCCCAGTTTCTCGTCGTCCTTAAATTTCATTATGTTGTTGAGTCCGCACGCTACGCCGCGATTTCCGTTTGTGTCGTAGGGGTAGAAAGTAACTGATACTATGGCCCAAACTCCGCTGTAGATTTCTTCCTCGTCAACGATGGGCGATTTATCGCGGTTGACGATGCCAGGGCGCGTGTTGCACTTGGCGTTGACGTAGAGCATACCGGCATATACTTCGTCATCTTTGTCGTCGCCGTCGCGTAGCGGCAGGTTGAGTTTTTTAGGCTCTTTGCCGCCCCACTTGCTTACGATGCCGGAAGCCTTAGCCGCTTCGATGGCCTTTTTGATGGCGTTAACGGTTTCCTTTTCTCCGGCAGGGATAAGTACGTTAGTCATGTACTTGGCGTTTTTGTCGTCGCCGTCGGGGTTGTATTTGCTAAATACATGGGTGTAGCTAAGACGGCAGGGGCCGAAAACTACTTTGTTCTCTGTTACTTTTGGGGTAATCATACAGTTTGATGTTAATTAAATTGGTTATACTTCGATGTCGTTAAAATCGTCCGCTGCGGCGTTGTACGCCGGGCGTTTGTCGTCGGCAGTGGTTAGCGTCGGTTTGCCCTGCGGCTTGGTGATATAGTCGGCGCACATAGCGGATAACCGCTTTTTGCCTACCAGCTTTTCAAGGTCGCCGATACCGCACAAAACGGCTGGCTTCATGTACTCGCTTTCGTCGTAACCCTCTTTGGAAAGTAGGGAGATAACGGCTTTGTCGTCGGTGATTTTACGGTTACTGCGCCCCTCGACTAACTTGTAGCCGGGATAGGCTACACCGGCTAACGCCTGTTGTAGTGCGTAGTCCTCCATACTCGACACCCACGATTTTATGATAGCCAGCCACGGCAGTATATCGGCGGCCATTTTCTTTGGGGTGAGTAATCCGGGGTCGGGGTTGTCATGGGCGACGGCGGTACACTTTTCTGCCAGTGTTTTGCATCCGCATTTCACTTTGCAGAATTGGCACCACCCGCCGGGGTTCTGCTTGCCGTTTTTGCTAAATGCTTCTACGGCTTTGGGGCGCAGTTCCTCGTCGGCCCATTTCAGTAGGTCAGTAACCGACATTTCAAACTCGCTTAGATTGTCGATACGCGGCTGTACGATAGTCATGCGCACACGGTCTATGCGATACTCAAAACTGTGTTTAAGGTATGCGCCCAGTGCGTAGATTTTCATCTGCTCGTTATCGACAGCCGACACGCGCACACCTTTGCCATACTTAAAGTCGATTACTTCCATTAAGCCGTCGGCGATAATGGTTGCGTCCGACGTTCCAAAGGCTTCCGGCACATATTCGGAAAAGTCTAACCGGGTTTCGATAAGTAGCTGCGCGTCTTTTGTCACAGTCCGGGCGACGTTGAACTTTTCCAGCACGATAGTTTTGTATGTGTCGGTGTACTCGTCCATTTCGCCGGTGTGGTACTGGGCGTTTAATTGCGCTATCTCCTTTTCTTCGGCGGCGGTGTCAAGCCCCATAAACGATTTCAACTTTTTAGCGCAGTATGCGTGCGCTAACGTACCCTCTTGGGCGTAGCTGCTATCATTGTCGGGCGCGGTAGCCTCCAGCCGTGGGGCGGCGGTGCAATTCATCCACCTATGAGCCGCCGACGGCGATAATAATGCGTGTTGTCCGGGCATGGTTTATTTA
>CAJTPT010000023.1 GCA_910578545.1 uncultured Christensenella sp.
TCGATATTCTTTTTATTGATACTGGCGTACATTACCCCGGTTTCACGCTTCAAATATTCCTTTATTTGGGATGCGCTATTAGGGTTTTCCATGCCGGTTAACTCCTGCGCTTCCTTTAGTAGTTCGGCCTTATATTCCGTGTCGAAGCGTGCGGCAGCGTCCACCAGTTCGCGGTCTATTAGTACGCCACGGTCGTTAATCTCTTGATCGGCTATATATAGTTCCTCGTCAAATGGGGCTGGCTCCAGTCGGCGTAACTTGGCTAATAGGGCCTGTTCTACATCTACGTCACGCGCACAGTATTTTTTAAATGTTTCCCAGCGATCCGGCGCGGCACTCGGTAGGTGTCGCACTCCGTTACGTCCCGGCATAGAGAAAAAACGTATTAGTGTTTTACCCTCGGCCATTTTGCCGTCAGCCAATTTTAGCACCTCGCCACATTGTCCCAGTGCCAGCGGCAAACCCATTCGGGCGGCGCGTACCATCGTACATTTCCACTGCGCCGGGTCAAACGGTCGGCTAAGTCCGAAATGCTTACTAAGGCAGATGCGTTCAAATGCTGCGTTCCATGCGGTTTTTGTTACGGTAGGGTCTGTAATAGCGTTTAGGATTTCATCGGGTAGGTCCTCGCCCTGCGCGAAGTCAACGCATATAGCCGGGGCGTTATCGACGCTGTAAGCAAATAGCAATACCGCAAAGTCCGGGGCCTCGACGTACTTATACACTCCGCATTTAGCCAAATCGCGGCTGCTGTACGTTTCTATGTCTATGCCTAACTCGCGCATGGTTAGTATCTTTTTATTTCATCCATGATATTTTCACTTATGCTGTCGGCTTTCCGGCTCATAGCGTCGAGTGCTTCATACGCCAGCGATACAGGTATATTTGCTATGCAAAATACTATATCCAGCACTCGGCACACCATAGCGATAAGGAAAAGGATTATTTTGTTAATTACCATCTTATTTGTTTTTAGAATTACCCCCCCCCGGTATTGCGCCGGTAGGGGTATTTCGTTTTGTGGTTTGAGGTTTAGAGATCCTCATCATCTTCGCCGTCGATGTCGGCAAAGTCGTTTTCTGCGGAAGTTCGGCCGCCCAGCTTTTCGTCGTCCTTAAACTTCATAATGTTGTTGAGGCCGCACGCTACGCCGCGATTACCGTTAGTGTCGTAGGGGTAAAAAGTAACCGATACGATGGCCCACACGCCGCTGTAGATTTCTTCTTCGTCAACGATGGGCGATTTATCGCGGTTAACGATACCGGGGCGCGTATTGCTTTTGGCATTGACATATAGCATACCTGCATATACTTCGTCGTCTTTGTCGTCGCCGTCGCGCAGCGGCATATCCAGCTTATTAGGCTCTTTGCCGCCCCATTTCGATACGATACCGGAAGCCTTAGCCGCTGCGATTGCCTTTTTGATCGCGTCGATGGTTTCCTTTTCAGTGGCCGGAATCAGTACGTTAGTCATGTACTTGGCGTTTTTGTCGTCGCCGTCCGGGTTGTACTTGCTAAACACATGGGTGTAGCTTAGTCGGCATGGGCCGAAAATTACTTTGTTGTCAATTACTTTAGGGGTAATCATAATTTCTGTTATTTAATTGGTTGGTTATACTTCGATGTCGTTAAAATCGTCGGAAGCGGAATTATACGCCGGGCGTTTATCGTCGGCCGTTGTCAGCGTCGGTTTACCCTGCGGCTTGGTTATGTAGTCTGCGCACAGTGAGGCTAAACGCTTTTTGCCTACCAGCTTTTCAAGGTCGCCTATGCCGCATAATACGGCAGGTTTCATAAACTCGCTTTCGTCGTAGCCCTCTTTGGATAATAGGGCGATAACTGCTTTGTCGTCGGTAATTTTGCGGTTACTCCGTCCTTCGACTAACTTATAGCCGGGATAGGCTACACCGGCTAACGCTTGCTGTAGTGCGTAGTCCTCCATGCTGGCGGCCCATGCTTTCACGATAGCCAGCCACGGCAGTATGTCGGCGGCCAT
>CAJTPT010000024.1 GCA_910578545.1 uncultured Christensenella sp.
GAAAATACCTTGCTCATATTTTCTTCCGCAATGCCTATTCCCGTATCTTCAACAGTCAAGCCTTGATAGTTAAGCGTAACCGTTATACTGCCGCCGTCCTTATTGTATTTAATGGCGTTTCGCACGAGATTTCCGAAGATTTCGCTTAATCGTTCGTGTCTGCTCATTACGATTACGTTATCGTCTATTTTTTCTATTATCGCAATATTCCTTTTGTCAGCTTCGGGTTTCAATGCGGCAATCGTTTCTTTTGCAAGCGCGGAAAAGTCCACTTCGTAAGGGGGTAAATCGTCATTGTCGATTTCGCTGTAATTGATGATACAAGCAATCAAATTTGTAAGGCGTTCGCTCTGCGTGAGTATTGTTTTATACGCCGTTTTTGTTTGGCTTTCGGTCATACCACCCGCCTGCAACAGTTCAGTATAGCCGTGAATAGATGTGAGCGGCGTATTCATCTCATGCGTTACGTTAGATATAAATTCGTCTTTTGAAACACGCGCTTTTTCCACAAGCTCTTTTTCCGATTGTATCTCGCTCATTTGTCTTTGAATATTGCGGTTGCGCTCGTTGAGAATATCGGCTACGGGTTTGAGTTCGGAATACTTGCTTGTAACCTGCGGATTGTTCGCGGCATCGCTTGCAAGTTTTTTTACGGGCGTTAAGATAAAGTGCGTTGATACAAAGGCTATAACGGCGCACAATACTATACACAAGATGAAGAAATATAGGAGAATAGGCAATGATTTTGCAAAAATACTCCAATCGGTATCGGTGAATATAGCAATCCGCACTAAAAATTGTCCGTCGAAGTTTTTGCAAAAGTACACCATATTTTTACCGAGCGTAGAACTGCCGCGCACGGCAAAGCCTTCTCCGTCGAAAATAGCGTCTTTTATTTCCGATCTGTCTGAATGGTTTTCCAAATCGTCTTCGGCAATACTGTCGGCAAGTACGTTACCCTGCGCGTCCATAAACGTAACCCTTGCGCCGTTCAATTTTTCCGAAAAGGCGGCGGCGTTTTGTTCGTTCAAATCGTCCAAATTCAAAGTTTCATCAAAGCTGTTCATATAAACGCGCAAATATTCTTTGCTGTCGTCTATGGACGATTTATAATAAACTTGCGTTGCCGCAAAAGAAAAGACAAAAAGACAGGCAAACGTAATTCCAAGCGATAAAATCCAAATGCGCCATTTCATAATTTGTACCCCACACCGAATATCGTTTCAATCTTTACGCCGAGCTTGCGAAGACGGGCAACGTGATTGTCGAGCGTTCGCGTTTCGCCTACGTCGTACCCCCAAACCTCGGTTAAAAGTTTTTCACGGGATAAAACTCTACCGTGATTTTCCATAAAATATTTTAACAGCTCAAATTCTTTATGGTTGAGCGATACTTCTTTGCCGTCGATTTCGCAGACGAAAGTTTCAGAGTTCAGCGTAACATTACCAACCGACAAAACGCTTTGTCGCTGTTTTCCGCGCAATCTTGCGTTTACTCTTGCCGTAAGTTCCAATACGGAAAAGGGCTTTGCTATATAATCGTCCGCGCCCATATTCAAACCGTTTACCTTATCTTCTTCCTTTGATAGTGCGGAGAGCATAATACAGCTTACGGCAGGAAATTTCTCTTTGATAAAACGCAGAGCGTCTAAACCGCTTCCGTCGGGTAACATTATATCAAGCAATGCAACGTCCGGCTGTTCGCCCAAAAGTGCGGCGGTAAAAGATTTCAAGGTTGAAAACGCCTTGAAATCCAAGCCGTTCATCTCTAATGCGACCTTGATTAGTCCGCAAATGCTTGTATCGTCTTCTAAAATAAAAACCGTACCTTTCATAATATCACCTTGCTTTAATTATATCATTTTTTGTTTGATAAATAAAGTGTTGAGAATATGCC
>CAJTPT010000025.1 GCA_910578545.1 uncultured Christensenella sp.
AATCACGGTGTTCAAGTCTGGACCGATTAACCATTGTTCCGAATTTTCCTCCAACTTATCGGCACCTATATATAGGTTGTCGTATATACTGAGGTTTTTATAGCGGTAGTTGAAAAGTCCGCTCACACCTTCATTGCCAAAACCGCATGAGCGGTACCAGTCGGCATTGAGGGTAACATTTCCGTAGTATCCCCCTTCGGGTGGGCGACGCAGCGTTATCATAATTGTGCCACCGCTTAAAGCTGCGTTTTGATCGCTTCCGGCAAGATATTTTACCTGCACTTTGTCAATCATTTCTCCGGGAATGTTGTTGAGTTCCGAAATGTCGGAGAGTTTCACTCCGTCCACATAAATCTCGCTTACGGCAAGACCGTTGATTTTGAAGTTGCCGTTTTCGCGCGAGATATTCGGCAGAAAACCGAGCACATCGGCAGTTGGCTTGCCTTTGGCAATATTCGTTCCGCGCAGATTGGTGGTGTAACCCTCGGCATTGTTCGTGGTACGGGAGGCAACCACGGTTACTTCCTGTAATTGTTTCTCGGATTGCGCCATTGCTAAAAGAGGCAACAGGGCTATCGCAATTAAGATGAATTTTTTCATAACTGTACTGTTTTAATTTACTGATGCAAAGTTAAGCCACCATATTTTCTTCTGCCATACCCAAAAGTGTACGTTTGCACGTGCAGACGAAAATATACACTTTTGGGTATGGTACAGGCTTGGGGCTTTCTCTAATTTTGCGGTGGATAATTCTGCCTTTGGCACCGCGCACCGGCTTTCAACCGACATGCGCTGAATTTCCACGCGCGATTAGATAATTGCATCAGATAAAAAATGATATGACAAGCGAAGAAAAGAATAAGATTGAAAGCTGCCGGATAATGATAGTCGGCAAAGGTGATTTTGCAGACGCTATCAATACGGCTTTGCTAAAAGTCGGGTTCCACAATATTATATATGTGGAAGCTCCGACAGGGTCTGCCGATATTGCGGTCGATTTGGAGATGAACGGAATATCGGCCCGGTTGGGCGGTAAATTGCCGGTCGTATATCCGTTTGATTTTATCGAGGGAGGCGCGGCTATGGTTGTGCAGCCCGATGATAAGGTTGAATTAGAGGCAAAGGGCGACGTGCGCCTGTGTGCCGCTAAGTATATGTCGGGGTATTGCGCGTTTTGGAATATTGACAACAGCGACTGGTTGCGCGTGGTATTGCCGAGGATTGAGCAGGGCGAACAATCCGCAAAGGCGCAGCAAACAGCAGCCTGTATCTGCGCCCGGATATTGGCTAATATCGCAGTTGGGCGCGATGTGAAGCACTTTCCGCGCTTCTATCTATCGAAAAATTTAGAGTAGCTTGTTGTTGGTGGCAGCCGCGATAGCCTCGGATATGTTGCGCACACCGAGTTTTTCAAAAATGCGCTGACGGTATTTCTTGACGGTGTCGGGCGAGAGGCAGATGCGGTCGGCAATCTCCGACATTGTATAGCCTTGTATTGAAAGTGTAAGCACCGACTTCTCCCCCTCGGTAAGGTTCGGCATAGCTTTCTTATCCCACCGACGGGTGACGGGATTAAATGCGAAATAGTCGGGGGTGCCGACATGGTGCATTTCGATATGTCCGGGCGTAGTGTGGGTGGAGGCAGACACGACGCAGAGGGCAAGCCAAATCCTGCCGTCGGAAGTCAGGGCAAGGGAGGTCAGTTTATGGTTAATGAGAATTGGGTGGCCGTCGTTGAGAATATGAAAATCGTATGATATATACCAATCCTTGCGCTGTTCAAGTGGGATTTGATTGTGAAAGGCAAAGCCCAC
>CAJTPT010000026.1:0-224 GCA_910578545.1 uncultured Christensenella sp.
TAAAGCATCGGTGCAAATAGATAGGTTTCGCCGTTATTCGGGTGTACCTTTTCGGCGACACGCGATTTTAAACGCAGGTGCTTTACGCATGACTGGGTAGAGGTCGAGATATATTTTATATCTACTATTTCGTTTGTCATTTTATCGGATCGGGGTTAATTGCCCGGCTTTCGCCGGGCAAAGTGTTAAAGAATAAAGTTTAACGGCTGAAATTAAATGCTGAA
>CAJTPT010000026.1:234-1800 GCA_910578545.1 uncultured Christensenella sp.
GACTAAATACTAATATATTAATCGCAGTGGTTGGATTTTTATCGCACCACTACTAATTTACTATTAACTAATAAATGCTGAGACCGGGCGCACTCTGCCCTTGGAGCTGGCCTTAGCGTACCCGTCGTAGAGGTGGCCGTTGCTGAGGTTCAGAAGCCATGCGTAAGCCGCGCTGTTCTCTGTACTGGTTAAATACCATTCGTCGGCTATTTCCATGCCGCCGATGTGCCGCAGGGCGGCGTTAATCTCGCGCAGGTGCGTATAGATTAGGTACATTTCGCCGACACTGGGTATATACTTGCCGTCGTTGAGTGCGATAGCCGGATTTAACCCGATTTCGCGCAGGTGGGCGGTATTGGCTTCGCCGTTCCAGTCGGCTACCGCGTCGATGTGTTCCGGTATATAGCCGTCGTAGTCGGTGGTGTCCTCGCGTGTGGTTAGTGTCACGTCGTCGCCGTCGGCTACGTCTTTGAGTGCGACGATAACGTCACGGTTGCCCTGCTTTATGCCGATACCGATAACCGGGTTATCGCAGTCGAGTATAAGGTTAGTGCCGGTGAACTTGTCGCAAAGTCCATCACGCATTACCAAATACACGCCGTCGGCCGGTGTGGTGTCTAATACTACGTCGGTGCTGGCTTTGCCAGTCTTGATAAAGTTGTAGATTTCTTGCAGGGTGCAGTCTTGTAAGCTGCACACCTCTTTTACGATTTCCAAACGGTCTTTTTCTTCGGTTGTCATATTGTTTACAAATGTTAAAATTTTAGTGAATTTTCGATTTAAGCGCGTTTTGACGCTTGGGTGATAGTTTTACTATGTTTGTTATCTCTGTGCGCGTATGGGCGTTTATTTGCGTTTTGTGGCGTTTGCTAATCTTTGAGGTAGTACGGCGTACTATATCCGGCGCCTTTTAGGGGCAGATCGCGGCACCAGTCTATCGGATCGCTAAATAATGCCTCCACGTCGGCCAGCGGTCGGTCTATGGGCGTTTCAGCTATAATCTCGTCATGCACATGGAATACGATAGGCAGCTTATCGCGTCGAGCGCGAAGCATGACTACACCCAGTATGTCGCGTGCGGTAGCCTGTACGATATTCTCGGTTAATTTACCGCCGTATGTGCGTAGGGTTTCCCATTTTTTCGTAACTTGGTTTAGTCCCTCATACTCGATAATTTCGTGATCGCCGCGCCAGCCGTCATCATATTCTATGCTTACTTTGGCGCGTGGGTAGCAAATAGTCCGTCCGGACGGCAGGGTAATAAGTAGCATACCCCAGCGGTAGCCGACGGTTATACCCCGGTGGATTGTTACCGTATTGCCGGTTTTGATAGCGGTAAATGCGGCTTTTTCGACGATAGCCCAAAAACGCACTATATGGGGGTTAGCCTCTCGCCATTGGCGCACGGTTTCCTTTTCTTCTCTTTCCGTCAGTCCTAATTTTGAGCCGCCCATCGCCTCCAGTGCCGGAACTCCACCGCCGTAGCCTAATGCCAGTACGGAAATTTTACCTTTTTGGCGTAGGTGGGCGTTAGGGCCGTGTTTCTCGACAGGCACACCAAACATA
>CAJTPT010000027.1 GCA_910578545.1 uncultured Christensenella sp.
AACGCGCCCGCAATAATATTGCGATACAGGCGACGCAAATTATAAAACCACTTCATATACTTACACTCCCTTGTTTATAGTGGTTTTATTATACAAAAAACCGCCGTCGCTTGTCAATAACGTGGTACACGAAGGCGGGCAAAATGTAATAAAAAATATTAAAATTTATTAAAAAATGTGCGATAAATAGTTGACAATATCACGGGGTAGTGATATAATATAATTACAAAAGATAAAGGAGGTGAGAACATGGACGACATCAAAAAAGCCTTGCAAGAAATTGCAAAAGCGATTGAAAACAACGACACGGTCGAGAGTGTAAAAGTTGTTGTAACGCTTAAAAAGCAAAAGCCTTGCAAGGCGACCACCAAAGACGATAAATAAAATCGTCGATAGGCAGAGGGGACGGGCGCAACCGTCCCTTCGTAAGACCTATTGTAACATATCGGGCGGCGGGTTGTCAACCCGCGACAATCTAAAAATCGGAGGTATTATATGGAAATCGAAAAAAATGGCAAGATTTACACGGCAAAAGAGAACAAAGCGTCGTGGACGGTATCGACAAGTGCGGGGCGCGTGACCGCGTCTTATAACGTGCCGAAAGCAGATTGCCCGACGTTCGCCGCATTAAAAAAGTATATTGCCGAAAGCAATTTGTTTTAAGAGGGGGGTATAAGATATGGCAAGAAGTGCGGCACAGCGCGCCGCCGATAAAAAGTATCGGGACGCACACAAAGGCGAATTACAAAAATGGGGTACATCATTTAAGCCCGCCGAAATCGCCGAAATTGACGCAATCATTAAACAAAGCGGTATGAGCCGCGCCGACTTTATACGGTGGGCGGTGTCAAAATTCAAAGAGCAGTAAAGGACAAAAGCGGGTCGCCCTTTCGGGTCGCCCGCTTTTGCTATAACAGGAAATACGGAGGCAAAATATGAAGGGCAAAAAATACAGCGCACGCGAAAAGAAAAAAGCACTTGCGGCGTGGCTTGACGACAAACAAGACATTGACCTTGTCGCGTACAAATTCAAATGCACAATACAATCATTGTATCGGTGGCGGCGGCAATATGACGGCACGCTTGACAGTTTACAAAACAAGTCAAGCCGCCCGCATACGCCGCACCCGATGTCACACACGGACGACGAGCGGGCGCACATCGTCGAATTATTGACCGAACGCCCCGACATAAGTTATGCGGAGGCGTTGGGTGAATTGCGGACGCGATACGGGTACTCGCGCACATATTTTGGGTTTTATCGGTTTGTTGTAAAAAACGGGTTACGCCCGACCGAACAACACGAAAAGTACATCGCAAAGCCGTATGACACGCCGTTGATGTTTGGTGTCAAAATGCAACTTGATGTAAAGTTTGTGCCGCGTCAATGCAACAAAGGGGAATACCCCGACGAGTGGTGCTATCAATATACAATGATTGACGAGGCGACGCGGGAGCGGTTTTTATACCCCTACAAAGAGCATAGCGGGTACTCGACCGTCGACTTTATCAAGCGTGCGATTGTGTACTTCGGGTATGTGCCGCAAATCATACAAACCGACAACGGCACCGAGTTTACAAACCCGCGCGGCACAGGCGAAGGCAAAGTACATATCGTCGACAAGTTGTTAAACAAACTCGGTGTCAAACATCAACTTATAAGGGCGTACACGCCACGACATAACGGAAAGGTCGAACGGTCGCACCGCTCCGACAATGAAGGTTTTTACCGCACATTGACATTTACAACGTTTGACG
>CAJTPT010000028.1:0-239 GCA_910578545.1 uncultured Christensenella sp.
TTGCCGCGTCATGCGCGGTATCGTACAGCAGCGGATATGCGGAAGGGAAAAGCTCGAGCGGTGCGGGCGGCATGTCGATCGGCTTTTTCACTACATGGAAAAACACGTTGATAAACGGATATAACGGCAGCGCGCCCGCGATCGTAATTATTATGTACAGATCGAGTTTGCCGTAAAAAATTTCGGCAAGCGCGCAGACTGTGAGCATAACAAGCGCTATCATAAACAACACGTAAAAA
>CAJTPT010000028.1:266-1692 GCA_910578545.1 uncultured Christensenella sp.
CCTTGTCATAATCGGCTTGTATCTTTTTCATTATTCCTTCGGCAAATTCGTGAGCTTGCTTCGTTTTTATTTTTTCGCTCAATCGTTTGAAAATCACCGTGCCGACGACGTTCGCGATCATTATTACCGCCAAAACAACGCAAGAGATTATAAGCACGATGTTCCAGACTTCTTTAGTTCCGCCGATAAAAAAAGCCGACGTGGAGGCGGCGAACGATATAAGCGCGCACACCGTCAGTTTGGCGAATAGCAATAAACCGTTTTTTATGGAATCGTTCATATTTTCCTTATGCTTGTTCAAAGTTTTATTCATAATTATATCACATTGCGACCGATAAAGCAATGCTTTGCGCGATAAACTTCCGTTATGCGCCGTAAAGCGAAGCGCGACGCTTTATGTTGCGTATATATCATTCGTTTGTTGACAAAACGGCGAAAATGTCGTATAATGGGAAAAAATACAAGGGAACATATTTATTTGGACGTTTTCTTAAGCATTATATCTCTGATAGCAGGACTCGGCGTATTCATGGCAGGCATGAAAATGCTGAGCGACGGTTTGGAGCGGAGCGCGGGCGGCGGTATGCGCAAGCTGTTCGGCAAAATAAGCAACAACCGATTCGCGGGGGTAGGAGTCGGCGCCTTGGCAACAATGATCGTCAATTCGTCATCCGCAACTACGGTTATGGTCATAGGTTTTGTCAACGCGGGGCTTATGACGTTGTTTCAAGCTACGGCGATAATCATGGGCGCCAACATAGGCACTACTTTCACCGGCATTATTATAGGTTTATCGGGGTTCGATTCGGGATTTAAGATAACCGATATATTGGCTTTGCTTACATTTATAGGCATAATGATTAATATGTTTGCCAAGCATGATAAAGCAAAGCGAATCGGCTCGGCTATCATAGGTATCGGTTTGATGTTTGTCAGCTTGTCGCTTATGAGCGGAGCATTCGATAATCCGACTATGGCGAACGGCGTTCAAAGCTTATTAAGGGTTGTAAATTTCCCGTTACTGCTCATTCTTATCGGCATGATTTTTACCGCGTTGTTTCAATCGTCCGCCGCAATGACGGCAATCGTGGTTACAATGGCTGCGCCGGTTGCGGGCGGCGATCCGATTATCAGTATGAGCAGCGCGCTGTTTGTAATGCTCGGAACTAACATCGGCACGTGTATCACGGCTATTCTGGCGTCTATCGGAGCCAGCACCAATGCCAAGCGAACGGCGGTAATACATCTGCTGTTTAACTTTATAGGTACGATAGTATTCACCGTATTTATATGGATATTCCGCGACGGCGCGGTGTGGTTGCTTGAGCAAATGATGCCCGGCAATCCGCAAATGCAGGTCGCGCTGTTCCACGTGTTTTTCAACGTAATAACCACGGCGTTGCTATTGCCGTTCATAAAGCCGCTG
>CAJTPT010000029.1 GCA_910578545.1 uncultured Christensenella sp.
TATAGCCTGAACGGAACGAAGCTTGTAATAACGTTAAAGGGCGTGAGCACGGCGGCGAAGTACGAAAACGACCGAGTGGAAATGACGTACAATAACCAAGCGATGACGCTCATACGCAAGACGGAATATACGGTAAGCTTCGAGAGCAACGGCGGAAGCGCGGTGGAAGCCGTAAAAGCAATAAACGGGCGAAGCATAGAAAAACCGACCGACCCGAAGTACGCAGGACACGGGTTTGTGGGTTGGTATACCGACGAGGGGTGCACGAAGGAATTCGTGTTCGGCACGAGCAAGGTAACGGGTAATATAACGCTGTACGCGAAATGGGCGTTGCCGACGGAAAACGATCGGACCGTCAGCTTTGACATGGGTGAAGAGTATAAAGGCGAAACACCTAAAAGCGTGCAGACGGTAAATAACAGACTGTACGACGTGGAAAGCCCGAGTCAGAGCGGATATACGTTCAAGGGGTGGTGGATAAGCCAGTACGACGAAAGAGCAAAGCTTTCGTACAAGTGGGAAAGCGAAACGGTAATCAAGACGGATATAACGCTGTACGCGGTATGGGAAAAGAACGGTGAAAAAACGCCTAACGTATACGTGGGGGAAAAAGGTATAAGCTGGGACAGGCAGGACGTAGCGGTAACGTTAAAGGTGGAAGGCCCCGAGGGCTACGGTGTAACTGAAAATACATACGGAACAACGGCGGCGGCGGAAAAGGAAATAGACTTTAAAGCAGCGCCGGCCGGAGATTACGTAATAACGCTTAAAGTAGGCGACAAAGCGTATAGCGTGTACTACAAGAATAAAGCGCTCGACCAGGTAAGCGGGTTTGAAGTAAAGAACAACAGCGTGTTGAGCTTTGCGAAGGTAGAGAACGCACAAAGTTACGTAATAAGCATAGAGTGCGGCGACCCTACGCATAAGCATACGATGATGGAAATAGGGAGCGAGCCGGAATACGACTTCGGGAACTGCGAAATGCAAAAGGACGGCATAACGTTTACGGTGTACGCAAAAGCGGACGGATACGCAATGTCGACCGGAAGAGAATACAACCACGAAGCGCACTTAAACGGCGTAACTGGGTACAAGGTAAATAACGACGGGATACTAAGTTGGGAAAAGGTAGAGCACGCGGAAAAGTACGTCGTACAAATAAACGACGGAAAAGGAATAGAGATAACGGAAAACAGCTACGACGTAAGGAAGTACACGGGCGAGGTAAAGGTTAGCGTGTACGCAAAAGCGCACGGGTATAACAGCGTGGCGGGAAGCGAGCATAGGTACAGGAACGATCGGCTCGCCATGCCCGAAAACATCGGCGTAATAGGTCAAGAGATCAGCTGGGATAAAGTAGAGAACGCAACGTCGTACGAAGTGACGATAGACGGAAAGACGCAGACGGTAACCGAGAACAGGCTCAACCTCGAGACGTTGGACTGGCAGGACGGTAAGGCGTACAGCATAACGGTAAAAGCGATAAGCGCAACAAACAGTTCGTACGTGAGCGACGCAGTGCGGATACTGTACGG
>CAJTPT010000030.1 GCA_910578545.1 uncultured Christensenella sp.
TAGGCGCGTAACCGCTTAATCTCGGTGGTATCGGTTGTATTTTTTAGGCTCTTTTCGGTTTTGTCGATAGCGTCGGTTAGCTGTTGCCATGTCATTTCACTAACCTTAACCTCGGAATTAGCACCAGCCAGCCCACGGTTTATTTCCGCGCTAACCTCGCCGGTCTTTTTGGTAATGACATCTAACCGCTTTTGTAATTCTGCCTCGGTTGCGGAAGCATCGGCCATGTCCTTTTTTGCCTGTTTGTATTCCTCTGTTTCGTCCTCATCACTCTCTTTACCTGCCCCCAAAGATAATTGACCGGGGGTTACTTTAGAAACCGTTTTCTTATGCTTTCCGGATCGCTCTAATTCGGCTTTACGCTCGGCCGCCAGTTCTTTGTTAATCGAAGCCTCGGCGATTTTTGCGGCTAACTGCTTAGCCTGTGCTTCGTAGCCAATCTGCTTTATATACAGCTGGCTTTTTTCTGTAAGTATTTTATACCATTCTTCGGCGGTCTTATGTGCGCCGAAAAGTTCGCCGTATGTTTCGTTTAGACGTTGTACAGCCTCCTTTGTATTCTTTTTGGCTTTAATGAGGTCGCCCAATGCTTTAACATCCCGGTCTATCTGCACTTTGGCAGCGGCAGCGGCCTGGGTATAGTCGTCGGTCGCGTCGTCCAACTTCTCGACACTCTCGGTAGCATCGTCGGCGGCATTTACGAAAAACTCGATAATGGTAGTAACCGCCGCGATAGCCGCACCGATACCGGTAGCGATTAACAAACCGCGTAGTGCGATTTTTAGAGCCGTGGCACTGTACACGCCTCCTTTCATAGCGGAACTGAAAACACGCACCACAGCGGCGGCAGATTTACCGCGCAGTCCTAAAGTAACCATCGCTACGCTTGCAAGTTTAGCGCGTGTGGCTACTAATGTCTGCTGTGCGTTGAGCTGCTTAAACGTGGTAATAAGTATCGCCGCACTTGACCCAGTGCTAAGTAGTCCGGCGGTAAAATTGATATACGGCTGTGCGGCAGATGTGACCCCCGAAATAACATCTATCACGGCGGCCCATTGATTACGCAGCATTTGGTTTACAGCCTCGCCATGGCTGCTCATGTCGGCGTAGGCGGCATCCATCGTACCGGCACTGTTTACCATGTTGGCGACGTTGGCCGTAAACTTGTCTGCTAACTCGCCCTGCAAAGGTATCAGTGCGCGGATAGCCTCGGCACTGCCAAACAGTTTGCTATATATCTCCTGCTCCAGCACGCCGTTAGCCTGTGCGTATGCCTTAACGCTACCGTCTAACTGGGTTAGGAAATTTTGAAAACCGCCAGCGGCCTGTATTGCGGCGGCATCAAACTGTATGCCCATCTTAGCAGCCATTTCTGCGGCCTCGCTGCTGG
>CAJTPT010000031.1 GCA_910578545.1 uncultured Christensenella sp.
AAAGGTGGCTTTGTCTATAATAGCGGGGTATGTATTAGTGCAAACTCTCTTTCCGTGCATACAGTCGCCCGTATATTTGCGGTTAGATAACCAGTTTTCAAACGTGCGATATGTAAACGGCTTGCCCTTGTAAAGAACGTGCCGTTTGTTCAACTCGTCCGCGATTTCCTTTTTCGGCGTTCCGTGCGCGTATTCCGTGAATATGTAGCGAACTACTGCGGCTTGTTCCTCGTCTATGGCAACGCGGTGTATAATGCCCTTATTGCCGCGCTTGTCGGTGTCAATGAGTTTATACCCGTAAATGAGATGCCCGCCGCAATACGTTCCGTTTTTAACGCTCGTGTCAAGTCCGTCGTGTACGCGCTTGGAAAGGCGTTGCGAATACTTTTCGTCGTTCCATTCCAAAAACATTTCGTAGAACTCGCCGCCCTCGTCATTGCTTACGGGTTCGGTTGCCTAAACAACCCGTATGCCGTACCGCTTTTTCAACTGCGCCTTATACATTATGCTGTCCACGCGGTTGCGGGCGAAACGGTCAAACTTGTAAACTATGATTTGCTGGAACGCGCCGCTGTCCGCGTCGGCAATCATTTTCTGAAAGTCGGGTCGGTGGTCGTTCGTTCCCGAACGCGCTTTATCTTTATAGGCTTTCAAAACGGTGTAGCCTTGACTTTCGGCGTACTCGGTGCAAATGCGTATTTGCCCCTCGATACTTTGCTCATTCTGTCCTTGCGAGGAATAGCGGGCATAAATAACTGCGTTTTTGTTCATAGTCTGCTCCTTTGCGCGGTCGTTGCGGACTGCGGCTTAAAAATTTTGTTGTTCGCTTTGGTGCTTACCGTCTTAACCGG
>CAJTPT010000032.1 GCA_910578545.1 uncultured Christensenella sp.
ATTCTTCGTCTTCGGTGTCGGTATCTGTTTTTACAAGCGTTTCGGTATAATACATCAAATAGGAAATAGTTTTCCCGTTCAAATCTTTCCCCGTTATCGTCATTTTTGTATCGTAAGGATAGCGACTGTCAATGTTTTTTCCGGTAGCAGTCGATACTATTTCTTCGCCGAAAAAAATATCGAGTGCGGTAAAGTATTCGTTAAATCTTTCCGCTTGCCGTTTAGCTTCATCTTCCGATTTGTCGTTGGCTGTATAAGCGATAGCATTAACCGCAGATAAAGATTTTACAGCGCTTGCGGGCATGCTGCTTCCCAACAACCTCACGCTGGATACCGCGCCCATTCCGTAAATGTCTTCTGTCGAAAGATTTAAACGTGTGGGATTAAACGGTTTATTCCTTCCGAAAGGTAACGTAAATGACAAAATTAAAATCAAACAGACTACAACCGACGCAAACGCGGTAAACAGCCAAATCGTTTTGCGCTTGTTTTTTGCAATTACAGCCGTATTGCCCTGCGTAGATACTTCCGAATTTTGTTCGATATCGTAAGGCAACAAGTTTTCTGCCCGGGCCGCAGTTTTGATTTTATCTATCGGATCGGGCGAAAACCGATCTGATTCCTTTTTAAGTTCTTTTTCTATGTTTCGTTTCATTTTAACAGCCTTCTTTTTCCAAAGCATTACGCATTTTTAAAAGTACGTTTTGATATTTC
>CAJTPT010000033.1 GCA_910578545.1 uncultured Christensenella sp.
GCGTCACGAAAAGCGTGGAAATACATGGGTGTATGGGAACGTTCGCCCGAAAAGTTGCGACTACACTTTCACGGACTGTTTGAGATCCCCGACGGAACTATTCCGGGCGAATTGAAAATAAAACGCGATTTCAGTACGACCGCGCGGAAAATGCAGGAGATATTACAGTCCGAATATTTCAATGCACGCTTCGGTAGAAATGATTTCAAGATTATAGACGATTACGATAACAAGCTCGGCAATGCAATAGCGTATCTTATGAAGTACATAGAAAAGACAGGCGAGAGAATTGTTTACAGCAAAGGTCTTTACCAATACTTTATCTCCGACATAATGGACGATGACATTGTGTGTCCTTACGGTCAAGAAGATAAGAAGCTGTTACTGTTCGACGATTTCAAGTGCTGGGACGAAGGATTGTATATGGGCAATGTGAGTCGCTCGGTAATTGCGCAGATGCGAAAAAGCAATTAACAAACAGCATACGAAGCCGAAACGAAGAACGGGTGTGTGGGCGGATCGCCAAGCGGTTCAGCGGCGACCGCCTACACCGTTCGTTCGGCGGGCTGTTTGTTTGGTTGTTTCGTCGAGGCGATTGCGGCG